>NZ_JAWIRS010000006.1:0-19358 GCF_036320005.1 Stenotrophomonas sp. SMYL11
ACCGTTGGCGCCATGGATGGCGCCATCGAGCCCCCAGGGATGGGTTTACGGCGTGTCCTGCCCACCCACACCGCCCCGCCACCCACGGAATGCCGCTGTTGCTGTTGCTTCGGCCGTTGCCGTTGCATTGAGCAGGTGCAGGGCTGCAAGCCCTGCCGAAACCCTCCCCAACCATGACTGCAGTCACTTGCCCGGATGCGCCGCGCTGGCGAAAGTCGGGAAGTTGACGTGATCGGTCCGGCCCGTTGCCAACCGCACGCAAGCGAGAGAGAGAGAAACGCTGTGCAACGACGTGAGTTCCTGGCTTTTTCCGGTCTGGGCCTGGCGGGCCTGCTGCTGCCGCATTCCCGTGCCATCGCCGCCGAGCAGCTGCTCGCCCCGGTCGATACCGCCCAGCGCAGACGCCTGGCGGACGTTGCGCTCGCCGCCGCACGCACAGCCAAGGCCAGCTACTGCGATGTGCGCATCGGCCGCTATCTCAATCAGTCGGTCATCACCCGCGAGCACCAGGTCGGCAATGTGACCAACCGCGAATCGTCCGGTGTCGGCGTGCGGGTGATCGTCAACGGCGCCTGGGGCTTTGCCGCTACCCACCAGCAGACCGAGGCCGCCGTGCGCGCTGCGGTCGAGCAGGCGGCGGCAATCGCCCGCGCCAACGCCGGCATCCAGACCCGGCCGGTACAGCTGGCACCGACGCCGTCGGTGGGTGAGGTGCGCTGGCAGACGCCGGTCCGCAGGAACGCGATGGCGGTGCCGATCCAGGACAAGGTCGAGCTGCTGCTGGCGCTCAACGCCGCCGCGCTGAATGCGGGCGCCGACTACATCAATTCCACCCTGTTCCTGGTCAATGAACAGAAGTACTTCGCCTCCAGCGACGGCTCGTTCATCGACCAGGACATCCATCGCATCTGGCTGCCGTTCACCGCCACCGCCATCGACAAGGCCAGCGGCAGGTTCCGCACCCGTGCCGGCCTGTCCTCGCCGATGGGCATGGGCTACGAGTTCCTCGATGGCGATGCGCGCGGCAAGGTGCAGCTGCCCGGTGGCATCACCGCCTACCGCGATTCCTACGACCCGGTCGAGGACGCCATCGCCGCCGCCCGCCACGCGCGCGAGAAGCTGAAGGCGCCGTCGGTGAAGCCCGGCAAGTACGACCTGGTGCTGGACCCGTCCAACCTGTTCCTGACCATCCACGAGAACGTTGGCCACCCGCTGGAGCTGGACCGCGTGCTCGGCTACGAAGCCAACTACGCCGGCACCAGCTTCGCCACGCTGGACAAGCGCGATGCCGGTTTCCGCTGGGGCAGCGACATCGTCACCTTCTTCGCCGACAAGACCCAGCCGGGCAGCCTCGGTGCGGTCGGCTACGACGACGAAGGCGTGAAGACCCAGCGCTGGGATCTGGTGCGCGACGGCATCCTGGTCGACTACCAGGCCACCCGCGATGAGGCCCACATCCTCGGCCGCGATGCCTCGCACGGCTGCAGCTATGCCGATTCCTGGTCCAGCGTGCAGTTCCAGCGCATGGCCAATGTCTCGCTGGCGCCGGGCAAGCAGCCGCTCAGCGTCGAGGACATGATCAAGGACGTGGAGAACGGCATCTACATCCACGGCCGCGGTTCGTATTCGATCGACCAGCAACGCTACAACGCGCAGTTCGGCGGCCAGTTGTACTACCAGATCAAGGACGGAAAGATCGCCGGCATGGTCGAGGACGCGGCCTACCAGATCCGCACGCCGGAGTTCTGGAATGCCTGCACCGCCATCTGCGATGAGCGTGACTTCCGCCTGGGCGGTTCGTTCTTCGACGGCAAGGGCCAGCCCGGCCAGGTCTCGGCGGTCTCGCACGGTTCGTCCACCACCCGCTTCAACGGCATCAACATCATCAACACCGCGCGCAGTCTCGGCGCTTGAGCCACCCATCCTTCGACATGGAGAGCAGCCTTGCAAAGACGTGACTTCCTGGCCCTGACCGGGCTTACCGCGGGCGGGCTGATCGTGCCCTCCTTCTTCGGCAAGGTGATCGCCGCCGAGCAGCTGCAGTCCAGCCTCGACCCGGCGCTGAAGAAGCGCCTGGCCGACGCCGCCCTGCAGGCCGCACGCAGCGCCGGTGCCACCTACTGCGACGTGCGCATCGGCCGCTACCTGCGGCAGTTCGTGATCACCCGCGAGGACAAGGTGCAGAACGTGGTGAACACCGAGTCCACCGGTGTTGGCATCCGCGTGATCGTCAACGGTGCGTGGGGCTTCGCCGCCACCAACGCGATGGGCACGGCCGATGTGGCCCGCGCCGCGCAGCAGGCCGCTGCCATCGCCAAGGCCAATGCCGGCGTGCAGACCGCACCGGTGCAGCTGGCCAAGGCGCCGGGCGTGGGTGAGGTGAGCTGGCGCACGCCGATCCGCAAGAATGCGATGGAAGTGCCGATCAAGGAGAAGGTCGACCTGCTGCTGGACGTCAACGCTGCGGCGATGGGCGCCGGCGCCAGCTTCGTCAATTCCATGCTGTTCCTTGTGAACGAGCAGAAGTACTTCGCCTCCACCGATGGTTCCTATATCGACCAGGACGTGCACCGCATCTGGGCACCGATGACGATCACCGCCATCGACAAGTCCAGCGGCAAGTTCCGTACCCGCGAAGGCCTGTCCTCACCGATGGGCCTGGGCTACGAGTATCTGGACGGTGCGGCTGCCGGCAAGGTGGTCAGCCCGAATGGCGTAGTCAACTACAGCTCTTCCTACAACATGAAGGAAGACGCCATCGCTGCGGCCAAGCAGGCGCAGGAAAAGCTGAAGGCCCCGTCGGTGAAGCCGGGCAAGTACGATCTGGTACTCGACCCGTCGCACACCTGGCTGACCATCCATGAGTCAATCGGCCACCCGCTGGAACTGGACCGCGTGCTCGGCTACGAAGCCAACTACGCCGGCACCAGCTTCGCCACCCTGGACAAGCGCGAGCAGCATTTCCAGTACGGCAGCGAGCTGGTCAACATCTTCGCCGACAAGACCCAGCCGGGCAGCCTCGGTGCGGTGGCATACGACGATGAAGGCGTGAAGTGCAAGCGCTGGGACCTGATCAGCAACGGCAAGCTGGTGGATTACCAGACCATCCGCGACCAGGCCCACATCCTCGGCAAGACCGAGTCCGACGGCTGTTGCTACGCCGACTCGTGGTCCAGCGTGCAGTTCCAGCGCATGGCCAACGTGTCGATGGCACCGGGCAAGAAGCCGCTGAGCGTGTCGGACCTGATCAAGGACGTGGAGAACGGCATCTACATCATCGGTGATGGTTCGTTCTCGATCGACCAGCAGCGCTACAACGCGCAGTTCGGCGGCCAGCTGTTCTACGAGATCAAGAACGGCCAGATCACCCGCATGCTGGAAGACGTGGCCTACCAGATCCGCACGCCGGAGTTCTGGAATGCCTGCACCGCCGTGGCTGACGAGAGTGACTACCGCCTGGGCGGTTCGTTCTTCGACGGCAAGGGCCAGCCCGGCCAGGTCTCGGCGGTCTCGCACGGTTCGTCCACCGCGCGCTTCAACGGCATCAACGTCATCAACACCGCACGCAGCCTCGGCTGATCGGTCAGGAGCCCTTACACCATGAGTATCTTCACCGAAGCCCAGGCCAAGGCCATCCTCGACAAGGTCATCGCCCTGTCCAAGGCGGACGAATGCACCGCCGTGCTGGCCGGCGCGATCAGCGGCAACATCCGTTTCGCGCTGAACAATGTCTCCACCAGTGGCATCGTCGACAACACCGAGCTGGCGGTCACCGTCGCCTTCGGCAAGCGCGTCGGCACGGCCTCGATCAACGAGTTCGACGATGCCGCACTGGAACGCGTGGTACGCCGCGCCGAAGACCTGGCGCGTCTGGCGCCGGAGAACCCGGAGTTCATGCCGGCCATCGGCAAGCAGAGCTATCGCGCCAGCCCGACCTTCAGCGAGTCCACCGCTGCAATCGATCCGGCCTTCCGCGCCAAGGTCGCCGCCGATTCGATCGCCCCGTGCCGTGGCCACGGCCTGATCGCCGCCGGCTTCCTTGAAGACGGCCAGGGCTTCCAGGCCACCGCCAACAGCAACGGCAACTTCGCCTACCAGCGCACCACCAACTTCGATTACACCTGCACCGTGCGCACCGAAGATGGCCGCGGTTCGGGCTGGGTCGGCCGCAACCTGAAGGATGCCGCCGACTTCAAGGCCGACCAGGACATCCGCATCGCCATGCGCAAGGCCACCGAATCGGCCGAAGCCAAGGCGCTGGAGCCGGGCAAGTACACGGTGATCCTGGAACCGGCCGCGGCCGCGGGCCTGATCAGCTTCATGATGAACTTCTTCAGCGCACGCTCGGCCGATGAGGGCCGCAGCTTCCTGTCGAAGAAGGGCGGCGGCAACAAGCTGGGCGAGCAGGTCTACGACCCGCGCGTGACCATGATTGCCGACCCCTGGCATCCGGATGCACCGGTGCTGCCGTGGGACAACGAGGGCATGCCACGCGAGCGCATGGCCATCATCGAGAACGGCAAGATCGCCAACCTGGACTACTCGCGCTTCTGGGCGCAGAAGCAGGGCAAGACCGCCAAGGCAACGCCGGGCAACCTGCTGATGAGCGGTGGCGACAAGAGCACCGCCGAGCTGGTACGCGGCACCCAGAAGGGCATCCTGGTCACCCGCACCTGGTACATCCGCATGGTCGATCCGCAGACCGTGCTGCTGACCGGCCTGACCCGCGATGGCACCTTCTACATCGAGAACGGCCAGATCAAGCACCCGGTGAAGAACTTCCGCTTCAACGAGTCGCCGGTGATCATGCTCAACAACATCGAAGAGCTGGGCAAGCCGGTACGCGTGGCCGGTGATGAATCTTCGTTCGTGATGATGATCCCGCCGATGAAGCTGCGCGATTTCACCTTCACCTCGCTGTCCGACGCGGTCTGATGGACCGGCGGGCCTGTCTGCGCTGGTTGGCCGCTGCCGCTTCGGCGGCGGCGCTGCCGGCCTTCGCGCAGGCAGGTCCGCGCAGTTCGCGCTACGACTTCTGGTTCACCCGCCTGCGGTACGACTCCGGTGACTGGGACGCGGACGCGCGCATGCCGTCCAACCTGATCACCTCGCTGATCGACTACACCTCGTTGCGCGTGGATCCGCAGGAACACGTGGTGGCGCTGGCCGACCCACGCATGCTGGAAGCGCCGTTCTGCTACTTGGCCGGGCACACGCTGGTGGAATTCAACGCCGCCGAACGGCAGAACTTCGTGCGCTATGTGCGCAATGGCGGCTTCGTCTTCGTCGACGACTGCAACCACGATATCGACGGCCTGTTCGCCACCTCGTTCGAGGCGCAGATGGGTCGCCTGTTCGGTCCCAAGGCACTGCAGAAGCTGCCCAACAGCCACCCGCTGTACCGCAGCTTCTTCCGCTTCCCCGATGGCCCGCCCGCCACCAGCTTCGAACTCAACGGCTGGGGCGACGACCTGGTACACGACTACCTGAAGGGCATCGAGGTCGACGGCCGCCTGGGCCTGCTGTACAGCAACAAGGACTACGGCTGCGAGTGGGACTACGACTGGCGCAACAAGCGCTTCCTGGCCGAAGACAACACCCGCTTCGGCATCAACATCGTGATGTACGCGTTGAACAATTGATAGGACCTGCACGCCCATGACCTCCCCCGACCTCGATTCCCTGCTGCCGCGCCTGCACGATCTGCGCGCTGCGCTCGCACGCGCGGTGGTGGGCCAGAACACCGTGGTCGAACAGCTGCTGATCGGCCTGCTGGCCGGCGGCCACTGCCTGCTTGAAGGTGCGCCTGGTCTCGGCAAGACCCTGCTGGTGCGCTCGCTCGGGCAGGCGCTCGAACTGCAGTTCCGGCGCGTGCAGTTCACCCCCGACCTGATGCCCAGCGACATCCTCGGCACCGAGCTGCTGGAGGAAGACCACGGCACCGGCCATCGCCATTTCCGTTTCCAGCAGGGCCCGATCTTCACCCACCTGCTGCTGGCCGACGAACTCAACCGCACCCCGCCCAAGACCCAGGCCGCACTGCTGGAAGCGATGCAGGAACGCACGGTCAGCTACGCCGGCACCACCTACGCACTGCCCGCGCCGTTCTTCGTGCTGGCTACGCAGAACCCGATCGAGCAGGCCGGTACCTACCCGTTGCCGGAGGCACAGCTGGACCGCTTCCTGCTGCATGTGCTGGTGGATTACCCCAGCGAGGACGAAGAGCGGCAGATCCTGGAACAGACCACCGGCGGTGCCACCGACGCGGTGCCGAAGGTGATGGATGCCGAAGCGGTGATCGCACTGCAGGCCGCAGTTCGCCAGGTGCATGTCAGCCCTGATGTGCTGGCCTGGATCACCCGCCTGGTGCGCGCCAGCCGCCCAGGCGAAGGCGCACCCGCGGCGATCAACCAGTGGGTGAAGTGGGGTGCGGGCCCGCGCGCCGGGCAGTCGCTGGTGCTGGCGGCGAAGGCACGCGCACTGCTGCAGGGCCGGTTCGCCGCCACCCGCGAGGATGTGCAGGCACTGGCCGCACCGGTGATGCGCCATCGCCTGCTGCTGTCGTTCGCCGCCGAGGCCGAGCAGAAGCGTGCCGACGACGTGGTCGCCGCCCTGCTGCAGGCCGTGCCGTTCCCGGGTTGAGTCACGCGTGAACGCAGGTGCGCCGCTGACGTTGCCACCGGAACTGCGTGCGCGCCTGCGCATGCTGCGGTTGCGGCCGCGCCTGGCCAGCGGCGCAAGCGGCATCGGGCAGCACGCCAGCCGCAGCCGCGGTGCCGGTCTCGAATTCGCCCAGTACCGTGCCTACGAGCCCGGGGACGAACTGCGTCAGATCGACTGGAAGCTGTATGCACGCTCGGACCGCTTCTTCGTGCGCGAATCCGAACGCGAAAGCCCGATCACGGTCTGGCTGCTGCTCGATGCCACCGCCTCGGCCGGCCAGGCCGACCGCGCGGCACCGCAGCGCACGCGCCTGGACCACATGCGCGGCGTTGCCGCCTGCCTGGTCGAGCTGGCCCTGCAGCAGGGCGATCGTTTCGGCCTGCTGGCGATCAATGGCGATGGACTGCAGCTGGTGCCCGCAGCGAACGGCGCACGCCAGCGTGACCGCGCGCATCTGCAACTTCATGCGCTGCAGGCGCGCGGTGGCTGGCCTGCGGCCGATCGCCTGCGCCCGCTGTGGGAGCGCGTGCGTCCGGGCGACCTGCTGCTGGCGATCGGTGATGGCTTCGACGAGGCCGGCATCGTGCTGCTGGAACAACTGGCCAGCGCGCGCCGCGAAGTGGCCCTGTTGCAGATCCTGACCGCCGACGAACGCGACTTCCCGTTCGACGCCGGCCATCGCTTCCGCGATCCGGAGACCGGCGAGGAACTGCTGGGCGATGGCGCGGCGATCCGCACCGACTACCTGCAGCGCTTCGCTGACGCACGCAACGCATTGCACTCGCGCCTGCAGGCCAGCGGCATCGCCAGTGCCACCGGCTGGCTCGACCAACCGCTGGACCAGGCACTGCAGGCCCTGTTCGGCCGTGGGGGCGGTGCATGACCCTGCTTTTCCCATTGGGCCTGGCCGCGCTCGCCGCATGGCTGCTGCCCCTGCTGATCCACCTCGCCCGCCGCCATCCGTACACACCGCTGGATTTCGCCGCGCTGCGCTGGCTGCGTGCACAGATCCGGCCACGCCAGCGCATCCGCTTCGATGACTGGCCATTGCTGCTGGTGCGCCTGCTGTTGCTTGCCGCGCTGGCCCTGCTGCTGGCACGGCCTGCGTTGACCGGCCCCGTGCCGACCTCCAGTGCATGGACGGTGGTGGCCCCGGGACTGGATGCCGCCGCACTGCGCGGTACCGCTGCGGATCGCAACTGGCACTGGCTGGCACCCGGCTTCCCGGCCATTGATCAGGCGCCACCTGCAGCCAGCGCATCCCTGCCCAGCCTGCTGCGCGAACTGGACGCGCAGCTGCCCGTTGGCACCGCATTGACCGTGCACGTTCCCGATCCCCTGCCCGGCCTGGACGGCGCACGCCTGCAGCTGTCGCGTGAGGTGCAATGGCACACGCAGCCGATGCCAGTCACTGCGCAACCGCGTGCCGCAACGTTGCCGCGCCTGCGCGTGCACAGCGGTGCTTCGGCCGCTGCCCAGCACTGGTTGAATGCACTGCAGCGCGCGTGGGAAGTGCAGGCGCCGCTCGCTCCTCTGGTGGCGGATGCCCTGCCCGAACGCGGTGAGATCGGGGTATGGAGCCGCAACGACGCACTGCCGGCGAACTGGCAGGCGTGGCTGCAAGATGGCGGACATGTAGTGACTGCCGGCAAGCCTGCCGCCGAGGCCAGCATCCTGCTGCGCAACACCGAGGGCACCCCGCTGCTGTGGCAGCAACGCATCGGCCACGGTGTCCTGCTGTCTCTGCCCGGTGACTGGGACGCCTCAGGCAACGCTGCGCTGCGCGATCCGCAGTTGCCGCGTGCGCTGCTGCTGGCGCTGCAGCCGCCCACGGCTCCGCGCCTGGGCGATGCACGTGACCAGGCACCGCACCGAACCGCATTGCCTGCTGCAACACCGCCGCTGCGCGAGCCGACGGTGTGGCTTCTGCTGGCCATCGTGCTGCTGTTCGCGCTGGAGCGCTGGATGGCCAGCAGTAGCCGACGCAGGGTGGCCTCATGAACACTCTGCAGCACGCCTGGCAACGCGCGCGCCGCCGCCGTGCGCTCATCACCCTCTTGCTGGGCCTGCCGTGGGCGCTGGCCGCAACGGCACTGGCGCTGCGCCTGGCGGGCTTCGACATCGCCTGCGTGGTTGGCACGGTCAGTCTGCTCGCGTGTGCGGCCTTCGCCACTGCGCGTGCCCGCCAACTCGACCAGCAGTGGTTGCAGCGCCAGCTCGATGGCAGCGGCGCCAGCGAGGACAGTGCCGATCTGCTGTTCGCCGATACGCTCACCCTCAATCCGCTGCAGCAGCGCCAGCGCGCGCATGTGCTGGCCACGCTGGAACGTGCGATGCCGGAGCTGCGCCCACGCTGGCCGCGTGGGGCATTGGCGTTGTGCTGGATCGCAGGCCTGGCCATCGTTGCGCTGGCAGTCGGCTGGCCGCGTTCGAACCCCGGTTCCGCGCCTGCCCGCACGCCGGCGCCCAGCAGTACGGCTGCCGCGGGCCCACTGCACCTGCAGTCCACCCGCCTGCGCATCGACGCACCGGCTTATACCGGCCAGGCCACGCTCACCCAGAACGCACTCGATGCCAAGGTCGCCGCCGACAGCCGGCTGTCGTGGTCGTTGCGCTTCGATCGCACGCCGGACAAGGCATGGCTGCAGTTCCATGATGGTCGCCGGTTGCCGCTGAGCGAGCACCAAGGGCAGTGGCAGGCGCAGGATGTGGCACGCACGCCAGTGCTGTACCGCGTGGTGAGCGAACCGGCGCTGGCAGAGACCCGCCTGCATCGGCTGGATGTGGTGGCCGACCACGCGCCCAGCGTACGCGTGCTGGAGCCGGCCGCCAGCCTGGTGCTGGGCACACCCGGGCAACGCCAGTGGGCGCTGCGCTTCGAGGCCAGCGACGATTACGGTGTCGCGGCGCAGGCAACGCTGTCGATCACCACCACCCAGGGCAGCGGTGAGAACATCACCTTCGTGAAGCGCAGCGTCACGCTTGCCGGCAGCGGCGAAGCCACCGCGCGGCGTTTCGCCCAAACCCTCGATCTTGCTGCGCTGGGCGCACAGCCCGGCAACGATGTCATCGCCCAGCTGGAGGTGCGCGACAATCATGCACCCACGCCGCAGACTGGGCGCAGCAGCAGCGTGATCCTGCGCCTGCCGAGCGCCGAGGTTGCACTTGGTGCCGAACTGGAAGGCCGCATCAAGAAAACCCTGCCTGCGTACTTCCGCAGCCAGCGGCAGATCATCATCGATGCCGAAGCGCTGATCCGGCAACGACGCAGCCTCGCCGCCGAGGACTTCGTGAAGCGCAGCGATGCGATCGGTGTCGACCAGCGCATCCTGCGCCTGCGCTACGGCCAGTTCCTGGGTGAGGAAAGCGAAGGTGCGCCGAAGCCACCGCCGACCAGCGACCTGCCCACCAGCGATACGCCCGCCGCAGACGGCCACGATCACGACGACGATCACGATCACGACCATGGCGCCGGGGCCGGCGCGCACGATGAGCATGGCCACGATCACGGCGGCAAGGCGTCCAATGCCGATGCGCCACCGGTGTTCGGCAGCGCCACCGATGTGCTCTCCGAATACGGCCACACCCATGACCATGCCGAGGCCGCGACCCTGCTCGACCCGCAGACCCGCGCCACGCTGAAGGCGGCGCTTGACCAGATGTGGTCGGCCGAAGGCGAACTGCGCCAGGGCCGACCGGAGCAGGCATTACCCTTCGCCTACAAGGCATTGGGCTTCATCAAGCAGGTGCAGCAGGCCGAGCGCATCTATCTGGCCCGTGTCGGACCGGAGCTGCCACCGATCGATGAAGGCCGCCGCCTTGGCGGTGACCGTGCCGGGCTGGCCAGCCGTGAACTACCGCTGGCCGCCCGCACCCCGCCCGATCCAACCAT
The DNA here is from genome assembly GCF_036320005.1 of Stenotrophomonas sp. SMYL11. Classification (NCBI taxonomy): domain Bacteria; kingdom Pseudomonadati; phylum Pseudomonadota; class Gammaproteobacteria; order Lysobacterales; family Lysobacteraceae; genus Stenotrophomonas; species Stenotrophomonas sp. SMYL11. The sequence goes on from NZ_JAWIRS010000006.1 coordinate 10,556, forward strand.
CGTCGAAGCCTGGCAGCGTCTCGGCGACGACACCGGCGCGCCGGATCTGGATGCGCTCGCGACCTGGCAGCAGCGCAACGCGGCCTACCTGCCCGATGCACTCGATCTGGCAGCGGCCATCGAGCAGCTGCGCATCGAGCCCGGTTGCCACGACTGTCGCCAGCGCCTGCGTGCACAGTTGTGGCGGGCGCTGCAGCGTCCGCTGCCGCAGGCGATGCGACGCAGTGCCGCCGATGCGATTGGGCAGCGGTACCTTGATGCGCTGGAGGCGCAGCCATGAACGCCTCCGCCGTGAACCTGTGGATTGCACTGGGACTCGCTCTGATCGTGGTCATCGCCAGCGTGCGCCAGCTGCGTGGAAGCACCGCGCACCCTGGCCGCCGGTGGATCGTGATCGCACTGCAGATCATCGTCGCCGCGCTACTGTATTTCTGCCTGGTGCCGCCCACCCGCCAGCAACCCGCAGGCGGGCTGGTGGTGCTCGGAACCGATGCCGGCAAGGCCGGCGCGCTCCCGGCCAGCGCAGGCCCGCTGCTGCTGTTGCCGGAAGCTGCCGATATACCCGGCGCACAGCGCGTACCCGACCTGGCCACCGCGCTGCGCCAGCATCCGGCGTCCACACTGACACTGGTCGGTGCGGGCCTGGCCGCACGTGATCGCGATGCGTTGTTGCCGCCGGATGTACGTTGGCAGGCCGCACCGGAGCCGCGCGGCTGGATCGCGCTGCAACCACCGGCCGATGTCGCTCCCGGGGCTCGTTTTGACGTCCAGGCACAGGCGCGTGGCGCGGCCGGGGCGAAAGCAGAGCTGCTCGACCCCGCCGACAGCGTGGTTGATCGCACGGACGTTGGCGAGGACGGGCGCGTGACGCTCAGCGGCATCGCCCGCGCCGAAGGCCGCAGCGTGTTCCAGCTGCGACTGCTCGATGCCGACGGCCATGTGGTGGACAGCGTACCGGTGCCGCAGCAGACCCTGCCGGCCGCACCGTTGCGCCTGCTGGTCCGCGCCAGCGCGCCGGGTCCAGAGCTGAAGTACCTGCGCCGCTGGGCGGCCGATACCGGCGTCCGCGTGCAGGTGCAAGCCGATACCGGGGCGGGTGTCAGCGTGGGAGATGGCGCGGTCGCGCTGGATGCAGTCTCACTCGCGCGCAGCGATCTGCTGCTGCTGGACGAGCGCAGCCTGGCGGCATTGAGTGCGGGCCAGCTGGCCGCCGTGCGCCACGCGCTGCGCGAGGGACTGGGCGTGCTGGTACGCAGTGCGGGCGCACCGTCGGCCAGCGCGCGCCAGCGCCTGCGCGATCTGGGCCTGCCGGTGCAGGGCGATGGCAGCAGCCGCCCCCTTGAGCTTCCCGGCGATGGTGAAAGCGCGATCCTCGCCGCACGGCGTGGCCCGCTCGCCGCGGGTACGCTGCCGACCGGCTACGGCGAAGAGGCTGACCGCAGCTCGCACAATGCTCCCCTGCCTGCGCTGGAAGCACTCGAGCTGCAGGCACCGGGCAGCACCGCCCTGCTGCAGGATGGCACGGGCAAGGTTGTCGGTGGCTGGCACGCTGCCGGCAAGGGCCGCATCGGCCTGCTGCCAATCACCGACAGCTGGCGCTGGGTACTGGCCGGGCGCGACGACCGCCACGGCGAACTGTGGAGCGGCGTGGTGGCCACGCTGGCACGTGCACAGGGCAGCGCTGATGCGCTGTGGTCACCGCAACCCATCGGCTGGGCAGGCGAACGACAGGCGCTGTGCGGTGTGCAGGCGCCGCTGCAGGTCTTCAACAAGCGTGGCGACGATATACCCCTGATCGTCGATGGCGCGACGTCGGTGCTGCGCTGCGTCGGCTGGTGGCCCCGTGAGGCAGGCTGGCAGCGCCTGCAGCATGGCGACAGCGTTGTCTGGCGCTATGTGTTCGACTCGAAGGACGCACCGACGCTGCATCGGCAGGCGATGATCGATGCGACCACGCGTGCACTGGCGGCCAGCACGCCGGCAGACGCGTCAGTGATGCAACCCGTGGCGGGCTCGCGCTGGCCGTGGTGGCTGGCGTTCGTGCTCTGTGCATCGCTGCTGTGGTGGCTGGAACGGCGACACTGAAGCCGGGGATTGATCCCGGGGTCGGATCCCTCCGGTTGCCCCGGCAGATGCCAGCCTTGGTTGGCGCTTTTCAACGCTCGCCCGCGCGCCGGTACACGCCATTGAAGCGCACGTTCATGCCACCGCATTCGCTGTTGTCGGCCACGATCAGCACCTCCCCCAGCGAATGCACGCGCACCTTGCAGGTGTCCTCTACAAACTCGACATCGGCACCACGCGGCGCCGCGCGCGCTTCCACCTGGCCCATGTTCGGCCCGTAGGGACGCTGCTCCGGCGTGGGGTTGGCGGAGGGCCAATAGGCGTCACCCACCACATGCAGTTGCCCGCCCTGCACGGTGATGCGCAGGCCGTTGTCGCCGTCCTTCCAGTTGCCCGCCCAGTCCTGTAGCGACGGCACGACCACCGGCAACGCCTGCAGCTTGCTGCGGTCCACCCAGCCAGCACTGCCGCCCACCTTGTTCGGGAAGAACGCACAGCGGTAGCGGCCAAGATCACGCCCGGTCACCACGGTATCGCCATTGACCACATAGCTGCGCTGTCGGCAGGCCGGTTCGCCCTTCGCCGGGCAGCCGTCCATGTCGCCAAGCAGGTACAGACGGGGCGCATCGACCACCCGCGCCAGGGCGAACCTGCTCTGTTCAGAGGGGAACGCGCCATTGCGGCAGGCACCCTCACCGGCGATGTCGGCAGCGAAGGCGGAGACCGGCAGCCACATGGCCAGCAGGCAGAACGAACGCAGGAACATGGCAGCAACCTCCATTGCGGAGGCCGAAGGATATACCGGCCTACTTCACCGGCGGTGCATCGCCGGCATCCTGCTCCTGGGAGAACCGCAGCGCACGCTGCTGCTGTTCGGCACTGAGCTCCGGCGGTGGCCGCGCCACGGCGGCCTGGATCTGCGCCGGTCCGCCGGTGAGTTTGTTGATCCCCTTGGCCGCCGCCATCACACCCTTGACCACGCCCATCATGATGTAGCCACCGCCCATGCTGACCTGCTCCGGCGACGGCGGTTCGCTCCAGTCGCGACTGAAGCGGTTGTCGCCGAACTTCACCGGGTTCTTGAAGCGGTACAGGTCCAGCGGCTCGTCGTCGGGCTTGAGCGCACGCACTTCGCCAAGGGTGGTGACGTTGTCCTGCGGCAGGGCGGTGGAAATCGGCGCGGTGGCTACTGCCGGGGCATCAGCAGGGGGAACGGGTGCAGGATCGGGCACCGCCACCGGCGCGGCCTGCTGCGCCTGCGCGATGCCGGCCAGCAGCATGCCGGCCAGGAGTGCTCCCTGCGTTCCACGTCGTGCCACAGCCATCCACCCTGTTGGTTGCGTCCAGCACCCAAGGATACGGATGCCGGCTTCAGATTTCGTTGCCATCGACGGGGTCATTCAGGGTGTGTCACGCATCACCGAAGCGCGGCCAGCCCGCCGACGTTTGCAACTAACTTCATTCCCCTGCCAGGGCGGGGCCTGCATCCTGTGGCACCGGGTACGGCAGACAGCCATGACAGCTTCCTCTACAGCCCCCTCGCTGCGGTCGGTTGCCTGGTGATGCCGCGGGCATCCGTGCTGATCGGTCTGGCAGTCCTGTTGGTGATGGTCCTCGCGGCCGTTACCGGATGGGCAGCACGCGTCCGCACACGCTTGGCCTCGCTGCGCCGGAGCAGCACCCTGCGGACGCTGGACGCCGACGAACACTGCGCACTGGCAGCGCTGCGCGCGCTGACCGGCTGCGTCTACGACGACCGGGTGAAACGGCTGCGTGGGGTGTTCACCGGCGGGGCGTGCTGGAACAACTTCCCGGTCGGCGACGGCCTGCTGGGTGGAGTTCCCGTCCTGGTCCCAAGGCGGGCGTGGCCCTACCTCTCGGAAGACAATGAAGCCGAAGTGGTGCTGGACAAACACGTGGCGGTGGTGGTGCGTCTCAATGGCTTCAGTATTGCTGCTGCACGGCCGGATGCAGCCACCAGCCGCGTCTGTGGCGAGCGCCTGGAGACGCCCGAGGAAGTCTCGATGCGACGGGGTCCCGGCCTGCGCCCTTCCCCACTGGTGATTGCCGCACTGGCGCTGTGGGCCGCCACCGGCGTTCCGGGCCTGCTCGCCATGCCGTTGCTCGCCATCGCCGGTCTTGCGGCCTGGCTGGGCTTCCCTCGCCGCAACGGCCCTGCGACAGCGCAACGCGTGCTGCGGGTACGCGGGCGCCTGCGCGTGTACCAGCGTACTGCCCAGACGTCACGGGTGTGGTTGCTGGGCAATGACCGGCGTGTGCAGCTTCCAGAGAAATGGGAGCACGCTGCGGCATTCTCCCGCGGGCGCTCGATGCTGCTGGAAGTGCGCACCTGCGATGGATGGGTACTCGGCGCGGGCACGGCATGGTGCCTGGCCAGCGACCGACAGCGCTGTCCGCCCACGGGAGGGTTCTGGCAACTGGCGTGGCTGGGCCTTCTGTTGTGCGTGCTGGTCTTCGGCGCCGCTTGGATGCCGTTGTCGCAGCGCCTGGAGCTGGGCTGGCCGCCTGCGTCTGGCTGGCGGGCAGCGGCATTGCTGGCGTTGGGCTGGCACGCGGTGCTGTTTGTAATCTGCATGGTGCGGTTCCACCGCCGCAACGAGGCGCTTGACGCTGACATCGCGCAGCGTCCGGACCCGTGGCACTGAACGGTTCACGCCCTCCGTGTGCGGTGTCTCACATCCTGAGACGTGAGTGTGGTGCCATGTGACCCCTCGCAATCCGTCCCGGCTCCATCCTCCATGGCTTACGAACTCGCCAAGCGCACCGCCGACGCCGAGCAGAAGCTCGCCACCCGCGACGGCCTGCCCGCCCGCGATGGCGCCCTGCTCAGTGCGCGCCTGCAGCGTCGCTACCAGGACCGCATCACCGGCAGCTTCGCCATTCCCGGCCGCGAGGGTCGCTACGCGCCCATCCCCGATTCGGTTCCGCCGGCCCTGGCTGCCGCGCTGAAGGCGCGTGGCATCGAACAGCTCTACAGCCACCAGGCCGAGGCCTGGGACGCCAGCCAGCGCGGCGAGCACGTGGCCATCGTCACCCCCACCGCCAGCGGCAAGTCGCTGTGCTACACCCTGCCGGTGGTCAGCGCGGCAATGCAGGACAAGGCCAAGGCGCTGTACCTGTTCCCGACCAAGGCGCTGGCCCAGGACCAGGTGGCCGAGCTGCTGGAACTCAACCGCGCCGGCGACCTCGGGGTGAAGGCCTTCACCTTCGACGGCGACACCCCCGGCGATGCGCGCCAGGCCATCCGCCTGCACGGCGACATCGTGGTGTCCAACCCGGACATGCTGCACCAGGCGATCCTGCCGCATCACACCAAGTGGGCGCAGTTCTTCGAGAACCTGCGCTACATCGTCATCGACGAGGTGCACACCTATCGCGGCGTATTCGGCAGCCACGTCACCAACGTGCTGCGCCGGCTCAAGCGCATCTGCGCGTTCTACGGCGTGCAACCGCAGTTCATCCTGTGCTCGGCCACCATCGGCAACCCGCAGGCGCATGCCGAGGCGCTGATCGAGGCACCGGTCACCGCCATCACCGAATCCGGCGCGCCCAGCGGCCCCAAGCAGGTGCTGCTGTGGAACCCGCCGGTGATCAACCCGGACCTGGGCCTGCGCGCCTCGGCACGCTCGCAGAGCAACCGCATCGCGCGCATCGCGATCAAATCCGGGCTGAAGACCCTGGTGTTCGCGCAGACCCGCTTGATGGTCGAGGTGCTGACCAAGTACCTGAAGGACATCTTCGACCACGACCCGCGCAAGCCGCCGCGCATCCGCGCCTACCGTGGCGGCTACCTGCCCACCGAGCGCCGCGAGACCGAGCGTGCGATGCGCGCCGGCAACATCGACGGCATCGTCAGCACCTCGGCGCTGGAGCTGGGCGTGGATATCGGCAGCCTGGACGTGGTCATCCTCAACGGCTACCCCGGCAGCGTGGCCGCCACCTGGCAGCGCTTCGGCCGCGCCGGTCGCCGCCAGCAGCCCGCGCTGGGGGTGATGGTGGCCAGTTCGCAGCCGCTGGACCAGTACGTGGTGCGGCATCCGGACTTCTTCGCCGAGGCCTCGCCCGAGCACGCGCGCATCGCGCCGGACCAGCCGCTGATCCTGTTCGACCACATCCGCTGCGCAGCCTTCGAGCTGCCGTTCCGGGTCGGCGATGGCTTCGGCCCGATCGACCCGGAAGTGTTCCTGGAAGCGCTGGCAGAGACAGAAGTGATCCACCGCGAAGGCGAGCGCTGGGAATGGATCGCCGACAGCTATCCAGCGAACGCGGTCAGCCTGCGTGCGGTGGCCGATGGCAACTTCGTGGTGGTCGATCGCAGCGATGGCCGCCAGCAGATCATCGCCGAGGTCGACTATTCCGCTGCCGCACTCACCCTGTACGAGGGTGCCATCCACATGGTGCAGTCCACCCCGTACCAGGTGGAGACGCTGGACTGGGACGGCCGCAAGGCCTATGTCACCCGCACGCATGTGGATTACTACACCGACAGCATCGACTTCACCAAGCTCAAGGTGCTGGACCGCTTCGACGGCGGCGTGGCCGGCCGGGGTGATTCCCATCATGGCGAAGTGCACGTGGTGCGCCGCGTGGCCGGCTACAAGAAGATCCGCTACTACACCCACGAGAACATCGGCTACGGCCCGGTGAACCTGCCCGACCAGGAACTGCACACCACTGCGGTGTGGTGGCAGCTGCCTCAGGCACTGCTGCTGCGCGCCTTCGCCAGCAAGCAGGATGCGCTGGATGGCTTCCTCGGCGCCGCGTATGCGCTGCACATCGTCGCCACCGTGGCGGTGATGGCCGATGCACGTGACCTGCAGAAGTCGGTGGGCAACGGCGATGGTTCCTGGTTCGCGATCGCCGACCAGAGCGGCCGCGGCCAGCTGCGCGGCAGCGAGGGTGATCCCGGTGTGGTGGAGCTGCTGCAGGAGTTCGTGCCCACCGTGTATCTGTACGACAACTTCCCCGGCGGCGTCGGCCTGAGCGAACCGCTGTGGCAGCGCCAGGCCGAGCTGGTGCAGCGCGCGCGCGAGCTGGTGCAGCGCTGCGACTGCAAGGCCGGCTGCCCGGCCTGCGTCGGCCCGGTGCTGGCCGCGCAGGAGGAGGATGAGACCTCGCCGCGTGCGCTGGCGCTGCGCGTGCTCGACCTGTTCGATGCCGAGGCCTGCCAACACGTGCCCGACGTGGTGGTGACCACGCGCGACCCGATGGAGCTGCTGGCCCCGTGAGCCTGAGCCTGGACAAGCTGCGCCTGCTGCGGAAGCAGGCCGGTGACCCGAAGGCAGTCACGTCGGCTGCGCCCGAGCCGCCGCCCGCAGCACCTGCGGCACCGGTTGCCGCCAACGATGCGCGGCAACCACCGGCCGAGCGTTCGGTGTTCGCCTGGGTCGAACAGGAAATCCGCCACAAGCCGACTGGTGCAGCGGCCTCCACACCGGCACCCGCACCGCTGCGTCGGCCGGAGGTAGGCAGCCTGCATCGCCTGCTCGGCTTGCGTTCGCGGGGGGGAGCCGCGCCGGCACGCGCCAGCGCGCAGGATCGCCAGCTGCCCGGTGAGGAGATCGCACCGGGCCTGCTCCTGATCGAATCGCTGCTGCCGCAAGCGATCCCGAGCGCCCCGCTGTCACTGGCCTTCGCCAAGCGCGAGGACCAGCACGTGGCCGCGCGCGACCTGCTGTTCTTCGATACCGAAACCACCGGCCTGGCCGGTGGCACCGGCACCCGCGCCTTCATGATCGGTGCCGCCGACTGGCATGTGTGCCCGCAACGTGGCGAAGGCCTGCGCATCCGCCAATTGTTGATGGCCACGATGGCCGCCGAGGATGCGATGCTGGCTACCTTCGCCCGCTGGCTGCAGCCGTCCACCGTGTTCTGCAGCTACAACGGCCGCAGCTACGATGCGCCGCTGCTGAAGGCGCGCTACCGGCTGGCCCGCCAGCGTTGCCCGATCAGCGCGTTGGATCACGTCGACCTGCTCTATCCGACCCGCCGCCGCTATCGCGGCACGTGGGAGAACTGCAAGTTGTCCACCATTGAGCGCCAGCTGCTGCGCGTGGTGCGCGAGGATGACCTGCCCGGTTCTGAAGCGCCGGGCGCATGGCTGCGCTTCCTGCGCGGCGGCGACGCGGTGAACCTGCGCCGGGTGGCCGACCACAACCACCAGGACGTGGTGACCCTTGCCCTGCTGCTGCAGCGGCTGGTACGGGAAGAACAACGTGAACGCGAAACCCTGGCGCTGGTCGGGCAGTAGGCGTTGACGCAGCCTGACGGTGGCAGCGGTGACACTGCCGCCACCATCCATGCCTGGAGCCCGACGATGCGCCTCAATCCCCTGGTCCTGCTCGCCATCCTGCCCTTGGCCGCCTGCAGTCACGCCGGCAGCAGCACCACCCAAGATCCCGCGCCGGCGCCCGTGGCCGATGCTGCGCACGAATGCAGGCCGGAGGCGCTGGAAGCCTTCACCGGCAAGACCGCCGACGAAGCCACGATCAAGAAACTGGTGGCTGACAGCGGCGCGCGCGGTGCACGGGTGGTCAAGCCGGGCATGGCGGTGACCATGGACTTCCGCCAGGACCGCGTGACCGTGCAGGTGGACGCGCAGAACCGCATCGAGCGCGCCAGCTGCGGTTGATGTTCCCAGGGTAGTGGCGGGCGCGGGGCGGGCCCCCCCCGAGCCGGCCCCCCGCCCCCGCGACCCCAACCTCGGGCGCGGCCGAGG
>NZ_JAWIRS010000006.1:19368-48251 GCF_036320005.1 Stenotrophomonas sp. SMYL11
TCGGGGGGGCCCGGCGGGGGTTCTGGGCCCCGGGGTCGGCCCCCCCCGGGCCCCCCCCCCCACTTGGCCGGCCCGCGGCCGGCACTACCGATCAGAGGCGCTCGGCCTTGCCGCTGGCCAGTGCGCGCGCGATCACCTGCTGTGCCTGCTGCGATGCCTGCGCATGCACGCGTGCCTGGCGCTCGCCCAACGCGGCCTGTTGGCTGCCCAATGCCGCCTGTCGGCTGGCCAGTTCAGACTGCTGGCTGGCCAGGCGCTGCATGTCACGGGTGCGGCCGGATTGCGCAGCCTCGCTGCGGGCTTCCTGCATTGCACGACGTGCCTCAGCGGCGGCCTCGCGTGCAGCCTCACGTGCAACGGCCATATCGCTGGTCGCACCACGCGCCGCCTTCGCCGCTTCCGCGGCGGCCTCACGGTTGATGTCATGGGCCGCCATCGCGCTGCGCGCTACCTCAGCGGCGGCCAGCGCAAGGCGGCGTGACTCCTCGCTCTGCAGACGCCCCATCTCACCCATCTGCCTGCCGAGTTCGCCCTGCTGGCGACCCAGTGCACTCTGCTGGCGGCCCAGTTCGCTCTGCTGGCGACCGAGGTCTACGGCGCCGCTGTAGGCACGCTGCAGGGTCTGGATCAGCATCGGGTCGCGCACCACATAGCGCTTGTCGCCCTGGCGGAACCATAGTGCCGGTCCCTTGCCGAGCTGCCTGCGGGCCACCGTTACATCGTCGATGCCGCCATTGGCGAAGGTCGAATCACCATCGACCAGCACGTAGGCCTGCAACGGCGACTTGCCGAGGTCCAGGCGCCCGTAGGTGGTGATGGACGTGGTATGGGAAGTCGAATGTTCACTGTGCATGTCGCTATCCACATCGACATCCACGTCGACCGCCACATCGGCATCGTCCGGGCCTGACAGCGCCTCGATATCGGCCGGCTCGGCAGGCGGCGCGGGCGCCACCGGCACGGCCGGAACGCGCGCGGCTGAAGGCGGTGCGGGCGGCGCGGGCGGTGCCTTCGGCGGCGGCGGCACCACGGCCTTCGGTGCGGCCGGCGGCGCGGGCGGTGCCGGTGGCACTGGCGCAGCGACCAGCCGCATCGGTGCCACGCCCACCAGCACCACGACGGCGGTCAGTGCCATCGCCAGAATGCGCGGGCAGGCCCGGCGCGGCTGCAGCGAGAGCAGGCGACGCTTGAGGCTGGTGGTGTTCGGCGCGGCGCTGGCCACGCCCAGATGCGGCTGCGGTGCCACGCCCAGCTGCAACAGCAGGCGGCCATAGGCCTGACGGCTCGCGCCATGCTGGCCAACCACGGCCGCATCCACCGCTTCCTCGCGGGCCTGTGCATATTCGCGCACCGACAGACGCAGCAGCGGGTGGAAGAAGAACAGGTGCTGGGCCAGTGCGGGCAGCAGGCCCCACTGCAGGTCACGCCGCTGCAGGTGCTGCAGTTCGTGGGTCAGTGCCAGGTCCAGCGCATCACCCTGCAGGGCGTTGTCGCCGGCCGGCAGCAGCAGCACCGGACGGAACGGCCCGACCAGCTGCGGTGCGTCCACCTGCGTGCTCATCCACAGCCGCGGCGCAGGACGCACGCCGTGCGCATCGGAGGCCAGTTGCAGGGCCTGCACCAGCGCCTCGTCGTCGCAGGGATAGGCGGCGGCCAGCAGCGCGCGGCAGCGGCGCCATTCACCGAAGGTGCGCAGGGCCATCAGCAGCACGCCAGACATCCACAGCGCGGCCAGTGCAACGGCCCACCACGCCACTGCCGGCACGTCCGCTGCAGGCACCGGCATCGCCGCCAGCAGCTGCGCCGAGGCTTCCGGCGCCAGCGGGTAGACCAGATCGGCGGCAACGTCAGTGGCGGTCACCGCCACCGCCTGCGGTGCCGGCAGCCAGGCCAGCTGCAGCGGTTGGCTCCAGAACAGGCCGAGCACGGCCTGCAGCGACACCAGCCACCACAGGCGGCAGCGGGTGGCCGCCGACAGCGACGGCAGCGCGCGGCACACGCCGTACACCAGGGCCACCAGCAGCACGGTCTGCAGGCTGGTCCAGCCCAGCCGTTCCAACATCGGGATCAGCATCGTGGTGTCCATGGCTCAGCCCTCGTGGCGACGCGATTGGAGTTGGGCGACCAGTGCTTCCAGCTCGGCCAGCTCGTTGTCACTGACTTCCTGGCGCTGCGACAGGTAGGCCACGAACGGCGACACCGAGCCCTGCAAGGTGTTGTCGACGAACTGGGCCACTGCGCCCTGCAGCACGCTTTCCGGGCCACGGGTGGCCTGGTAGCGGTAGACGCCGTCCTGCTGCTGGCGACGAAGATACCCCTTCGCTCGCAGCCGCTCCATCATCGTCAGCACGGTGGACCGGGCCAGGCCACGGGCCTCGCCGTAGCCACTGGCGACCTCGCCGACGCTGGCCGGCGCATGTTCATCGATGTACTGCAGCAGGGCCAGTTCCTGGTCCCCGATCGTCTTGCCACGCATGACACCACTCCCTTGACTACACGTGTCGTCAATGTCAGCTTGACGACAGCTGTAGTCAACCCCCCGGAAGTCATGGGCCGACGAACGGTAGGGGCAAGGAGCGCTTAAACCTTTGACGCGCCGGCTGCATCCGATCCTCGACGCCCCGCCGGAATCCCGCATGTTCCGCCCAACGCTTCGAGTCGTGCTCATGCTCATCAGTGCCATGCCCTTCGCCGCCATCTCTGCCAGCCAGGACCAAGCCAACGACCAGACCCGCCGGCTGATCCGCCAGATCATGCTGGAGCAGCGCATCCCCGGGCTGCAGGTCGCCGTGGTCAAGCAGGGGCAGATCGTGCTGTCCGAAGCCTATGGCCTGGCCAATGTGGAGAACGGCGTGCTCGCCTCGCGCGATACCCGCTTCCCGCTCAACTCCGCCACCAAGGCGTTCACCGGGGTGGCCATCGCACAGCTGGCCGAACAGGGGCGATTGGATCTGGACGCGCCCGCCTCGCGCTACCTGAATGATCTTCCCGCGGCATGGAAGGACGTGCGCCTGCGCCAGCTGCTGGCCCACACCTCGGGCCTTCCAGACATCCTCGATGCGAAGGGACTGCTGGGCGGTGGGTCCGAGGCGCAGGCATGGGCGGCGGTCACCGCGCGCCCGGTCGACGCCGCACCCGGGCAGCGCTTTGCCTACAACCAGACCAACTACGTGCTGCTGGCGCGGATCATCGCGCAGCAATCGGGCATGTCCTACGAGCGCTTCCTCACCACCGGCCAGTTCAGCGGCGCGCGCATGGCACGCACCACCTTCGGCGACAGCTACGACCTGATTCCGGATGTGGCGACGATGTACAGCCTGGCGCCGCGCACGACCGATGCAGCCAATACGCCGCCACGCCTGTCGCACTGGTTCTACGACATGCCGCCCTCACTGTGGGCCGGCGGCGGCATCCTCACCACCGCCGACGATACCGCGCGCTGGCTGGTCGCGTTGACCGAAGGCCGCCTGCTGCCGGAGACGGCCCTGCGGCGGATGTGGAGCGCGGAGCGCCTGGCTGATGGCCGTGCCGGCCCGTGGGCGGGTGGCTGGCCGGTACTGCGCGCATCGCCCGACCTTCAGGTGGCCGGTATCGGCGGTGCGCGCTCGGCCTTCGTGGTCTATCCCGACCGCGACGTGGCGGTGGTGGTGCTGACCAATCTGGTCGGTGCCAATCCACAGCAGTTCATTCCGCGCATTGCCGATTTCTATGCGCGTGACGCCTCACCGCCTGCTCACGAACGGGTCGCCCTTGCACGGCAGCAACGGGCTGTCGTCGCAGGGCCATAGGGCGGCGGGTACAGTCCTGGTCACTTCGAAGTGATCCTGGTTCCAGCGCAGGAAACCGCCGTGGATGGCATTGCCATGGTCGAAGCTGCGCGCATCGACGGCCAGTGGTTGTTCGGGGTCTGCTTCGGCCACCCAGCGCAGCACCGGCACCTTGTCCAGCGCCCCGATGAAGGCGAACAGATCACCCGCGCCCTTGTCCTGGTAAGCCGTCATGGTCGCCGCGTCGGGCAGCTCGGCCTGCGCCAGCAACGACGCGGTGACATCCCGCAGCGGTGCGGCTCCCTGTGCGATGTAGGCGCGCATGCCCGTGGTGGTTGCCGGGCAGTCCTGCAGCTGCACCAGATACCCGGTGGTACCGGCGCGGCCGGAGAACGACCGCATCCAGTAGCGGAAACGCGGCCCGCTGCGATCGGTGACCATGAAATCCTGCTGGCCATCCTGCGCGGGAATGGAAAGCACCTGCACCTTGCTGGCGCCCTCCACGTTGCACTTCAACTGCGCCAGCACCTGCCTGGCAGGTTCGGGCAGCGCAGCGTAGCGACCGCCGCGATGGGCGCTGCCGGAGGCTTCCGGCAGTGCGGGCAATCCACGGTCAGTGGGCAGGGTCTGCGCAGGCAAGGCCTCCGGTTTCGACGCCGAGCTGGCGGTGGGTGCTACCGGCGCGACGCGCTCTCCAGCGGGCGCGCAGGCGCTGCAGGCCAGCAACAGCATCAACGAAACGCTCGGCATCAGATGTGATCGGATCATCACTCAACGCCCTCCCATCGCCGGCGCTTCCTGAGGGTGTGCAGGCGTGGGCGTGGGTGCCGCCTGTTCGCGCGATTGCTGCTGCAACTGGCCCAGGCTGGATTCCACCGGGGTGTCGCGCACCTCCGCTGCATTGACCCCTGCGCGCAGCGCCGCAGGATCGCCCGGACTGCCCTGCACCAGGAACAGTGTTTCGCCCGCCGCACGTCCAGCACTGGGATTGCTGGCCACAATCTGGTCGACCCGGGTGATGCCCGCGGCCTTCGCTTCGCGCAGCATCACCAGACTGTAGTCATCGGCATGCTCGGCGTAGCGTCCGCCCAGGGCCTGCAGGCGCGTGCTGATCTGCTGCTGCAGGGCATGATCGCGATGCTGCGGCTGACGGGGATCGTCAGTGGCCGCGAGCGGCACGTCCTGCCCCAGCTCGCGCGCCTGGCCGGGGGCAACCGAGGTCAGCACGTACTGCCAACGGTTCTGCCCGGGCGTGCCGCGCACCGTCGCCACGAAGTCGTCGTACTCGCCGCCGCCGATGGTCTGGCAGCCGGCCGAATCGGTGTTTGCCCGGCTGCCGCGATGGATCTTGAAAGTGTCGTTGAGGTCCTGCACGCCCTGGGTATCGCGCGCGTCGAACCAGCCATCACCATTGCTGTCGCGCTCCACCCGGCCGGCACCGGCGGCTACCGCGTCCTGCGAGGGGCGCAGCGCAAACTCATCGGGATGACCATTGCGCGGATGGGTCGTTGCGCGCATCTCGGTGGTTCCCTCGCCCAAGCGCCCCAGGTCCTTCACCCGATCGCCGTTGACGTCCTCACCCTCGGTCTTGGTACGCGGTGCCACGTTGCCGAAGCCCGGGCTGCGCGGCGTGGTCTTGGCATGGCCGTCGTACTGGGCGGTCGGTTCGGTCGTGGCCTGGTTGAACTCACGCACATGGCCTTGGCCCTGCGCATCCTTCCACAGCACTACGATGCGGTCGTCGTAGACACCACGCCCGCGCGCCTCGGTGGTGCGGTTCTCGTCGCGCAACCCCAACACCACGCGGTCCTGCGTTGCCATTGCTTCGTTCGCTGCCATGTTGCCGCGCTGGGCCACGATGCTGCCGTAGACGTCGTACTGCTGGGCCTGGCTCAGGCCTGCGGTCTCCGCCGCCTCGGGCATCCGCGGTGGCCGCGCCGCCTCGCGCAGGCGATCCAGCATCGGGTTCACCGCCGCCGCATCCGCTGCGGCAATACCACCGCTGCGTCGCAGCGCCTCGAGTTCGGTGGCGGCACGCGCCGAAATGTAGCGATCCAGCGATTCCTGCACCACGACACTCTGGCCGTCGTGCAGGGCCTCCAGGCGGGTGGCTGCAGCGCGCGCGTCGTTCTGCCGCAGCAGGGCGACGACCTCGTTGGCCGCCGCATCGATATCCATTTCGGGCATGGTCGGTCCTTGAACGTGATCGGTAGGGAATCAGCCTACCCCAGCCACCCGCTGGGGCTTTTGACACACCGCACACCTCCGCTGCCACGCCGCATTCAGGCAGATCACGCCATCTCTCAGCCCCGCGGCCCGCCCATCACCGGCAGGATCACCCCGCTGATGTAACTGGCACAGACCGGCGAGGCCAGGAATACATACGCCGGTGATAGCTCTTCGGGCTGTGCAGGCCGGCCCATGTCGCTGTCCTTGCCGAACTCCGCCACGTCCTCCGCCGGCTTGTCGGCCGGGTTCAGCGGCGTCCACACCGGTCCCGGCGCCACGCAGTTGACCCGGATGCCACGTGGTAGCAATTGGCTCGCCAGCGATTTGGTGAACGCATGGATCGCGCCTTTGGTGGCCGAGTAATCGATCAGCGCCTTGCTGCCGAAGATTCCCGTTTCCGAACCGGTGTTGATGATGCTGGCGCCCTCGCCCAGATGCGGCAGTACCGCGCGCGCCATCTGTATGTAACCGCCGATGTTGGTCTGCAGGGTTTCCTGCAGATGCGCGTCTTCCAGGTCTTCCAACCGCTCGCAATGCAGCTGGAACGCGGCATTGTTGACCAGGATGTCGATGCCGCCGAACGCCTTGGCCACCTGCTTGACCGCCTTGCTGCAGAAGCGCGGATCGCGCACGTCGCCGGCGATCACCACGCAGCGGCCGCCTTCGCGCTCCACGTGCTGGCGGGTGATGTCCGCGTCCCCGGCCTCGTCCAGGTGCAGTACCGCCACGTCGGCGCCTTCGCGTGCGAACAGCACCGCCACCGCACGGCCGATACCGGAATCGCCACCGGTGATGATCGCGCGCATGCCCTGCAGCTTGCCGCTGCCGGCGTAGTCCGGTGCAAGGAAACGCGGCGCCAGCTCCAGTTCGTGTTCATGCCCTGGCTTGGCCAGCTGCTGCGCCGGCATCGCCTCCGGCTGACGGCGTGCGCCTGCCTGGGTCGCGGTCTTCTTTGTTGCCTTCTTTGCCGCGCGCACGTCCTTGGCCTTTTCCTGGTCCTGCAGGCGCCGCTGCCGGGCCGCGACGCGCGCTGCCCGCGGATCGCTGGCGGCCGCCTTGCGGGTTGCGGTCTTCACCACGCGCGGGCGATCCGGGGCAGCAGCGGTCTTCGTCGCGGTGCTGCCTTTACGCACCTTCGGCGATGCCTTGCGGCGGACGGGGGCTTTCTTGGTGGTGGCCATGCAGGTCTCCTGGGGGGAATGGGGTTGCCGGCCAGCGGCCGGCACTACCCGGGGCGGCATCCGCCGCGCCTGCAGTGTCTCCACCCAGGCTGTTGGCGGCAGTGAGCGCACCGTGTCCACGATGTGCACGGTATTCATTCCGCCACCACGTGCGGCGTCGCACGCTGCACGCAACCACACAAGGAACACCTCCATGAAACATGCCATCGCCACCGCCGCCGTCTGCTTCGCCCTCGCCGCCTGCAGCAGCACACCGATGGCTCAGGTGCAGCCGATCGACGGCGTCATTTCCGGCCAGTGCCACAGCGACATGGTGCGCGGCGCACTGGGCCTGGCCGCTTCGGATGCCACCGTGGCCCGCGCCCGCGTGGACAGCGACAGCCTGCAGGTACGGGTGCTGCGCCACGACGGTCCGCGGGTACCGCCGGCCAGCGAGGGCGGCGACCGCCTGACCATCGAAAAGGGCCGCACCAACAACATCACCGCGATCTACTGCGGCTGAGCCTGCGCGCCCTGCGCAGTACGCGCAGGGTGGCCTGTTCCCACTGGCGCGGCCCACGCAGGCCGGCCAGCCTGGCCAGTTCGCCGCGCTCCCAGCCGGCGAACACGCACGGGTCGATGTAGGCCTTGCGGCACACCGCCGGAGTGTTGCCCAGCAGCGATGCCACTTCGCACACCACCGCGCGCTGCGCCTGCGCCAGCGCGCGCTGGCTGGCCGGTTCCGGCAGCTCGGTGGCGGCAAACGCCTGCACCGCCGCCACCGTGCCGCCCCAGGTGCGGAAATCCTTGGCAGTGAAGTCCTCGCCCATCACTTCGCGCAGGTAGTCGTTCACCGCGCCGGAGTCCACCGGCTGCAGCGCACCGTCGTCATCGCGGTACTGGAACAGCGCCTGCCCCGGCAGCTGCTGCAGGCGCCGCACCAGCAGCCCCAGCCTGCGATCGCCCACGGTCACTTCCTGCAGTTGGCCGGACTTGCCACGAAAGCGCATGCGCACCCGGCCGCCGCGCAGCAGTTCCAGATGGCGGTTGCGCAGTGTGGTCAGTCCGAACGACCGGTTCTGTTGTGCATAGGTTTCATTGCCGACCCGTACCAGAGTGTCGGCCAGCAGCGCCACCACCACCGCCAGCACTTTCTCCCGCGCAAAGCCGGGGCGCTTGAGGTCCCGCGACAACCGCCGCCGCAGCGTGGGCAACGCCTCGCCAAAAGCGATGATGCGGTCGAACTTGCCGGCGTCGCGCTCCCTGGCCCAATCGACGTGGTAGCGGTACTGCTTGCGCCCGCGGGCATCGCGGCCGGTAGCCTGCAGGTGGCCGTTGGCGTGGGCGCAGATCCACACGGCGGTGTAGGCCGGTGGGATTGCCAGCGCGCGGATCCGCTGCAGGGTCGCGGCATCGCGAACCGCGTGGCCATCGGCATCGCGGTAGCTGAAACCCTTGCCGGCGCGGCGCCGGCTGATGCCCGGCTGGGTGTCGTCGACATAGCGCAGGCCGGCCGCGCGTGCGGCCTGTCGTTCGGGAGTAGAGGGGGTTGGCATGCCTGTAGTGTCGCCGTCGCCATGCCGCGATCCTGTCGATAACACAAGACAAACACGTGAGGGCCGGTTCGCCGCTATGCTCGGGTCTTCACAACCCCTTCCGGAGTCATGATGTCGTTCCCGATTCGCGCCCGTTCGCTCTCCGCCCTGTTGCTGCCGGCCGTGCTGGCGCTGACCGCCTGCCAGGCACCGGCGCTGGATGAACAGGATTCGGCCACTGCCCACGCCCAGCAGGCCGCCGAAGCCGCCAAGGCGCCGGCCGACGAAGCCGGCAAGGCCACCGAGGCTCCGCCGGTCGGCACCTGCGATGCCAGCCAGGTGCAGAGCCTGGTCGGCCAGACCTACACCGACGCGCTGGGCAAGCAGGCGCAGGAAGATGCCGGCGCCAACCAGGTGCGCGTGCTCAAGCCCAACGACGTGGCCACGATGGAGTTCCTCGGCGACCGCCTGAACATCGAAGTGGACGCCAAGGGCGCCGTCAGCGGCGCGCGCTGCGGCTGAGTCCGGCCCCGCGCCGGCACTGGGTTGCCGGCGCGTTCTGTTGCACCTGCAACCGTGTATTGCGGCGTTGCAGCAACCTGTGATCTAGTCGAGGCATCCGGTGGCCTCACGATGCGCTCCAGGGATTGAGCGGGCTTGAGTGTCCCCGTTCAATTCATTCCGCATCGAGGTAGAGATGGCCCCCCGCAACCGCCAAGGGCTTTACGACCCGCGCTCCGAGCGCGATGCCTGTGGATTTGGCATGGTCGCCCAGCTCGACGATCAACCATCGCGCCTGTTGGTTGATACCGCCATCGCCGCGCTTTCGCGCATGACCCACCGTGGCGGTGTCGCCGCCGATGGCCTGACCGGCGATGGCTGCGGCCTGCTGCTGCGCCGCCCCGATGCGTTCCTGAAACTGCTGGCCAGCGAAGCCGGCATCGCGGTCTCCGCACGCTTCGCCGCCGGCCTGGTGTTCCTGCCGCACGACGCCGACGCGGCGCAGGCCTGCCGCGCGCAGTTGCAGGCGCAGGTGGAAGCGGTGGGCTGCAAGGTCGCCGGCTGGCGCGAGGTGCCGACCGACGACAGCGTCTGCGGCCAGCTGGCGCGCGATACGCTGCCGCGCATCGAACAGGTATTCGTCGATGCCGGCGTCGGCCAGGATGATGCCAGCTTCGCACTGGCGCTGTTCCTGGCCCGTCGCCGCAGCGAACAGCAGCTGCGCGAACACGCCGACTTCTACGTCACCACCCTCACCCCGGATGCGATCAGTTACAAGGGCATGGTGCTGCCGGACAAGCTCAGCCGCTTCTTCCCGGACCTGCAGCGCCGCGAGCTGGCCTCCAGTGCGATCGTGTTCCACCAGCGCTTCTCCACCAACACGCTGCCGCGCTGGCCGCTGGCGCACCCGTTCCGCATGCTCGCCCACAATGGCGAGATCAACACCATCGAAGGCAACCGGCGCTGGGCGCAGGCGCGCAGCAAGGTGTGGAAGACGCCGCGCTTCGATATCGGTGAATTCGACCCCGTCATCTCCATGCATGGCTCGGATTCGCAGAGCCTGGACAACATGCTGGAGCTGATGGTGGCCGGTGGCATGGAGCTGATCCAGGCGCTGCGCATCCTGGTGCCGCCGGCCACCCAGTCTCTGGAATTCAAGGATCCGGACCTGGCGGCCTTCTACGAGTTCCACGGCCTGAACAGCGAGCCGTGGGACGGCCCGGCCGGCATCGTTGCCTGCGACAGCCGCTATGCGGTGTGCACCTTGGACCGCAACGGCCTGCGTCCGGCGCGCTGGATGCTGACCGCCGACCGCCACTTCCTGGTCGCCTCCGAAGCGGGTGTGTGGGAAGTGCCGACCGAGCGCGTGGTGCGCAAGGGCAAGCTCGGCCCCGGCGAAATGGTAGCCATCGATCTCAAGCGCGGTGACCTGCTCGACTCCGATGCGGTGGATCGCATCAACCGCGGTCGCGCGCCGTACAAGCAATGGCTGCAGCAGGGCGTGACCTACCTGCAGACCGAACTGATCGACCCCTCGCTGGTGGAGGAACCCTTCGACGAAGGCACCCTGCGCAGCTACCACAAGCTCTACCAGCTCAGCAGCGAGGAAGTGGAGCAGGTGCTGCGGCCGCTGGCCGAGACCGAGCAGGAAGCCACTGGCTCGATGGGCGACGACACGCCGATGGCGGTGCTGAGCCAGCGCAGCCGTCCGCTGTACGACTACTTCCGCCAGGCTTTCGCGCAGGTCACCAACCCGCCGATCGACCCGCTGCGCGAAGACTGCGCGATGTCCCTGTCCACCCAGCTCGGCAAGGAGACCAACATCTTCCATGCCGGCCCGGAGACGGTGAACCACGTCATCCTCAACTCGCCGGTGCTCAGCCAGCGCAAGCTGCGCCAGCTGCTGAAGATGGACCAGTACGTGCAGGCCAACCGCCTGCTCGACCTGTCCTACAGCGAGGACGAAGGCCTGCGCGCCGGCATCGAGCGCATCTGCAGCGAAGCCGAACAGGCCGCGCGCGATGGCATGGTGATGCTGCTGCTGTCCGACCGCTACCCGGTGGCCGGGCGGCCGATGGTGCATGCGCTGCTGGCCACCAGTGCCATCCACCACCACCTCTCGCGGCTGGGCCTGCGCTGCGACGTGAATCTCATCGTCGAGACCGGCACCGCGCGCGACCCGCACCACATGGCCTGCCTGCTCGGCTTCGGCGCCACCGCGGTGTACCCGTACCTGGCCTACCAGACCCTGTTCGACCTGGGCCGACGCGGCATCCTCAAGCTCAGCAAGGGCGGTGAGCAGTCGCAGATCGGCCGCCGCTACCGCAAGGGCGTCTACAAGGGCCTGTCGAAGATCATCTCGAAGATGGGCATCTGTACCGTGGCCAGCTACCGCGGCGCGCAGCTGTTCGAGATCATCGGCCTGGAACCGGAAGTCGTGGACCTGTGCTTCCCGGATACCGCTTCGCGCATCGGTGGTGCCGGTTTCGCGCGCCTGGATGCCGACGCGCGCGAACTGTGCTCGCAGGCCTGGGACGCGCAGCAGGACGTGGATGTGGGCGGCCTGCTGAAGTACGTGCACGGCGGCGAGTACCACATGTACAACCCGGACGTGGTGACCACCCTGCAGCGCGCGGCGCGCAGCGGCGATCCGCGTGCCTGGCAGCAGTACTGCGATGCGGTGCATGCGCGCCCGCCGTCGGCGCTGCGCGACCTGCTGGAACTGGTGCCGGCCGCCACGCCCACGCCGCTCGATGAAGTGGCCCCGGCCAGCGAACTGTTCCCGCGCTTCGATACCGCGGCGATCAGCCTGGGGGCACTGTCACCTGAGGCGCACGAGGCGCTGGCGATTGCGATGAATCGCCTCGGCGGCCGCAGCAATTCCGGCGAAGGCGGCGAAGATCCCGCACGCTATGGCACCGCCAAGCGCAGCAAGATCAAGCAGGTGGCCTCGGGCCGCTTCGGCGTCACCGCCGAATACCTGGTCAATGCCGAAGTGCTGCAGATCAAGGTCGCGCAGGGCGCCAAGCCCGGCGAAGGCGGCCAGCTGCCCGGGCACAAGGTCAACGAGCTGATCGCGCGGCTGCGCTACGCGCGTCCAGGCATCGGCCTGATCTCGCCGCCGCCGCACCACGACATCTATTCGATCGAGGATCTGGCGCAGCTGATCTACGACCTCAAGCAGGTCAACCCGACCGCGCTGGTGTCGGTGAAGCTGGTCAGCCATGCCGGCGTCGGCACGATTGCCGCGGGCGTGGTCAAGGCCGGCGCGGACCTGATCACCATCTCCGGCCATGACGGTGGCACCGGTGCCTCGCCGGTCAGCTCGATCCGTTATGCCGGCGTGCCGTGGGAGCTGGGCGTGGCCGAAGCGCACCAGGCGCTGCTGGCCAACGACCTGCGCGGGCGTACCCTGCTGCAGACCGACGGCGGCCTGAAGACCGGCCTGGACGTGGTCAAGGCCGCGCTGCTGGGTGCGGACAGTTTCGGCTTCGGCACCGCGCCGATGATCGTGCTGGGCTGCAAGTACCTGCGTATCTGCCACCTCAACAACTGCGCCACCGGCGTGGCCACCCAGGACGAGCGCCTGCGCGAGAACCACTTCACCGGCCAGCCCGAGCGCGTGGAGAATTTCTTCCGCCTGCTGGCCGAGGAAGTGCGTGGCTGGCTGTCGTACCTGGGTGCGCGTTCGCTGGAAGAAATCGTGGGCCGTACCGACCTGCTGCGGCAGATCGACGCCGCGCCGCGCGACGGCGTGCGCGTGGATCTGTCGCGCTTGCTGGCCGACAGCCGCTACGAGGGCAGCCACTGCGCGGCGCAGCGCCTGTACGAATCGCCGGACAGCCTGGCCACGCAGATGGACGGCCTGCTGGCCCCGGCCATCGAGCACAAGCGCGGCGGCGAACACCGCTTCCTGATCCACAACACCGACCGCAGCATCGGCACCCGCCTGGCCGGTGCAGTGGCACGCGCACACGGCAACCAGGGCATGGCCGAGACGCCGCTGGAACTGCGTTTCCGCGGCAGTGCCGGGCAGAGCTTCGGCGCGTTCAACGTCGGAGGCCTGCACCTGGAAGTGGAAGGCGAAGCCAACGACTACGTCGGCAAGGGCATGGCCGGCGGCCGACTGGTGGTGCGTCCGCCGCGCGGCGCCCGCTTCGAGGCACGCAGTACCGCCATCATCGGCAACACCTGCCTGTACGGTGCCACCGGCGGTGAACTGTTCGCTGCCGGTCGTGCCGGCGAACGTTTCGCCGTGCGCAATTCCGGCGCGCTGGCGGTGGTGGAAGGTGCTGGTGACCACTGCTGCGAGTACATGACCGACGGTGTGGTGCTGGTGCTGGGCAAGGTCGGCCTGAACTTCGGTGCCGGTTTCACCGGCGGGCTGGCCTACGTGCTGGACGTGGACCGCGATTTCGTCGACCGCTACAACCACGAGCTGATCGACATCCATCGCGTCTCCGCCGAAGGCTTCGAGAACTACCGCCAGCACCTGCACCGCCTGATCGGCCGCCATCGCGAGCTGACCGGCAGCATCTGGGCGCAGCAGATCCTGGACGAGTTCCGCGACTACATCGGCAAGTTCTGGCTGGTCAAACCGAAGGCCGCCAGCATCGAGTCGCTGACCGAAACCCTGCGACGCGCCGCGTGATGTTTTCCGGTAGTGCCGGCCGCTGGCCGGCAACGTTCCCTCTTGCATTCCAGAGCCCGCCATGAGCCGCAAGCACGCCTTCCAGTTCCTCGACCTGCCCCGCACCATGCCGCAGCGCATCCCGGTGGAACTGCGCACGTCCGGCGACTGGGGCGAGCTGTATGGCAAGTTCGGCAAGGAGGACGCCCAGTACCAGGCCGGCCGTTGCCTGGACTGCGGCAACCCCTACTGCAGCTGGAAGTGCCCGGTGCACAACGCCATTCCGCAGTGGCTGCAGCTGGTGCAGGAGAACCGCATCCATGAAGCCGCCACGCTGTGCCACAGCACCAACCCGCTGCCGGAAGTGTGCGGCCGGGTCTGCCCGCAGGATCGCCTGTGCGAGGGCAGCTGCACGCTGGAGGAGTTCGGTGCGGTCACCATCGGTGCGGTGGAGAAGTACATCGTCGATACCGCGCTGGCCAGCGGCTGGCGCCCGGATCTGGACGCGGTGCAGCCGACCGGCCACAGCGTGGCGGTGATTGGCGCCGGTCCGGCCGGCCTGGCCTGCGCCGATCGCCTCGCCCGCGCCGGCATTGCCGCCGTGGTCTACGACCGCTATGAGCAGATCGGCGGCCTGCTGCAGTTCGGCATTCCCAGCTTCAAGCTGGACAAGGACGTGATCCATCGCCGCCGCGAAGTGCTGGAGGGCATGGGCGTGCAGTTCCGCCTCGGCGTGGAGATCGGCCGTGACCTGAGCGTGCAGCAGCTGCTGGACAGCCACGATGCGGTGTTCGTCGGCACCGGCGCATACCGCTACACCGACGGTGGCCTCGACGGCCAGGACCTGAAGGGCGTGCTGCCGGCACTGCCGTTCCTGGTGCAGAACAGCCGCATCGTTGGCGGCGATGATCCGAAGGGCCGGCCGATTGCCGGCTGGGAAGACACCATCGCCCTGCCCGACCTCAACGGCAAGCGCGTGGTGGTGCTCGGTGGCGGCGATACCGGCATGGACTGCGTGCGCAGCGCGGTGCGGCTGGGCGCAGCCAAGGTCACCTGTGCCTATCGCCGCGACGAAGCCAACATGCCCGGCAGCGCGCGCGAAGTGACCAATGCCCGCGAAGAAGGCGTGCGCTTCCTGTTCAACCGGCAGCCGCTGTCGATCGAAGCCGGTGCCGATGACGAAGTGATCGGCGTGACCGTGGTCGAAACCCGGCTGGGCGAGCCCGATGCCAACGGTCGCCAGAACGCGGTGCCGATCGAGGGCAGCGAATCGCTGCTGGAGGCCGACGTGGTGATCATCGCCTTCGGCTTCTCGCCAACCGTGCCGGCATGGCTGGCCGAACACGGCGTGGAAGGCCAGTCCAACGGACGCATCATGGCCGGCGGCAAGGACCGCCTGCCATTCCAGACCGCGCATCCGCGCCTGTTCGCCGGTGGTGATGCGGTGCGCGGTGCTGACCTGGTGGTGACCGCCGTGGCCGAAGGCCGCGATGCCGCCGCCAGCATCGTGCGGCTACTGGCCCACTGAGTCCGGTACCAGCAGTGCCGCCAGCAGTGCCCGCAGTGCGTGCGGCTCTACGGGCTTGGCCAGGAAGTGGTCGATGCCAGCCGCACGACAGGCTTCGCGGGTGCTTTCCATCACGCTGGCGGTGAGCGCGATGATCGGCACCTGCGCACGCGCCGGGTAGGCATCGGCACGGATCGCCCGTGCCAGCGCGAAGCCATCCATGCCCGGCATGTGGCAGTCGGTGATGACCAGGTCGAACGGCTGCGCCTGCCATGCTTCAAGCGCCGACCGTCCATCGGTACAGGCATGGACCTGCAGCCCGAGCTCACACAGGTGCTGCTCCAGCAGATGCAGGTTGGTGGGATGGTCTTCAGCCATCAGCACGCGCGCCGCCGGCAATGGACGCTCGTCCGCACCCGCCGCCGCGGGCGCGGCCACGGGTGCCTCACAGGCATCCAGGTCCAGATCCAGCCACACCGTGGTGCCCTTCCCGGGTGAGCTGCGCAGCTGCAGCTCCGCCCCCATCGAGATCGCCAGCTCGCGGCAGATCGCCAGGCCCAGCCCACTGCCGCCGAAGCGCCGCGTGGTCGAGCGCTCCGCCTGGGTATAGGCGGCGAACACCGCCTGCTGGCGCTCCTCGCTGATGCCCACGCCGCTGTCGCTTACCTGCAGGCGCAACCGCTGGCCCCAGTCACGTTGCTGCAGTACCTGCACCTGCAGTTCCACGTGGCCGTGCCGGGTGAACTTCAACGCGTTGCCGGCCAGGTTGAACAGGATCTGGCGCAGGCGCAGGCCATCGGCCAGCGATCCCGGCTGCATCTCCGGATCAAGCACCACCTGCAGGTGCAGGCCTCGGCTGGCGGCCACCGGCATCAGCAGCTGCTGCACCGCGCGCACCAGTGCCGCCAGGTCGGTGGGCCGCAGCTGCAGTGGTGCGCCTTCCAGGCGTTGGCTGTGCAGTACATCGTCGAGGATCTGGCGCAGCATCCGCGCGGCATCATCGACGGTGGCCAGCACCTGCTGCTGGCGCGGCTCCAGCCTGCTGCCCGCCAGCCGTTCGAGCATGCCCAGCAGCGTGCTCATCGGGGTGCGGATCTCGTGGCTCATCGTTGCCAGGAAGTGCGCCTTGGCCTGTGCCGCCTGCTCGGCCTCGCGGCGCGCTTCGGCCAGCGCGCGGGTACGTGACTGCACCTCACTGACGTCGATCCAGTAGCCGCTCCACTCGACGTCGCTGTCGTCGCAGGACAACGGCCGCCCATGCGAGCGCACCCATCGCCAGCCCTGTGGCGAGCGGGTGCGGAAGGTGACGTCGATCGGGCCACGCGCCAATGCAGCCATCTCGACGCAGGCCATCACCTGGTTGCGGTCATCCGGGTGGACCGCGGCCAACAACCGCTGGTGATCGATCCGCGCGGTCTCCACGCTGATTCCGAACAGGGCCTGCACGTCCCCGGCGATCTGCGGAAAGCTGTAGTGGCCGCCCGCCGAACGACGCGCCTGGTAGACCACCGCCGGCAGGTTCGCGGTCACCTCCTGCAGGCGCTGCTCCACCCCTCGGCGGCGCACGCTCTCGCGATGGACCCGCCAGTAGCCGAAGGCATGGACCAGCGCCAGGGCGAGCAGGATCAGCGAGGCCGGCACCAGCCAGCGCAGGGGCGACGATGACGGAGCATTGCGCGGCCGGTCCGGCAGCCAGGCCGCGCGGATCTGATCGCGTTCGGTATCGGTCAGCTGCGACAGCGCCTGTTCGAAGCCGGCGATGACATCGGCGCAGACGGGCATGGTCGCCAGCACCAGGGCATCATCGAAACCGGCCGGCGCGGCGATCAGCAGTGCATCGCCCTGGTAGCGGCGCAACGCCGCCTCGACTTCGCCGAGGTTGGCGACCACCGCATCGATCAATCCGGTACCCAGCAGCGGGAGTGCATCGTCCAGCGCTGCCGGTGGCAGCAGCTGTGCACCCGCTGCCTGCTCGGCCAGCAGCCCCTGCAGCGGCACCCGGCTGGGGCTGGCCACGGTGTGTCCACGCAGATCTTCCAGGCCCAGCACCGGCGGCGCATCCTCCCGGCGCACGATCACCTGCGGCAGCTGCAGGTAGGGCGTGCTGACCACCCATCCGGCAGGCAGTTGCGAGCGTGGCCATCCCAGCAGCGCCTGGGTGCCGGCCGGCAGCTCGTCCCGGTCCACGCTGGTGGCCGGCACGGGCAACAGCTGCAGTGGCCGTTGCCCGCCCAGCAGCTTCAGGTACGCCGCGCCGAGCCCCCGGGCTTCGCCCTGTTCGCTGGACGACAAAGGAGCACGGTCGGACGGCCAGGCGATGCGCAGCGGTGTGCTGCAGCCCGTGGCGGAGGCCGCGGCAGGCAGCAGCAGGCTGGCCATGACAGCAATGGCTGCCGGGAAGCCGGCGACATTCACGGTAGGCATCCTCATCTCGCGGGCGGAAGGAACGGCCGCGCTGCGGTACCGCTGCCTGCCACGCTATCGACGCGCGGGCCGACGGCAATGAAGAAAGTTGTAAAAGCATCCAGATGGGGGAATGCCGACATACACTGCCGCCTTCACCCGTACCTGCGGAGCGTTCGATGCGCATCGGCCTGGCTGCCAACCGTCTTCATCACCACGACGCGCGCGCTGCGCTGTTCCGTTGGCTGCGCAGCAGCGAGGCCGGCCTGCGCGAGCTGGGCGTGTCGCTGCATGCGGTCGGCCGCACCCATGACGCGATCGAACGGCAGGGCTTCCTGACCGGGTACGCGGGCCTGCACCGTTATCCCTACGGACGCGAGGGTGGCCTGATGAAGCTGGTCGCCGAAGTCGTTGGCATGGGTCCGGATCGGACACTGGATGGCGCGATTTACCTGATCGACCCGGTCGATCCATCCTCGGTATTTCCGGAAGCAACCGCGCTCAAGCGGCAGTGCGTGATCCACGGCAAGCCGTTCATTTCGACCGTGGCCACCGCACGCGACTGGGTCGAGGTGGAGCGCGTCCACGCCGGGCTGGCAGCCGATGCCGGCGCCGACGACCTGCATGCGTTCGAGGGCCAGACGCTGGCACTGATCGCGCACGATGCGATGAAGCCGGCGATGCTGGCCTTCGCCGATGAGCACTTCGATGTGCTGGCCCGGTTCGGTGAGCGGGTGGCCACCGGGACCACCGGCCAGCGTTTGAACGAGCTGGCCTGGAGCCGGGGCTGGCCGCGCGATACGCCGTGGGTGACGCGCTACCAGAGCGGCCCGATGGGCGGTGATGCGCAGATTGCCGACCGGGTGCTGGAGGGGCGTTGCCAGCGCGCGATCTTCTTCGAGGATCCGCATGTGGCGCGCCAGCATGAGGCGGATATCCAGCTGCTGGAGCGCGCGGTGACGACGGTGACCGACCAGGCGGTGTGCATTACGGCGCCGCGGGTGGCGGCGCGGTGGGCGGCGGCGGCGGCGTTGCGGGCGGGGTGAGGGTTTCGGCCAACGGCTGAGCCCCTCGTGGTGGGTGGCATCCGACGGCAAAGCCGTGCTTGGCCGGGCGGGTGAGCCATGCAGGGGACGCTGCAAGTCCCCCTCCGGGGCCCGGCCCAGCCGCTGGCGGCTGTGCGTTCAGGCGCTTGCGAAGCAGTGCTTCGCAAGCAAAGCGCCTTTACCCCTGTAAGCTCGATGGCGCCATCCATGGCGCCAACGCCCCTGCATGGCCCACCCGCCCGTCCTTCGACAGATTCCGGTGTGCCCACCACGGAAGAAAGAAGGAAGAGCAGGAGCGGGTCGCGCGCTGCGCGCGCTCTGCGGCGCGCTCCCATTCCGCGGAGTTGCTGTTCTTCACTCTGTAGCGTCGAGCTTGCTCGACTGCTCAGCACACGCTCTGGAGGAAAGCTCCTTCTGTTGAAGGGGCGCGCCGAAGGCGGGGGTAGAGGAAGAATGCGTGGGCAACTGCTGTAGCGCGGGCGCTACAGCAGTTGCCGAAGCATCGCCTTCAGTCTGCGCCCTTCCAGCTGGAAGTAATCGCGCTGTTCGCGCCAGGCGGGGAAGCGCTGTTCCACTTCGTGCCAGAACGCGGGTGAGTGATTCGGCTGGATCAGGTGGCAGAGTTCGTGCACCAGCACGTACTCGAACGCGTCCGAGCGGCCGAGTACGAGTGCCAGGTCCAGTGCCATGCTGCCGTCGGGCGCCAGCGAGCCCCATTGCGAGGACATTACCTTCAGGCGCAGGCGGCTGGGTGCGCGCGGCAGGGTGGGCAGGTACTTCGGCAGCCATCGGCCGACGTCGGCGCGGGTCTGGGCTTCGTAGAACTCGCGCAGCAGGCGGCGCAGGGTGGCATCACCGCCGCGGGTCGGCCACTGCACGCAGGCGCCGTGCACGTCGATCTCCAGGCGCGCGTAGCGGCCTTCCTGCCAGCGCAGTGGCAGCAGTTCACCGCGCAGTGGCAGCACGCCGGCTTCGCCCGGCTGCAGCGGTGCCGGCAGGCCCTGGCCCTGGTACTGGCGCAGCTGCAATGCCAGCCAGTCGCGGTGTTGTTCCAGGAAGCGTTCGCCCATTACCAGGCTTGCGCGCGGTGGCAGGGTCAAGCGTGCGCCGCGTTCGTCCACGCTCAGTTTGATCCGGCGCGCACGCGGATCGCGCACGCGCAGTACCTCGATCTCGGCATCCTCCAGGCGCAGGCGAACGGTGTCGCGCTGTACGGTGGCGGGCGGGGTCGGGCTGATCAGGCGGCGCAGCAGACGGCTCATGCGCCCAGCATAGCGCCGCTTCGGGCCGCCGGATGACCGGCGGCCGTCGGGCTGCCTGTTCAGTCAGCCTTGCTGAGCTTGAAGGCTTCTTCCAGCAACAGGAACAGGCGGCGGATCTCGGCGCTCTGCAGGGCGAAGCGGGCATCGAACTCGGCGCGGCGGCCGTCTTCGTCGGCATGCTCCAGCTGGTCCAGCGCACCGTCGAGGAACTTCAGCTTGCGCACGATCAGGTCGTCGCCGATCACGAAGGACAGATTGTCCTCGAAGATCAGCGCCAGCTTGGTCACCTGCTTGCCGGCGTCCAGGTGCTTGTCGATCTCGTCGCAGCGCAGTTCCTGGTGCTGGCACTTGACCACCGCACCGCCTTCCACCGGGTCCTTCATCTCGCATTCTTCGCCCAGGCTCAGCCCGGTCGGCAGCGGCTCGCCGGCGATCCAGCCGGTCAGGATCGAGCGCGGTGCGACTTCGGCATTCAGCGGCATCGCCGGGAAGCTGCCGAGCAGGCCGCGGATGTCGGACATGAAGTACTCGCCGGTCTTGCGGCTGGAGGTATCCACCGCCACGTAGCCGTGCTGCAGGTCGATGAAGGCGTCGTTGCGCGAGGACTTCACGAAGGCGCGCGGCAGCAGTTCATGCAGCAGGTCGTCCTTCATCCGCTTGCGTTCGCGACCACCCGGGCGGCGGCCTTCCTTCTCCTCGATCTCCTCCAGCTTGCGCTCGAGCAGGTCGTTGACCACGGCCGCCGGCAGGATCTTGTCCTCGCCGCCCACGGTCAGCCACAGGTGTTCGGCGATGCGGTGGGAGAGCAGTTCCTTCTCCTCGCGGCCGAACGGCGAGATGAAGCCGCGCGAATTCATTTCCAGCGCGCCGACCGGCTTCAGCAGGGCGTGCGGCAGCAGGGTGTCGACTTCGGAAAAATCGGTGGTGGTCGGGAAACGGAAGAACGTCAGGTTGCGAAAGAACATGGAATTCCGGATGGCAAAGAGGAAGGGCGACCGACCTTAAACGGTGGGCGTCTCGGGATCTGCGTCGGCGTCGGCCGGGGAGCCGGCCAGCCAGGCATGGGCGTCGGGCAGCGGCGCGTCGTCGCGACGGCCCAGCGCCATGAAGTCGAACAGGGTGGTGTCGGCCAGCTGCGAGGGCCGGACTTCGCCCATGGCACGCGCGATCTGCTCGATGCGGCCCGGGTGGTCCTTTTCCCACTGCTTCAGCATCAGGCCGACCTGGCGGCGCTGCAGGTTCTCCTGGCTGCCGCACAGGTTGCAGGGAATGATCGGGAACTGGCGTGCCTGTGCGTACTCGACGATGTCGCTTTCGCGCACGTAGGCCAGCGGCCGGATCACCACATGCTTGCCGTCATCGCTGCGCAGCTTCGGCGGCATGCCCGACAGCTTGGCGTGGTGGAACAGGTTCATGAAGAACGTGGCCACCATGTCGTCGCGGTGGTGGCCCAGCGCGATCTTGGTGAAGCCGTGGGTCTCGGCGTAGTTGTACAGCGCGCCACGACGCAGCCGCGAGCACAGCGAGCACATGGTCTTGCCTTCCGGAATGACCCGGCTGACCACCGAATAGGTGTCCTGCTCGATGATGTGGTAAGGCACGCCCAGGCCGGCCAGGTATTCCGGCAGCACGTGCTCGGGGAAGTCCGGCTGCTTCTGGTCCAGGTTCACCGCCACCAGCTCGAACGGCACCGGCGCCTTCTTCTGCAGCTGCAGCAGCACGTCCAGCAGGGTGTAGCTGTCCTTGCCGCCGGACAGGCAGACCATGACCTTGTCGCCGGCCTCGATCATCCCGAAGTCGGCAATCGCCTCGCCGACCTGGCGGCGCAGGCGCTTGGCCAGCTTGTGCTGCTCGCGCTCGGCCACGCGCGGATCGCGGGCGGCGCGCGGCTGGGGATCGGGGAGGGAAATCACGGCACTCATGGGCTCCATTCTAACGGCTCGGAGCGGCCACGGCCGGGGGTCGGGATTCCCCTCTCCCGGCAGTCATCAACGCTGTGTATGCTCGGAGGCTGTGGACACCTACAGCCCCGCCGAGATCGTCGAGCACCTCGCCGCCCTGCGCGCCGAGCACCGCCTGCTGGATGAACAGATCACCCGCATGGCCGCCAACGGCGAGGACGAACTGGAAGCCAAGCGCCTGAAGCGGCGCAAGCTGCAGCTGAAGGACTGCATCGCCAGGCTGGAAAGCCTGCAGATTCCCGACGAACCGGCCTGAGCGGTGGCCCATCCACGCATGGCGTGGATCTACTGCTTCGCCCCGGTAGATGCCAACCTTGGTTGGCATGCCGTTCGCCGGGCATCGCCCGGCACTACCTTCAATCCTGCGGCGCCGCCTCGTCCGGGCGTGCCGCTTCCGGGCTGACCCGCTCGATGGTGTGGCGCAGTTCGCGGCCGAGGATGAACTTGGCATCCTTGGCCCAGGCGTCCAGGCGTTCGTCGAACAGCAGCTTGCTGTTCTCGTCCGGCCACACCAGGCGCAGTTCGCGCAGCTTCTGGATGAAGCCACGGAACAACGACTTGTCGAAGAACTCCGGTGCCGCCGGTGCATAGAGCAGGCTGAGCCGCTGCGCAGCCTGCTGGCACAGGCTTTCCAGCTCGGCGGCGCCGAGCACGCCGGGGCCGTTCTTCACCAGCACCGAGATGGCGATGTAATAGCGCTCGAACGCCTGCTGCAGCGAATGGCCAATCGCACGCAGGCGGAACACCTCATCAGTCTGCCCGGTGTTGCGCGCCAGGATGCCGCCATCGTCATCGTTGACGTTCTGCAGCAGGCCTTCGCGCACGAACACATCGATGGTCCGGTCGATGCGCTGGGCGAACTCGTCCTCGCTCCACGGCAGGAACAGCTCGGCCTGCAGGAACGGGTACACCGTACGGCCCAGCTGGACCAGGCCGGTGCGGCTCATGCGGCGGTTGTTCTGGAAGCAGCAGGCCACCCACGACGATGCGGTGAACAGGTGCACCACGTTGTTGCGGAAGTAGCTCAGCAGCACCGCGGTATCGCCGCTGACGCTGAGCACGTCACCCAGCGGGTGCTTGATGCGGGTGAGGACGTTGATTTCCTCGGCATGGGCGATGATCCGCTCCGGCGAGTGCGGGGTCACCGTCACCCGGTCCGAATACGGCATCTCGACCAGCAGGGTCTTGCACAGCTCGATCTGCGCGATCAGGTCGGCCTCGCCCATCGCGTGCTTCGGCGTGGACAGCAGGGCCAGCGCCAGCAGGTTGATCGGGTTGACGTCGGCGGCGCCGTTGATGCGCACCTGGATGCGTTCGGCCAGCGTATCCACCGTGGTCGACAGCCACGCCGGCTTCTCGTCCTCGGACACCGCCTCGCCCTTCCACTCCGGCGCCTTCTCGGCCAGCACGTCGTTCAGTGCGATCGGTTCGCCGAAGTTCACCACCACCTGGCCGTAGTTCTGCTTGAGCACCTTGGGGATGCCCCACAGCAGCGACCAGATCGATTCCTTTTCCTTCGGCCGGCCGGACAGTTCGTCCAGGTAGCTGCCGCCCTCCATCAGCTTCTCGTAGCCAATGTAGATGGGCTGGAACAGCACCGGCTTGCGCGGCTGGCGCAGGAACGCGCGCAGCGTCATCGAGATCATGCCGCCCTTGGGCTGCAGCAGGCGGCCAGTACGCGAGCGGCCACCCTCGACGAAGTACTCCAGCGAGTAGCCACCGGCCACCAGCTGCGCGACGTATTCGCTGAGCACCGCCGAGTACAGCGCGTTGCCACGGATCGAGCGGCGGATGAAGAACGCACCGCCCTTGCGCAGCAGGGTGCCGACCACCGGCAGGTTCAGGTTGATGCCGGCCACGATGTGCGGCGGCACGATGCCACGGTCGTACAGCAGGTACGACAGCAGCAGGTAGTCCATGTGGCTGCGGTGGCTGGGCACGTAGACCACTTCATGGCCCGGCGCGGCGGCCTTGAACTTGTCCAGGTGGTGCACCAGCACGCCCGCATAGATGCGGTTCCACACATGGCTGAGCATGAAGCTGGCCGAGCGCACCACCGGGCTGGAGTAATCCGCGGCGATTTCCCAGGCGTAGGCGTGTGCCTTCTTCCAGGCATCGGCCGGCTTCGAGTTGTCGCGCTTGGCCTGTGCGGCGATCGCCTCGCGCACCGGTTCGGCGGCCAGCACCTGGTCCACCAGCAGGCGCCGCGTCGACAGGTCGGGGCCGATCACCGATTCACGGATGCGACGGAAGTGCGTACGCAGCACGCGCTGCAGCTTGCGTACCGTGCGCTCCGGCTCCAGGCCCTCGTCCACGGTACTGCGCAGCGAGATCGGCGGGGCAAAGCGGACGATGGTGCTGCGGCCGTTGAGCAGCACCGCCAGCAAGCGGCGGAAGCGGCCGACCAGCGCCCAGTTTTCCGAGAACAGCACGGCGAACCAACCGCTCTGCTTGTCCGGCGCGCGGCCGACAAAGATCGACACCGGCACCAGGTGCACGTCCAGGTCATCGCGCACGCGATGGGCCTGCAGCACCTTGGCCAGCGAGTCCGAATGGGTCTTGGCGCCGCGCTGCTCGGGGATCAGCGAGTTGCTGGAGCTGCGCCGCGACAGCGCCAGATAGGCGCGCTTGCGGCCGGTCGGGTCACCGGCCAGCGGCACCAGCGGCGACGGCAGGCCGGCCTGGCGGCAGGCCTTGTCCAGGATCAGCGCATTGGACAGGCCGTAGTCCTCCAGCACGTACATGACCGGGCGGCCATCGTTGTACTGGCCCGGGTCTTCCGGTTCGATCTTCAGCGACAGCCACGGCTCGACCAGGCGGCCGAGCAGGCGAGCCCACAGCGGGCGGCGGCCGGCCGGACGCGCGTGCGCGGGCGGCGGTACCGGGTTCGGGCCGGTACCGGTCGAGGGGGACGCCGGCACCGTATCGGCGGGCGTCGACTGGGATTCTTCGCCGGGGAACGGCAGCGGGTTCTGTTTCGACATCGGCGCCATTATGGCTTAGGCGACGGCGTTGCCGCTTCCCCACCCTCGGCGGGGGCTTCAGCCGGTGACGGCGACGCAGCGGCGCGGGCCGCGTCGGCCTTGCGCAGCAGCGCGTCGGTGTCGGCCAGGGTGCGGGTCAGGTACCAGTGGCCCTCGCGGCGGCTCAGCGGCAGCTGCAGGGTCATCTCACGCCCCGCCAGGTCGTAGTGCAGGCGCACCAGCGCATTGTCGCCCTCCACCGAGAGCAGTTCACCGCGTACGCTGCGCAGCGCATCGTCCACGCCCAGCCCGTAGCTGCCCAGCACCGCCTTGAGGGTATGGATGAACGGCGCCAGCTGCTGCAGGCTGCCTTCCATGCCCGCGGCCTGCAGGCCGGCCTCATCGTCGAAGCCGACCTTGCCGGCGGCACCCACCAGCGCGGCGATCGTGCTGCGTGCACGCGCACGGTCACTGATCGGCGCGCCCTGCGCCCAGCTGGCAAGGGTTTCCACCAGGGCGATGTAATGGGCCTGCTGGCCGGGCGTGTAGCCCTTCTGGTGGCGCAGGTACTGCACGCCGAAGGTGCCCATCGACTGCGCGGCCTGGCGCACGGCACCGGCCTGGCCGGCCAGCTGGCGGTCGAAGCTGCGTTGCAGTTCGGCACTGGCATTGGGCGTACGCAATGCGGCCAGCATCGGCAGCAGCTGGTCACCCAGCGGCAGCTCGGTCAGCGGCCACTGGCTGTGGCCCTCGGCCCAGGCCTGCTGCAGGCGCTGGTACTGGCTGGGTGGAACCGACAGCTTTGCATAGCCGACCAGATCGTCCTCGGCCAGGCTCAGGGCCATCGCCTGCACCGCCGCAACCGGTTCGGCGGCCGGCCTGGCCGGATCGTTGGCCGGTTCACGGCACGCAGCCACGGCCAGCAGCATGACTGCCAGCCCCCATCCACGCGCAGACCTTCCTCGCACTGCCACGCTCATGCACTCGGACTCCCCGGACCGGTCCGCATCTTGCGGCCTGCGAGGTGACAGCGGCAAGCCGGGACGTCACGGTTTCCGCGGTTGCTTGTGCAAGTCACTGATCGGAATAAAAAAAGAGCCGGGATCACGAGGATCACAGGCTCTTCAAGCCGGCGCAGGGCCGGTGGACAGTGTTGTGGCACATGTCCGGTCCGAGGACCGGATGGCGGCGATCCTACGCTGCCGTTCAAGTTAAGGCAACACTTCACGTAGTGCAGGGTAAATTATTGATTTTATTGATCAGATTGATGCCTGGTATGGAAGCCATGAAATCTACGGCAGGTTTTGCGGCGATTCGGGCACAACCGGTCCTTGGGCGGATGCAAAAACGCCATCCCGCGCGGGTCGGGATGGCGTTCGGGCCTGCGGACTGCGCAGCGGAATCTCAGCGCGCAGCCAACGCCGACGCGATTTCCTGCTGGATGGCCCGGGCCGCGGCCTGCGGATCAGTGACCAGACGGATCGGGCGACCGACCACGATGGCATCGGCGCCATCGGCAAAGGCCTGGGCCACGCCAACGGTACGCTTCTGGTCATCGCCGACCGGGCCACCGGGGCGGATGCCCGGGCAGACGATCGAGAACCCGGCGCCGGTAGCGGCGCGGATCGGGCCGGCTTCCTGGCCCGAGGCGATCACGCCATCGATGCCGGCCGCCTGCGCGGCCAGCGCGCGCTCGACCACCACGTCCACCGGCTCACGGTCGATGCCCATCTGCGCCAGGTCCGGGCGGCCCATCGAGGTCAGCACGGTCACCGCCAGCAGGCGCATGTCGCTGCCGTTGGCGGCGGCGCAGGCTTCCATCATCGCCGGGTGCCAGCCGTGGATGGTGGCGTAGCTGACCGGCCACTGCGACAACCGCTTGATCACCGCCGCAGCGGTGGCCGGGATGTCGAAGAACTTCAGGTCGACGAACACGCGCTTGTCGCGGCGGGCCAGCTCGTCCAGCACCTGGAAGTACTCGCCGGAGGCGAGCAGTTCCATGCCGATCTTGTAGAACGCAACGCTGTCGCCGAGGCGGTCGACCCACTCCAGCGCCTGCACGCGGTCCGGCACGTCCAGCGCGAAGATCAGGCGCTCGTCGTCGCGCAGTGGCAGCGGCGCGCGGCTCACGGTGCGTAGTCCAGGGCGGCGCGCTTGGCGTCGTGGCGGGCCTGGCGCGACTGGCTGTAGTCGTTGTTGAACTGCGCCGGCTCGAAGCCGCCGTAGGTCGGATTCGGCAGCATCCACCAGCGCTCGCCGAACCAGTCGTGGTACTGCTGCAGCAGCGCGTCACGACCGTCGTTGGTGTTGGCGGTCACTTCGACGAAATCGCCCAGCTGGTCGCCGAACTGCATCAGCACGCGGTATTTCTGCCCGGCCAGGCGGCGGCGGCAGTTCTTCTCGCTGCCGGCCTGCTCGCAGCCTTCGACCACGGTGCCCAGGCCCAGGAACACGCTGTCATCGGCCACCGGCAGGCCCTGCTCGCGCAGGTTGGCCAGGGTTGCGTCCTTCAGGTGCACGGCTCGGTTGGAGATGTACAGCAGGGTCACGCCCTTGGCGTTGGCGGCCTTGGCGAAATCAACCACGCCCGGAATGGCCTTGGCCTTCTTTTCGGCCACCCACTGGTCCCAGGTCAGCTCGTCGTATTCCTTGCCGTCGCGCACCAGGCGCGCCTGGTAGGGCGAGTTGTCCAGCACGGTCTCATCCACGTCCAGCACCACGGCCGGCTTCAGGCCCTTGGCCTCGTTGCCGCGCTCTTCCGGCACCAGCGCATCCCAGTGGGCTTCCTTCAGCGCGGCGTCGAGGCGGTCGGCGGCAGCACGGTAGGTCTGCTCGGTGATCGCCTTGTACTCCTGCGCGCGCTGCATCCAGAGCACCGCATTGAGGTTGTCGTTGGCAGTGGCATCGAGCGCGCCATCGGCCTTGGCGGCGGCGGCCGGAGCCTCCGGCGCAGCGGCTTCGGTGGCCGGCGCATCCACGCGCTTGCAGGCGGACAGGCCCAGCGCCGCAGTGGCGAGCAGGGTCAGGGACAGGGAAACGGGACGACGCATGGATTCACCGGCAATCAGATATACCGGCGCATTTTACCGGCAAAGCAGGCCCCGGGACGGCTATGCTTGGCGGTTGACCCGTTGCCCTTCCGGAGGCCGCCATGACCGATTCCAACCAGACCCCCGACGTCCCCCTGCTCGACGCCGTGCAGGCCCGCCTGCTGGGCTGCCTGGTGGAAAAGGAGGCAACCACCCCGGACACCTATCCGCTGACGGTCAACGCCGCCCAATCGGCCGCCAACCAGAAGACCGCCCGCGAGCCGGTGATGAACGTCGATGCCGGCAGCGTGCAACACGCGCTGCGCCAGCTGGAAACACTGGGCCTGGCCCGCCAGCACTTCTCCTCGCGCGCAGACCGCTACGAGCACCGCCTGCAGGCCGCGCTGGACCTGACCCGGCAGCAGACCGTGCTGCTGGCGATGCTGCTGCTGCGTGGGCCGCAGACCCTGGGCGAACTGGTCACGCGCAGCGAGCGCCTGCACCGCTTCGCCGACGCCGACGAAGCCCGCCACGCCATCGAGCGCCTGCAGCAGCGCGCGCTGCTGGTGGTGCTGCCGCGCGCCAGCGGCCAGCGCGAAGACCGCTACATGCACCTGCTGTGCGGTGAAGTGGACGGCGCGGCGCTGGCGGCGAAGTACGCCGGCAGCGGCGGTGGCAGCAGCGATGCGGCCGATCCGGGCCTGGCCGAGCGCGTGGCCCAGCTGGAAGCGGCCGTGGCCGAGCTGCAGGCGCAGCTGGCCGAACTGCGCGGTTGAAACAGTCCACCGGGGTCGGATCCCGCAAGGCGGGCTCCGACCCCGTGCGCATCAGGTAGTGCCGGCCGCTGGCCGGCGTCCATGATCCACCGGGTTGCCGGCCAGCGGCCGGCA
>NZ_JAWIRS010000006.1:48261-194236 GCF_036320005.1 Stenotrophomonas sp. SMYL11
CCGCCCCCCGGTGCCACCGCGGGCGCGCGGGCCGGGGCCGGGCTCCCCCCCCCCCCGGGGGCCCCCCCCCCCCCCCCCCACTACCCGACGTCAGCCGCACCCAAGGTGGCGTACAGCCGGCTGGGTGTTTCGATGCCCGGCAACTGGATGACCCCGCGTTCCTGCATGCCCAGGCCCAGCAGGATCTTCCCGGACACCACGTTGCCCAGATCGGTGATGCCATACAGATCCTGCAGGCCCAGCTCAGCGCGCGCATGCGCGAACACCGCCCGCGCCGCCTCACCGGCATAACCCTGCCCGGCGAATTCCGACAGCACTGCATAGCCGATGTCCGGCCCCGGCAGGCCATCGCGGCGCACCAGCCCGGCATTGCCCAGCCACGCCCCATCGGACAACCGCTCGATGGCATACATGCCGAACCCATTCAACGCATAGCTGTGCAGCACCCGCAGCGCGATGTACTCACGCGCCTGTTCTTCACTGCGCACATTGCGGTCACCAATGAAGCGCACGAAGCCCGGATCATTCAACAGCGCCAGCATCGGCGCCGCATCGCGATCAGGTTCAATCGCACGCAGACGCAGGCGTTCACTTTCGATGGAATGCATGCGCAGACCTCCAGCCGAAACCCCGATTCTGCCTCACCCCGGCTGCTGCTTTTGATTTTCTTTTTTCTTTCCGTGGCTGGCGCGCACGGAACCTGTCAGAGGCCGGGCGGGTGGGCTGGACGGGACCGTCCGCGGCATGGGCCCGAGGCATGCCTCGGGCGGGTTGGGCAGGACGCCCAACCCCGGTCTTGCCGTGTGCGCAGGACAGCGCACACGAGCAAGCCGCGGCCGAGCCCCCATGGAAGGGTTTACGGCGTGTCCCGACCAGGGGCCCCCCCCCCCCCCCCCCCCCCCACCAAAGAGCACCGCCCCCCCCCCCGCCCCCCCCGCCCCCCCCGCCCCCCCCCCCCCCCCCCCCCCCCCCCCCCCCCCCCCCCGCCCCACCACGAATGCACTGCGAACAGCGCCAACCACGAGGGGCTGCGCCGTTCGCCGGTCAATCGAACAGCGCCTCGATCGCCGCCAACCCCGCACTCGCCCGTTCCTTCTTGCGCACCGCATCGGCCACCGGATCAGCACCATCGCGCTGGATCTCCTCGGCCGGAATCTCGTCGAAGAACCGGCTCGGCTTCAGCCGCACGTGCTCGCCGAACTTGCGGGTGAGCTTGCTGTAACTCATCCACAACTGGATCTTGGCGCGGGTGATGCCCACGTACAGCAGGCGCCGCTCTTCCTGCAGATTGCCCTCGTCCAGGCTGACCTGGTGCGGCAGCACGCCGTCTTCGCAGCCGACGATGAACACGTACGGGAATTCCAGGCCCTTGGAGGCGTGCATGGTCATCATGCGCACCTGGTTGCCGCCCTCGTCCTTGTCGCTGCGTGACAACAGCGCCAGCTGGCCGGCCAGATCAGCGGCGGTAGCGCCACGTGGGCCCCCCTCGAACCATTGCGCCAGTTCCTCGATGTTGTTGGCACGGCGCTGGTAGCTGGCCTCTTCCTTGGCCTGCTGGCGCAACTCGCTCAGCAATCCTGATTCCTTGGCAACCTTGCGGATCATGTCACCGGAACTGATCTGCCGCATCTGTGCGCGCAGGTCGCGCAGGATGTCGGTGAAGCGCGCCAGGCTGTTGGCCGCACGCGGTGGCAGTTGCTGCAGGGCGCCGATCGCCTCGGCAGCCTGCGCCATCGGCATGTCCTTCTCCTGCGCCAGCTCGGCCAGCCTGGCCAGCGTGCCGGCGCCGACGTCGCGCTTGGGTGACTGCACCGCACGCATGAACGCGGTGTCGTCGTCCGGGTTCACCAGCAGGCGCAGCCAGGCCAGCGTGTCCTTCACTTCCTGGCGTTCCAGGAACATGGTGCCGCCGGTCAGGTGATACGGGATGCGCAGCAGCTGCATCGCCTTTTCCAGCGGGCGCGACTGGAAGTTGCCGCGGAACAGGATGCAGAAATCACTCCACGGCACATTGCGCGACTGCGCCACGAAGGCGATCTCGGCGGCGACCTTTTCCGCTTCGTGCTCGCTGTTGCGGCACTCCCACACGCGGATGCGTTCGCCGTCGGCCTGGTCGCTCCACAGCTTCTTCAGATGCTCGTGCGGATTGTTGGCGATCAGCGCATTGGCCGCGCGCAGCACGCGGTTGGAGCAGCGGTAGTTCTGCTCCAGCTTGATGATCTCCAGCGTGGGATAGTCGCGCCCCATCTGCTGCAGGTTTTCCGGATTGGCGCCGCGCCAGGCATAGATCGACTGGTCATCGTCACCCACGCAGGTGAAGTTGCCCTTGTCACCGGCCAGCTGCTTGAGCAGCCGGTACTGCGCGTCGTTGGTGTCCTGGCATTCGTCCACCAGCAGGTAGCCGATGCGCTCGCGCCAGGCCAGCGCGATCTCCGGATTTTCTTCCAGGATCTGTACCGGCAGACGGATCAGGTCATCGAAGTCGACCGCATTGAACGCCGTCAGGCGCAGCTGGTAGCGCTCGTAGACGCTGGCCGCTTCCTTCTCGCGATTGCTGCGCGCGGCGGCCATCGCCTGCTCGGGAGACAGGCCGGCGTTCTTCGCGCGCGACACCAGGTTCTTCATGTCCTCGATGTCGTCGGGCTTGGCCCCGTACATCAGGTCCTTGATCTGCGCAGCGGCATCGTCTGCATCGAAGATCGA
Organism: Stenotrophomonas sp. SMYL11; assembly: GCF_036320005.1. Lineage (NCBI taxonomy): Bacteria > Pseudomonadati > Pseudomonadota > Gammaproteobacteria > Lysobacterales > Lysobacteraceae > Stenotrophomonas > Stenotrophomonas sp. SMYL11. Next base: position 50,965 of record NZ_JAWIRS010000006.1, read on the forward strand.
GAAGCCGCGCTTCAGGCCAACGGCCGCGTGCTCGATCTGCAGGAACTTCAGGCCCAGCGCATGGAAGGTGCAGATGGTCACCTCGTCGGCGTCCTGCTCGCGCAGGCGCTTGGCCACGCGCTCGCGCATTTCCTTGGCCGACTTGTTGGTGAAGGTGATCGCCGCGATGCGGCGCGCCGGATAGCGGCCGCAGCCGATCAGGTGGGCGATCTTTTCCACGATCACACGCGTCTTGCCGCTGCCCGCGCCGGCGAGCACCAGCAGTGGACCTTCGATGTGCAGGACGGCGGCGGCTTGGGGGGGATTGAGACCGTGCATGGGTTGGGGATTGTAGCGGGGCCGGGTGACGACCACAGCGGGCCACCGGTGGGGTTGCTGAACGGCTTCGGCGAAGCGGGGCTGCGGCGTACAATCCGTCGATGGCCAAGCTCTACTTCTACTATTCGGCGATGAACGCCGGCAAGACCACCACCCTTCTGCAGAGCGCCCACAACTACCGCGAGCGCGGCATGCGGGTGGCGATCCTGACCCCGCGCCTGGACGATCGTGCCGGCGCCGGCGTGGTCGCCTCGCGGATCGGCCTGCGTGCGGACGGCATGGCCTTCGACCGCGATACCGACCTGCAGCGTTGGGTCGAGCAGGATCTGGCAGCCAACGGCCCGATGGGCTGCGTGCTGGTGGACGAGGCGCAGTTCCTGACCCGCGCCCAGGTCTGGCAGCTCAGCGAAGTGGTCGACCAGCTGCGCATTCCGGTGCTGTGCTACGGGTTGCGCACCGACTTCCGCGGCGAGCTGTTCGAGGGCAGCCAGTACCTGCTGGCCTGGGCCGATGAGATGCAGGAGATCAAGACCATCTGCCACAGTGGCAAGAAGGCGACGATGACGGTGCGCGTGGACGAGCATGGGCACGCGGTGCAGGACGGCCCGCAGGTGGAGATCGGCGGCAACGACCGCTACGTGTCGGTCAGCCGCGCCGAGTTCAAGAAGATCACCCGCGGCGAAGGGCGCATCGATCCGGCGCAGGCGCCCCTGCCGCTGTAGCAGGCGCGCCGGTGCGCCATGACCTCCAGCGGTTTACAAGCAAGCGCTGTCGCGCCTAGGCTGCAGCTCACCTGCTGCCGAACTGGACGTCCGACATGCGCTCTGCCCTCCTGCTGCTGCCGCTGCTGTTGCTGCCCCTGCTGGCCACCGCGGCCGAGCGCCCGTCAGGTGAAGACGATGCGGCGGTGATCGGCGCCGGTTTCATGGACAGCCACCCGGACATGATGTACCGGCAATGGGGCGTCAACGCGCTGCGTCGCAACGATGTCAACGGCGCGATGGACAACTTCCGGCTGGCCGCGCGGTATGCGGACAAGCCTGCCCAGGGCTACCTCGGCGAGATGTACTGGTACGGGGTAGAGCAGCCGCGCAATCCGGTCATGGCCTATGCCTGGATGGAGGTGGCGGCCGAACGTGGCTATCCGTTGTTCGTCGAGCTGCGCAACGAGTACTGGGCCACGCTGCCGCTGGAGCAGCATGATGCGGCGCGCGCGCAGGCAAGCGCGCTGCGCGCCGAGTATGGTGACGAAGTCGCGCGCCCACGCATGGCCGAAGTGCTCAGAAAGGGGCGCCGCGAGATGACCGGCAGCCGCGTCGGCTCGATGTCCAACAACGTCGACATCGTGTACATGGACGGCGGAATCTCCCGCACCATCAAGGCCGATCGCCTCTACGACCCGAAGTACTGGGACCCGAAGCAGTACGAACGCTGGCAGGACGAAACCTGGATGAAGATCCGCCGGGGCACGGTGGAAGTGGGTGTGCCGACCCAGTCGCACGCCACCGACAGCAAGCCTTGAAACAACGGTGCCGGCGTGTGGCCGGCACCGGGCCGCATCCATTCAGTACAGCGTGCGCTCCGGCGCACCTGCCGGCGGCGGGGTGTACTGGTACAGCCAGGTCTCGGTGAGGGTCTTGCCGCCACTGCGCAGGAACAGGCGGATGTCGATCTGCTCGGTGCTGCCTTCCGGCGGCACCAGGTCGAACATCGCGCGGTAGCCGTTGATCTCGCGCAGCGGGCGCGCCGACACGATCTCGACCCGGCCGCGGCTGGCTTCCACCACGGCCTCGACCTCGCCCTTGTCGATCAGCCTGGCCAGTTCGCCGCCTTCGAAGTCCACCGCGAAGCGCCAGCTGAAATACTCGCGCTTCTTGCCGACCACGCCACCCAGGCCGGTGCGGCTGGCCACGCAGTGCGCCAGCGGCGGCCGTGCCGGCGGCTCGGCCCCCCAGTACAGGCGATAGCCGACCAGCAGCTCCTGGCCCGGCTGCGGCTTTTCCTTCGGGTTCCAGAACGCCACGATGTTGTCGAAGGTCTCGTCCACGGTGGGAATCTCCACCAGCTGCACCGAGCCTTCGCCCCATTCGCCCTTCGGCTCCACCCACAGGCACGGGCGCTTCTCGTAGAACACGCCGTCGTCCTGGTAGTGGTCGAAGTTGCGGTCGCGCTGCAGCAGGCCGAAACCACGCGGGTTGCGGTCCACGAACATGTTGAAGCGCAGGTTGCGCGGGTTCAGCAGCGGCCGCCAGATCCACTCGCCTGCACCGGTCCACAGCGACAGGCCATCGGTGTCGTGGATCTCCGGGCGCCAGTCCCATGCCATGCGGCGGTCGTTCTCGCCCACCTGGTACATGCTCGTGCACGGGGCGATGCCCAGCCGCTCGATCGCCTTGCGCGGGTACAGCGCGCTGTCGATGTCCATCAGCAGCACGTCGCCATTGGTGATGGCGAAGCGGTACGCACCAGCCACGCTGGGCGAATCCAGCAGGCCGTAGACCACGATCGTCTCCGAATCGGCCGACGGCTGTTCCAGGTAGTAGGCGATGAAGTCCGGGAATTCCTCCGGTTTGCCCATGCCGGTGTCGATCGCCAGACCGCGCGCGGACTGGCCGTACTGGCCTTCCTTGCCGACCGCGCGGAAGTAGCTGGCGCCGAGGAAGGCGGCGAAGTCGCGGTCGGTGTCCTTGCGGGTGTTCAGGCGGAAACCGGCGAAGCCCAGATCGGCCGGCAGCTCGCCGTCCTTGATGCCGCTCTTGCCGTAGTTGAACGCCGCGCCGTCATAGGCCAGCTCCTGCGCCTTGCCGTCGACCACGTCGAACATGCGCACCGGCGAGTGGAAGTACAGGCCCAGGTGGAAGAACTTGGCCTGGAACTTGCCCGGCTGGTCAGCCCACAGCGCATGGTCCTGGCGGTAGCCGATCGACTGGTACTGGTCCCAGTCCAGGCCTTCCAGGCGGCCCGGCAGCACCCGCTTGTGGCTCTTGTAGGGTGCCTGTGCCAGCGCGCGCGCCTGGCCCTTCAGGGTGGCGAAGTCGAACGGCTGCGGCTGGCCGAGGCGGCGCAGGCCCATCTGGCCGCTCTTGCTGGCCGCGCACGCGGGCAGGGACGGCAGGCCGAATGCAGCCAGGGCGAGGGAGGCATTGCGGATGAAGTCGCGTCGTTGCATGCAGGCGCGTCAGGCACAGAGGGAAGGTCGGCCATCATAGGCAGACAAACGTTAACGGGCAGCGGAGACGTGCCCTGCCCGTTCAGCTGCCGCTGGCCGCCCGTCTCAGCGCTGGCAGTGGCTGCACCAGACGCTGGCGCGCTGGCCGATGGTGGCGTGCTTCAGCGCGCGGCCACAGTTCGGGCAGGGCAGCCCGTCACGGCCGTACACCAGCAGTTCCTGTTCGAAGTAGCCCGGCGCGCCGTCAGGGCTGATGAAATCGCGCAGCGTGGTGCCGCCACGGGTGATGGCGTAGCCGAGGATTTCCTTCACCGCGTCGGCCAGCCGCTGATAGCGCCCGCGCGAGATCTTGCCGGCCTCGCGCAGTGGACTGATTCCGGCCTTGAACAGGCTTTCGGCGGCGTAGATGTTGCCCACGCCCACCACCACCGCCTGGTCCATCAGGAAGGTCTTCACCGGCGCGCTGCGGCCCCGGCTGCGGGCGAACAGGTAATCGCCGTCGAAGGCGTCGTCCAGCGGCTCCGGGCCCAGCCCCTGCAGCAGCGGGTGGATCTCGCCGGCCGGCTGCCAGAGCAGGCTGCCGAAGCGGCGCGGGTCGTTGAAGCGCAGCAGGCGGCCGTTGTCCAGGCTGATATCCACGTGGTCGTGGGCGCGCACCGGCGTATCACCGGGCAGCACACGCAGGCTGCCGGACATGCCCAGGTGCAGCACCGCGCTACCGATGGCGGTATCCAGCAGCAGGTATTTGGCGCGGCGGCGGATGTCCTCGATGCGCTGCCCGGGCAGCAGCTCGGCCACTTCCGGCGGAATCGGCCAGCGCAGGTCGGCGCGACGCAGGATCACGCCATGCACGCGGCGACCCTGCAGGTGCGGCGCCAGGCCGCGGCGGGTGGTTTCGACTTCGGGCAGTTCAGGCATGAATCGATTCTACGCCCGCTCAGCGTGGCGGTGCCGCCAGTTCACGGGCATCCAGGACGCCATCACCGTTGGCATCCTGCTTGTGGAAACGCTGCACGATCACCTGCCGCTGCTGCCCGCGGATGATCGCCCTGCCCTTGCCGCCGGGCAGCTCGTCCGCGCTCAGCACGCCATCGCCATTGCGGTCCATGCGATCAAAGGCATACAACATCCACTGCACGTACTCGGATTCACTCACCCGGCCGTCGCCATCGCTGTCCATCCGCTGCAGGTAGCTGGTGGTATCGGTGACCTGGGCCAGCGCCGCGCCCGGCAGCAGCGCGGCCAGCAGAAGCCCGTACCCTGCCCTCACGCGCCCACCAGGCTGTAGCCCTTCAAGCGTGCGGCATAGGCCTGCAGCGCGGCGATCCCGCTTTCCTCGGCCTCGCGGCACCACGCCTGCAGCTGGTGCAGGCGCTCGGCGGCGTCGTGGCCTCGGGCTTCCAGCAACGCGGCCAATCGCCCGCGGTACTCGACCAGGGTGCGGATACGCGGCCGTTGTGCCACCCATGCGCTGAGCTGGGCGCGACTGTCCGGCTTCAGCCAGCGGCCATCGTTGACGAGGCCACGGCGCAGCCGGCGCGGCAGCAGCCGGCGCAGCTTGGCCCCAGCCTGCACGGCTTCCTCGCGCAGAGCCGGCATGAACACATTGCGCTGGTAATCGGTCATCGCCTGGAAGCGGTGCGACAGCAGCGCCTTCAGGGTTTCGGCATCGGGCACGGCGATGTTCGGGCGCACGTCCATGGCCGGCGCCACCCGCAGCACCTTGGCCAGGCGCAGCGCCTGCAGCAGGCGGATCGCACTCCAGCCGATATCGAACTCCCAGCGCCGCATCGCAAAGCGCGCCGAACTGGGGAAGGCATGGTGGTTGTTGTGCAGCTCCTCGCCACCGATCCAGAAGCCCCACGGCGTAAGGTTGGTGGAGGTATCGGCCGACTCGTAGTTGCGGTAGCCCCACCAGTGCCCCAGGCCATTGACCACGCCGGCCGCCCAGAATGGGATCCACGCCATCTGGATCGCCCACAGGGCCACGCCAGGCAGGCCAAACAACACGGTATTGATCGCGAACAGCAGCACCGGCCCCAACGTGGCATGCGGGGTGTACAGGCGGCGCTCGATCGCATCATCCGGGGTGCCGCGCCCGTACTGCTCGATGTCCGCACGCTGGCCGCGGGCTTCGCGGTACAGCTCCACGCCGTGCCAGAACACCTTGCCGATGCCACGGGTGACCGGGCTGTGCGGGTCGTCCTCGGTTTCCACCTTCGCATGGTGCTTGCGGTGGATGGCCACCCACTCGCGGGTGATCATCGAGGTGGTCAGCCACAGCCAGAACCGGAACACGTGGGCCAGCGCCGGGTGGAAATCGACCCCGCGATGGGCCTGGCTGCGATGCAGGTACAGGGTCACAGAGAAGATGGTGATCTGGGTGAAGACCAGCAGCACGACCAGCATGGCCCACCAGCCCAGGCCCAGCACACCACCAGTCAACAGGGACATCAGGGCATCGGGCATGGCGGCTCTCCGTATCGACGCGGCGATGGCAGACATCATGGGCGCTTGCGTTGCAAACTGCATCCCTGCGGCGGTGATTGCCACCGTCATCCGTGGCACCGTTCACAGTTGGGGACCTGAGTTGTCGAGCCTTGATCCACGCGCCAGCACCATGACCGCCGCCCCGCCCGTCGCGGAGCTGCCCCCCTTGATCGAACTGGACCGCGCCACCGTGGTGCGCGGCCAGGTGAAGGTGCTGCACGGGCTCAGCCTGCGCATCGCGCAGGGCCAGCACACCGCCCTGCTCGGCCCCAACGGCTGCGGCAAGTCGACCTTCATCAAGCTGATCACCCGCGAGCTGTACCCGCTGGCCCAGGGCGAGGGCTCGGTGGCGGTGAAGGTGCTGGGCCAGAACCGCTGGCAGGTGGACCGGCTGCGCTCGCAGCTGGGCATCGTCACCGGCGACCTCAGCAGCAACCTGTCCGACATGCCCGGGCTGACCGTGGAGCAGGCGGTGTTGTCCGGCTTCTTCGCCAGCTACGTAGTGCCGGCCTTCCGCGAAGTGACCGCCGACATGCGCGCGCGTGTTGGCGAAACGCTGGCGATGACCGGCGCGTTGTCGCTGCGTGAGCGCGCCTACGCCGAGCTGTCCGCCGGCGAGACCCGCCGCGTGCTGATCGCCCGCGCGCTGGTCAACCGGCCGCAGGCGCTGCTGCTGGATGAGCCCTCCACCGGCCTGGACCTGGTCGCCCGCGAGCAGCTGGTGGCGACCATGCGGGTGCTGGCACAGCAGGGCATCACCCTAGTGCTGGTGACCCACCACATCGAAGAGATCATTCCCGAGATCGAGCGCGTGGTGCTGCTGCGCGATGGCCGTGTACAGGCCGATGGCACCCGCGCCGAGCTGCTACGCAACGAACCGTTGTCGGCAGTGTTCGGCGGCGCGATCACGGTGGTCGAGCAGGAAGGCCGGCTGACCGCGTACGCGGGGTAACGCGTCGGACCCGCGGGACGGCGGTAGAGTCGACTGTCAGTCGACTATCGCGCGCAGCGCGGGGTTTTTGCGGTCTGTTGGAAGGGCAGTCGACTAACAGTCGACTCTACCCAGTCGACTCTACCCAGTCGGCTCCACCCCAGTCAGCCGAGATCGAGCGGGTGGTGCTGCTGCGCGATGGCCGTGTACAGGCCGATGGCACCCGCGCCGAGCTGCTGCGCAACGAGCCGCTGTCGGCGGTGTTCGGCGGCGCGATCACGGTGGTCGAGCAGGAAGGCCGGCTGACCGCGTACGCGGGGTAACGCGTCGGACCCGCGGGACGGCGGTAGAGTCGACTGTCAGTCGACTATCGCGCGCAGCGCGGGGTTTTTGCGGTCTGTTGGAAGGGCAGTCGACTAACAGTCGACTCTACCCAGTCGGCTCCACCCCAGTCAGCCGATGCAGCGGGCCGGGGAATCCGGCCCGCTGCATTGCTTCAGAACCTCAACGCCAGCGCGCGCGACTCGATCGGTGCCATCCGGCTCTGGTCCTGCAACTGCAGGTCGCGCAGTTCGTAAGGCGCACCGAATCCGGCCGGCAACGCCGCCTGGTCGAACGGCAGCACCAGCTGGCCTGCGCCCGGGCCATCGAACCACGCGGCCGCATGTGCCTGTGCGACCGGCTTCAACTGGCCATCGCGGGCGGTGGCATACAGCGTGCCCCGCGCCTCATAGCGTCCGGCCGCAGCCACCTGCAGCGGCAGCGCCACCTGGCGGCTGGCCGGGTCCGGCGCGGCCTTTCCACTGAAGCGGGCAGTCGGCCGTGCCACCGCAAAGGCGACCTTGCCATCGCGCAGCACACCGTCCGCTTGGGCGAACACCTGCAGCTCCCACAGCCCCTGCACGGTTCCGACATCGGCTGGGATCCTTACCTGCGCGCGCAGCGCACCATCGGTGGTGCGCAGCAACCGCTGCGGCCAGCTGCGGCCATCCGGTGCGACCAGCAGGGCTTCACCGCCCAGGCCGCCACGACGCGATGCCAGCTGCGCGGTGGTGGCGCCGTCTTCCAGCAGGCGTGCCTGCAGCTGCACGTTGCCGCCAGCCAGCACCTGCGCCTGGTTGGCCTGCACTTCCAGCCGCAGCGGACTGTTCGGCTCCAGCACCTGCACCACGTAGCGGCCCTGGGCCTGCGCGCTCTGCAGCGTGTACGCACCGACTGCACTGGTCGCGCCGGTACGCAGCATGCTGCTGCCATCGCTGACCGACATGCCGGCCTCCTGCAGCGCGCGCGCATCGACACTGCGCGCCACGCTGCTGCGGCCAGCCGGGTCGCGCACCTGCAGCGTGTTGGCCGGCAGCGCGCGGGCACCGTCGGCCGGGCTCAGCTGGATCACCGCATCCGGCGCCGTCAGTGGCAGGTCCAGGCCGCGCTGCAGCTGCGTGCCATCAACCTGCTGCCAGTAGCTGCGACTGACCGAGGCATACGGCGTGGCCGCCTGCAGCGGTTGTGCGGGGTCCAGCGCCCAGGCAAAGGCCAGTGGCGCGTGTTCGCTCTCATCGGCGGGAAGCGGCGCGGCTACCAGGGCGGCGGGCACCTGATCGCCCGCACGGGCGGCCTGCAGCGGCTGCGCGGCCTGCGCTGCGGAAAGGGACAGCACTGCCAGGGTGGCGCCGGCCAGCAGGGTGGATTGAATCGTCATGGTCGTCTCCCTCACTGGGTCAGGTCGTTGCGCAGCAGGGTGCCGAGGCCGAAGCACTCGCGGCGGCTCTGGTTGTGGCTGAGCGGTTCTGCACCCTGGGTACGCGCCTTGTCGGTGAACCAGGTGGTGCCGGCGGCCTTCTGGCTGCTGCACTCCAGGAAGCCATCGGAGCAGGACGACAGCCAGTTCTGGGTGAACTCCAGGCCGACGTTGGCGGCATAGCCACCGCAGTAGCTGTTGCTGTCCCACACCGCCGACTCCACGTCGCTGCCAACCACGGCACGGAACGGTTTGGGCAGCGCCGGGCGACCAGCGGTGCCGTACAGGTTCTGTGCGTTGTAGGTGGCCATGCTCGCCACCTGCTGCTGGCGCACCGCGTCGTTCTTGTAGCCCAGCAGCCAGCCCAGCGAGGTTTCGAAGGTGTTGCCGTTGAGCACCGCATCGGCCAGCGGCGTGCCGGCAGAGGACGGTGCCAGCGCGTTGACCTTGCGCACCGTGCGGATGATCTTCGGATAGCGACTGTCGTAGGTCGGGTTGGACAGGATCCAGCGCATCACGTTGCCGCCGTTGGAGTGGGTGATCACCACCAGCTGGGTAATGCCACGGCTGTCGATGAAGCTGGTCAACTGGTTGGCCAGGCAGCCGGCGGCTTCCGGCTTCCACATGTACTGGGTGAAGTCGCAGTTGATGACGACGTAGTTGCTGCTGTTCGGCAGGCCCTGGCGCACGGTGTCGATGATCGCCGGTTGCCAGTAGTCCTGGGTGGCGTTGGTCTGTGCGCCGGTGCCATGCACGAAGGCCACGCCGACCACGTCGGCAGCCTGTGCCGGCGCGGCTGCCAGCCCGAGGAGCAGGGCCAGGACGGTACTTCCTGTTGCGGTGCTGCGCATCGCTTCTCTCCCTCTGTCAACGGATCCCCCCGACCCGGCTGGAACTGGACGGCCCCTGGTGCTTGCCGTTGTGCCGATGCTCGCGGCGCGGCCACGTGAAAGTCCGTGCGCTGCGCCCGGATTCATGAGACTGACGTCAGTCGATGACGCTTTTCATATCGCCGGGATGACCATGCCGGGTCTGGCCGTATGACCGATGGCCACTGCGGTGTCGTATACGGGCTGCGATCATGGCGCGATGTTTTTCCTCCGGAGCCTGTCCATGTCGCTGATTTCCCACCCTGCCCGCCCGCTGCTCGGCCTTGCCGTCGTTGCGGCCCTGGCTGGTTGTGCCGCCACCGTCGCCAAGCCGACCGCCGTCGAAGCCAACATCACCACCAAGGCGGTGGGCTATCTGGACAAGAGCGCGGTACCGGCCAGCCTCGACCTGGTGCCAGCACCGCCGGTGGCCGGTTCGGCCGCCCTCGCCCTCGACGAACAGGTCAGCCGTGAAGCCCGCGCGCTGCGTGGCAGCCCGCGCTTCGCCCAGGCCGGTGTCGATGCGGAACTCGGCTTCCCCGAAGGCGCCAACCACTTCTCCTGCGCCGCCGACATCGACGTCGATGCGGTGAAGACCCCGGCGCTGTACCGCCTGCTGGAGCGCAGCCGGATCGACGCCAGCGCTGCCACCAAGGCCGCCAAGAACCACTACCAGCGCCCGCGCCCGTTCATGGTCAATGGTGAACCGACCTGCTCGCCGAAGGACGAAGAAGGCCTGCGCAGGAACGGTTCCTACCCGTCCGGCCACACCTCGATCGGCTGGGCCTGGGCCCTGATCCTGTCCGAGATCGCGCCGGACCGCGCCGATGCCATCCAGGCCCGTGGCCGCAACTACGGCGAGAGCCGCCTGGTCTGCAACGTGCACTGGCAGAGCGACATCCTCGAAGGCCGCTTCATGGGCGCCGCCGCCGTGGCCCGCCTGCACGACAACGCCGCGTTCAACAAGGACCTGCTGGCCGCACGCAAAGAGATCGCTGCCGCGCGCAAGGCCGGCCTGCACTCCAGCCGCGACTGCGCCACCGAGAACGCGGTGCTGAAGGTGCGCCCGCAGAGCGCGCTGTAGGCGCCTGGCGGTTCAGTTGTTGCCGGCCGGCGGCCGGCACTACCGATGGGTGTAAAGCAGCAGGGCCGGCATTGCGCCGGCCCTTCTTCATTGCATCAACGCAGCCACCGCATCAGAACTTCGCGGTGAACTCCACGCCCCAGGTACGCGGCTCGTTGAGGAAGCCGGTCAGGTTGTTGAAGTCGATCGCACCCACCACGCGGGTCTGGTTGGTCAGGTTGCGGCCGAACACTGCCACGTCGTACTGGCCGTACTCCCAGTTGTAGCCCAGGCGCAGGCCGCCTTCCAGCGAACTGCGGCCGCGGAATTCCGGCGATTCGTAGATGAAGAAGTTGACCGCGCTGCGGTAGGCCCAGTCGGTGTAGGCGTACAGCTCGCTGCCATCACTGAGCGGGAAGCCGACGCGCAGGGTGGCGTTGTGGATCCACTTCGGCGCCTGCGGCAGCGGGTTGCCGTTGACCAGCGCGTAGGTGCCGCCGTTGATGATCGTGGTCGGGTCGTTGATGGTGCAGCCGCCGCCACAGATCGCCACCGCCAGGTCCTTGTCCTTGATCTCGGTGTCGTTGTAGCTGCTGCCGAAGGTCAGCAGCACGTTGTCGGCCAGGTAGGCCTCCAGGTCCAGCTCGACGCCCTGGCCGATGGTCTTGTCGGCGTTGAGCAGGGTCGCCGTGTTGTTGCCGCCACCGACGGCGATCAGCTGCTGGCCGTCCACATCGTAGCGGAACACGCTGAAGCCCAGGCGCGCGCGGCGGTCGAACAGGTCGGCCTTGATGCCGGCCTCGTAGGAGATCACCTTCTCCGAATCGGCCTGCGACAGGCCCGGCGCGAACGCCAGGCGGCCCTGGATCGACGGCGCGCGGAAGCCCTTGGCCACGCGGGCGTAGGCATTGACGTTGTCGGTCAGCTTGTACACGCCGCTGACATCCCAGCTGACGTCGTTGACATCGGTGTTGGCCAGATACGGGCCGCTGACCGGCGTACCGCCCGGGGTCTGCTGCAGCACGCTGGCGCTGAAGTCCTTCTTGTCCTGGGTGTAGCGCACGCCGCCACGCAGCTTGAAGCGGTCGGTGACGTCGAAGTCACCGGAGGCGAACACCGCCCACGCCTTGTTGCGCTGCTGCTGCACCACGTGGCCGGTCTGCGGGTTGCCCGGGGTGAGCGAGTCGTAGTTGAAGTTGTTGATGGTCACGTCTTCATCGAAGTAGAAGACGCCGGCCTGCCAGTCGAAGCGGCCCCATTCGTTGGATTCCACGCGGAATTCCTGGGTCCACTGGCGGTGGTCCGGCAGGCCGTCGGCCGACTCGGACGGGAACGGGATCAGGCCCGGGCCGGAGTTGCCGGCGCCGAGGAAAGCGGCGCCGTAGCCACCGTCGATGTCACCACGATTGAGCGATTCGGCGGTTTCATAACCGGTGATCGAATGCAGGGTCACCGAGCCGAGGTTCCACTGCAGGCGCGCGCTGCCGCCCCAGGTTTCCAGATCGGAGAAGTTGACGCCGTCGTTGGCGACCTTGTCGCGGTCGAAGTTCTCGACCAGCGCGTTGCCACCCTTCTCGATGATGTTGGCGCGGAACAGGCGCGCGGTGCCGTTGAGCTTGCGCTTGTGCAGATTGAACAGTGCTTCGAAATCATCGCCTTCGTACAGGAACTGCACGCGGCCGGCCGCTTCGTCGTAGCCTTCAAACCCGCTGTTGGGGGCACCGGCGTGGGTGTTGTCGACCCAGTCGTCGCGGCGCTGGTAGATGGCCGACACGCGCGCGGACCAGCGGTCGGTCAGCGGGCCGCCGTAGGCGCCCTGCACGTTCCAGCTGTTGTAGCGGCCGTAGCCCACGCGCACGTAGCCATCGGCATCCTGCGACGGACGCGCCGAATCGAACTTGACCACGCCGGCCGGGGTGTTGCGGCCGAACAGGGTGCCCTGCGGACCGCGCAGCACTTCCACACCGGCCAGGTCGAACAGCGGGAAGCCCTTCAGCAGCGGGCTTTCCTGCACCACGTCGTCGTACACCAGCGATACCGGCTGCGAGGCATTGAGGTCGAAATCGGTGTTGCCCAGGCCGCGGATGTAGAAGCGCGGGAAGGCACGACCGTAGGACGACTCGATGTTGAGGCTGGGCACGCGCGCGGCCAGGAAGCGGATGTCATCGCCCGCCGAACCCAGCACATCGAGCTTCTCGCCCTGGATCGCGCTGATCGCGACCGGCACGTCCTTGGCGTTCTCGACGCGGCGCTGCGCGGTCACCTGCAGGGCATCAAGGGCAACCGGATCCTTGGCAGCGGGAGTTTCCTGGGCGGCTGCTACCAGCGGCAACAGGGCGGAAAGAGCGGCAACGAGGGGGCGCGCGACCGGAAGGCGGCCACGGGAAGTGCGGGTCGGAGACATGGCGGTAGGCTGTGTTTGGAGGGGTGGTAAAACGGCGCTACCAGATAATTGTTGCAATACAGCACCTGCCCCGCAAATGCCTGCCGTTCATGGCCGCGTCGCCCCGGCCCCCGCCCCCTCGCTAGACTCGGGGTTTTCCAGCCCTGCAGAGCCGCCGCGATGACCCAGTGGTACTTCCATGCCTCCGCCCAGGCCGAGCGTATCGGCCCGCTTGATGACGAGGCCGCGCGCCGTTATGCGCAGGCCAACCCGCGCGCCCTGGCCTGGTGCCAGGGCATGAGCGGGTGGACCTCGATTGCCGAGGTGCCCGAACTGCAGTCCGCGGCCCCGGGCATGCCGAACACCCCGCCGCCGGTCCCCGCCGCCGCCAGCGGCCGCGCCGACGACATCGAGTTCCGCATCGTCGGCCATGAAATGCAGTTCGTGGAGATCGAGCTTGATCCCGGCGAGAGCGCCATTGCCGAGGCCGGCGCATTGATGTTCAAGGATGCCACCGTGCAGATGGACACGGTGTTCGGCGCCGCCAACGGCGACCAGGGCGGCGGCTTCATGGGCAAGGTGATGGCCGCCGGCAAGCGCGTGCTGACCGGCGAAAGCCTGTTCGCCACCGTCTATACCCAGAGCGGCCACGGCAAGGGCAAGGTCGCCTTCGCCGCGCCCTACCCCGGCACCGTGCTGGCAATGAAGCTGGACCAGCATGGCGGCCGCCTGATCTGCCAGAAGGACAGCTTCCTGGCCGGCGCGCGCGGCGTGCAGATCGGCGTGCAGTTCCAGCGCAAGATCATGACCGGTCTGTTCGGAGGCGAAGGTTTCATCATGCAGAAGCTGGAAGGCGACGGCTGGGTGTTCATCCATGCCGGCGGTTGCGTGGTGGAGCGCGAGCTGGCGGCTGGCGAGCGGCTGGATGTGGATACCGGCTGCGTGGTGGCCTACCACCCGACCGTAGACATGGAGGTACGCCGGGTGGCCGGCATCAAGAGCATGCTGTTCGGTGGCGAAGGCGTGTTCCTGGCCACGCTGACCGGTCCGGGCAAGGTCTGGCTGCAGTCGCTGCCGTTCTCACGCCTGGCCGGCCGCATGTGGATGGCCGCGCCGCAGGGCGGTGGCCAGAACCGCGGCGAAGGCTCGGTGCTGGGCGGCCTGGGCCGGATGCTGGACGGCGACAACCGGTTCTGACCACAGGAGCTCGGTGGGTGCCGACCTTGGTCGGCACTGGAATCTGCGCGTGCCGACCAAGGTCGGCACCTACCGGCCCCATTTCCTGAATGGGCGAGACTCCCCACCCTGCCCGCCCCGCGACGGCTTCGGTATGCTGGCGCCCTTTCCTGAATCCGGCGCCGCGAGCGCACTGCCGATGAGCCTGTTCCGCCCCCGCATGCTGCTGTCCGTCGCCCTGATCGGCCTGCTGGCCGGCTGCGGTGGCGACCCGGTCCGCCCCACACCGCCGCCTGCGCCGGCCGTGGTGCCGCAGGCCAAGCCGGTGAAGATCGGTATCGCGCTCGGCGGTGGCGCGGCCAAGGGCTTCGCGCACATCGGCGTGATCAAGATGCTGGAAGCCAATGGCTTCGAGCCGGCCGTGGTGTCCGGCACCAGCGCCGGCAGCGTGGTCGGCGCGCTGTACGCCAGCGGCATGGACGCCTTCCAGATGCAGAGCAGGGCGGTCGCGCTGGACGAAGCCAGCATCCGCGACGTGCGCCTGTTCTCCGGTGGCCTGGTGCAGGGCCAGAAGCTGCAGGACTACGTCAACGAGCAGGTTGCCAACCGTCCTGCCGAGCGCCTGAAGAAGCCGTTCGCCGCCGTCGCCACCCAGCTGGAGACCGGCGAGCGTGCGATCTTCGTGCGCGGCAACGTCGGCCAGGCGGTGCGCGCGTCCAGCAGCATTCCCGGCGTGTTCGAGCCGGTGAAGATCGGTGGCCGCAACTACATCGACGGTGGCGTGGTCAGCCCGGTGCCGGTGGATGCCGCGCGCCAGCTCGGCGCCGACTTCGTGATCGCCGTGGACATCTCCAGCAAGGCCAGCGGCAAGGCGCCGACCGACATGCTGGGCATCGTCAACCAGTCCATCTCGATCATGGGCCAACGCCTGGGCGAACAGGAACTGGCACGCGCCGACATCGTCATCCGCCCGAAGGTGCTGGACATCGGCGCCGCCGACTTCAGCCAGCGTGGCACCGCGATCCTGGAAGGCGAGAAGGCCGCAATGGCCGCCATGCCGCAGATCCGCGCCAAGATCCAGCAGCTGCAGCGTGCACGCGCCGCCGCAGCGGCACCGGCACCAGTGGCCGCGCCGAAGTGCGAGGAAGCCTCGCGCCTGGGCAAGCTGATGGGCCGCAAGGACAAGTGCTGATCTGAGCCGGCGTGTCGCTGCCAGACAGCGACGCGCGTTCTAGCGTGCGGGCCGGTAACCGCTGGCCTGCTGTCGCTCGCGCCTGCGCTTCTGGCGTGCCTGCTCCTGCAGTGTCGCCGTGTGCTGCAGCTGTTCCATGCCATCGGCCGGTAGGTGCAGCTGGCGTCGCGCACGGGTCAGCGCCAGATAGACCGCGCGCACCGGGTTGTGCCAGATGCGCCCGCCCTGCCCCGCACTGAAGCAGCCGGGTGACAGCGAGACCACGTCGAACTGCAGGTTCTTCGCGTGTTCGGCCAGGCACAGCGCCACCCGCCCTTCAGCGGGCGTGTCCTGGTCATCGAGCGCCTGCAGCAGTGACTGCACCCGATCGGCAGACGCAAACAGTTCGACCAGCGCGCCCTGCCCTTCGTCGGCCTGCGTGGCCAGGACGTGCTCCCATGTCGGGTCCGATGCGCTGTCGCGGCGCCGACGCCACGCATCCAGTGGTCGCTGCAGCACGCTGCGCAGCGCACGCAGCGATGCCGGATGCAGGTAGGGCCGCAGCCCGAGCGCGTGCAGCTGTGCCGCATCCAGGGCCAGATCGGCGACGCTGCCATGGATGCGCAGGCCCTCGCTCGGCACCTGCGCCCAGTCGCGGTAATGCAGCACACCGGTGGCGCGGTCGGCGGCACCGACGAACGGCCCCCTGTCCTGGCCCAGCCCATCCAGTGCCAGGGTCTGGTTGACCAGGCCCTCGACCTGGTTGCCCTGGCGCACCGACTGGTGCATTTCCAGCACCTTCGACGCGGACCAGCGCGGCACCGTACCGGTCAGGCACTGGTGCGGATCACCCAGGCTGACCACGCCAGGCGCATGGCCGGCCAGCAACTGCTTCCACGACGGGCTCAGGTCATGCGCCTCGTCCACCAGCAGCATGCCCATGTCCAGCGGCGGGGTGACGCCGCGCAGTGCCAACCACTTGCCGATGTGCGCCGGGCTGAGGCTCAGCAGCGTGCCCCGCTGCAGTTCGGCGTCGAACATGCAGCGCCAGACGTGCTCGGCGGCCGCCATGTACGGCGACACATCGAGCATCGCAGCGGGCACCGAACGGTCGAAATGCTGGAACGCCAAGCCCGTTGCCGACGACGCGCACCAACGGTTGATGGCCTCGAACGCGGTCAGCAGCACTTGCTCCGGGCTGCGCCCACCGATGCCCTGCAGCCCGATGCGGCCGGCAATCTCGCGCGGCGTACGGGTGCTGCGCCGGTAGCTGGCAACGAAGCCACCGGTCTGGCCGCTGCGCGCGGCGTGCTGGGCCACGCGGTTGGCGAACTCGATCTGGGTCAGCAGGCGCACCGCAGTGCTGGCCGGCACGCGGGCGCGGAAGGCTTCCACCTGCCCACGCGAGGGCGCCACGTAGGTGTAGCGGCCCGGCCGCGCCTCCATCAGCGCCAGCACCAGGTGGCCCTTGCCGGTGCCGGCATAGCCATCGAGGTCGATCAGCTCATCGGGGTTGGCGGCGATGGCGCGCAGCACGCGGGCCTGCTCGGAGGTGTACAGGCCATGGTGCTCGACCGACCGCGCATCCGCGGCGGCGACGTCATCCTGCGTGGCCTCGTCGTCGTCACTGGAAAAGGTGGCGGGAAAGCGGATCTCATGTTCGACCAGGGTTTCCTGGCAGGCCTGCTGCAGGGCCAGTCCCTGGTACTCCCGTGGCGATTGCGCGATGACGTCCTGCAGGATCTCCGCCGGCGCCAGCAGCACGCCGTGGGCGGCCAATGCGCTCAACCAGGCATCCAGTTCCGGCTGGCCACCGCCACCGGGGCCGGCCAGTTGTGCAGCCGCACCTTCGTTGCTGGCAAACAGCGTGCAGGCATCATGCAGCAGGCGCTCGATCTCGGCCGCTGGATGCAGGCGCGTCCGGCACAGCTGCGCGGCCATCAGCCCGGCCTGCTCCACTGCGGTCTGCGGTGGCGTGCCATGGGCAACGTAGCGCGCCAGCGACTTGCGCTGCAGCGGCAGGAACGTAGTGGTGGGCAGCGGGTGCTGGACTTCGGACATGCGTGGAACCGGAAAGGAACGCTGCGACGCGCGCAGGGCGGAGATGCTCGGCTACCCGCCCGGCGCCGTCAAATCGCGGCGGCGCGTTTATTCCAGCTGCGAAAGCGGCAATGCCTGGAAGCCCTTCACCGTGCGCAGCACGAAGCTGGAATTGGCATCGGCCACGCCGCCGGCATTGAGCAGCCGGTCCAGCAGGAAGTGCGAGAAGTGCTCCAGGTCGCGCACGTAGACGTGCAGCAGGTAGTCCATGTCACCGGTCAGTGCATGGCAGGCCACCACTTCATCCCAGCCCTGCACGCTGTCCACGAAGTGGCCGATCGCGGCCTGGTCGTGCTTTTCCAGCTGCACGCGTACGAAGGCCTGCAGGCCCAGGCGCAGCTGGCGCGGTTCCAGCCGCGCACCATAGCCGACGATCACGCCCTCGCTTTCCAGCCGCTGCAGGCGGCGCAGGCAGGCCGAGGGTGAGAGGTTCACCCGCGTCGCCAGCTCGGCGTTGGTGGCGCGCCCATCCCGCTGTATTTCAGCCAGCAGGCGTATATCCGTGCGATCGAACTGGACTTCTCCGGCCATTGTTGCCCCGCAACATGGTGAGTACGCAAGGATATTGCGCCAGCAAGGCCAATCGACGCAACTTTTGCAACCCTGTTGCGCGCGCCCTGCCCTAGCATCGTGGGTAGCCCGTCAAGGAGTGCCCCATGGACCTCGCCCAGCCCCGCCGCGTCGAACACCAGCAGACCGACAAGGGCTACGTGCCGGTGTATACCACCGCGCTCGTCGAGCAGCCGTGGGACACCTACAGCGCCGACGACCACGCCACCTGGAGCACGCTGTACCAGCGCCAGCGCGAACTGCTGGTCGGCCGCGCCTGCCAGGAATTCCTGGATGCACAGGATGAGATGGGCATGAACGCGCACATGATCCCGCGCTTCGACCAGCTCAACGAAGTACTGGGCGCGGCCACTGGCTGGACCCTGGTGGGCGTGGAGGGCCTGCTGCCGGAACTGGATTTCTTCGACCACCTGGCCAATCGCCGATTCCCGGTGACCTGGTGGATCCGTCGTCCGGACCAGATCGACTACATCGCCGAACCAGACCTGTTCCACGATCTGTTCGGCCATGTGCCGCTGCTGATGAACCCGGTGTTCGCCGACTACATGGAGGCGTACGGCCGTGGCGGCGTCAAAGCCCACGCGATCGGCCCGGACGCGCTGCAGAACCTGACCCGCCTGTACTGGTACACGGTGGAGTTTGGCCTGATCGATACGCCCGACGGCCTGCGCATCTACGGCGCCGGCATCGTGTCGTCGAAGGGCGAGTCGCTGTACTCGCTGGAATCGGCCGCGCCCAACCGCATCGGTTTCGACCTGCAACGGATCATGCGCACCAAGTACCGCATCGACACCTTCCAGAAGACCTACTTCGTCATCGACAGCTTCGAACAGCTGATGCAGGCGACGTCACCGGACTTCACCCCGATCTACGCGGCACTGTCTGACCAAGCGCATCTGCCGGCAGGCGATGTGCAGGACGATGACCGCGTGTTCCAGGCCGGCACCGGCGAAGGCTGGGCCGACGGCGGCGACGTGTAAGCGCACCGCGTACAGCGCTTCGCATTGAGAACGGCGCACCTGGATGCGCCGTTTTCGTTGCTGCCTGCCTGCACCGTTACGGCGGTGCAGGCGAGGGCAGGGCATTCAGGCGTCCACGGCCCGGCAGGAACCGCGCACCATCAGCTGCGGATGCACGCTGGTTGCGGTCGGCGCATCCGGCACGTCGGCCTGAACCAGCATCGCCGCCGCCATGCGTCCGATGTCGGACACATGGCGGCGCACCGAGGTCAGCGGCGGCCACAGCCGCGACGCCAGCGGGCTGTCGTCGTAGCTGACGATCGACAACTGCTGCGGCACCGCGATACCCGCACGCAACGCCACCTGGTACACGCCGGCGGCCATTTCGTCGTTGCCGGCAAAGATCGCACTGGGGCGTTGTCCGCCCATCAGCAGCCGTTCGGCGGCATGCACGCCCGACTCGAACGTATCGCCCGCTTCCAGCACGCGTTCACCCGGCAGGGTCAGGCCCACCTGCGCCAGCCGGTCGAGGAAGCCATGGGTGCGCTCGCGTGCGGTACGGCGGTCGCCCGGACCGGCAATCACCGCGATGTCGCGGTGGCCGAGCGAGAGCAGGTAGCCCGCTGCCGCGGCTGCACCGTCGCGATCGTGGGTGACCACGGCCTGTGCCTCGTCATCCGATGCATGCGCGTTGATGCGGACGTAGCGGCATTCAATGCCGTCGAGCATCTCCGTCAACGCAGCCGACTCGGAGGCACGCGGGCCCAGGATCACGCCGTGCAGCTTCTGCTGCTGCACGAAGCGCCGCACGCCGTACGCACAGTCCGGAGCCTGGCTGTCGCAGGGATGCACAACCAGTTCATAGCCGGTGCCGCGCAGCGCTTCCAGCGCGCCGTGCTGCAGGTCGACAATGCATTGGGCGCCCGGGTCGTCATACACCAGGCCGATCAGGAAGGAGCGGCGGAACGCGAGGCCGCGCGCCAAGGGGTCGGGCACGTAACCGACCTCGCGCATCAACGCCTCGACCTTGTCGCGGGTGTCTTTGCGCACCAGCGGCGAGTTGTTGATGATTCTTGAAACCGTTTTCTTGGAAACTCCCGACAGTCGTGCGATGTCGTTGATCGTGGCAGCCTTGCCCTTCGATGCCGGCAACGCGGCATCGCTAATAATTCGCACTGACATGTATAGAACCAGGTAAGTCGGAGAATTCTAGCCTTGCGCCCGTGGGGCGCGAAGTTGCGGAATGTCGCAGCGAAGATGGATCGCGTCGTATTCGACCGCTTCTGCTGCGCGAGGTTCCATTGTGATCGCTCTACTTGATGTCCATCTGAACCGTTCTTCCGCGCGTGTTCACCTTGAATGCGGGCGCGACGCGCGCGAACGCCAACATTCCCTTAACCAGGCTCCGCTACAGTCGGGGCATGGACCTGCAGACCTCTCCGTTTCCGGCGTTCCGTGGCCGCGACCGGTTGATCGCCGCAGTCGACGCGGCGATGACCTCCGGTGATGCCGAGCGCATCACCGCCCACCTGCAGCTGGCGCTGCAGGAAGCCATCGCGGACAGCCGCATCGAGTTGCCCGAGTGCGTGCACCGTCCGGTCAGTGATCATTACGCGCGACGCCCGCTGTACCACAGCCGCGAACACGGCTACAGCGTGATTGCCATGAGCTGGGGCCCAGGGCAGGGCACGCCGCTGCACGACCACGATGCCATGTGGTGTGTGGAGGGAGTGTGGTCAGGCGAGCTGGAGATCACCCGCTATGAACTGCTGGAGTGTGCCGGCGAGCGCTGGCGCTTCCGCCGCCACGCCGTGCTGCGCGGGGGCTGCGGCAGTGCCGGCAGCCTGATTCCGCCGCACGAGTACCACACCCTGCGCAACGCCAGCGACGATGCACTGGCGATCTCGGTACACGTGTACGAGGCGCAGATGGAGCGCTCGGCGGTGTTCGATCCGCTCGGTGGTGACTGGTACCAGCGCCGCATCCAGGCATTGCAGGCCGACCCGGCCTGAGCCGGGGGCAGGGCGGGGCACCACCAGCACCGTCGTGAGCCACGTGGCATCATGCGCCGCTGCGCTGCCGGACCCGGCGGCGATCCGCGATGCCCGGTCGGGCAAGGAGCAAGACGATGTCCAGCGCTGATCCGCGCCTGCGCGCGCTGTTGAAGCTGGCACCGGTGATCCCGGTGTACACCCCCGAAGATGTGAATGAAGCGGTCGAAGTGGCCCAGGCGCTGTTCCGCGGTGGCCTGCCGGTGATCGAAGTGACGCTGCGCACGCCGCAGGCGCTGGATGCGATCAAGGCGATGGTCGAGGCCGTGCCGGATGCGGTGATCGGTGCCGGCACGGTACTCAATGCCGCGCAGATGCAGGCGGCCAAGCAGGCCGGTGCGCGTTTTGCGGTGTCCCCCGGTGCCACGCCGGCGCTGTATGCCGCCGCGCGTGATGCCGACCTGCCGTACCTGCCTGGTGCCGCCACTGCCTCCGACCTGATCCTGGGCCTGGAGCACGGCCACGACACCTTCAAGTTCTTCCCGGCGGTGCAGGCCGGTGGCGCTGCGTTGCTGGCGGCCTGGCACGGCCCGTTCGCCGATGTGCGCTTCTGCCCGACCGGCGGCATCAGCGCGCAGACTGCGCCGCAGTTCCTGCACCTGCCCAATGTGCTGTGCGTGGGCGGTTCGTGGCTGACCACCCCGGCGCTGCTGCAGACCCGTGATTGGGACGCCATCGAACGCCTGGCCCGCGAGGCGTCAGTGCTGGCCGGCTGAACCGCTGCGGGAATCTTCAAAGGTTTGATCGTGATCAAAGCGCCGGCCTCGAGCCGGCGTCATTCTGTGGGCAAGCGCACTACGGAGATCCGAACATGAATTCGACCATGAAGGCCGCCGTGGTGCGTGAGTTCGGCAAGCCACTGGTGATCGAGGAAGTCTCGGTACCACGCCCGGGGGCGGGCGAAGTACTGGTCAAGATCGAGGCCTGTGGCGTCTGCCACACCGACCTGCACGCCGCCGAGGGCGACTGGCCGGTGAAACCGAACCCGCCGTTCATCCCCGGCCACGAGGGCGTGGGGCACATCGTGGCCGTGGGAGGCGGGGTAGGGCACGTCAAGGAAGGCGACAGGGTCGGCATCCCCTGGTTGTACTCGGCCTGTGGCCATTGCGAACACTGCCTGGGCGGCTGGGAAACGCTGTGCGAAACGCAGCGCAACACCGGTTACTCGGTCAACGGCGGCTTCGCCGAGTACGCACTGGCCGATGCCAACTATGTCGGCCTGCTTCCGAAAGAAGTGGGCTTCGTCGAGATCGCGCCGGTGCTGTGCGCCGGCGTGACCGTCTACAAAGGCCTGAAGGTGACCGACACCAAGCCCGGGGACTGGGTCGCCATCTCCGGCATCGGCGGTCTGGGCCACATGGCGGTGCAGTACGCCCGCGCGATGGGCCTGAACGTGGCCGCGGTGGACGTGGACGACAACAAGCTGGCATTAGCCCGGCAGCTCGGCGCGCAGATCACCGTCAACGCGCGCACCACCGACCCCGCCGCCTTCCTGAAGAAGGAAATCGGCGGCGCGCACGGCGCCCTGGTCACCGCGGTGTCGCCGAAGGCCTTCGAGCAGGCGCTGGGCATGGTCCGCCGTGGCGGCACGATCTCGCTCAATGGACTGCCGCCCGGTAATTTCCCGCTGGATATCTTCGGCATGGTGCTCAACGGCATCACCGTGCGCGGCTCGATCGTCGGCACCCGGCTGGACCTGCAGGAGTCGCTGCAGTTCGCCGCCGAAGGCAAGGTTGCCGCCACGGTCAGCACTGACCGCCTGGAAAACATCAACGAGGTGTTCGCGCGCATGCACGCGGGCACCATTGAAGGCCGCGTGGTGCTCGACTTCGCCGCCTGACAGCCTGTGCATGGCCGCCGTCGCTCCGTCCCCCTCTCCCACGGACGCGGCGGCCATGCCGATCCATCGGTAGTGCCGGCCGCTGGCCGGCAACCCCGGGCACTTCGCGCAGCCGTACAATGCGCGCATGCCCGGCCTGCTCAAGACCCTGTTCCTGTCCCTCGTCGCCCTGATTGGCGGCGTGCTGTCGCTTGCGCTGCTCAGCAGCGTCGCCAGCTGGCTGCCCCCGTTGCTGGGCATGTCGCCGGACAACAACAGCGTGCAGCTGGGGTGGGACCTGGCCTTCAGCGTGCTCGGCGGCGTCGCCGGCATTTCCTTCGCCACCTACTACGCACCGCGCTGGCCGCGCTCGCATGGTTTTTCGATCTGGTCGTTGATCGCGCTCGGCTGCGCCTACGCAATGTGGACCGCCGGCGCGGATTTCCCGCTCTGGTTCGTCATTTCGCTGCTGGCATCGCTGCCGTTGCAGCTGCTGGCCGGCTGGTGGTTCGGTCGCCGCGCGTCGCGCGATCCGCGCTGAGCGCATATAGGTAGTGGCGGTCGCTGGCCGGCAACCTCGGCCATGCTACAGGTGCCGGCCAGCGGACAGCACTACCGCTTCAGCGACGGCAGCGTCTGCTTCAATCGCGCGATGCCCTGCCATGGGTCACGCTTCAGCCGCTTCGCGCGCGCCAGCGCCTTGGCCATCGGAAACGCGTCGGCTGCGCTCACCCGCGCCAGTTCTTCCCAGCGCAGCGGCACCGCCACGCCGGCAGAATCGCGTGCACGCAGCGACCACGAGCACACGCTGGTGGCGCCTCGGGTGTTGCGCAGCCAGTCGATGAAGACGACGCCATTGCGCTTCGCCTTGCTCATCGTCGCCACGTAGCGGTCCGGCGCCTGCTCCGCCATCGCCTGTGCGAACGCCTCGCAGAATGCCTTCGCCTCGTCCCAGCCAGCCTTGGGCTGCAGTGGCACCACCACGTGTATCCCCTTGCCGCCAGACAGGCGTACGAAGCTCTCCAGACCCACCTGCTGCAGGCGGTCACGCACATCGCGTGCACCGGCTTTCACCTGTGCCCAGCTGACGCCGTCACCAGGGTCGAGATCGAACACCAGGCGATCGGGATGCTCGGGGTCAGCCACGGTCGCCCCCCAGGGATGCAGTTCCAGGGTGTTCATCTGCACCAGCTGCAGCAGACCACGCGTGTCGTCGATGTAGACGTAATCCTCGCGGCCGCTTTTCTGCTGCAGGGGCACCGCATGTACCGCATCGCCCAGGCCGGGGCCATGGTGCTTCTGGAAGAAGCAGGCCTTGCCCACGCCGTCCGGGCAGCGCAGCAGTGACAGCGGACGTCCGGTGATTTCAGGCAGGATCCAGCGCGCCATGCGCTGGTAGTAGTCGGCCACGTCGCCCTTGCTCAGTTTCTGCTTTGGAAACACCACCCGCTCCGGATGGGTGATCTGGACCTCGTCTCCGGTTCCGGCATCTGCGGTGCTCATTGCCAGGTCCTCCTTCTGCTTGTCGCTGCGCAGCCGCTTGAAACTGGCCTGGCGCAGCAAGCCTTCCTTGCCCCAGCCACGGAAGGCCACCTCCGCCACCGTCACCGGTTTCACCCAGCGCACGCTGGCAGCGCGGAACGGCACATGCGCCGGCAGCTGCAGCACGGGCGTCTTCACTGCCAAGGGCTGCAGTGCCCTGAGCAGCGCGCGCAGGCTCTCGTCATCGAAACCGGTGCCAACACGGCCCACATAGCGCAAGCCGCCTTTGTCCGGCGTGGCCAGAAGCAGCGAGCCGAACCCCACGCGGGAACCCTTGGGTGCCGTGTGGCCGACGATCACGAACTCGTCGGTGTCTTCGTGCTTCACCTTCACCCAGCTGCGCGCGCGGGTGTTCACGTACGGCGCATCCACCTGCTTGCTGACGATGCCTTCGAAGCCGGCCTCGCCGCTGGCATCGAACACCTGCGGCCCATGGTCGACCACGTGTTCGCTGAAGGCCATAGTGCCGGGCGCCGGCCCGATGAGATCCTTCAGCAGCGCCTTGCGCTCCAGCAACGGCGCACGACTGATGTCCACGCCGGCCACACCAGGAAGATCGAACACGATGTAGCGCAGCGGTTGTTTCGAACTACCGTCGATCACCCGCTGCAACGTTGCGAAGTCACTGCGTCCTTCCTTGTCCAGCACCACCAGCTCACCGTCCAGGCGCGCATCGCGCACCGGCAGCGCCTGCACGGCCTGCACGACCTCGGGAAAATCGGACGTCCAGTCCAAGCCGTTGCGCGAGCGGAGTTTCACCTCGCCGTCGTGCAGATCGGCCAGCAGACGATAGCCGTCCCACTTGATCTCATGCAGCCAGCGCTCGCCGTCGGGGGCACTGTCGCGATGATCGGTCAACTGCGGTTTGAACCCAAGGGGATAGGGCTTATCACGTGCGCCGTACAGTTGCAGCGCGCGTGCATGCCAACGCGCATCGGCCTTGCGCGTGGTCGCGCGTGCGACGGGTGCAGCACGCGCCGCCTTCGCTGCGGGACGCTTCTTCCCCGCAGATGCTCGTTTGGGCGTGGGTGCCGTCAGCAGGTCATCCGCCTCCGCGTCGCGCGCTTCGCCGTCGCCGCGCTTGATCAGCAGCCACTGCACCTGGCGTCCCTTCATCGCGGTGCGTACCAGCTTCCAGCCACCGGCGAGGCGTTGTCCATGCAGCACGAAGTCGATCTTGCCCGCCGCCAGTGCCTGCAGAGGATCACCTTCGCAGGCCCAGGTACCGTGATCGAACACCTCGACGTGACCGGCGCCGTAGTGGCCTTCGGGAATGTCACCTTCGAAGCCGGCGTAGGACAGCGGGTGATCTTCCACTTCCACGGCCAGCCGCTTCTCGCCGACGCGGAGCGAAGGACCTTTCGGCACCGCCCAGCTCTTCAGCACGCCGTCCATCTCAAGGCGGAAGTCGTAGTGGCGCGAGCTGGCATGGTGCAGCTGGATGACGAAGGTCGGCCGCCGCTTCGGGTCACCGGGGGGGTGCGCGTCGTCAGGCTCCGGCGTCTGTCCGGCGCCACCGCCAAGCCGGCGTTTGCGCCGATACTGGTGCAACGACATGGCTCACCCCGCCTTGCGTCGGGGTGCGGTCTTCTTTGCAGCCTTCTTCGTTGTCTTCTTCGCGGCCTTCTTCACTGGCGACTTGGCGGCTGCTTTGCGCGTTGCGGCCTTCTTCGCTGGCGTTCGCTTGTTCGCATCCAGGCTCTTCTGCAACAGCGCCATGAAGTCGACCACGTTGGTGCTGGCATCCTCACGCGGTGCCGGCTCATCGTCCACCCGGGTGGTGCCGCCCTTGGACTTGATGCGCTTGTTCAACACCTGCTGCAGGCGCTCGCGGAACTCATCGTGATAGTGCGACGGGTCCCACTTACCGGACATCGACTCGATCAACTGCTCGGCCATCGCCGTTTCCTTGCTGGTGATGCGGTAGTCGGACAGCTTGCCGGTGGGCAGCTTGTAGTCCTCGGGATCCACCAGTTCCTGTGGATAGCGCAGGATCATCAACACCAGCGCGTCCTCATGCGGCATCACCGCGCACAGGTATTCGCGCGTGCGCACCACCACCCGCGCGATGCCCACCTTGCCGGTGCTGCGCAACGTTTCGCGCAGCAGCACATAGCCCTTCTCGGCCTTCTTGCCGGGCACCAGCAGATACGGCTTCTCGTAATAGCGCGGGTCGATCTGCGCCGCATCCACGAAAGATTCCACCTCCACCGCTTCGTGGCTTTCCGGCGCGGCCGAACGGATATCACCTTCCTCCAGCACGACATAGCTGCCCTTGTCGTACTCATAGGCTTTGACGATGTCCTTCCACGGCACTTCCTCGCCGGTGTCGGCGTTGACCCGTTCGAAACGGATCGGCTTGCGATCGCGTGAGTCGAGCATGCGGAACTGCAGATCGACCTTGCGTTCGCCTGACATCAGCGACACCGGCACATTGAGCAGGCCAAACGACAGCGTGCCGGTCCAGATCGGGCGGGCCATGGGCGCACCTTTGGCGGGGCAGGGAGCCCAGCGTGGGCCGAAGGGCGTAAACCAGCCGTGTCCGTGCCGTGCACGTGGGTTCTACGGAAGGCGGTAGTACCGGCCGCTGGCCGGCAACCACAGCACACCCGAGCGTGTATGCAGAACCCCAGCGTTACTGCAGCAACGGCCTCACCGCCGCCGCCGGAATATGGTCCAGTGCGCGCCAGGCGTCCTCCACCACTGGCCTCGCCTGCGACCAGCTCAACCGCGACTGCCCGCGCATCTGCTCCCAGTGCTCGGCCAGTTCCTCGCAGGTATCGGCGGCGTCACCGCGTGGCCAATCCGCGGCATGGGTAGTCAGCGCGAAGGCATACACCGGGCACAGATCGCGCCAGTTGCGGTGGCTCTGGCCACGGCGCTCTTCGTAGTCACTGAGCATGTACTGCAGGTAGTCCTGCGCCACCGCCTGCGGATCCTCATGGCGGCGCGTGCGGCGCTGCGCGGTGCGCTGGCCGAGCGGATCGAGCAGGGCGTTGAACACGGACGGTGCGGGTCGTTCAAGACGGGGCATGGCCGGCTCCTGCAGCGGGGGCGGGTGGGCAGGAATACGCGCGGTGCCGTTACCGGGGGGTGAGCGAGATGTTCATGACGCCAGGTTCGCGGCGGCTTTACCTTGCGAGCGGTGTAGTGGGATCCCCTGAGCGCAGGTAGCCAGACCATGAGCCGAGAGACCTCCCGTGACCCGCTGCGGGAAAACCACCCGCCCATTCCCGGCGAGCAGCGCGGCAAGCGCGATGCCGACAATGCCGACTACCGCGGCACCGGTGCACCGTTCTTCGATGCCGAGCACGCCGGAGAGCATCTGCCGGTGAAGCACGAGGCTGAACAGGCCGCCCAGGACCGCAAGGATGGCGGTGACCGCCATCGCGGCGGACAGGAAAGCCCGCTCAAGCGGCGTGAGCGCAAGCAGCGCGCCAGCGACAACCAGGACGAGGCGCTGGAGGAGACCTTCCCGGCCAGCGACCCGACCTCGCCGTTCGTGCCAGCCAAGGCTCCCGATTGAAAGGTGGTGCCGGCCGCTGGCCGGCAGCCTCCTGACGTCCTGCACGGCGCGATGCCGGCCAGCGGCCGGCACTACTACTTCAGCGCCACGACCACTGCAGGCCGACATTGGCCCGCCTTCCCGGTCCAGGCTCGTAGAAGCGGCCATTGCCGTCATTGACGATCACCGAGCCGATGTAGGCCTGGTCCAGCACGTTCTCCAACCGTGCGAAGGCCCGCAGCTCGCCGCCCGGCAGGGTCCAGCGACGCCCACCTTCCAGGTGCAGCAGAGCAAAACCGGGCGAGCGCGCCGTAGCCACGTCATTGACCACGGTATCGGTGCTGGCCGAGGCCTCCAGCGCCCACTGCCAGTCTGTGGGGCTCCACTGCAGGCGGGCGAAGGCCTGCTGGCGCGGTACCCCGGGCAGGCGGCTGCCCGCGGCGACCAAGCTGTTCGAGGTCAGGTACGGCGAACGCACCTGCGCCTGCAGCCAGGTCCACGCCAGCTCCAGCTCCAGCTGCTCGGCCAGCGGCTGGCGATACTGCAGTTCCACACCCTGGCGGCGGGTGCGGCCGATGTTGCGATAGGTGCTGCGCCCATCAGAATTGCTGGCAACTGCCAGCTCATCGTCGGTATCTGCGCGGAACAGGCTGATATCAAGCTGGGTTCCATCCTGTGCGTGCCACTTGCTGCCTACCTCCAGATTGCGGCTGCGTGCAGCGGCCAGATCCAGCGCCAGACCGGCCAGGCCATCGGCGCGATACCCCAGCTCGTTGAAGGTGGGGGTCTCGAAACCACGTCCCACGGCGGCGTGCAGCCGCCACTGCGGGCTGGCCTCGAAGCTGACGCCTGCCACCGGCGTGGTTGCCTGGTAGCGGCGGCGGCCGCTGTCGTCCGGATTGCGCCCGGTGATGAAGCGGTCATCGGATTCGAAGCGCACCGCGCTGTGGCGCAGCCCGGCCAGCAGCGACCAGCGCGGGCTCCACTGCCACCAGGCCTGCGCGAACTGGTCCACGTTCTGCACGACGTCGATCTGGTCACGACGCAGACGCCCGCGCACGCCTACGGTGCTGCCGATGAAGTTCTCGTAGCCGGTGCGATGCTGGCGCTGGCGGTCGGCGCTGAGCCCGGCCACCAGATCCAGCGGTCGACCGGCGAGGTCGCCGTGCCAGCCCCAGCGCGCGTCCAGTCCGCCGTAGCCCGCATCCAGATCGATCACTCCGCCAGCATGCAGCGGGTTCGCCTGGGCGGTCGGCGGAATCGGCAGGTATTGCGTCACCGTGCGCTGGCCGGCATAGCCCATCAGCTGCCAGCGCTGCGCGCTGGTTTCCCGGGTCCAGCGCAGACCGGCCTGCTGCTGGCGCACCGATTTGCGGGTGTTGTACTGGTGCGCCACCGCCGTGGCCTGGCGCGGGTCAGCCGCCACCTGGGCACGCGTCAGGCCCAGCGGATCCTGCGCATCGGGGGCGTCCAGCGCATTGAGCAGCAGCTCCAACCGCCCATCGCCCAGATCACCACCAATGCGTGCGTTGAGCGATTCACGGCGCGCGCGGCTGTGATCGCGCCAGCCATCGGTGCGGAAGTGATTGGCGGCGATGTTGTAGTCCAACGCTTGGCCGGCACCCTTCAGTTGCGCGCCGACGCTGAGCGTGGTGTCGGCGCCGGCGTTCACGCGCAACCGCCACGGGTCGCCGGCTTGGCCCTGCGCGCTCCACACCTGCAGCACGCCGCCGGAGGAATTGCCGTACAGCGCCGAGAACGGCCCGCGCAGTACCTCGATGCGTTCGGCGCCCAACAAGCTGGCGTGCGACAGCTGGCCCTGGCCATCGGGCATGGTCGCCGGCACCCCGTCGATCAACACCCGCACCCCGCGCACCCCAAAGGTCGAGCGCGCGCCGAAGCCACGGATCGACAGCTGCGTATCCTGGGCGAAGTTCTGCCGGTCGCGCGCCAGCAGCCCCGGTACCCCGGCCAGCGCCTCGGACAGCTGCGCGCCGGTGCCCGCACGGCTGGCATCGATCCAGACCATGTCCTGGCTGGCCGGCAGCGCAAACGGGTCGATGCCCGGCACCCGCGCAGCCTGTACCTGCACCGCAGGCAGGGTGGTGGATGCAGGCTCGGCCACCGCCGCCCAGGGCGACAGCAGCAGGGCGGACAGCGGCAGGCAACGGCGTCGTGCGGCAGGATTCATGATTCAGGTTGATGGATGGGGCGGCAACGCACGCCATGGTACGGGGCGGCAGATGACGATGGCGGCGGCCAGCCCCGGCAGGCTTTGTTACGATGGGCTGTTTCCGGCCGAAAAGCCGCAGACCGCGTAGCGCACTTCCTCCTCCTCTCCGTCTACCGAACGAGTACCGCCGTGTCCTTCTTTGCAAACGTGGAACTGGTCCCAGGCGACCCGATCCTGGGCCTGACCGAGGCGTACAACGCCGACAGCCGCCCGACCAAGGTCAACCTGGGTGTGGGCATCTACTACGACGAGAGCGGCCGCATTCCGCTGCTGCGCGCCGTCAAGCAGATCGAGCAGCAGCTCGCCAACGAGGCCAAACCGCGCGGCTACCTGCCGATCGATGGCCTGCCGGCGTACACGCAGGCCACGCGTGAACTGGTGTTCGGCAAGGACTCGCCGCTGCTGGCCGCCGGCCGCGTCACTACCGCACAGACCGTCGGTGGCAGCGGTGCGCTGCGTGTCGGCGCCGACGTGCTGAAGAAGCTGCTGCCGCACGCCACCGTTGCGCTGAGCAACCCGAGCTGGGAAAACCACCGCGCGGTGTTCAGCGCGGCCGGCTTCGAGGTGGTGGATTACACCTACTTCGACCCGACCACCCACGGCGTCAACTTCGACGGCCTGCTGGCCGACCTGGGCAAGCTGGAAGCCGGCACCGTGGTGCTGCTGCATGCCTGCTGCCACAACCCCACCGGTGCCGACCTCACGGTCACCCAGTGGAAGCAGGTCGCACAGCTGCTGAAGGACAAGCAGCTGTTCCCCTTCATCGACATGGCCTACCAGGGCTTCGACAAGGGCATCGAGCAGGACGGCGCCGCCGTGCGCATCATCGCCGAAGCCGGCATCGACAGCTTCATCGTCGCCAACTCGTACTCCAAGTCGTTCTCGCTGTATGGGGAGCGCGTGGGTGCGCTGTCGATGGTGGCGCCGACCGCCGCTGACGCCAAGGCCGTGCAGTCGCAGGTCAAGCGCGTGATCCGCACCATCTACTCCAGCCCGTCCACCCATGGTGCCGCGCTGGTGGCAGGCGTGCTGACCAACCCGGAACTGCGCGCGATGTGGGAGCAGGAGCTGACCGAGATGCGTGAGCGCATCCACGCACTGCGCCAGGGCCTGGTCGAGAAGCTGGCCGCTGCCGGTGCGCCGCAGTTCGGTTTCATCAACGAACAGGCCGGCATGTTCTCCTACTCCGGCCTGAGCCGTGAGCAGGTCGAGCGCCTGCGCGACGAGTTCGGCATCTACGCCGTCGGCACCGGCCGCATCTGCGTGGCCGCGCTGAACCAGAACAACCTGGAATACGTCGCCAAGGCCGTGGCCACCGTCGCCAAGGGCTGAAGCAACGCTCAAGTGGCTTGAAGACAAAGGCGCCGAAAGGCGCCTTTGTTTTTTGCTCTTGCCTTTGCCATCCCCACCGCGCTCGCGGCGAACCCTGAAGCGCGTGGGAGGGGGAGGCGATGCAGGACCGTTGGCGCCATGGGCCCGAGGCATGCCTCGGGCGGGTTGGGCAGGACGCCCCCTCCGGTCTTGCCATGTGCGCAGGACAGCGCACACGAGCAAGGCGCCATCGAGCTTACATGGACGTACTTGCAGCGTGTCCTGCATCGCCTCCCCCTCCCACGAGCCTCGACAAAAGGAAGGCGCCACGAGCGCAACGCATCTGGAAACGATTACGCCTTCCCGCGCTCACGCACGGCCCCGCCATACGGGCGACAATAGGCGTTTTCCCGCTGCCGAGACCTGCCCGCTCATGTCCCGTACTTCGTTGACCCGCTTCCTGATCCAGGAACAGCACGCCGGCCGCATCAATGCCGACCTGCGCCAGCTGATCGCGGTCGTCGCCCGCGCCTGCACCAGCATCTCCATCGCCGTCAGCAAGGGCGCCCTCGGTGGCGTGCTCGGCGACGCCGGTACCGGCAACGTGCAGGGTGAAGCGCAGAAGAAGCTGGACGTCATCAGCAACGAGATCCTGCTCGAGGCCAACGCCTGGGGCGGCCATCTCGCCGCCTGCGCCTCCGAAGAAATGGACCACAGCCAGCCGGTGCCGGACATTTATCCGCGCGGTGATTTCCTGCTGCTGTTCGATCCCCTCGATGGCAGCTCCAACATCGACGTCAACGTCTCCGTCGGCACCATCTTCTCGGTGCTGCGCTGCCCGACGAACGTCGAACTGCCGGGCGATGACGCCTTCCTGCAGCCGGGCAGCAAGCAGATCGCCGCCGGCTACTGCATCTACGGGCCCAGCACGCAGCTGGTGCTGACCGTCGGCCACGGTACCCATGCCTTCACCCTGGACCGCGAGAAGGGCGAGTTCGTGCTGACCACCGAGAACATGCAGATTCCGACGACCACCCAGGAATTCGCCATCAACATGTCCAACCAGCGTCACTGGGAAGCGCCGATGCAGGCGTACGTCGGCGATCTGCTGGCGGGCAAGGAAGGCGCGCGCGGCAAGAACTTCAACATGCGCTGGATCGCCAGCATGGTCGCCGACGTGCATCGCATCCTGACCCGCGGCGGCATCTTCATCTACCCGTGGGACAAGAAGGATCCATCCAAGGCCGGCAAGCTGCGCCTGATGTACGAAGCCAACCCGATGGGCCTGCTGGTCGAACAGGCCGGTGGCGCCGCCTGGACCGGCCGCGAGCGCATCCTCGACATCCAGCCCGACCAGCTGCACCAGCGCGTGCCGGTGTTCCTGGGTTCGCGCGAGGAAGTGGCTGAAGCCGTGCGCTACCACCACGCACACGACGACGCACAGGGCTGACGGCCGATCGCCTGACAGCGGTCATGGCAGTTCGATGACATGACCGTGGGGTGACACCGAGGGCGGCAAACGGCACCATCAAGCCGTTGCCGCCTAAGGAATGCACGCATGCACGAGCAGGGCCCGGTCGATTTCATCGAAGTCATCCACAACGCCGTCCCCAGCGAGGTCTGCGCGGCCATCGTTGAACGCCTGCGCGCCACGCGTGGCCTGCAGCCCGGTGCCGTGGGCAGTGGTGTGTTCCCGGAACTCAAGCACAGCAAGGATCTGCGCATCAGTGGCCTGGACGGTTGGCAGGATGTCGACCAGCAGCTGCAGATCGCGGTGTTCAACGGCCTGCTGACTTATCTACGCCGTTATCCACAGGCGTTGATTGCGCCACTGATGTTGCAGATCCAGGACAGCAACGGCCAACCGCGACGCCTGTCTGCCGAGGACTTTCCTGACATGCCGCAGCAGCAGCTGGCCGACCTGGCCCGCACCTGCCTGCGCCCGGGGGCGATCAACCTGCAGTGGTATGCGGCGGGCGAGGGCGGTTATCCGTACTGGCACTGCGAGCTGTACCCCAAGGATGTGCAGGCCGAGACCCTGCACCGGCATGTGCTGTGGACGCTGTACCTCAACGACGACTTCGACGAAGGCGAGACCGAGTTCCTGTTCCAGGGGCGGAAGATCGCGCCGCGCACCGGCAGCCTGCTGATCGCGCCGACGGCGTTTACTCATACCCATCGTGGCAATCGGCCACAGGGTGGGGACAAGTTCATCGCGACGAGCTGGATCCTGTTCCAGAGTGCGCAGAAGTTGTTCGGGGGGTAGAGTCGAGCTTGCTCGACTGCGTCGTTTTCCCCCGTAGAGTCGAGCTTGCTCGACTGCCTTTACGTCTCCCCGAGCGGACCCACACCGCGAGAGACACAAACGACCCCTGCGGCGAATCCTTCTTCGGCGGCAACGGCTTCTGGAACCGGCTGCAATCCAGCTTCGGCCAATGGCTGTTCTGCGCATTGAAGCCCAGACGTTTGCGCGCCAGCTTGAAGCGGTTGTTCAACAGATCGGCATACACGCCCTGGCCCCGCATGCGCGTGCCGAACTGGCTGTCGTAGTCCTTGCCGCCGCGCAGCTGCTGGATGGTACTCATCACATGTGCGGCGCGATCGGGATGATGAGTGTCCAGCCACTCGCGGAACAGCGGTGCCACTTCCAGCGGCAGGCGCAGCAGCACATAACCGGCGGTGCTCGCACCTGCGTCGTGTGCGGCCTCCAGCACGGCTTCCAGTTCGCTGTCGTTGATCCACGGAATCACCGGCGCCACCATCACGCCCACCGGAATGCCGGCCTCATGCAGACGCTTCATCGCGCGCAGCCGTGCATGCGGCGCCGACGCGCGCGGTTCCAGCTTCGCGGAGAGGTGCGGGTCCAGCGAGGTCACCGAGAAATGCACGCTGACCAGGTTCTCCGCCGCCAACGGTGCAAGCAGATCGATATCGCGCTCGACCAGCGCGTTCTTGGTGATCAACGAAAACGGATGCTTGGTTTCCCGCATCACTTCGATCAACTGGCGGGTGAGTTTGAACTTGCGCTCGATCGGCTGGTACGCATCGGTGTTGATCCCCAGTGCGATTGGTTGCGGCACGTAGCCCGGCTTGG
This sequence comes from Stenotrophomonas sp. SMYL11, assembly GCF_036320005.1. Lineage (NCBI taxonomy): Bacteria > Pseudomonadati > Pseudomonadota > Gammaproteobacteria > Lysobacterales > Lysobacteraceae > Stenotrophomonas > Stenotrophomonas sp. SMYL11. Next base: position 85,457 of record NZ_JAWIRS010000006.1, read on the forward strand.
ACAGCTCCTTGCGCAGCAGCTGGGGGGCATTGGTCTTGGCGAACAGCTTGGTCTCGAAGTCCAGGCCTGGCGACAGGTTCAGATAGGCATGCGAGGGGCGCGCGAAGCAGTACGAGCAGCAACACTATATGTGTTTGGAGAAAAGTGTTCAGCGCTTCGCACTCTGGAGAGAAGCCCTCCACAGACTAACTGCGCAATACAGGCATCTTGTGCTCCAGCCCAAGGCAATGACGGGTAGGTTAGTGGGGTGTTGTGGCTAGCTCAGTCTCCGGGCTCCGCGATTAGACCAGTTCAGGATGAATTCCTCCTGCTCCGCCGTCTCCACCGCACCAGGTCGCACCGAGCGAACCTTAGCAATTGCATCGATGCCATCTGAGGCAAAGCCTGTTTCAATGAGGAGCATCGACGCCACGGTGCCGGCCCGACCCAGCCCGCCTTTGCAATGCACCACGATCCTGGTTCCAGACAAGAGCTTGGCTGCGAACTGTGGCCCTAGGGATCGCCATGGCCCAAGGAGTCGCGCGTCAGGAGCCGCACCATCTGTAATTGGCAGGCCGTACCACATCAAACCGTGGGCTCTGGCACGTTCCGCCAACGAGGTGATTCGCAGCTCCTCGAACTCCCACGGCTCAATCAACGTGATCAGGTGCTGTGCTCCCCACTCCGCGATCGACGCGAGGTCGACGTCCAGGTCTCGAGCCCAAGAGCCAGTCATTGCTACTTCCTGATGTTTTCCTGGTGCAAAGGTGACGCCGATCCCACCGCCGTTCGTGCCGACAGGTAAGGTGGCAATCTTCAGTGGATGGGAGATACTTGTTCTGCTCATTTGCGCTCTCCGAAATCAGTAGCCCTTTGGGGCGAGAAGCAAACGCTGCGCCCTTTTGATCTCAATGTCCATCTGTGAGCTTAGTGGTGCGGCCAAGGTCTAGTGGACGGCTCGCGCACGCTAGTGATCTAGGGGGAATGAGCCATGCACGGCCCTGTGCGCCTCGGGCTCCTCAGTTACTGATCGTATGCGTGCCGCCGCTAAGCGGACCGAGGGCCAAGTATCAGTAGCGACGACTTGGACGGCGACCCGTTACTTTTCTCTGGAATACAAAGTGACAGGGCCCCGTATGGGATGCACTGGTTCTCACGCTGCGGAATGCTTGTGCAGAGCCCTCGCCCTGAAAATCTCTACTCTCAGCAATGGGCAGCCTTTCGCGCCCAGATCTGGCTGCAGGCTCGACGTCGCTCGCCTCAATTTTCGGCGTCGCCGATGTCCGCTTCCGGCCATAAGCAGACATCCACCCCATCCCTGATAAACATCCCTAGGCCGCAGCAGACCTCGAGCCTGCTGCGGTCAATTGGTTTTGGGGCAGACTACGCCGATGGCCTAAATTCCCCTAGGTCAGTGAGTGTAGCCCGTCCCTTCTAGACGCCTTAGGCCACTTCAAGTTGATGTATCGTCCGCACAGAAGATCCCATGCATCGCGCCCAGCAGTGCTGCAACGCGCGGGTCTGCCATGCGGTAGACGATCGACCGCGATTCCCGTCGGGTCGCTACAAGCTTTCGTTGGCGGAGTTCGGCCAGTTGCTGGGAGAGCGCCGGCTGTCGGATGCCGGTGGCGTCCTCCAGTCCGCTCACCGTCATTTCACCTTGCGCGAGCTGGCACAGCAGCAACAGGCGGGAGGGAGTGGCCATGAAGCGCAGCAACTCGGCCACCTCGGGCACGCGCTCCTTCATCGTGGCTAGGTCTGACGGGCTGAATGGGGGGCTGGTCACGGGTAAGGGCAACTTGGCCGGGTGATGTGATGCAAACACCATGGGGAAGGCGTCCAGTCTAGCATTCTTCTATAGTTGCACACCTTATGTAACCATGTAAGTATTAAGCAACCAATCCCCCCCGGAGCCAGTCGTGAACCAATCCGTAGCGGTAGACGCCCCCTTGGAGCAGGCTGTCCGCGTCGTCAACGATGCGCGTGCCGGCCTGCTCCCCTCGCCTCATGTAAAGACCTTCTTCGATCCTGCCACTTTCACTGCCAGTCACGTCGTACGCGATCCATCTTCTTCAGCGTGCGCCATCATCGACAGCGTCCTTGACTTCGACATGGCCGCAGCCCGCACCTCCACTGCCTCCGCATCGGCGTTGGTGGACTACGTGCGGGCCGAGCGCCTACAGGTGCAATGGTTGCTGGAAACCCACGCGCATGCCGACCACCTCTCAGCAGCACCATGGCTGCGGGGCCAGGTGGGAGGTACGCTGGCCATCGGCGAGCGCATCACCACTGTCCAGGAAACCTTCGGCAAGGTCTTCAATGCCGGTACTGCGTTCAAGCGTGATGGCAGCCAATTCGATCACCTGTTCGCTGACGGTGCCTCCTTCCGCATCGGTAATCTGCAGGCGATGTCGCTGCACGTGCCAGGCCATACTCCCGCTTGTCTGGCGTACGTGATCGGCGACGCCGTATTTCCTGGAGACACGCTGTTCATGCCGGACTACGGCACCGCCCGATGCGACTTTCCAGGTGGCTCGGCTCGCCAGTTGTATCGCTCGATCCAGCGCCTTCTGTCCCTGCCCGACGCCACCCGCGTCTTCTTGTGCCATGACTACAAGGCCACCGGTCGAAACCATTTCGTATGGGAAACAACCATCCGTGCCGAAAGGACAACCAACCTGCATGTGCACGAGGGCGTGACCGAAGCCATGTTCGTGGAAATGCGGGAAGCCCGTGACGCGACGCTCCCGATGCCGCGACTGATCCTGCCTTCAGTGCAGGTCAACATGTGCGCCGGCCATCTGCCCGAACCCGAGGACAACGGCGTGCGCTACCTCAAGCTGCCGGTGGACCTGCTATGACGCTCTCTCATTTGGCTTGGTACTGGCCACTCGCTGGCGGTGCCATGATTGGAACAGCGGCCGGTGCCTATCTGGTCCTTCTCGGCCGCGTTGCCGGCATCTCGGGTCTACTTGCCAAGACACTGGGCATGCCGGGTGACGGCGGACGCGGGAGCGCAGCCCTATTCCTGGCGGGACTTGCCCTGGCGTCAGGCTTGGCATTGGCGGCCAGGCCCATACTATTGCCGGCGCTCTCCGCAAACGGAGCAGTGGTATTGGTGATTGCCGGACTGCTGGTGGGTTACGGAACTCGCCTTGGGGCGGGCTGTACCAGTGGACACGGTGTCTGCGGCCTGGGCCGGGCGTCGCCGCGGTCAGTGGTGGCGACCTGCGTGTTCATGCTCGTGGGCATGGCCACGGCGACCCTGGTACGGATTGTGGCGGGGGGCACGGCATGATCCGTCTCGCCGCGTTCCTGTGCGGCGCACTCTTCGGACTGGGACTGGTCGTATCCGGTATGGCCAACCCAGCCCGCGTGCTTGCTTTCCTTGATGTGAGCGACGCCTGGGACCCCTCCCTGGCGCTGGTCATGCTGGGCGCACTGATCCCTTCCGGCGCAGCCTACCTGTGGATACGCGCCCGCAGAACGCCGCTGCTTGCCGTATCGCTGCACATTCCCACCCATCGCATCATCGATCGGCGCCTGGTGATCGGTGCGGCGATATTCGGCCTGGGTTGGGGTCTGGCCGGACTATGTCCCGGCCCAGCCATCGCGTTGCTGGGAACCGGCCAGCCCTTCGCGATCATCTTCGCCACGGCAATGATCGCTGGCGTGCTCCTGCATGGCCACATTCACCGCCCCACTGCAACTACGGGAAAACCATGAACCTCAAGCCACTCTCCGCCAGCCTCAAGGTGTCCGGCCAGCTCCTGCCAAAGGACATTGAAGCCCTGAAGGAGCAGGGCTTTGCGAGCGTGATCTGCAACCGCCCCGACGATGAACAGCCGGAGCAGCCCAGTCACCATGCGCTGCAGGCCGCCTGCCACCAGGCGGGCATGCAGTTTGCCTATCTTCCTGCGCTGCCTGGCGTCATTACCGATGATCAGGTGCATACCTTTGCCAGGTTGATCGAAGCGCTGCCAAGCCCTGTTGCCGCGTACTGCAGAACCGGCACCCGTGCTGCGATGCTTTGGGCGCTGTCGGAAGTCGTTCACAATGGAGCGGCGTTTGACCACGTTCTGTCTGTTGCTTCGGATGCAGGCTATGACCTTTCTTCCATCGCAACACGGCTGCAGCAAGGCCCGGCGTCCGGCGACTGACATATGGAAGCGCTATCTCTGCTGCAGTTGGTTCTGGGCGGCCTGTCTGGCGTCCTGGTCGGCTTCGTCCTGGGCGTGGTCGGTGGGGGCGGATCCATCCTGGCGGTACCACTGATGCTCTACGTGGTCGGAGTGGGAGATCCGCATGTGGCTATCGGCACCAGCGCCCTGGCAGTAGCGGTCAATGCGGTGTCGAATCTGGTGATACATGCCCGTAGAGGGAACGTTCGCTGGCCTTGTGCCTCGGTCTTCGCTCTGGCGGGGATCGCGGGCGCATACCTGGGTTCCAGCTTGGGCAAGGCGTTCGACGGCAGGAGCCTGTTGGCGCTGTTTGCTGTGGCTATGATCGTTGTCGGCATCGCCATGCTTCGCAGGCGCAACACGCCTGGACTCACGGACGCGCGGCTCGGCAGAGGCAACGCGCCCGCGCTGATTGGGCTGGGCGCCACCGCCGGCGGGCTTTCTGGCTTCTTTGGCATTGGCGGAGGCTTTCTCATCGTGCCCGCACTGGTGGCCGCGACGGGCATGCCGATGATCGCCGCAGTCGGAAGCTCGCTCGTCGCCGTCGCCGCATTTGGCATGACCACCGCACTGAACTACGCGCGTACAGGTCTGGTCAACTGGAAGCTCGCGGCAGTTTTCGTCGTTGCCGGCGTGGCTGGCGGTATTGCAGGTGCAGCAACTTCGACGAAGCTGGCCAACTATCGTGGAGCTCTGAACACGGTATTTGCAGTACTGATCTTCATTACTGCCGCATACATGCTGTGGAAGGTGAGCTGACCGGATGTGCTCCAGACCACAGTCGAGCACTGATAGCCAGCGCAGCGCTTCAAGGGCTTTGATAGGAAGATACTACGAACGGCGGTCCACATCTTCCAGAGTCAAATAAGATGCGACGGCTCGAAGCGCCTCGCGATCAGCTTCGAAATCCATGGCCAATAGGCCGCGCTCCAACGCGATGCGGGCATGCGCCTGTGATGCGACTCTTGTCGCTTCATTCGAGGACCCTGCCAACGCTGCGAAGGCCTTCTGCAGCCGGATACTGACCTCCAGGGACGCGGCGGCATCCCTGGCAATCGGAGTGAACGCGTCCTCAAACATGTCGCGTACGTCGAGACACTGCACGTGCACGCGCGGATACAGCACCTCGCCTGTCGCAGCGTCCCCTGCGTGGCTGGACCATGCACAGAGCAGCCTGACACATGTCCCGATGACGTCGATGCAGGTCCCAGGGTCGTTCACCGCAGGTGACATGGCTCGCTGGGCAATTTCCGCAAGCACGACCAGTCCGAACCGTGGGTCATTCTCAATGGAGCGCGCGTCACTGAAGGAAATGGCTGAGATCACTTCACTCTGCACGTCCGGAAGTGGATTTCCCTCGATGGCTATCAAGGGACGGGCCGGAGTTGCGAACGTACCCGGCTGGCAGAGCAGATGAACGCGCAGATCATGTTCCTGTGCAATGCCGTCGATCCGGGCGACGTCCACATGTTCAACGTAGGCAACCTGATCGCCAACCAGCAGTACCGCCCCCTCCCCTACCGGGACAGCACTGGCTCCGCCGAGCCGAGGCTCCGCGGCGCGGCGCTTCATTGCCGCTTTGGTCGCCCGCTCCACCAGATCGATGGTTTCGCCAACGCGGCCAAAGCGTGAGAACTGCTCGATAGCCCTGAGCAACGTCACTGTGATGACAATGATGACCGCGATGGTTGCCCCGAACAGCACAAGCCGGCCGCTGTCCCCGTAGATGCCGGTGCTGAGCGCGATGAGGCCCACGATCGAGAACAGGAAGGCACCAATGAAGGTGGCCAGCGCACCTTGGGCCCGGGCGTCTTCGATCAGCAGGCGGGCCGCGCGCGGGGTGGCGCTGCTGGATGCGGAGCCGTATGCCGAGACCATGGTGGACAGCGAGAAGGTGGTGACCGTCAGCATTGACGCGGCAAGTATGCCAAGGATGTTGCCGACGGAATCTGCGCCGATCCGTGCGGCAAGGCCAACGGGAATGAGGAACTTCAGGAACGCGCCGGCCAACGCCGTGATGATGCCCAGGGCGCCATACAGGGTCGAACGGAACCACATCCGCTTGGTAACTTTGCTGGCTGCGAGCCTCAGTCGGGTGAGCATGGGCTACTTCCTGGGCAGTTCGACCATCAATAGCACGGTCGGGTGCCGAGGCCACGTCAAAGGCAGGGTCATGCCCGGCCCAAGGCAGATGCCGCCCCTCCGGGCGGCATCTGTGTACGGATTCTACGAGCGCACCTTGTCCAGGAACTGACGGTGGCGTTCGTATTGATCGAGCACATCGTGGATGAGCTGAACCTTGGTCCACCCCATGACGTCGTAGTCCTGCCCGCCCTCCCGCAGATAGACCTCCGCACGGTAATGACGGGTGCCCTCGCTGACCGGCCGACGGGGATCCTGCAGGGCGAACGTCGGCGGCTCATAGGGCTGGGGCCGTACGGAGTAGAAGAAGTCCATCTCCTCGCCATGGCCAACCTGTAGCCACGCACGACCATCCTCTCCCTTGGAGACCTGGACCGGCAGATCCTGCTTGCGAAGCTCAGCAGCAACCTCTTCCAATGCAGGAATGACGCGCTGCTCGATGAAGCCGGTCACCTCGATCTTCAACGGGTTGTGCGCCAGCAGGCGCAGGCGCGCCCGCCAATCCTCGCTGGTGCCCGGCAGGATACGTGCCTCCCGCAGGATCGAGCGCTTGGTGGCATCCAGATGCATGGCCTTCAGCAGTCCCCAGCACATCAGGATCATGACGATCGTAAATGGCAACGCGCTGGCAATGGTGGCTGCCTGCAACGATTCCAGCCCGCCGGCCACCAGCAGGGCAATCGCCAGGCCGCCGACCAGCAGCGCCCAGAAGATTCGCTGCCAGACCGGTGATTCCTCCTCACCCTTCGAGGTGAGCATGTCGATTACCAGGGCACCGGAGTCCGCTGAGGTTACGAAGAACAGCGCAACCAGGATGACCGCCAGCGAAGAGGTCAGCATGGTCAGCGGCAGGTGCTCCAGGAACTCGAAGAGCGCCATCGAGCTGTCGGTTGAGACCGCCTGCACCAACTGCTGGATTCCCTCCGCCCGCACCATGTGCAACGCGGTGTTGCCGTAGATGGTCATCCACAGGAATGTGAAGCCAAGCGGTACGAGCAGCACCCCCACCACGAACTCACGGACGGTGCGTCCACGTGAGATGCGCGCGATGAACATGCCAACGAAGGGCGACCACGCAATCCACCAGCCCCAGTAGAACAGCGTCCAGCCACCCAGCCAACCCGTGGGTTCGTAGGCATAAAGGTTGAAGGTCATCGAGAACAGCTGGGAAACGTACATGCCGGTGTTCTGCACCAGTGCCTGCATCAGGTGCACGGTGGGTCCACAGACCAGCACGAAGGCCAGCAGCGCCGCCGCCAGGATCATGTTGAGCTCGGACAACCTGCGTACGCCGCTGTCCAGGCCAGCCACGACCGATCCGGTGGCCACCAGTGTGATGACGGTGATCAAGCCAACCTGGGCGAGCGTACTGACCTCCAGGCCGAACAGGTAGTTCAGGCCGGCGTTGATCTGCATGACGCCCAGCCCCAGCGAGGTGGCGAGGCCGAAGATGGTACCCAGCGCGGCAAACGTGTCTACGGCATGTCCCAACGGGCCGTGGATACGGTCGCCGATGAGCGGATACAGCGCGGAGCGGACACGCAGCGGGAGATTGTGTCGGTACGCAAAGTACGCCAGCGACAGCGCTACCACCGCGTAGATCGCCCATGCGTGGATGCCCCAGTGGAAGAAGGTGATGCGCATTGCCTGGCGGGCAGCGGCGGCGGACTCAGGCGAACCAACCGGCGGCGTGGCGTAGTGCATGATGGGCTCGGCAACGCCGAAGAACATCAGACCGATGCCCATGCCGGCAGCGAACAACATTGCGAACCAGGAGCCGTAGCTGTAGTCCGGCGTACTGTGGTCAGGGCCGAGCTTGATGCGGCCGTAACTGCTGATGGCGACGCCGACGACGAAGACCAGGAAGCCGGCTACTGCAAGGATGGTGAACCAACCTGCATCATTGGCGGCCCATGACTTGGCCGCGGTGAACCACCGCGTGGCCATTTCGGGCGCGAAGGCGGCAAGCGCCAGCAGCGCGATGACGATGGCTGCCGTGGGAATGAACACCTGCGGAAGGATCCGCTGGCGAACGGGGGGATGTTGCGGAGCCGTGCTCTGCATGGATACCTCCGTGTTATTGGGTGGAAAAACCTGCGGCTTGCGCGAGGCCGATCAGAAGTAGAAGCCGATATTGAGGTTCAGCCGCGAATGCCAGCTGGAAGGGCCTCCTTCGTCGATGCCGATACCATCACCACCAGCAAACCACATGTTGCGGCCAGCGATCCAGTCGACATAGGTGAGCATGATGCCTTTCTGCAGGCTGCAACCGGTCACGTTCTGCCACGAATCACGAAGGCCCGCGCGGTGCCCGACCGGGCGGGTCATGCTGAGGTTGTTATAGCAGGTGATGTCATCCAGCCAGCCCTTCTGGCCGAACGAATAGGCGATGTTGGCGCTTGGCACATCCGCCTGCGCTGCAACCTGGAAGGGGGATTGGAACGCCGACATTGCGATGCGATCTCCGGGCACGGCATACCGGTACCGCGCCCACTGCAACTGCGCGGTCCAACCATCGCGCTGCCACTGTGCGTGGAGGGCCGCGCCCTGATGACCGTAGTGACGCCGTGTCTGAGTGTTCTGCACCTTGCCAGCAAACGCTGATGCGCCCAGCAACAGTTCGCCGCCGCCCCAGTCGCGCGCGCTCTCCACGCGTGCATGCAGTCGTTGCCGCTCGCGATACGGCAACGCCTCGGTCTGCGCGACATCAAAGGAGTAGCGATCGTAGCGAGCCCCGGACCCGTATTCGTCTCCGGAGAACCAGCCAAGATGCCAAGTTGTGCTGCCGCTGCGGTGAATCACCACAAGGCCCGGATCGTAATCATCCTCGATGCCCAGGTAGTAGCCGGAGCCGAACCAGAAACTCTGCGAAACGGTGGGGAGCAGCCCGAACGGGACTTGCTGGATACCTGCCTTGAGCTGGGTAGCATCGGAGAACTGCCAGCCCGCGTAGGCGTGATGCACGGCGTCGAAGCCATCGTACCAGCGGTATTGGGCAGAGAAGGAAAACGGTCCGGTTCCAGCGTCAAGGTCTGCACGCAGCAGTTCAAGCTGCAGGCGGCTGGTCGGCCCGTAGTCGAGCCAGCCATAGTTGAACCTGACGGCGCCTCCTGGATCAAAGTAAGGATCTCTATGGAGGTTATCCTCAGAAGCATCTGCAGCCAGCGAAGTTCCCGCCAACGCGGCAGCGACAATGAAGGGAATTGATCTCACGGTTATGCGCCTTGCCTCCCTGATCTGCTACGGAAAGCGCTTGAGTCTAACGTCGATTCATCCAATGCCTCAAACTGGCGATCTCAAAGAACTCTTGGCGACACCACAGCAATCACTCACTGCGCGTCTTTAGTCCTCAGGTCCATATGCCACGTGAAAATCATGTGCAGTGAGAGAGTAGCTAACACGATAAACTTTTTAGTAGTCGATCCTGAGATTGAGCGACTCATAGTGGACATGGAGTGACACGCAATGTCATTTGAGAATAGGCTAGGGCCTCGACATCGGGGAAGAATTCATGACTATTGATATCAGCGGCCTTTCTGCCAAGGAACTTCGCTCACTGATTGCTCAGGCGGAGAAGCAGCAGTCCAAAGTGCTGTCACGCCCTAAGGCCACAGCGATGCGCGCCAAGATCAACAAGTACGTCAAGGATCATGGATACACGATAGAGGAACTCTACGGCGCTTCAGTGATCGTGCCCTCCGAAACCGCCAAGAAGCGAGGTGATCGGAGGCCTGCCAAATCGACAGTGCCCAAGATCGCTCCCAAGTACCGCAATCCTGCAGTGCGCGGCCAGACGTGGTCCGGTCGAGGGCGGCAACCGCGATGGATAGCCGAGCTGGTAGCAAGCGGAAAATCACTGAATGACTTCCTGATCAAGTAGTGATAGCGAGGTAGCCGCACACCGGTACCGCAGCAAGTCCTGAGAATCATTAGTCATCAGATCGAACAGGATGCTGGTGCGCGGAATGCCCTGCCAGGTAGGCGATCAAAGATTTCAGCTAGTCGCAGTTGATGTGACAGCGGGCGAACAGCAGGCGCTCCACCTTATTGTGAGCATGACTCTTTGCACTGTCGTGCCCGGGTGCCTGGGCCTAAGGTTGCCGGCCGGCATCGGTTCCGTCGGCACTCGCCAATCCATTTTCCAGACGACCTGGCCCAGGGAAATCTATGCTGCCTGCACTCTTGCGCACCGCCTTGCTGACCGTTGCCCTGTCGGCATGGCTTCCAGCCCAGGCGCTTGCGGCCGGTTCTCTTAAGGCAGCCAACAGCAAGGCCAGGGCCTTCATCCAGCAGGCCATGCAGGAGCACCGGATTCCGGGCCTCCAGTTGGCAGTGGTGCAATATGGGAAAGTAGTGCTGCTGGAGAACTACGGGTTCGCCAATGTCGAGAACCGGGTGCCTGTTACCGGCAAGACGCTGTTTCCGATCAACTCGGCCACCAAGTCGTTCACCGGCGTAGCCATGATGCAACTGGTCCAGGACGGGCGGGTGGACCTGGACGCCCCCTTGTCACGCTATTTGGACGATGTGCCCGCGACCTGGCGTGGGGTGCGGATCCGGCAGCTGCTGGGGCATACATCAGGCCTTCCGGAGATCATCGACTCGCAGGGGGCCTTTGGCGGTGCGACGGAGCCGGAGGCATGGAGCGCGGTCGAGGCTCGGCCTCTGGAGGTATCGCCAGGCGAACAGTTTTCGTACAACCAGACCAACTACGGCCTGCTGTCGCGGATCATCGTCAAGTTGAGCGGGCAACCGTACGAGCGATTCGTGACGCAGCGACAGTTCGATGTGGCGGGCATGCCCTCCACCACGTTCGGTGACAGCTATGACCTGGTTGCCGGAGCCGCCACGATCTACAGCGTGTCGCCGCGGGGCTCGCTGGCACCGGACGACGGTGAGCGCCTGTCGCATTGGATTTATGAAATGCCCTACAGCCTGTGGGCGGGTGGCGGAATCCAGACGACGGCCGAAGAGCTGTCGCGCTGGATCATTGCGCTGTCGCAGGACCAGTTGATCGATGATGCACATGTCCAGCGCATGTGGCAGCAAGAGCCACTGAACAGCGGGGCGAAAAGCGATTGGGCCTTAGGCTGGCCGGTGTTGAAGGCTGATCGCCCGCGCCAGGTCGCAGGCATTGGCGGTGCCCGCGCGGCATTCGTCGTCTACCCGGACGAAGACTTGGCCGTGATCGTGCTGACCAATCTTGCCGGTGCGAACCCGCAGCGGTTTGTTCGACGCATCGGCGAGTTCTACCAGTCGCGGACGAACGACTCCACCCATTGATGCCGACGAAGCTCCGGGACGACGTGTGCTTTCGACACGAAGCGGACGTCCACACGCACACCTTCTGGCTGGCGCCAGGGGCGGCCGCCGCGAGAACAGGGACAGGTGTGCGGCCCTCGGTGTTCGGCTATCTTGAGAGTTCTTGCCACAACCCTTCAAGCACAGACGCATGCAAGCGATTTCGAGGATTGTTCGAAACGGGCGGTGGCTCAACTACTTCGTATTGTCCGTCGTGTTCTTGGCTGCCGGCTGCAAGGGCGAGCATGTGCCGGCAAAGGATCTCGGGGCGGACCTCGATGAGGTGGCCGCAACACTGATACAGCAGCCATTGCTCCACTCAACCTCGATCGCAGTCGTATATCGGGGCCAGGAATTCATCCGTCATCGCGGCAACATGGAAGCCGGCAGGCTGAGCCCTCCGACCGACGCGACCCTCTACGAAATCGGTTCGTTGAGCAAGACCATGGCAGGGACCCTGATGGCCAATGCCGTCCTGGAGCGCAGGCTGGGGCTGGACGACGATGTCCGGGAGTATCTGCACGGCAATTATCCGAACCTGCAGTACAAGGGCGACCCCATCCGCATCCGTCACCTGCTGTCGCATACGAGCGGTCTTCCGAACATGTTGCCGGAACGCGCGAACACGGTGCTCGCGGACTTCACCGATCAGCGTACGCCTCGTGAACTCAATGCCATTTACGCCGGCTATGGCAAGGCGGATTTCTTCAGGGACCTGCATGCCGTCGAGATTCACCAGGTGCCCGGAAAGGATTACGCCTACTCCAGTGCTGGAACCCAACTGGCGGCGCATATTCTGGAGACGGTTTACAAGAGCGACTATGAGTCGCTGTTACGCGAATTCTTCCGCGATTCCGCGGCAATGGCGGACCTCAGAATCAGGCTGGGCGATGCTGAGGCGCCCCGGCTTGCGGTCGGCTACCACAGTGACAACGCGGTACCGACCTCGCCCATGCCGGAGTTGCCTTGGGGAGCATCGGGGAACGTAAAGGCGACCGTTCCGGAAATGGTGAAGTTCCTCAAGTTCCAGCTGGCCGGTGGGCCCGTCGTGACGGAATCACACCGTACTCTTGTCGAATTCGATTCCGAGTTCAGCATCGGCTATTTCTGGAACATCGTCGGCGGCGACCACTTGAAGGGCACCTACTATGCCCATCATGGTGGTGTGCCCCGCTCGCAGTGCTATATCTACATCATGCCGAAGTATGACCTTGGCATTTTCGTCATCACCAACCAGAGCGGCGACAAGACTGCCCACGCCATGGAGGCGGCGATCAATACACTGGTCGAGAGAATAGTCGCGCGAGATAACATCTCTAGCTAGGGCCTGTCACGTTCGCGTCCTGCGACTCGACTTGACCGAGGGATTGTGAATGACCGCTGCTGGCCAGAAGCAGACGTTATGTTGTGCTGCAGAGGCGCGCCTGATTGACCTGGCGGCGTTACCGTGGCAGGGCCCAGGTCGTCATGGCAGCCAGCAACACAACCAAGATCGGCGGTGTACGCGCGAGGGCCAGTAGCCCGAACGCAACCAGCGCCATCGCGGCATCCCATCGGTCATGGATCGCACTCGTCCACACCGGGTTGTACAACGCAGCCAGCAGAATCCCGACCACCCCGGTGTTGACGCCAGCAATCGAAGCTTGCAAACCCTTTCGGTGGCGCAGGGCCTCCCAGAACGGCAGCGCCCCCACGAGCACAAGAAAGGCTGGCAGGAAAATGACTGCCAACAGCACAAGGCCTCCAAGCCAGCCACCCAGCGGCCCCTTGGCCAGGGCTCCCAAGTACGCCGCGAAAGTGAAGAGAGGGCCTGGCACCGCCTGCGCCGCACCGTACCCAGCGAGCAGATCCGCAGTGGTCACCGTGCCGCTTTGGACAACCGCGGTCTGCAGCAACGGCAGTACGACATGGCCGCCGCCAAAGACCAAGGCACCAGCACGGTACGTCCCCTCCAACAGCACAGCCAACGGGGAGCCACTAGCCACCACCCACACAGGCAGCAGAACAAGCGGCAGCACCAACAGCATCAGCGCTACCGAGCCCGTTCTTCGCGAGACGGGATAGCTGCAAGCTAACTGGCCCTGGGCAGGCTCGATTTTCAGCGCCCAGCGACCGAGCAGGCCGCTGCAGATGATCACCACCATCTGGCCGAAGACCGAGGGCAGTGCTAGCGTCAATACGGCGGCGACAAGCGCCATCCCTGCCCGCAGGCGGTCCGGGCATAGGGTCCGGGCCATTCCCCATACAGCCTGCGCCACCACGGCAACTGCAACGATCTTCAGGCCATGCAGCCAACCGGATTCGAGGATGCCTTGGTATCGAGCAACGCCAAATCCGAACAGGATCATCAGTACGGCCGATGGCAGGGTAAAACCTGCCCAGGCGGCCAGCAGGCCAAGCCAGCCGGCGCGAGCCAAGCCCAGCGCCATCCCAACCTGGCTGCTGGCTGGGCCTGGCAGTAACTGGCACAAGGCCACCAGATCCGAGTAGCTACGGTCCGTCAGCCACCGGCGGCGCTCGACAAACTCGAGGCGGAAGTAGCTCAGATGGGCGATCGGGCCGCCGAACGAGGTCAGTCCCAGTCGTAGGAACACCAGGAAGACACGCCACGCACTTTCGCTTTTTGCGGGATGGAGCGTTGGCATGGGGCAGGATCTCCGGTTGTTCTCAAAGGCGGCCAGCCCGGCCCAGCACCCAGACTAGGTCGCCGGGCTTCCCCTGTGCTCGGCCACCAACTCTCCATCTTCCTTCCGGAATGGTCCGGGAAGCTTCGGCAGGATATCCAGCACCAGTTCGGAAGGGCGGCACAGGCGCGTGCCATTATCGGTTTGCACGAAAGGACGATTGATGAGTATTGGGTGCGCCAGCATGGCATCAAGCAGCGCGTCGTCGCTCAGTGCCGCATCGCCCAGTGCCAGCTCGTCATAAGGAGTGCCCTTCTGCCGGAGGGCGTCGCGCACGCTCAAGCCCGCGGCCCTGATGAGGTCGCCCAGGCGCGCGCGGCTGGGCGGGTGGGCCAGGTAGTCGATCACTTCCGGCTCGATCCCGGCGAAGCGGATCATCGCCAGGGTGTTGCGCGAGGTGCCGCACTTGGGGTTGTGGTAGATGACCGCGTTCACGCACTTTCCTCCTCGTTCAAAACAGTTTCCACCACCCCTGCAGCGGCCGCCAGCGCCGCCGCCTCGATGGCCCCCTTGCGCTCGCTGTAACGGTCCACCAGGTAGTCGGTGCGCCCACGTACCAGCAGGGTGAACTTGACCAGTTCCTCCATGACGTCCACCACGCGATCGTAGTACGCCGAGGGTTTCATTCGACCTTCGTCGTCGAACTCCTGCCAGGCCTTGGCGACCGAGGACTGGTTGGGGATCGTCACCATCCGCATCCACCGGCCGAGCACACGCAGCGCGTTGACGACGTTGAACGACTGCGAACCGCCGCAGACCTGCATCACGGCCAGCGTGCGGCCTTGGGTGGGGCGCACGCTGCCCTCTTCCAGTGGCAGCCAGTCGATCTGGTTCTTGAATACCGCGGTAAGGGTGCCATGGCGTTCCGGGCTGACCCACACGTGTCCCTCCGACCACAGCGAGGCCTGGCGCAGCTCCTGCACCTTTGGGTGGGTCGCTGGCACCGAGTCAAGCATCGGCAGCTCATGTGGATCGAACAGGCGGGTTTCCGCCCCGAGCTGTTCCAGCAGCCGCTGCGCCTCCAGCGCCAGCTTGCGACTGAACGACTGAGGTCGCAGCGACCCGTACAGGATCAGGATGCGCGGGCGGTGCGGCTGCGCGGCCGGGTCGTTGAGCTTGGTGGCCGTCGGGATGTCCAAGGCACCTGGGACCAAGTTGGGGATCTGCTGCACGGGGTTGTCCTACGGAATCGATTCTATTATTCTAGAATCATGGAACATAACGCTGCAACCCGCGCTCTTGCTGCCTTGGGCCACGCCACCCGCCTGTCGATCTTCCGCCTGCTTGTACAGGCCGGCAGAGGCGGCAAGCTGGCCGGTGACATTGCCCAGACGCTCTGCTTGCCTGGTGCCACGCTCTCCTTCCACCTGAAGGAACTGTTGGCTGCGGGCCTGATCAGCGCCGAGCAACGTGGTCGGACGATCTGCTACCGGGCCGAGTTCGAGGCGATGACCGCATTGGTGGCCTATCTCACGGAGAACTGTTGTGCCGACGAACAGGCCTGCGAACGACCCGCTGGCTGCTGACCAACCCACCTTAGAGATTGCTCAGATGACCCGTCGCGTCCTGTTCTTGTGTACCGGTAATTCCGCTCGCAGCGTGTTGGCCGAATCGACCCTGAAAAAGTGGGGCCAAGGCCGCTACGAGTCCTTCAGCGCCGGCAGCCAGCCGGCCGGCCGCGTCAACCCGTTTGCCATTGCTCAGTTGCAGCGCGAGGGTTTCCCGGTGGACGGCCTTCGCAGCAAGTCGTGGGACGAGTTCGCCGAAGCGGATGCCGCGCCGATGGATCTGATCGTCACCGTCTGCGACAGCGCGGCAGCCGAGGCATGCCCGGTAGTGTTCGGCGACTTTGTACGGGTGCACTGGGGCCTGTTCGATCCGGCCGGCGTTGAAGGCTCGGACGGACAGAAAGCCGAAGCGTTCGATCGCGCGCACCAGATCATCAAGGCGCGCCTGAAGGCGTTTCTGGAGATCTCAGACAGCGTCTGGGATGACAGCGAGGCCCTCAAGGCCCGGCTCGACCCGATCGCACAGATCAACTGACCGTCTTTCCGGAAATCCCCATGACCACTGATACCTCCCGCCTGTCCTTCCTGGACCGGTATCTCACGCTCTGGATCTTCGCCGCCATGGCGCTCGGCGTCGGCATGGGGGCGTTGTTCGAAGGTGTACCCAGCGCGTTGAACAGCCTCTCCATAGGGTCGACCAACATCCCGATCGCGATTGGTCTGATCCTGATGATGTATCCGCCGCTGGCCAAGGTGAAGTACGAGGAACTGCCGCGGGTCTTCGCCGACAAACGGGTACTGATGCTCTCGCTGCTGCAGAACTGGATCGTCGGTCCGTTCCTGATGTTCGGCCTGGCCGTGCTGTTCCTGCGCGATTACCCCGAGTACATGACCGGCCTGGTCCTGATCGGGCTGGCACGGTGCATCGCCATGGTGCTGGTCTGGAATCAGCTTGCCCGCGGTGACGGCCAGTACGTCGCCGGGCTGGTGGCATTCAACTCGATCTTCCAGATTGCGCTGTTCAGCGTCTATGCGTGGTTCTTCCTGTCCTGGTTGCCGCCGGCGTTCGGTCTGCAGGGCAGCGTCATCGATGTCAGTTTCTGGACCATCGCCGAGGCTGTTCTGATCTACCTTGGCATCCCGTTCCTGGCGGGCTTCCTCACCCGCCGATGGTTGAAGGCGCGCAAGGGCGTGCAATGGTATGAAGAGACGTTCCTGCCCGCCATCAGCCCGGTAACCCTCGCCGCACTGCTGTTTACCATCGTGGCGATGTTCAGCCTGAAGGGCGGCGATGTGCTGAGGATTCCGATGGACGCGGTACGCATCGCGATCCCGCTGACGTTGTACTTCATCATCCAGTTCGTCATCAGTTTCTTCATGGGCAAGCTGATCGCCAAAGACTACCCCCGCACCACCGCGATCGCGTTCACCGCAGCAGGCAACAACTTCGAACTGGCCATCGCCGTGGCGATCGCGGCGTTCGGGCTGGCCTCCCCGGTAGCCTTCGCGGCCGTGATCGGCCCGCTGGTGGAAGTGCCCGTGCTGATTCTGCTGGTCCACGTCGCCCTGCGGCTGGGCAAACGCTACTTTCCTGCCGATGCACGGAGCCGCTGAACCGCCCAGGTGCGGCAGCATGAGGAAGTCCCGATGGACAGCGTCGATGTGGTGGTGATCGGAGGTGGCCAGGTGGGTCTTTCGGCTGGCTGCTTTCTGCGCCGCAGCGGGCTGTCCTATGTGATTGTTGATGCCGAAACGTCGCTTGGCGGGGCGTGGCAGCATGCGTGGAAATCCCTGCATCTGTTCTTGCCGGCGGGCTGGAGCTCGATAGTCTCCAAGGTGACCGAGACCACGTGGATCACCCAACGGGAGCCAGCCTTCCTGGCCGACGATTCGGCCACGCTGATTGGGATGACCCGATACGCGCGCGAGGCAGCAAGGCAAATCAGCGACTACGTCGGGGCTGTTTCTCCGCTGCCATCTGGCCCCTGAGCCTCGGTGCCATTGCCCAGCGCCCGCACCTGCGATTGCAGGGCCATGCGGTCCAGCGCTTCAGGCTTGAGCGCCAACAGCAATCCGAGACGGTGCTGGAGCTGGTGAAGCGTGCTCAGGAACGCCTTGTGGACCTGCTCAGCGCTGCCCTGCACTGCGGCCGGGTCGGGGATGCCCCAGTGGGCGGTAGCCGGGTGGCCTGGCCACACGGGACACGCTTCACCCGCGGCACGATCGCACACCGTTACGATGAGATCCATCTGCGGTGCTTCCGGACCTGCGAATGCCTCCCACGGCTTGCTCGACAGCCCGGCAACGTCGAAGCCAATCTCCGAGAGCACCTGCAGGGCCACCGGATGAACTACGCCCTTGGGATGACTGCCCGCACTGTAAGCGCGGATACGTTCACGCCCTAAATGGCTGGCCAGTGCTTCGGCAAGAATGCTGCGCGCCGAGTTGCCTGTGCAAAGGAACAGAACATTCAGGGGACGCATGTCATCGCAACCATTTATCTAGAATAATCGAAGTATTGCCTTGCCATATGTCAACTCGATGACTGCCGAAAAGGAAGCGGGCACCCCTCGGTGCCCGCTTCGCTCATCTGTTCAATGACCCGACGACCGTGTGGCGCCTGGCGTACGATGCTTTCCCAAGCGGTCTACCAAGGTCTCACTTGCATCGTTGAGACCGAACACCTCAACGGTCGCGCCGTGCTCGCGCAGCTTCATCACTACCCGGTCGAGCGCATCAACGGCGGTCAGGTCCCAGAAGTGGGCGTCCTTCAGATCGATGATGACCTCCTTGGGGACATCCAGATAGTTGAAGCTACTCACGAACTGTCCGGCAGACGCAAAGAACACCTGCCCCTTCACAACGTAGACGCGCGAGTCGGTCTCGACCTGGGTGTCGTCGATGATCAGCATCTTGCCGACCTTGCGGGTGAAGAACACCGCCGACAGGATCACGCCTGTCAACACGCCTTTGGCGAGGTCGTGGGTAGCCACGGTCACGATGACCGTGCCAATCATCACGACCGAAGAGCTCTTGGGATGAATGGCCAGCTCGCGCAGCGAGCGCCAGCTGAAGGTGCCGATGCTGACCATGATCATCACCGCGACCAGTGCGGCCATTGGAATCTGACTCACCAGGTTTGACCCATAAACAACCAGAAGGAGCAAAACCACGCCGGCCACAAGGCACGAGAGACGGCCCCGGCCACCGGAAGTGATGTTGATCACCGACTGGCCGATCATTGCACAGCCTGCCATGCCCCCAAAGAAGCCCGTTACGGTGTTAGCCAAGCCTTGGCCAGCACATTCGCGATTCTTCTGGCTCGGGGTATCGGTCATGTCTTCGACGATCTGCGCGGTCATCAGCGATTCCAACAAGCCAACGACCGCCAAAGTCGCCGAAACCGGCAGCAGGATCTGGAGTGTTTCCCAGGTGAATGGCACATCCGGAATCAGGAACGACGGCAGGCTGTCAGGCAGCGCCCCCATGTCGCCTACGGTGCGTACCTGGAAGCCGAAATACATGGAAGCGGCCGTGAGAACCACGATCGCCACCAATGCCGAAGGAACGGCTTTGGTCAGCAGCGGCAGCAGGTAGATGATTGCCAGACCCACAGCACAGATCGCATACACCATCCACGGCATGCCGATGAGCTCGGGAAGCTGCGCCATGAAAATGAGAATCGCCAGTGCATTCACAAATCCGGTCACCACCGAGCGCGACACAAAGCGCATCAGCGAGCCCAACCGCAGGGCGCCGGCCAGCATCTGCAGGACGCCGGCAAGGATGGTGGCGGCAAACAGATACTGAATGCCGTGCTCGCGCACCAGCGTGACCATCACCAACGCCATGGCGCCGGTCGCAGCCGAGATCATGCCAGGGCGGCCACCGGCGATGGCGGTGATGACGGCGATGCAGAACGAGGCATACAAACCTACCTTTGGGTCGACGCCGGCGATGATGGAAAACGCGATTGCCTCAGGAATCAGGGCTAGCGCAACGACAATGCCCGACAGCAGGTCACCACGGATGTTACCGAGCCATTGCTGGCGCAGGGGATAAATTGCAGACATAGAAAATGATCTCCGCGCACAGCAGTGCGCGCCAAACGAAAGAAACAGGCACCCTTCCAGACCTAAGTGTCTGGGTCGCTTCTTCAATCAAGCGTCAGGGTGGAGTCATCGCTAGCCGATCCGTTGGGTATTTGACGGTATATTGTAGACTGGCATAGCGCCTGAGGGGAAATCCGGCCGGCATCGCGGTCGCCTCGGTGCACTCTCAAGGGTAGCTTCCCAGATCCCAAGATCATTTCGCAGGCGAAGTCGACAAGCTGGTAGGCAGTTGATCAGATTGAATTGAGCTCTGACCGAATCGCCAAAGAAGAGGTGGACATTCGCCGCGGGGCCTATGTCCGCTATCGGCCAGAAGCCGACGTAGGCAGCCAGATTGGTCACACACCGTAGCGCCTGTTGCCTCCAGACGTAATGCAGTAGCGTCCGCCGCGAGGACCAATACAGACGCGTGATCCAGAGCACGGACAGCTCCCATCAGAATAATCGGTACGTGCGGGCCGGAACTTTTCGCGCGAGGGTGACACGGGCCGATTATTAGGCCGGTAGCAGCCGCTTCCGCTACAAAGTAGCTTCGAGCTGACCCATTTGGCAGGGGCGCCCTGGGCCGATATTCGTGCCCACGCTCCTTTGCGTTCATACACCACAACAGAGTCGCCGCCGTCGAGCCTTCCGATGATCTGTCCGTTGGGAGAAGACCGTTGGTTGAGCGTACTGGTTGACACGAACTGCGTCTCTGTCATCTCCGGACGAGAGGATTCCGTCTGAGCCGGAGGAGCGACCGGTGCCTGATCCACTGAGGAGCGCTGTGAGTCGCGCTGCCCGCCCCCATTGCACATTGCGACAAGTAATGCGAAAAATCCGACCACCACCAGCCCAGCTGCTCCAGACGTATTTCGAGCCATGCCGCCCCCCCCCCCTTTCCCTGTGGATCTTTCGAGCTCGGTCCAACTTTATCAGAGTGTCAACCCAATAATCCTAGGGCATCGCAATGGCCAATCCAAGTTCCCAGGCAGCGTTTTGAAGCGTGGTACTTCATTACCTTACGACCTAATTGATGTCCTCTTCCGGCCATGAGTGGACCTCCGTCGTCCAGGATGCTTAGCCTTCTTGTATAGGGGCGAGGCGACTACGATCGCAATGGCCAATCCAAGTTCCCAGGCAGCGTTTTGAAGCGTGGTACTTCATTACCTTACGACCTAATTGATGTCCTCTTCCGGCCATGAGTGGACCTCCGTCGTCCAGGATGCTTAGCCTTCTTGTATAGGGGCGAGGCGACTACGATCGCAATGGCCAATCCAAGTTCCCAGGCAGCGTTTTGAAGCGTGGTACTTCATTACCTTACGACCTAATTGATGTCCTCTTCCGGCCATGAGTGGACCTCCGTCGTCCAGGATGCTTAGCCTTCTTGTATAGGGGCGAGGCGACTACGGAAGAAGTGAATTTGGAACTGTTCTTTCGGTGTTACCGAGCTAAAGCGGGGGCAGTTCGCGAAGTAGCTTTGTCATGGCGCCAAGTTCCACCAATGAGCGGATGACTGGCAGAAGGCTTTAGGGCTAGGATTGCCTCAGGGGCGTGGTCGAAGTTGGTGTCAGTCCGCGTCCTACACGGATCGTTGACCATGCCTCTTACAGGACGCCCCCATGCCTCGAATTCGCCATTTGGCCATCCGGAATTTTCGGTCCATCAAGGCACTCGACTGGGCGCCAGCTCCGGGCATCAACTGTTTGATCGGTCCTGGCGACAGTGGCAAATCCACCATCCTCGATGCCATCGACCTGTGCTTGGGTGCTCGACGAAGCATCTCCTTCGGCGACATGGACTTTTTTGGCCTCGATGTCTCAGAGCCAATTCGTATTGCCGTGACATTCGGGGAACTGCCAGCATCGCTGATGGACATTGATGTCTATGGGGACTTCTTGCGAGGGTTCGATGCGGTATTTGACACCCTCGAAGACGAACCCGCCGCGGGCCTGGAGACGGTGCTTACCCTGCAGCTTCAAGTCGGGGCGGACCTTGAGCCCAGCTGGACGCTGGTTTCCGATAGGTCGCTTCAACAAGGCTTGGAACGAAGCCTGCCTTGGAAAGAACGAATCGCATTGGCCCCGGCACGTATAGGCAGCTTTGCAAGCTCCAACTTGTCTTGGAGCCGCGGATCGGTCCTCAACCGGCTAACCGACGAACGCGCAGAATTGGGAGCCCAGCTCGCTCTCGCAGCGCGTCAGGCACGCGCCAACTTTGGCGCTCAAGCGTCGCCCCACCTGAGTCAGACACTCGGAATCGTCCAAACAACGGCCCAGAGCCTTGGGGTTAACGTCGGGTCGATGCCGCAAGCCTTACTCGATTCGCACTCCGTCTCCATCGGCGAAGGCGCCATCGCGCTCCACAGCGAGGCAGGCATCCCCCTTCGGTCACTTGGTACGGGTTCTTCTCGACTCTTGGTGACTGGACTTCAACGGGCCGCATCGGAGTCAGCGCCGATTGCCTTGGTGGATGAGGTGGAATATGGATTGGAACCCCATCGGCTCATGCGGCTGCTGGATTCCTTGGGAGCCAAGGAGACGCCCCCGCCTCTCCAAGCGTTTCTCACAACACACTCCCCTGTGGCACTTCGCGAGCTTTCAGGTGAGCAGCTACTTGTGGTTCGACCACGACCGGCTGGCCATGTCGTCATTTCCGCTGGCTCAACCGACGAGATTCAAAGCACGCTGCGGACTGACCCGGAAGCTTTCCTGGCGAAGTCTGTGATTGTGTGCGAGGGAGCAAGCGAGGTGGGATTTGTGCGTGGCCTCGATCTATGGGGAGTGGCCAACAAAGAACCATCTTATTTGGCTTTAGGTGGTGCATACGTCAACGCAGGCGGAGGCACTCCGGATAACGCTTTTGCCCGTGCAACTGCGCTTATGAAGTTGGGTTACCGAGTCCTCGTCTTCATCGACGCTGACAAGCCCGCCGCGCCAGGTGTTGCAGAGGCATATCTCCAATCAGGTGGCAGCCTCACGACTTGGCGGGCAGGAATGACGTTGGAGGACGAGCTGTTCCTCTGCCTTCCTGACACATCAATTGATGCCCTGCTCCTGAAGGCTAAAGAGCGTGTCGGTGAAGACCTTGTGAACCAACAGCTGGTTGCCAAATCGAACGGTCTAACAAGCTTGGCGTCCATCGAAGCATTGAGGCCGAAGTCGCCGTATCCGCTCGATATTCGCGTACTGCTTGGCGAGGTCTCGCGCACCAAAAAGAAGAGCTGGTTCAAGTCTCTCACGACTTACCAGTCAATCGTCCTGGATATCGTCTCTCGCGGCTACGCCGATGCGGACGCCAGCTTTAAGGCAGTAGTAGACCAACTCTGGGCCTTTACCCGTGCCGCCTGACATCGATCTGCTAGCCATCCAACGCGGATCTATTACCGCCCCAGCAGGGTGCGGCAAAACTCAGCTGATTGCCGACGCGCTGAAATCCCACGCTGGGGACAGGCCGGTCCTTGTTCTAACTCACACAAATGCTGGCGTCACCGCGTTGAGGACACGCTTGAAACGCGCGGGGGTTCCCTGCTCTGCCTATCGACTCTCGACGATTGATGGATTCGCCATGCGTCTCATCGCCAAGTTCCCGACGCGCAGTGGCCATCATCCCGAACTCTTGAAGCTCAACAACGCGAGTAGCGACTATCCCGCGATCCGTGAATCAGTCCGAAGACTCTTGGAGTCGGGGCATATCGCTCAACCCATCGCAGCCACCTACGCCCGGCTGTTGGTTGACGAGTATCAGGATTGCAGCACCGTCCAACACTCCATCGTGTCCGCCCTCGCTTCCCTTTTGCCCACCTGCGTCCTCGGAGACCCTTTACAGGCCATCTTCGGATTTGGCGGAAATCGGCTGGTTCACTGGGAACGGGACGTTCAATCATCCTTCCCAGCCGAGGGTAGCCTTCGAACTCCTTGGCGCTGGCAGATTGCAGGTAACGAAGAGCTGGGCCAGTGGCTGCTCTCCCAAAGGCATGCTCTTACGGCGAGCTTACCCATTGATCTGACCACGGCTCCGCCATCCGTTCGGTGGATCCAGCTGGTTGCCGGTCGTGAGGTGCAACAAAGGCTGACTGCGGCACGAACCAATGCGCCTGGCAGCCAAGGAACGGTTCTGGTCATTGGCGAGTCCATGAATGTCCAAGGGCGCCATCAGCTCACCAGCCAAACGCCTGGGGCAATGGCGGTAGAAGCCGTGGACATGCGAGACCTCGTCAACTTCGCGAGGCATTTCAATCTTCAGGCTCCTACTGCGCTGCAGGACTTGGCCACCTTTTCCGCTCTCATGATGACGGGTGTCGGCGCGCCAAATCTTGTGACGCGTGTCGGCACCATTCGTAGAGGGAGAGCCAAGACCCCTCCAACTCCTGTAGAAGCTGAGGCAGTCGCCTTTGAGTCCGAGCGGAGCATGGCTAGCGCCTTACGGCTGGTGGACGCCTTGGCCGAACAGACAGGCACTCGGGTCTATCGACCCGAGATTCTGCACTGCTGTCGATCAGCCATGCGAAGCGTTATTAACCAAGAGCAAGATCTATTGGGAGCCGCGCTTCAAGCCCGGGAGCGAAATCGTCACCTCAGCCGTCCCATTGCGCGCAAAGCAGTCGGCAGCACTCTCCTGCTGAAAGGTCTCGAGGCAGACATTGCCGTGGTCCTTTATCCAGAGAGCATGAGCGCGCAAAACCTCTATGTAGCACTCACACGTGGTGCGAAAGGGTTGGTGATCTGTTCCCGCACCTCAACGCTGACCCCGGCCCCATAGCCCGCTAACCTAGCCATGCTCGCCCTATCAAGCACGATGGTTTGCGGCGCTTCGTCATTGCGATGGTCACGGTAGACCCTGTACCAAAGTCGTTGCTGAACATCTGGGTCTGAAGCATGTCGATCTCGCCGGGCAGCGAGTGCATCAGGATTAATTCCAGGGTCCTCCTTGTCCACATAGATGATTGGGCGGCGAAGGTGGCGTACGCTATCTGCCTACTAATGAGACATCAGCGGACGGCAAAATGAGCAGACCCAACTCAGTAGAGGACAGGGCTTTGGCGGCTCTTGACCGCCTGGTGAAGCGACGCCCGACCAATGAACTGCTGAAAGCAAAGATGGCCGCAGGTCATCGGATCATCACGCCTACCTCGGTCGCTGCCGAAGCAGGGGTAAATAGAGGGAGCTTTGGATCAAGGCACGCTCGACTTGGGCACGTCTGGCTTAAAATTCAGGAGCTGGCTGAAGAGGAGAAGCGAGGCTCGGTGGCTGAAGAGCTCACTAAGATTAAGGCTGAGAATGCAAGGTTAAAGGCTCTGCTTTACAAGACCAACATCCACAACGCATCTCTCCAACTAGCAGTGTCCCGGCTTCAGAAAAGAAGTACCAACAGAGACGATGGAGCCAATGTCGTCAACTTTCGCCGGAACGATCGGAAGCGTCCCCGGTAGCGTTGGATATCATCCTCAGGACTGTTCGACTCTGAACAACACGACTCTTAGCAATCTTGGAAGGCTGATTCCTAGAGTTGGTCCGCTCTGCCTGGACAATGGCCTGATTTTTCAGGAGGCGATCCTCCCAGAAGTCCTTATGCTCTGGCAGGATGATGCAACACTTGCACCCCGCGCACAGCCCGGGCGACCGTAGGCCGAAGTTCGGCGAGGCGCGAACAGTGAGGAGGCTTGCTTGTGGGTTGCAACTGGAACGGTCAGGCAACATATCAATCAGGCAACTCGCGTAAGTCCCTGTCCATATCCGCAGGTCGGTGAGCTTCACGTATGCCACGGCCTTATCGATCAGCGTCTCTCCGTCCATCTCGGACAGTGCCTCGGTCATTGATTCGGCATGCTGCATGAGAAGCCGCTGCGCCGGTCCACCTCCGATTGGCTTGCCAAGCGTGATTTGAACGAGGAACCGAGAGGTCTCCATGACTCTCTCTCCTTCCAAGTTCTCGAGCAGGGCCGCATCGTTTCCAATGTACCCCTGATCCGTAATCTGCTCGCTCATGTGACGGAAGTGCGTCCGTAGCGCTGGCATTAGTTCCGGCTTGGATCGGAAGACATAGTGCGCAAAGGTGATCCTCCATCGCTGCGGGCGAAGGGATCTCACCTCGTAGATAGCTTGCGTCGTTTCGATGCCACGCTTCTTCGTGAGGGCTTCGACGGCGAACTCACGCTGCAGCAGAGAATTTCTGGAGGCTGTCATTCGGCCGATTCCATCGGGACCCGACGGAAGGGACTTGGCGTGGGAGAAGCTAAGCATCAGTGACTTACTACCCGATAGAGCTCGCCAAGGCTCCATTAGCCGCACCAGTACTTCGATGGATTTTATTACGATCGGCAGGTGATTTGTGCCCAACGGGCGCAGCCCGGCAGTCCACTCATGCCGCGTCGCTTCCCTTTTGGCGGAAATGCCACAAATGGAGAAAACTTCCATCAGTCCGTCTAGCGATGTCACTGACTTGACCACGCCGTGCTGTAGCGTCGGATCGTGGTCCAGGGAGAGGCCAATCAGCTCATGAGCTCGAATTCCAGTGCATCCCTGGAGCAAGATACTGCATGCGCTCTGAGTCATCAGTATTAGGCGTCTCAGGCTTTGAGTTCCGCTAATCCCGCGCTCGTCTCCAGCGTCATCAATCCGATCTATGGCGGTCAATGGCTCATGCCAGGAAATTAGTGTCCCTGGGATCGGACTCATCTGGAATTCCTCGATGTGCCGTTTGATCTGACGAAGACAGGCAATTCGTCTCGCGCCCGTGGCACTCCGTGCGTCGATGAGCATAGGGATGACCTCAGCCTGAAGTCTGATCACATCCTCAGAGCCGTGGTCAATCCACTCACATGCGTAAGAAAGGATTGGTACGGAGATCTCGTCCGGGACAGGCATCAATCCACCCGTTCGAGCAAGCCCAAGCGGCTCTGTCACGACGTCATAGGTCCTTCGTCCGTCAAACGGCGCTTCGGACGGTGCTTGTCCGCCTCTAGCGCGCAATCTGTCCGCGATCTCGTAGATCTGTGTAAGTGGGTGGATGAGTTTGTAGGCGGTCGCATGCGTCCACGCCCTGTCTCGACCGGTGTCATCTCCAGCGGTCATGTACTGCTCTTCGAGACCTTCGATATATTCCCAGCTTACCGCTGTCGAAATGTCAAAGAGGGAGTGGATTTTCCGCTGCCCCATGAACTTGACCAGCTCCCTCAAGCCCATGTAGGTGGCAGGGATAGACCCAACCGTCATGCGCACCGTGTCCTCGATGATGGCGGTCTTGAGGTAGCACTTCAGCTCGGCGAGGAGTGCTCTGTGTTTGTGGTCTGTGAGCAATTCTCCACGCGCCAGCGGGATTGCCCAGTCAACTGTGACAAACTCCTTCTGTTGGCCGACCGTGGTCTGGGCGAAGGTCCAGATATCACTGTCATAGTCCACTTGGAATGAAGGATGCAGAGTCTCTGCCTGTGCTTTTTCGAAATTTCTTAGTGCGGGCATGGCTTTCTCTCTAGAGTGGACGCGCTAGTGGCGTTAGCGCCCTAGCTATTCAAGTCCGGGCAGGGTCGTCAGCATGATCATCGCCGCTGATTGTTGATTCGCAGCTGTGCTCACTGCCGGAATCCATGAATCGCGGAGAGCAAGGTAGGCGTTCTCGAACTTTCGCCTCCAGATCTCGCTGCCAAGGTCTGCCCTGGCTTCTTCGTATAGCTCCTGCAGTTGAAGAAAGCGGGCGAGGGCATAGGCCTCGTTTGGGTCAGCCGCAGCGAGTGGGCACGCAGGGCAAGCACCATAGG
Source organism: Stenotrophomonas sp. SMYL11 (assembly GCF_036320005.1). Lineage (NCBI taxonomy): Bacteria > Pseudomonadati > Pseudomonadota > Gammaproteobacteria > Lysobacterales > Lysobacteraceae > Stenotrophomonas > Stenotrophomonas sp. SMYL11. The sequence goes on from NZ_JAWIRS010000006.1 coordinate 113,099, forward strand.
CGGTGCAGAGCTTCCCATGGCGCTGCCCGGGTTGAGGACTTTGGAATGGATCTGCACAGCAGAAGCCCTGCGTTGCTGCCGTTTGATCGCGGTCACTCCGCGCGGATCGCGTGTCAATCTTTCCGTTTGAAGTCACCCAACGCTCCTGTGCCGTCAGGGCTCCTGCCAGCTGTTCCTTCTGCCGACGCTGCATCGTGGTTGTCTGGTAACTGTCTTGGCCAGTTGACAATAGCCGATGGCCTAGCATTGCTCGGAGCTCGAAGGCGTCGCCGTCGGTCAGCCCATCAACCGCTTCGGAGAACGCAAGCCTGTTTGCTTGGGAGCCAGAGTACTTAAGCCCCCTTCGTTTGCAGAACAATGTGATGTAACCGGTCACCCGCGTGGTCACGTCGTCGGTTCTGGCTGAGTAGGAATCGATGTGCATTCCTCGGCGCTTGTGCCGCCCGCCTTCGGAAACGGCGTGGAGGAAGAAGTCATTGGCAAGCTCACCAGCAGCGTAGTCTCTAATTCGTTTGGTCCAAGCAATCACGAAACTGATCAATCTTTCCGGCGCTAGCGGGTGATCGCTAGCGGGGAAGGCTGCTCGCTGTGTCGCGCCCTGAGCGGAAGTTCCTGCCCTGCGCTTAGAGGACTTGATCACCGTTCGCTTTTGTCCAAGCGGGTAGTGCTCCGATATGCCATCTAGGGTGAGTGTTCTAAGTGGCTGCTCGTTGAAGCCCGAGTGCATGGCTAGTACGAGAAAGAATGGGATCAGATCGCCGCCGATGGGGTGCGCTAGTCTCCTCAGACGGAAGTACTCGCTTTCGCTGATCTTTCCTACGCCTGGGAGCTTGTGAACCGCGGCTTGGCGAGGAAGATGACCGTCAAAGTTTGCCAAGATTTGAGCAATTGCCTCTGCCGGGTCGCTTAGCGATACAGCGTCGCCCTTTTTCTTCTGAGCGAGGGCACTGTGAACCCTATCTAGAAGCGGCCACACTTCGTCCATTGTCGATATGCATTCCTCGACAGCCGCCTTCATGACGTTGGCCCAAGCCGCACGGTCCAGCTCTTTGGGCTTGCTCTTCCGTGGCAGTCCTGCGAACGGCTTTGGCGGAATACGGATCACCTTCCACCGTGGATCCATCTCGTGCAGTGCAAGAACGACCTTCTTGAAGGTCCCGTAATAGTGGCGCTGGGTCTGCACCGAGAGAACTGTCGGGTGCGTGGTATCCCCACCTTTCAGATACGTTAGAAATGATTCGCCGAGATCCATCGGAGTGTCGTCTGGGCCGCTTATCTTTACCCCTTTTACGGTTAGGTACTGCACCAGGCCACTCACGATGTTGTTAGCTGAAGAGGATCTAGTCGTCTCCCTGCTGTTCTTGTTAGCTCGACAGAACGCCTCGGCGAAGAGCGGTGCCGCTGCACCTATGCCCTTCCAACGGCTGAGATTGACGATGTTGTCGCGCAGGTCTCCGGCGCGCCTGAACGCGACTTCTAGGCGACCCGCGCTCTCGCGGACATCCCATTTCTTTGTGTTGCCTACCTTTTCCTCAACTACTACGGCGTGCCGCAGTTGGGCGGACCTTCTTCCTGCCACGTAACGCTCCAATCCGTGTTCAATCTGATTTGATAGGTGAGTCGGTCACATGCGAGGATTAGTGCGTATGCCTTGGCCGCGGAGCCGTGCGCGCTCCAGCTCGTCAGGCCTCGACGCCGATTCGCATAAAGGGTTGACCTTCAAGGTGCAGCCTGATCGATTCCCTGGTTTCGCTCTCGAATGCGTTCGCGCTTCGCAGGTAGATGGACTCGGTCGTATCCCTGAGACTGTGTCCCAGTACTGACTGGACATACTTGATCGCATCCATGTCACCGTTTGCGCGCTTCTCCATGTACGTGTACAAGGCGAAGGTGTGTCGAAGGGCGTGAATGGTTATCCGCTCGCGCTGCGTGGATTCGTAGCGAGCCAGGTCAAGCTCTTTGGAAAGCCGTTTGAGCAGCCTGTCCTTGGCCTGGGCGAAATGCCGGTCGAAGATCTGCGGGGTTATCGGATTGCCCGCATGCTTGCGGTTGTTTGCGTTGAGGACGAAGAGGACGCCGTGATCCTCGAGCTTGTGGTACCCCAGTCGGAGGTCAATGAGGCGCTGCCGAACACCTTTTGCATAACGCTTCAGCGCCTCGAGTAGCCAAACTGGAACGGGAACGTTGCGCTTCTTGTTACCTTTCCCGACGACGGGGATAGCCACTGCACTGAAAGGATCGCGCCCTCTCGTATGAGTCTCAAGGACGGTCTGCGCTTTCAGATCGCATACTTCCGCCCGCCTCAGTCCTGCTTGATAGCAAAGCTCAGCCATCAGTCGCTGTGCGGTGGTAGCGAATGCTAGTTCAACGAGACCGTTCCGTTCGAGCAAAGGGTTGGGACCTAGTTCGTCAAGAATACCGACGACGGTCTCGGGATGGAGCGCAGTGATGAGTTCGTCAGCGTCGTTCAGCCCGGGAAGATCGACGCCAACGTCGAGAACTTGAACAGTTCCTCGCTTCGTCTGCTTGCTCAGCAGCGCTGGTGCCTTTCTCAGGTATCCCCGCTTTACGCAGAATGCGATCAGCTTGGTCAGGGTCGACCATCTTCGATGAATAGTCGCGGCGGCGAGCTTGTCCAGGGTCACCGCTGAGTCTAGGTCAGTCAAGGTGTCCGCATAGGATCTGAGGAGATCCTCATCTACGTCGGAAACGAGCTTTTTTCTTGCGTCAAGAAAGTGATGGAAGTCGGTGAGGTCCGCCGCGATAGCTGCTGTCGTGTTCTTGCTGCAGGCAAGCTTTGGCTTTGGACCGATCGTTAGATGGGCATCTGCTAAGAATTCAAATGCGGGCTGAACGATCGTTCCATCAGCCCTGCTGACCAAAAAGCAGAATCCCTCGGGTAAGGGTACGCCTCGCGTACCCGCGATTTCTGTCGCTTCCGGAGCGATCGCACGTGCGGTGCATATTTCGACGTCATAGGCCATGGCGCCGAAAGCTATCAGGTATACGAGAAGTTTTTTTTGCCGTGAGCCTTACGGTACTTTAACAACTGAAATGAGAATCATGCCTTCTTTTTACTTCCATTGATTCATTGATTTACGCGTGATCGTGACCCTACTGGTACGTTCGGTGTGAAGGAAGGCCCGCTCGCTGGTACGGGTGAAGTGCGCAATAGAGAGGTGGGTTCGCTCGTTGCCCAGGCTAGATTTGCCCCTTCAGTACCAACGTGCGTGTCCGCCTGGCGCGGCAATCGATAGCGCGCGGTCAATGGCTACCCAAGGCTGGCAGTGAGTTGACATCACCAATTGGGAGACGCCGCGGTTGCTACTGCGCGTCCTTTAGGGAAGCGTGTTGGCTGGGCGGTGGGTGCGCCTGGAGCTACCAATTCAATTGCTGCCGGAAAAAGTAGGGTTGCCGCAACGGCACTGCACCACTTCTGATTGCTGGCGACCTTTGGGTGGCCGTCTCCGGGTTCTCCGGGTTCTCCGGGTTCTCCGGGTTCTCCGGGTTCTCCGGGTTCTCCGGGTTCTCCGGGGCGACGCTATCAGAGAATTTCTCGAGTGCTACCCGCGTGATGATCCCTAACTGTGCCGAATGTGAGAGAGGACGGCCGCTGCATGCGCGCTCTTTCAATGAGCCATCGAGACAACGCGCTGCTCAGCCATGACCGGCGATCATGTGGCCCTGGTTGGATGCACTCTGCAGTTCCATGATGCGATCGGTCAGGCGTTCAGCTGCGTTCTGCAACCCGTCATCGTCTGGCGAGTACGGAGAGCCGAACATCGGGATCTCGACCCACAGTCTCTCCTGCCCATCATGCACATATGGGCCATGGTCATCCAAGAGAAGGGCTTCACCCACGCGGGGGGAGACATAGGAAAGATCCTTTGTCCTTCCAGACCAATGGATGTATCGAAGTTCGACAAACCATGCCGGAACACTGCCTTCCCTAGCCAAGAGTCCGGCAATTCTTCTTGCAAGTGCCTCGGGAACCGTAGTGAACAGTACAAGTTCCTCGAACTGCGATCGGACATCCTCTAGGAACCGGTGAAGCCCAGGGCGAGGAATCTGACTGATTGCGTTGGAGATGAGCGTACCTTCGAGGTCCAGTGCCAGGATGGTTGGCTTCATTGGGAGTTCCTATCTAAGCTTCTAAGCCTGAGTAAACGCATCGGTAGGTACCTATCCATGGCGTGGGTCACATGGTACCGGTTCGGGCTACGCCCTTCTGAAACTTTGCCCAACCACTTCACTTCCGTTGGATTTCTTCTGAGACCTCTACGGCCCAACGCGAGGTGTGGATGATCCTGGTCTCCTGCAGCTGCTCTTGAAGGATCTGGCGTTTGGTGAGCTGAGACACCGCCTCCCACTCGTTCCTGAAGATGTAAGTGGCATTGCCTGACTCGGGACTCTCGAACACGTACCGATTCCTTCGCGTGAACCCAAAGACGATGTACTCACTGAAACCGCCTAGTCCGACTGCCATGAAGTCGGGCTCGTGACGAGTGATGGTCCGGATGCGCTGCTTAGCGACTGCGCGGTCGCTGTCGGTCAACTGCTTCAGATAGCTATCCAATACCTGCATTGCTCTATCGAACGGGAACTTCCCCGGCGGGAGAATGCGCCAGTTGATCTTCTCGACCCTCACCGGCACCGCAAGGTCCGGGTCAACGATTTCGAAGTGTTGGAAGCATTCCAGGTAGATGTTGAGGAGGTTTGCAATACTCTCTTCTGGCTCCGTCCGGTCAATGATCCTAGTAGCCATTGCGATACCACTGTCTGTATCTACAGCAGTGAGGAATTCACCAGGTGGTGCAACGTATTCCCTGGGATAGGTCTCATAGGATCTTGTCTGGGTACCGTGGTGAGTGCGTCCGTGCCAGTCCTTCCACGAGGTATTGATTGATCGAGACTTGGTGACCATCGGAAGGTCCTTTCGGATGACCTCTTTGCCTCGGGCATTGAATAACGTCGCGGGTCCTTCGGCGCTTGGCACAATGGAAGCGCCTGCGAGTGGAAGGCTGTCGAATCCCAGCATCGCCGCTTGGTGTTCTGTGATTGGACCGCTAAGAAGACGAAACTGTGGCAGCCGCTCAATCGTGCTTCGGTAGACTGATAAACCTCTCACTTGCTTGGGCATACGCTGGTCCTTTTCATGAGGAAGCGGGATAACCAAATATGTTTGGAGAGCCGTCTAAGCTCGCTGAGGAGGAGATGCTATTTCCTTTTCGGGGAGATGGTATCAGTACTCAGAAACCCAGGACGCCCTATCCCTGTAGGCGCCGCTCGGACTGCATCCATAGCTTTGTACTGATGCTAGCCACGTTTTCCCTTCGGCTAGAAAAGTTGCCCCTGTGGCGACTTTTCTTGGGGAGGTTGAAAAAGATGAGTGGCCAGCGCTGGCAGCCTAGTGAAACCGAGCTCACGATGCTTCTTTTCAAAGCGCTTCCGGATCAAGTCCGCTACAGGGCCAGTTCCGGACATCCTTGTGCCAAAGCTGGCGTCATATTCCTTTCCACCATGCATCTGTCGCATCAAGCTAAGCACATGCGCAGCGCGGTCCGGGAAGTGCAGCTCGAGCCATTCTCTCCAAATGTCCTTAATCTCGTTAGGTAGCCTGAGAAGCACGTAGCCTGCTGCCCGAGCGCCGTGTTCGTGAGCAGCCTCTAGGATGGCTTCTAGGTCATGGTCGGTGATCATGGGAATGACCGGTGCGATCAAAACCCCTACCGGTACTCCTGCCTCATGCAGCTGATGCATTGCTCGCAGCCTTGCGTGGGGAGCAGCAGCTCGTGGTTCCAGTTTTGCAGATAGCTTCCTGTCGAGCGTGGTGACCGAGAAGTAGACCGTAACCAACCGATCCTTGGCCATCGACGCCAGCAGTTCGGTGTCCCTGGTGATCAAGGCGCTCTTGGTGACAAAGCTCACCGGATGCTTTGCGTCGGCAAGCACCTCAAGGCATTGGCGTGTAATCTGGTAATTCCTTTCAACCGGCTGATAGCCGTCTGTGTTTATCCCCAGGGCAATCGGGGCGCACTTGTAGCTCGACTTGCTAATTTCTGCTCTGAGCCGCTCCGGGGCATTTGTCTTTGCAAACAGGCGCGTCTCGAAGTCTAAGCCTGGTGAGAGGCTCAAATAGGAGTGAGAAGGGCGAGCAAAACAGTAAACGCACCCATGCTCGCAGCCGCGGTACGGGTTTACCGACGCGCTAAACCCAACGTCAGGGGATGAGTTGTGGCTGATCACTGTGCGCGCTCGCTCTTCCTGCACCTGAGTTCTCAGCCGTGGCGCGTTTTCCATCTCCTGGTAGACCGATTCCCAGCCATCGTCGACTCCCACTGTTGCAGTGGTATCGAAACGGCTTGGGACACGCGATGCGGCCCCTCTACCTTTGAGGGGAACTTGGGCCTTTCGAGCATCCTGTTCCATGACAACAACTTGGGGTGGTTGGCTGTTAGTATTATTGCTAACCACAGGCGCCGCAACACCGTGAAATTCAGGTAGCTGTAGGCCATACGGTCATCTGGCGAAGAGGTTTTGCCCAAGCTTATCCACAGCTTCGGCTGGCAAGGCCTTTGTCAGCTGCGTTGGCCATGGAGCGCTTTGGCTTCCGCCAAAAAGATCTGCATCAATGCCCGCGATCGACGCGTTGCTGCAGGCAGTGGAATGCCCAACTGTGCGCAAAGCGAAGTCGCGTATGCCATCTGCGCACCCGTAGGCGGCTTGATGTCCCAATCCGTTAGTTGGGGAATGAGCTTTGAGAGCTCTTCTGCCAGGCGGCACTCAAAGCCTCTTGCTTGCCCTTCCTCTTCTTGCATTCGACGCACCTGCATTGCGACTTGCTCCCTGCCCATGGGAGAAAAGGGAAGCTCAAGAGTGAACTCCAGTTCCGGACATACGAGGTAAAAGTTCATGGGAGAGGCGATTAGTACTTATAAGTAGACTACCTTTAGAGGCGTAGTCTTTAAAGTACTAGAACCACAAGCTGCTTCGTATGGTCGAGCATACGAACCAAGCGAAACTTGCAGATGTGATCCGAGCGCATCGTATTGATCTGGGCGTCAGCCAAGAAGCCTTTGCTGACCACATCGAGATGCACCGCGCCTACTACAGCAAGATCGAACGTGGCGAAAAGAACCTCACTCTCGCTACCTTGGAGCGAGTGGCTAAAGGCATGGGTACGTCGATGTCGGCCCTGCTACGCGCCGCAGGGCTCTAACTCTCTTTGCAGACCACGAAGGTTGGCCAATACCTCCAGGATGGGCGTGTTGGCCGGCACTGCGCGGGGCTTGTGGCCAGAGCAATGTGTTTACCGATTCTCCCCTAAGTTGTTGATCTCTAGGTATTTATCTAGTGAACAATCAGGGGGTATTGATACCATGCTCGCAACCGCGATACGGATTCACCGACTGGCTGAAGCCAACGTCCGGCGAGGTGTTGCGGCTGATGATGCTGCGCGCGGTCTCGGCACGAACCTCGGTGCGCAGGCGAGGGGCAAGGAACTCCTCGCTCTCGTCGACCGCCCAACCGTCGTCCACCGCCTCGCTGACGGTGCTTTCAAAGCGCCCGGCTAGGTGGGACGTGGAACCTCGACCCTTGATCGCAATACCCATTGCGGCAGGGTACGTCGCGGCCGTCTCAGTGGCTGCGACGGCCGCCTGAAGGGTTCAGGGCGGTGCTGCATCGAGCATGGCTCGACGCTACAGGGGAGCGGTCAGAGCAACGCAAGGTACCCGCGCACCGTGGCATCCAGCCCGTCATACAGCGCCTCGCCGATCAGCGCGTGGCCGATCGACACCTCCAGCACCTCCGGCACGTGGGCCAGGAAATCGCGCAGGTTGTCCTGTGACAGGTCATGCCCGGCATTCACGCCCAAGCCAACGGCCTGTGCACGGCGTGCGGCAGTGGCGAACAGCGCCAGCATCGCGTCAGCATCGCCAGCGGAGTGGGCTTCGGCGTAGGGGCCGGTATAGAGCTCGATGCGATCAGCGCCTACCTCGGCCGCCTGCTCCAGCAGTGGGTTGCCCGCGTCGACAAACAGGCTGACCCGGCAACCCATCGCCTTCAGCTCGGCCACCAACGGGCGCAGTCGTTCGGCATCACGCTCGAAGTCGAAACCATGATCGGAGGTGATCTGGCCGTCGCTGTCAGGCACCAGGGTAGCCTGCGCCGGACGGGTCTGTGCGCACAGCTGCAGCAGCCCCGGATAACCCTCGCGCGGTGGCGCGAATGGATTGCCTTCGATGTTGAACTCCACCCCACGCGCGCGGGTCAGCGTGGACAGGGCCAGCACGTCCTCGGCGGTGATGTGGCGACGGTCCGGCCGCGGGTGCACGGTGATGCCATGCGCACCGGCATCCAGGCAGGCCTGGGCGGCACGCACCACGTCCGGTTCGGCGCCGCCGCGCGAATTACGCAGGACGGCGATCTTGTTGACGTTGACGCTGAGCTGGGTCATGGAACGGAACTACTTGGAAAGAGGGGACGGATCGTGGTCGTTGGCGTCGTCGTTGCGGCGGGCCTGGGCCTGCTCGCGCAGGCGGCGCAGTTCTTCGGTGTCGACCAGGGTGGCGGGGTCACGCTGCAGGTCACCGAAGCGGGCCACGTAGCGACCGCGCACCCAGGCCAGCAGGAAGGCGAGGGCGGCCAGCAGGCACAGGCTCATCAGCCCGGCGCTGGGCGTCTTCAGGGCGAAGGCAAAGCAGCCCAGCGCCAGCAGCAGGTACAACCAGTACATAGTCGGGCTCCCCGGATGATCGCCGCAGTGTAGCGCTGCGTCAGAGCAGCGGCGAGGCCAGCCGGGCGAAGGCCTCGGGCAGGCGGTGCAGCCACAACGAGCGGCCGGCCTGGTCGTGCACCCGCGTGGAACGGTCGAATTCGCCCTGCAGCAGTTCGGCCAGCGCGGCGACGCGGTCACGGTCGCTGATCATCATCGACAGCTCGAAGTTCAGCCGGAAGCTGCGGTGGTCGAAGTTGGCGCTGCCGACGATGCAGACATCGTCATCGGCGATGAAGGCCTTGGTATGCAGCATGCGCGGGCCGTACTCGTAGATCTTCACCCCGGCGTGCAGCAGCTCATCGAAGTAGGAGCGTGCGGCCTGGGTGACGAACCAGGAGTCGCTCATCTTCGGCACCAGCAGGCGCACGTCCAGGCCGCCCAGCGCGGCCGAGGTCAGCGCCATCCGCGCCGCTTCGCCCGGGACGAAGTAGGGCGTGACCAGCCACACGCGCTCGTGCGCTTCCTGGATCGCCGCCACATGCAGGCGATGGATGGTCTCCCAGCCCGAATCCGGACCCGACACCAGTACCTGGGCATTGATCGGGCCATCGCCCCGCAGCGGCATGTCGGCTGGCCACAGACGCGCGATGTCCATGCGCGAGGGATCCTGTCCACTGGCGTAGAGCCAGTCCTCGGCGAACACCAGCTGCAGGCTTCGCACCACGTGGCCACGGATGCGCATGTGCAGGTCGCGGTAGGCGTCGGTCCTGCGGCTTTCATCCTCGTCGTCGGTGATGTTGATGCCACCGGTGAAGGCCAGGCGGCCATCGACGATCACCAGCTTGCGATGCGTGCGCAGGTTCAACCATGGGCGCTTGAACGGCTTCAACAGCTGCCGTGGGTGGAACCAGATCGCTTCGCCACCGGCATCGAGCAGAGGTTGCAGGAAGCGCCGCGGCAGGGCGGATGAGCCCACCGCATCGAGCAGCAGGCGCACCTGCACGCCGGCCCGCGCACGTTCCACCAGCGCGTCGCGCAGGGCGGTACCGGCATGGTCCGGGTTGAAGATGTAGTACTCCAGATGCACGTGATCGCGTGCCTGCGCGACAGCTTCAAGCAGCGCGGCGTAGGTGGCTGCGCCGTCCACCAGCCAGGTCACTTCGGTGGCGCTGCTCGGTGCCAGCCCGGTGGTGGCCTGCGCGATCTTGGCCAGCTCGGTGCAGTCGGCATCGGGCGGGCAGACGTCGCTGTAATGCTCCATGCCCGAGCGCGCACGCCCACGACGCAGGCGCTGCCGCTTCACCTTCTGCGGGCCCAGCAGGTAGTAGATGAAGAGGCCGAGGTACGGCAAGAGCGCCAGCGACAGGATCCAGCTCAGCGTCGCCACCGGCTCGCGCTTCTGCAGCATGATCCAGCCCGCCAGCGCGAACAGGTACAGCAGATAGGCCACCGCCAGGATCGTGCCAAGGTGGGCGATGCCGTCGAGCCAGTGGCGCAGGGAGTCGAAGAGGGCGAGCATCCGCCGATCATAGCGGTCCAGACCGTCAGGCATAAAAAAGACGCCCCTGTTTCCAGGGGCGTCTGCAGTCGCGTCATGACTGTTGTGTTGCGGTGTAGCAGTTACTGCTGCACAAAACCGATCTTCTTCATCTGAGCATTCTTCGCAGCGGCCAGAACCTTGGCCATCACGTCGTACTCGGAATCCGGGCTGGCGTCGATGCGCAGTTCCGGCTGGTTGGTCGGGTCACGCTGGACCTCCTGTTCCATCCGCTGCTGCAGCTCGCTGGTATTGATCGGGCTGTTGTTCCACGAGACCTGGTTGCTGGCGTCGATCTTCAGTTCGATCGGCGGCGGCGGTTCGACCAGCTGCGGCGGTGGGTTGAGCACGCGCTGCGGCAGGTCCACGGCGATCGGGTACGTCATGATCGGCGCGGTCACGATGAAGATGATCAGCAGAACCAGCATCACGTCCACGAGGGGCGTGACGTTGATGTCTGCCATGGGGCCCTTGCCACCACCACTACTGAATGCCATGGCTTATTGCCCCTTTTCTTTGGTCGCGACGAAGCCGACGTCCAGCATGCCCTGCTCCTGCGCGACCTTGGTCAGGTCGTTGATGACGCGCATCTTGGTGGTGCGGTCACCACGCAGGTTAAGCGGCGGCTGCGGGGTCTGCTGGGCGGCGGTCGCCAAGCGCGACTCGAGAGTCTGCTTGTTGATTTCTTCGTCGTTCCAGTAGATCGAGCCGTCTTCCTTGACTGCCAGGGTGATCGGTCCGGAACGCTTTTCAGCGTCTTCCGGCTTCTGGATCAGGTTGGCTTCCGGCAGATCCACCTTGACCTTGTGGGACATCAGGGGCGCCGTGATGATGAAGATGATCAGCAGCACCAGCATCACGTCCACGAGGGGCGTAACGTTGATGTCGGCCATGGGGCCGCCGCTGTTACCACTACTGAAAGCCATAACGGGCTCCGTCTAGATCTTGGTGACTACTTACGTTCGTCGCTGGGTGACGCGCGCCGCAATTAGCGGACGCGCGAGCCGGTGGCGAAGAAGTCGTGCAGGTCGTGCGCGAAGGTATCGAACTTGCTGATGGTCGCGCTGTTGATCTTGCTGAAGAAGTTGAAGGCGAACACGGCCGGGATCGCGACGAACAGACCGATCGCGGTCATGATCAGCGCTTCACCCACCGGGCCGGCAACGGCGTCGATCGAAGCGGAGCCGGTGGCACCGATCTTGATCAGCGCGCCGTAGATGCCCCACACGGTACCCAGCAGACCGACGAACGGAGCGGTTGCACCGACGGTGGCCAGCAGGGTCATGCCCGACTGCAGCTTGTTGCTTTCGCGGGTAACGGCCTGACGCAGAGCGCGGTCAACGAACTCCGAACGGCTCAGGTTCTCACCGACGCCGCCGGTAGCACCGCCTTCAGCGCGCTGGTGGTGGGCAGCTGCCTGGGCAGCGTCCAGGGCGATCTTCGAGAACGGCTCGGAAGCCGGCTGTTCTTCCATCGCACGGATGGCGTCCTGCGCGTTCGGGGTGTCCCAGAACAGGCTGACGACGCGATCAGCGGCGCTCTTCAGGCGGGTGGCGCGGAAGATGTTGATGACGGTCCAGTACCAGGACATGGCCGACATGATGACCAGGGTCAGCAGCACGACCCAGGAAACCGCGAAATCACCCGGCTTGGTGGTCATTTCGTGGATCAGGTGCTCGAAGCCCATCTGCGACAGGGCGTTGGACGGATTGCCCCCGGCAGCAGCGGCGATGAAAATTTCCTGCAGCATGACGCTTACCTTTGTTGTGTGTGGTGATAAAGGGTGTAGCTAAGCTAAACAATCGAACTGAGAGCGGGGGTGGCCAGGTGGCCACCCGGACGCATCAGTTCAGCGCAAAGTTGACCGGGACGCGAACGCGACCTGCCGCCTTCTTACCGCCAGATTCAGCGGCGTTGAAGCGCCACTTGCGAGCTGCTTCCATCGCAGCACGGTCCAGGTCGCGGTTACGGCTGGACTTTTCCACCGTGACATTGGTGACGTTGCCGTTGGCATCGACATCAATGATCAGGATCACTTCGCCCTGGATACCCGCGCGGAAGGCTGCCGGCGGGTAACGCGGCGGATTCATGGCCTTCGAGGAGATATCCACGCTGGCCTCGATCGAGGTCGGCGGAGCCGGCGGCGCCGGCGGCGCAGGCGGGGTGACGATATCGTTCGGACGCGGTTCCGGCACGTCCACGACCGGCGCCTGCGGCGGCGGCGGGACCGGCGACGGCTTCGGCGGCGACAGATTCTTCACCGGCGGTGGCGGAGTATCCTGCGGCGGCGGCGGCGGCGGCGGCGGTGGGGGCGGCGGCGGCGCGTCGACGATGGTCACCATGACGTTGCGCTCCTTCTCAGCCACGGCTTTGGGAGCCACGGCGGGGATCAGGAGCATCATGAACGCGGCCAGATGCAGGGCAATTACAAACGCGATGCCGACGATGCGAGGCCAGCTCAGCCCCTTGTCATCGGGTTGTTCGTACCGGTGAACGACTAGTTGTTCCGTCATGCGCCAAGAGCTCAATAGTGGGGCCGGGGATGCCAGGGGCGGAATCCCTGATCAGCGGTGCATGACACCGCAGGAACCTCCAAGCTTATACCAATCCTGAGCGCCTGCGCATCAACTGTGCAGGCATTCAGGCGTTATTCCTACTTACTTCAGGTTGATGATTTTCTTGGCATCAGCCTGGTTCTTCACACCCTTCGCCAGCGCCTGCTGGGCGGCCTGCTTGGCCTCCGGGATGCGACCTTCGGCATGCAGGACGCGTGCCAGGTTCAGGTAGGTCTCACCGTCCTTGGACAGCGGGGCAGCCTTCTGCCACGCATCGATCGCCTGCGGCACCTGGTCGGAGTAGTAGTAGGACTGGGCCAGCGCCAGGTAGACCTGGTAATCCGGCTTCAGGATGCCCTTCTGCAACCCTTCGTTGATGACCGCGATGACGTCCTTTTCCTTGTGTTCGGTGTTGGCATAGATCGAGTACAGCTGCTTGTACTCGCGCTCTTCGGTGAGCTGGCCGCTGCTGCGCAGCTTGTCCATCACCGCAGCCGCCTTGTCCATCTGGTCGGCCTGCATGTACATGCTTGCCAGGTTCAGCTGGGCCTTCTTGTCGTTCGGGTTCTTGGCAGCCAGGGCCTCGGCTTCCTTCACCGCTTCACCGGACTGGCCGGCTTCGGAAAGGGCCGCCATCAGCAGCTGGTTCCAGTTGTCCTTCGGTTCGGTCGAGCCGGCGATGGCCTGCTTCAGCACCGGGATCGCTTCCTGGTAGCGCTCCAGCTGGTACAGCGCCTGGCCCTTGGCGATCAGCTCTTCCGGCTTGGTCGACTTGCTCTCGGCGAAGTACTTGTCCAGGGTCGCCAGGCCTTCGGCGGTCTTGTCTTCCTGCAGCTCCAGCTGGCCCAGCATCAGCATCGACTGGAAGTGGCCGTTGTTGTCCAGGCCATTGAACTGCAGGACCTGCTTCAGGTAGGCGATCGCCGCTGCGGTGTCGTCGGTCTGGTAGGCGGCCTGCGAGGCCAGCTGCGCAGCCAGCGACTTGTCGTACTCGTTCGCGGCGCTGTCAGCCAGGATGGCGTCGGCCTGGGTGCGGGTCTCCGGGAACTTTTCCTTGTTGTAGCTGTCGATCATTTTCTGCAGCTTGCTGCCCAGCTTGGCCGAAGCCTTGACCGTCGGCTCCTGGCGGGTCGCGTTCGGGTACAGCACCTCGGCCTTGGCCTGCTTGCCGCCGCGGTTGCCGCGCTCGGAGGAGCGCGAGGACTGCGCGAAGGCATCGGTGACCACGGCGCCGGTCAGGGCGGTCGCGACGAGGACGGAAAGCACAGCTTTGTGGTTACGGAAAATCATCGTTCACCTCGATCGAACCGCCGGTTAGCGGCAAAGTCGGACTGTCAGAAAAATCTGAGCCGCCAAACGTATCAGAAACAGATGGCGTGAGAAATCGTTTTATGTGCTGCAATACAGCATAGAACTGCGCACTCATCCGCACTTTGGCCGCAGTCCGGCCGCCTGCGCCTGCTGATAGACCGGCGTCAGTCCCGGTGCATCGCGTCGCAGTTCCTGGATCCGGTTGGCTGGGTCGGGGTGCGTGGACAGCCATTGTGGGCTGCGACCGCCACTTGCTGCCATCATGTTCTGCCACAGATCGACCGCCTGTGCCGGGTTGAAACCGGCCTGGGCCATCAGTCGCTGACCAATCACGTCGGCCTCGCTCTCCTGGGTGCGCGAGCCGGGCAGCAGGAAGGCGGTCTGTGCGCCCATCCCGCCAAGCTGGTTCACGGTGCTGGCCGCCCCCTCGCCATAAGCGGCACCGGCGAGCGCGCCGAGCACGGCCAGGCCGGTCTGCGCGCCCATCTGACGGGTGATGCGCTCTTCGTGGTGGCGGGCGATGACGTGGCCGATTTCATGGCCGATTACGGCAGCCAGCTGGTCCTGGTTCTTGGCGACGGTGAAGATGCCGGTATTCACGCCGACCTTGCCGCCGGGCAGGGCGAAGGCGTTGGGCTCCTTGTCGACGAACACGGCCGTCTCCCACCGTACGCCACGGTATTGAGGCGGCAGCTGCGCGACCAGGGCGTTGACCACGCACTGCACGTAACCGTTCTGGCGGCCGTCGGTGCTGATCTTTTCCTTCTGCTTGGTTTCGGCGAACGCCTGTGCACCGAGCTGGTCCAGCTGCGCCTGCGACACCCCGCCCACCATCTGCCGACGGCCGGTAGGGGAGGTCGTGGTCGCGCAGGCGCTGACCAGGGTGGTGATGACAAGGGCCAGCAGCAGTTGTTTCATGGATCCACCCCCGTGTTCATATGCGCAGTGTGTAGCGTAGCGGCTTAATCTTTCGTCAAGCGGACACGGCGTTACGTTGCCCCGAAGAACACAAGCGCGGCAAGCGCCACGCCGTTGTTCAGCGCGTGCGCGGTGATCGCGGCCCAGAGCGTGCCGGTGCGCTGGTACAACCAGCAGAACGCGGCACCCATGCCGCCATAGACCAGCCACAGCTGCGCGATCTCGGCCGGGCCGTTGGCACTGGTGCCAGGGATTTCATGGATCAGGGCGAAAGCAAGGCTGCTCAGTATCACGCCCAGCCACGGGCGTCCGGCCTTCCACAGGCGGCCAAACAGCACGCGGCGGAACAGCAGCTCCTCGTAGGCCGGTGCCAGTACCACCGCGAACAGCACCAGGAACAGCGGGAAGCGCGCGATCGCGCTCTGCATCAGTGCCAGATTGGTGGGAACCGGCTCGATGCCGAACTGCTTGGCCAGGAAGGCGATGCCATTGCTGCCGAGCACGATCAGGGTCGCCACCAGCAGGGTCCAGCCCCAGGTGGAGGGACGGCGCAGCGCCTGGCGCGACGCGTGGCGCTCGGCGGCATTGGCCGGCCGGCGCCAGAAGTACAGCAGCAGTGCGGCGCCGCCGGTGGCAAACAGCGCCATGAGAATCTGCGCAAGCGCGCCCGGCTGGCCCAGTGACGCCGCTACCGAACTGGCGTCGGGGGCGCCAGCGCCGGCCTGCGCGTTCGCGTAACCGACCACCACGCCACGGTACAGGCCCCATAGCAGGCCGCTGATCAGGCTCAGGCCGAACAGGGTGACAGCGGCGATACCCAGGTCGATGAAAAACCCCGCCAACGGCGAAACGACACGCGGCGCGGCAGAAGCCGGCGGAACCGGGGGCGGAGCGGAAACCGGGGCGGATGCGGACATCAGGTACCTGCGTTCAAGAGTCGAAGGCCGGCGCGCCTCCCCGCGCACCGGCCGTGTCCCGATTGTGTCAGATATCCAGGTTTGCGACCTTCAGCGCGTTGTCTTCGATGAAGTCGCGACGCGGTTCGACGACATCACCCATCAGCGTGCTGAAAATCTGGTCGGCAGCGACAGCATCTTCGATGCGCACCTGCAGCAGTCGACGGGTTTCCGGATTCACCGTGGTGTCCCACAACTGCTCCGGATTCATTTCACCCAGACCCTTGAATCGCTGGATCTGGCGGCCGCGCTTGGCCTCCTCGAGCAGCCAGTTCTGTGCCTTGGCAAAGCTGTCGACTTCGATCGACTTGGCACCGCGGGAAATGGTCGCGCCTTCGCGGACCAGGCCGTGCAGCAGCTTCGATGCCTGGTGGATCGCGCGCAGTTCGCCGCTTTCGAAGGCCGACATCGGCAGCACCTGGATGTGCTGTTCGCCCATGTGGCGACGGGTCACCAGCACAGCGGCCGGGCGCTCATCGTTGGCTTCCTGCAGTTCCAGCGTGAAACGCGGGCTGCCCAGGCTGCCCTGGTTGAGACGCTTGGCCAGTGCATCCAGGCCCTCGCCTTCGCCGGCAGCGCGCAGGCTTTCCAGGTCCATCGGGACGAAGTCGACCAGCGCTTCAAGCAGGTTGCGGTCGTAGCGGTGTGCGTTGCGCTCGATCGAATCCAGCGCGGCCGCGTAGGCCAGCAGCAGCTTCTCCAGCGCCAGGCCTTCGATGCCGGGCTCGCCGGTGGCCGGCACCAGTGCAGCGTTTTCCACTGCGCTGCTGGCCAGGTAGCTGTCCAGCGCCGGGTCGTCCTTCAGGTACAGCTCCTGCTTGCCCTGCTTGATCTTGTACAGGGGCGGCAGGCCGATGTAGACGTAACCGCGCTCGATCAGCTCCGGCATCTGACGGTAGAAGAACGTCAGCAGCAGGGTGCGGATGTGGGCGCCGTCGACGTCGGCGTCGGTCATGATGATGATCTTGTGGTAACGCAGCTTGTCCGGGTTGTACTCGTCACGGCCGATGCCGGTGCCCAGCGCGGTGATCAGCGTACCCACCTGGTCGGAGGACAGCATGCGGTCGAAACGCGCGCGTTCCACGTTGAGGATCTTGCCGCGCAGCGGCAGCACCGCCTGGTTCTTGCGGTTGCGGCCCTGCTTGGCCGAACCACCTGCCGAGTCACCCTCGACGATGAACAGTTCGGACAGCGCCGGATCCTTTTCCTGGCAGTCGGCCAGCTTGCCCGGCAGGCCCGCGATGTCCAGCGCGCCCTTGCGGCGGGTCAGGTCGCGGGCCTTGCGCGCGGCTTCACGTGCACGTGCGGCATCGACGATCTTGCCAGCGATCGCCTTGGCTTCGTTCGGGTTTTCCTGCAGGAACTCTTCCAGGCGCGCACCGAAGGCGTTTTCCACCGCCGGGCGCACGTCGGAGCTGACCAGCTTTTCCTTGGTCTGGCTGGAGAAGCTCGGGTCCGGCACCTTCACCGACAGCACTGCGATCATGCCTTCGCGCATGTCATCGCCGGTCAGGTTGATCTTGGCCTGCTTGGCGATGCCGTTCTGCTCGATGTAGTTGTTGAGCACACGGGTCAGCGCACCGCGGAAACCGGCCAGGTGGGTACCGCCGTCCTTCTGCGGAATGTTGTTGGTGAAGCAGTACATCGTCTCCTGGTAGGAGTCGGTCCACTGCAGCGCCACGTCCACGACGATGCCGTTGTGCTCGCCGGTGACTGAAATGACGTTCGGGTGCAGCGGGGTCTTCAGCTGGGCCAGATGCTCCACGAAGCTGCGGATGCCGCCTTCGTAGTGGAAGTCATCGCGACGGCCATCGCCACGCTCGTCGGCAAGGACGATCTTGACGCCGGAGTTCAGGAACGACAGCTCGCGCAGGCGGCGGGCCAGGATGTCGTAGTGGAATTCCACGTTGTCGTGGAAGGCGACGGTCGACGGCCAGAAGCGCACGGTGGTACCGCGCTTGGTGGTGGCTTCCAGCTTGGCCAGCGCAGTCACGGCTGCGCCGTTGCTGAATTCCTGCTGGTAGTGGGAGCCATTCTGGAACACGTCCACCAGCAGTTTCTGCGACAGCGCGTTGACCACGCTGACGCCGACGCCGTGCAGGCCGCCGGAAACCTTGTAGCTGTTGTCGTCGAACTTGCCGCCTGCGTGCAGGACGGTCATGACGACTTCGGCCGCAGACACTTCGCGACCGAGCTTGGCGCTCATCTGCTCGTGCTTGCCGGTTGGGATACCGCGGCCGTTGTCGGACACCGAGACCGAGCCGTCGGCGTGGATCGTCACTGCAACGTGGTCGGCGTGGCCGGCCAACGCTTCGTCGATCGAGTTGTCGACGACCTCGAACACCATGTGGTGCAGACCGGTACCGTCATGCACGTCGCCGATGTACATGCCTGGACGCTTGCGGACAGCCTCCAGGCCTTCCAGGGCGGTAATGCTGTTGGCGTCGTAATTGCCGTTGTTTGCCGGGGTGTTCTGTTCGTCGCTCATTGCGCTTGCCGTAGGCTCCGCAGGTCGGCCACCGCTTGGGGCGATGTGCCGAGAATGAAAGGATTCCAACCCGAATTATACCAGCCGGGGTCGAGCGGCCCTGGTGTGCCCACTATGGCACAGCCACGATCTGTGCATGTTCCACGTGGAACCGGGCGATGTGGGTCAGTTCCTGCAGCGCCGCCGGGGTTTCGGTGGCGGTGATGAAGATCTGTGCCGGCCCATTGAGCAGACGCTCCAGTACTCGCGCCTGATGGGTGCGATCCAGCTCCGAGGCCAGATCGTCCAATGCGATCACCGGCCATTCGCCTCGCTGTTCCGCATAGTCCTCCGCCTGTGCCAACAGGCACGCCAACGCCGTCAGCTTGGCCTGGCCCCGGGACAAGGCATCGCGGCCCGGGATGCTGTGGAAACCCACACTCCAGTCCGCGCGGTGCGGGCCCACCGAGGTATACCCGGTCTGCCGGTCACGTTCCCGGGCCAGAAGCAGGGCATCGGCCAAGGGAAGCTCATGCCGCCGCCAACCGGGGCTCAGCTCCAATCCCTGGATACCGAGTTGCGGAGCCAGGCTGGCGGCCAAGGCTACCGTGCGCTGCTGCAGACGCTCCAGGTAGTGCTGGCGGCGGCTGGTCAGTGGTTCTCCTGCCTCGGCCAGCTCGTGATCCCAGGTATCGAGCATCCGCGACGGCCCACCCTGCTTGAGCAGGGCATTGCGCTGCTTCAGCGCCCGGGAATAGCGACGCCACAGGGACAGAAAATCCGGTTCCACGTGGAACAAGCCCCAATCGAGGAAGCGGCGGCGGGGTTCACCACCACCACTGACCAGTGCATGGCTCCCGGGCTCGAACGTCACCACGGCCAGCGCCGCGCAGAGATTACCCAGCTGTGCGACATCTTCACCGTCCAGGCGACCCTTCCAGTCCTGACCACTGTGGCGCAAGCCGGCTTTTCGGCGGTGGGGCGGGTGATGGGCACGCTGTTCGTCCCATTCCACGAAGATTTCCAGCGCTTCCTGGCCTTGGCGTACCAGACCGTCGCGCACCCGGCCACGGAAGCTGCGGCCATAGGCCATCAAGTGCAGGGCTTCGAGCACGCTGGTCTTGCCGGCGCCGTTGTCGCCGGTCAGCAGGTTCAATCCCGGCTGGGGCGACAGGTCCACCGCACTGAAGCGACGCAGTTGATGCAAGGCGAGGCGGCGGATCTGCATGGGGCGCGAAAGACCATCCGCACAAGGCGGTAGAGGGGCAGGGAATCCATCAGCTTACTGCATCGGTCAAGCCAGCCGTGCCGCGCCAGACATCACCACTGTACTGAAGCCTCCGCGTGGCCACCCTAAGCGTGTTCCACGTGGTGGCGCTCCCTCACCTGGGCTCGCCTGGGTCTCGATACGTCCGGGAATGCTTGAATTCTGAGCGGCGGCGCAGGGTACCGGCCCTCAGATTTCAACGATTTCAGCCTCATTCCGCGAGCATCGCCAGGTGCCCCGACCGTGGTTTGCGCGAACACCGCGCAGATTCCTTGAAATCTACGATGCGATGCCCTGGAGGGTTTCACAGATTTCAAAGAATTCGAGCCCGCCGTTTCACGCTGTCCACAGCAGGTCTGTATGACTTATACACAAGGTATGGGCAAACTGTGGATAAAAAGGCCCTTTTGCCCGACCTGCGAATCTATCCACAGGTTCCCCCCCAGCCTGAGGGGCCTCTATACAGGGGGTTTCAGGTGCATAAATCTCTTCAAAATCAATTAGATAATGCATTTTTCCACGAAATCTGGGCCTACCATCACCACCATGCTTTAGATTTATACCCAGATTTAGAAGCTAGGCTGGCCCCGATCCGGCCCCAACCGGGCCTGTGGACAGTGACGTCTGCAGATGAAGCAACCGCAGCCCTGCGACCCACGATCTGCTTCTCCCCTCCGGCGATTTCGGGAAACCTGCAATCAGACTGAAGACCAGAACTGCATACTCGATCGAAAGCGGCTGGACAGCGTTCAAGCTCGCAACCTGGATTCCAACCGCTCAGCACCGATTGCATCGGAAGGGCAGCCAGAATCAATCAGCAACCTGCGATCTCAAGGAGGGCATTCACCCATACCTGGAGATCCGGCCATCGCGATGCTCCACGTGGAACCTGCAAAAAAAACGCCCGGGAATCCCGGGCGTCGTTCGGTTCCACGTGGAACAACGCAGCTGTCAGAGACGCAGCGGCATCACCACATGGCGCGACTTCTCGCTGCTGGATTCACGCACCAGCGCCGAGGAGTTGGAGTCGCGCAGCTGGATGATGACTTCCTCGTCGCGCAGGGCAGACAGGGCATCCAGCAGGTAGTTCACGTTGAAGCCGATGGCCAGATCGCTGACCGTGGTGTCGGCTTCGATCTCTTCCTGGGCTTCTTCCTGTTCCGGGTTGTGCGCGCTGATCTTCAGGTTGCCAGGCGAGACTTCTACGCGGATGCCGCGGTACTTCTCGTTGGACAGGATCGCGGCACGCTGCAGCGAGGCACGCAATGCTTCGCGATCAACCTTCACTTCGCGGTCGGCACCGATCGGAATCACCGCTTCGTAATCCGGGAAACGGCCGTCGATCAGCTTCGAGGTGAAGGTGACATCGTCGCGCTTGACGCGGACGTGGCTGCGGCCGACTTCCAGCTCGATCTCGCGATCGCCGCTCTCCAGCAGGCGCTGCAGTTCGGTCACGCCCTTGCGCGGCACGATGATCTGGCGCTTGGAACCACTGGGCTTGGCCAGGTCGGTTTCACACAGCGCCAGGCGGTGGCCGTCGGTGGCGACGGTACGCAGCGCATCGCCGCGCAGATCGAACAGCAGGCCGTTGAGGTAGTAGCGCACGTCCTGCTGGGCCATCGCGAACGCGGTGCGTTCGATCAGTTCCTTCAGGGTCGCTTCGCCGATGGCCACGCGCTCGGTGGCTTCCACTTCGTCAACCGACGGGAAGTCGTTGGAGGGCAGGGTGGCCAGGGTGAAGCGGCTGCGACCGGCCTGCACGGTGATCTTGTCACCGGTCTGCGAGACGGTGATCCGGCTGCCGTCGGGCAGGGCGCGGATGATCTCGAACAGCTTGCGGGCGGGGATGGTGGTTTCGCCGTCCTGGGCATCTTCAACCGCGATCCGCGACACCATCTCCACTTCCAGGTCGGTACCGGTCAGCGACAGCTGGCCGTTCTGCACCTGGACCAGGAAATTGGCCAGAACCGGAAGGGTCTGGCGGCGTTCGACCACGTTGACGACCTGTGCCAACGGCTTGAGAAAGGCTTCGCGCTGCAGTGTGAAACGCATGTGGTTCCGTGCCCCTATGCTTTAAAAAATGTGGAATAAATCAAAAGCTTGGTGGTGCTGGTAGAGACAGAATCGCTGGAAAACAACGCTAAGTCTTTGTAAATAAAAGAATTTCAGACCTCGAAACCCTCTGTATTACCGACCCCCAGGGGGTGGGGAAAGCTGTGGATAAATTCGACGCGATTTCAGATGCCATTTTTATCCACAACGTGTCCCGCGCTTGCTACCGGATTCTGCACCGTTTTGTGCGATGACGCCTCATCGGCATCCGTGCATCATTCGCTCAGCTTCCGGATCAGCTTGTCCCAGTCCTCGCGGAGCTTGCCGTCGGTTTCCATCAGGGTCCGGATCTGGCGGCAGGCATGCAGCACCGTGGTGTGGTCGCGACCGGCAAAGGCGTCGCCGATCTCGGGCAGGCTGTGCTCGGTCAGTTCCTTGGTCAGGGCCATGGCGACCTGGCGGGGGCGGGCCAGCGAGCGGGTCCGGCGCTTGGACAGCAGATCCTTGATCTGCAGGCCGTAGTAGTCGGCAACCGTTTTCTGGATGTTGGGAATGCTGATCGCCTGCTGCTGGGCGCGCAGCAGATCGCGCAGGGTTTCCTGGGCGAATTCGGTGGTGATCGCGCGGCCGGTGAAATTGGCGCGGGCGGTCAGGGTATTGAGCGCACCCTCGAGGTCGCGCACGTTGGAGCGCATCTTCTTGGCGATCAGGAACGCAACATCATCGGGAATCTCGGCACCGCGTTCGCGTGCCTTGGCCAGCACGATCGCAGCGCGGGTCTCGAAGTCCGGCGGTTCGATCGCGACCGACAGGCCCCAGGCAAGCCGCGACTTCAGGCGTGCTTCCAGGCCTTCGACCTCGCGCGGATAGCGGTCGCAGGTCAGGATGATCTGCTGCTTGCCATCGAACAACGCGTTGAAGGTGTGGAAGAACTCTTCCTGCGTGCGGTCCTTGCCGGCGAAGAACTGGATGTCATCGATCAGCAGCGCGTCCACCTGCTGGAACTGGCGCTTGAACTGATCCATGGTCTTTTCCTGCAGAGCCCGGATCATCGCGCTGAAGAACTGTTCCGAACGCAGGTACAGCACCTTCGCACCCGGATTGGCCTGGCGCATGGCATTGCCGGCGGCGAACATCAGGTGGGTCTTGCCCAGGCCCGTGCCTCCGTACAGCAGCAGCGGGTTGTGCGCACGGTCGCCCGGCTTCTGCGCTGCCTGGAAGGCGGCGGCCAGGCCCAGCTGGTTGCTGCGGCCTTCGACGAAGTTGGCGAACGTGTAGTGATTGTCCAGGTTGCCGGCAAACGGCACCTGCGGTTCGCTGGACACATGCGCCGACGGCGTGGAAACCGGCGCGTTCTGCGCCTCCACGGGACGCGGGCGCGAGCCGATTTCAAGAAAAACGTCGCTGAAACCGGCGAAATGGGCCAGCAGTTCGCGGATCCGGGCCAGGTACAGCTCGCGGACCTGGTCGACGATGAAGGCATTCGGTGCATACAGCACCAGGCTGTCCACGCGCAGATCGGCCTGCAGCGGCTTCAACCAGGTATGAACGTCTTCCGGCGGGAACTCCGCTTCGAGGCGCTCGAGACTACGGGACCAAGCATCCATCAGCAATAATCGTCCGGTGGCCGGGGCATGGACGCGACAAGGCGCCCAAACACAGGCCGGAAAGGGGGGAAGTGGATGGCTCAGACTACCACCGAGCGCCCGCCTTCGGAATGCTTGTCCCCTACTTATTCACAAAAACATCCACAGCTATTGCACAGCCCAGTGAATTCGCGTAGCTGCCAGGGGTTGACTTGAGGCGGGGTACCTCTCTAGAATTTCCGGTTCTTTCCGTCCCATTCATACGAGAGGCCCCAATGGCCACGAAGCGCACCTACCAGCCCAGCAACCTCAAGCGTAAGCGCGACCACGGCTTCCGTGCCCGTATGAAGACCGCTGACGGCCGCAAGATCCTGTCGCGTCGCCGCGCCAAGGGCCGCAAAGTCCTGAGCGCCTGATTGCCATGCCGCACATCGCGGCAGACGCAATCCCTTCGACAGTGAATACTGCAGACCCGCGCAAGCGATTCCCTCGCTCTGCGCGGGTTCGCACGCGTGCCGAATACTCAACGGTCTTCAACGGCGCCCGCCGTGTGTCCGATCCGCTGATGACCCTGCACTGGCTGCCGGCTGACCGGCAGGCCAGGCTGGGTCTGGCGGTTTCCCGCAAGGTTGATCCGAACGCCGTCGGGCGTAACCGGATCAAGCGCGTCCTGCGCGACATCCTGCGTCAGACACGTACCGACATCCAGCCAGGCGACTTTGTCGTCGTGGCTCGTAGTGCTGCGCGTTCCGCCAGCAACGACGAGATCCGCCAGGCCTTCCTGCGCCTGCTGCGTCGCCTGCGTGCATTGCCCACGCCGGGCGTGGACGGCACAATGCCGCCGCCTGATGGCATCGCAACTCCTTCTTTGACCGAGCCGGCATCGCGTCCCGGCCCCGCCGAGCCTGTCCGCTGATGAACCAGACCCGCGTATTCCTCATTTTTGCCTGGCTGATGGTGGCCGTGCTGCTGTGGATGGAGTGGAGCCGTGAAAAGGCTGCTCCGACCCCGGCACCGACGACCACGTCGGCCCCGGCCGCCGCACAGAGCGTTCCGGGCGCAACCCCGGGCGCCATCCCCAGCGCCCAGGTGCCGGGTGCCCCCGGCGAGGCCGCCGTGCAGGCCCAGGCCAGCGCCACCCCGGCCAGCCAGCGCGTGACCGTCACCACCGACGTGCTGCGCCTGGTGCTCGACGGCGGCCGCGTGCTCGATGCCGAGCTGCTGCAGTTCCCGCAGACCAAGGATGAAGGCAGCCCGCCGGTCCGCCTGCTGACTGAAGACCCCGCGCACCCGTACAGCGCGATCAGTGGCTGGGCCAGCGAAGACAAGAACACCCCGGTTCCCGGCGCTGACGGCTTCAAGCTGGTCGGTGACACCAAGGACTTCGTGCTGGCCAAGGGCCAGAACGAACTGCAGATCCCGTTCGTATGGACGGCCGACAACGGCGTGACCATCAAGCGCACCCTGACCGTCTCGCGCAACGAGTACGCCGTGCGCTTCAAGGACGAAGTCAGCAACGCTGGCGCCGCCCCGTGGAACGGCTACGTCTACCGCACGCTGGACCGCACCCCGACCATCCTGTCGCGGAGCATGACCAACCCGGATTCCTTCAGCTTCAACGGTGCCACCTGGTACGACAACGACAAGAAGTACCAGCGTCGTGCGTTCAAGGACTACCTGGAAGATGGCACGCTGAACCAGAACATCACCGGTGGCTGGCTGGCGATGCTGCAGCACCACTTCTTCACCGCCTGGATCCCGCAGAAGGACCAGACCGCGCACTACGTGCTGTCGCAGGTGGCCGGTCGTGACCTGATCGAAGCGCGTGGTCCGGCCTTCACCGTGGCCCCGGGCCAGTCGACCAGCACCGAGGCCCGCCTGTGGGTCGGCCCGAAGCTGGTCAACCTGATCGCCAAGGAAGACGTGCCGGGCTTGGACCGGGTGGTCGACTACAGCCGCTTCTCGATGATGGCGGTGATCGGCCAGGGCCTGTTCTGGGTGCTGAACCAAGTGCACAAGCTGGTCGGCAACTGGGGCTGGGCGATCGTCGGCCTGGTGGTGCTGCTGAAGCTGGTGCTGTACCCGCTGTCGGCGACCCAGTACAAGAGCGGCGCCAAGATGCGTCGTTTCCAGCCGCGCATCGCGCAGCTGAAGGAACGCTATGGCGATGACCGCCAGAAGTTCCAGACCGCGATGATGGAGCTGTACAAGAAGGAAAAGATCAATCCGATGGGCGGCTGCCTGCCGATCCTCATCCAGATGCCGATCTTCTTCGCCCTGTACTGGGTGCTGGTGGAATCAGTCGAACTGCGCCAGGCGCCCTGGTTCGGCTGGATCCAGGACCTGACCGCACGCGATCCGTACTTCATCCTGCCGGTGATCAACGTGGCGGTGATGTGGTTCACTCAGAAGCTGACCCCGGCACCGGGCATGGACCCGATGCAGCAGAAGATGATGCAGTTCATGCCGCTGGTGTTCGGCGTCATGATGGCCTTCATGCCGTCCGGCCTGGTCCTGTACTGGGTGGTCAACGGCGGCCTGGGCCTGCTGCAGCAGTGGTGGATGACCAAGCGCCACGGCGGCGAGCCGGTCCCGGCCACCACCGCCCCGGCCCCGGTCAAGAAAAAGTAATCCGACCGGCAGGTCACCTGCTTGGTAGAGTCGACTGTTAGTCGACTGCTCCTGGCCTGACCGACCCGCAGAAGCCCGCCGCAAGGCGGGCTTTTCGCATGCGGCGTTAGAATCGCCGGCACACCGTTCCTCCATCCATCGAGTCCGCCATGCCGCGTGCGTCGTCGTTCCGCCTGTTCCTGCCCTCGCTGTTGGTGACCCTGGTCGTTGCCGGCTGTGGCGACAAGGACGCGAAGGCACCGGTAACCGGCGTGACCCAGCCTAGCGCGCAGGCCGCGGCCGCCGCCGATCCCGCCGCCGCGCCGCTGCTGGTTGCGCTGCAGAAGCAGCTGGACGGCTACCGTCGGATCATCGTGCTGCTGGCCGACGAAGAGCAGCAGTCGACCGCCGACCGCAGCGCCTCCACGCGTGTGGGCCAGCAGCTGTTCCACGATGGCCTGGAACAGCGCACGGCCATCGCCGCGCAGTTCGACACGCTGCTGCGCGGCTCCAGTCCGCAGCGCTTCGCCACCCTCGGCACGGTGCTGGATTACATCGAATCCGCACCGGAACTGTTCGATGCCGATCGCCTGGCCTTCCGCGAAGTGCTGCGTGATCTGCATGAGCGGGTCGGCGCCGATTCCTCGCTGCCGGCGGTGAAGCTGCACCAGCGCATCGGCGAGGACCTGGAGGCGCTCGACGAGATCGAGCGCAACTACAACCAGGAACTGACCCGCATCTTCAGCCGCTTCGAACGCACCCGTGCGATCGAGCTGAAGCGCGAGAAGTGGGACGATTACATCGCCCACCTGCACAAGGACTACAGCCGCGAAGCGATCCTGCGCGACTACGGGGTGATCGAGCCGTACCCGATGTCGATGAAGGACAGCGACCGCGAGATCTTCGGCCGCGACCTGCCAGCCAAGACCGTGGTGCTGACCTTCGACGATGGCCCGCACAAGGCCTACACCGATGAAGTGGTGGCGATCCTCAAGCGCTACGACGTGCCGGGCGTGTTCTTCGAAGTGGGGCGAAACCTGGGCAAGGTCGAGGCCGATGGCAAGGTCAGCCTCGGCCCGATGGCGAAGATCAGCCGCAACCTGATGGAGGAGGGCTATGCGGTCGGCAACCACAGCCTGACCCACGCCCAGCTGTCGCGCACCACTGGCGACGCGCTGCGCCAGCAGGTGCTGGACACCGACACGCTGCTGAAGGACGTGGACAGCAAGCGCGCGCCCCTGTTCCGCTTCCCGTACGGCGCGCGCAACGCCGAAGGCCTGCAGCTGCTCAACGAGGCCGGGCTGAAGTCGATCATGTGGAACATTGACTCGATGGACTGGGCCGACCCGGTGCCGGAATCGATCGTGCAGCGCGTGCTCGACCAGGTGAACAAGGAACAGCGCGGCATCATCCTGTTCCACGACATCCACGATCGTGCGGTGAAGGCGCTGCCGCAGATCCTCGACCGGCTGATCGCCGATGGCTACCAGTTCGCCGGCTGGAACGGCCGCGACTTCACCGTCGCCCGTGCGCGCAAGAGCGATACCGGTGCTGCCACCGTCACCACCGGCTACGAGAAGTCGTGGGCGATCGTGGTCGGCATCGACAACTACGCCAAGTGGCCGAAGCTGGAATACGCCAGCCACGACGCGCAGGCGGTGGCCGATACCCTGACCGGGCAGTTTGGCTTCCCGTCCTCGCAGGTGATCGTGCTGAAGAACGAGCAGGCGACCCGCAACAACATCCTGGCCGCCTTCCACGACCGCCTGGCCGATGACCGCACCGGCAAGAACGACCGCGTGTTCGTGTTCTTCGCCGGCCATGGCGCGACCCGCCAGCTCGCCTCCGGGCGCGATCTCGGCTACATCATCCCGGTTGATTCGGACCCGAAGGAATTCGCCACCGACGCGATTGCGATGACCGACATCCAGAACATCGCCGAAAGCATGCAGGCCAAGCACGTGATGTTCGTGATGGATGCCTGCTACAGCGGCCTGGGCCTGACCCGCGGTGGTCCGTCGTCGTCGTCGTTCCTGCGCGAGAACGCACGCCGCAGCGCGCGGCAGATGCTGACTGCCGGCGGTGCCGACCAGCAGGTGGCAGATGCCGGCCCGAACGGCCATTCGGTGTTCACCTGGGTGCTGCTGCAGGCGTTGGCCGGCAAGGGCGACCTCAACGGCGATGGCCTGATCACCGGCACCGAACTGGCCGCCTACGTGGCGCCGGCGGTGTCCGCGGTATCGCACCAGACGCCGGCCTTCGGCAGCCTGCCCGGTTCGCAGGGCGGCGAGTTCGTGTTCCAGGTGCCGGACAGCCAGGAATTCCTCAACGCCGATACGCGCCAGCTGACCCCCGATGCGATCGCGCTGAACAACAAGGTGGATGCCGCCAGTGAGGCCAAGGGCAGCCAAGCACCGGTGACCGTGGCCGACCTGCAGGGTGGCAAGGCCAAGCTGGTGGTGCCCACCGCCGGCCCGGCCTCGGACCGCCAGCGCGCGCAGCAGGCCAACGACCGCGGCCTGCAGCTGTACCGCGAGAAGCAGTACGACGAAGCGGTAGCCCAGTTCACCGAGGCGCTGAAGCTGCGCCCGGACTTCGCCCAGGCCGCCAACAACCTCGGCTTCGTCTACTACCGCCAGCAGCGCTATGCCGAAGCGGCACGCTGGCTGGAGAACACGTTGAAGATCGACCCGTCGCGTGCGGTGGCCTATCTCAACCTGGGCGATGCCTACTTCAACGCCGGCGACAAGGCCAAGGCGAAGCAGGCCTATACCACCTACCTGGCGCTGCAGCCGCAGGGCAGCGGTGCGGCCCAGGCGCGCGCGCAGCTGGGGAAGCTCTGAGCGATGAACGACGCGATCCATACCGACACCATCGTGGCCATCGCCAGTGCACCCGGCGCCGGCGGTGTCGGCCTGCTGCGCCTGTCCGGCCCGCGCGCTGCAGCGATTGCCAATGCGCTGGGTGCACCTGCACTGCGTCCGCGCCACGCGCACTACGCGCGCCTGCGCGATGCCGATGGCGAGGTGATCGACGACGGCATCGTGCTGTGGTTCCCGGCACCGAACAGCTTCACCGGCGAGGAAGTGGTGGAACTGCAGGGCCACGGCAGCCCGGTGCTGCTGCAGCAGCTGGTCGCGCGCTGCATCGCGCTGGGCGCCCGCCAGGCACGGCCAGGCGAGTTCAGCGAACGCGCGTTCCTCAACGGCAAGCTCGACCTGGCCCAGGCCGAGGCCATCGCCGATCTGATCGCCGCGGGCGACAACCGCGCCGCGCGCGCGGCACGGCGTTCGCTGGATGGCGTGTTCTCGCGCCGTATCGAGGCGGTGGTTGAACAGCTGGTGCTGCTGCGTATCCACGTGGAAGCGGCGATCGACTTCGCCGACGAACCGCTGGATACCCTCGGTGGCGCGCAGGTGCGGCGTGGGCTGGAACAGGCGCGTGGCGATCTGGCGCTGCTGCGTCGTGATGCCGAGCGCGGCCGCCGCCTGCGCGATGGCCTGCATGCGGTGCTGATCGGCCCGCCCAATGCCGGCAAGAGTTCACTGCTGAACGCACTGGCCGGCAGCGAGCGTGCCATCGTCACCGACATCGCCGGCACCACCCGCGACACCCTGCGCGAGACCATCCGTCTGGACGGGTTGGAGCTGACCCTGGTCGATACTGCCGGCCTGCGCGACGGCGGCGACGCCATCGAACGCGAAGGCATGCGCCGCGCCCATGTGGAAATCGAGCGCACCGACCTGGCGCTGATCGTGCTGGATGCGCGCGATCCGGCTGCGGGTGAAGCCGCACTGGGCGATGCCGTGGCGGCGGTGCCGCACAAGGTCTACATCCACAACAAGTCGGACCTGCTGGATGCGTTGCCGGCGCTGGACGATCCGGATCGGGTGTTCGTTTCGGCCGCCACCGGTGCCGGGCTCGAAGATCTGCACGCGCGCCTGCGTTCGATCGCATCGGCCGGGGCAGGGGAGCAGGTGGATGGCGAGTTCTCCGCGCGCACGCGGCATGTGGATGCGATCGAGCGTGCGCAGGAACATGCGCAGCGCGCCGATGGCGAGCTGGCGCATGAGCACCTGGAACTGGCTGCCGAGGAACTGCGGCTGGCGCACGATGCGCTGGGCGAGATCACCGGGCAGATGAGTGCCGATGATCTGCTGGGAAGGATCTTCTCCAGTTTCTGCATCGGTAAGTAAGGTCGGGGTCAGATCCCCGAAGGGATCTCTGACCCCGTCATCGATCAATCGCGCGGCTCATGCTCTGGCAGATTCCAACCTCCGCTCTGGTAGGTGCCAACCTTGGTTGGCACAGGGCGTCCGGGGTCATGAACGCCGGCTGGCAGAACGCCGACCAAGGTCGGCGACTACCGGATCCATGGGGTCCCCCACCTGTCACATTGCCGCCGCATACTGACGCCCATCACATACCGCTTGGGGAAGTCGCAGTGAAGTCGTGGGGTTGTGCGTTGCTGTTGTCGCTGGCCGTGGCACCATCGGTGGCCATGAGTGCTGAATCCTCCACCCCGGCCGCGCACAAGGTGTCGGTCTATGGCCACCGCGGGGCAAGCGCGCTGCTGCCCGAGCACACCCTGGCCTCGTATGCGCAGGCCATCGCCGATGGCGCCGACTACATCGAACCGGACCTGGTCATGACCAAGGACGGGGTGATGGTGGCCCGCCACGAGAACGAGATCAGTGGCACCACCGATGTCGCCTCGCATCCCGAATTCGCCAGCCGCCGCACCAGCAAGGTCATCGACGGGCAGAAGGTCGATGGCTGGTTCACCGAAGACTTCACCCTGGCCGAGCTGAAGACGCTGTACGCACGTGAACGCCTGCCGGAACTGCGCAGCACCGCCTACGATGGCCAGTTCCGCATCGCCAGCCTCGACGAGATCCTTGCGTTCCTGGTGCAGCAGGCTGGCCGCGCCAACCGCGGCATCGGCGTGGTGCCGGAGATCAAGCATCCGACCTACTTCCAGTCGATCGGCCTGCCGATGGAAGACAAGCTCCTGACCGCGCTGCGCGGCAACGCCTATACCAACGTGGGCCCGGTCACCATCCAGTCGTTCGAGACCGCCAACCTGCGCTACCTGCGGGGCAAGATCGGGCGGGGCAGCAACATCCGCCTGCTGCAGCTGCTGTGGAAAGGCGATACCCAGCCGGCCGACATCGCCAAGGCCGGTGGCAAGCTGACCTACGCGCAGATGATGACGACGGCCGGACTGAAGGACATTGCCAGCTACGCCGACAGCATCGGCCCCGAGCTGCGCTCGATCATTCCGCTGGACGCCAAGGGTGCACTGGGGACACCGACCACGCTGGTACAGGACGCACATGCAGTGGGCCTGATGGTGATTCCGTATACCTTCCGCCCGGAGAACCATTTCCAGGCCAGCAACCTGCGCAAGGGCGCCGACAACGCGCGCAATGCAGAGGGGTCGGTTGCCGAGATGCGCGCCTATCTGGCCACCGGCATCGATGCCTTCTTCACCGATGACCCGGCACTGGGCCGGCAGGCGGTGGATGGCATGGGCGCGGCGGGGAATGCGGCGAACTGACCGGCCAATGCCGCCGGGCATGGCCCGGCGCTACCGGATGTGACGGAATGCTCTGGTAGTTGCCAACCTTGGTTGGCATGCAGCAGGAGCGCCGACCAAGGTCGGCCACTACCGGGTCATGAGGTTGCCGGCCAGCGGCCGGCACTACAGTCACCTAACCGCGCGGCTCGTCCGGCCGGCGGAACGGGATCACCACGTAGTCCTGGCCCTCGCGCGGCTGCCACAGCACCGGCACGCGCTGCGGTGACGGTGGCTCCAGCTCGTCGTCGGCCAGCGGCTCGACCGCGTCCTCTTCGTCTTCCCAGCTGTAGCGCGGGCGCGGCGGCAGCGGGTCGGCGTTGCGGAACAGCAGCGCAGCGATGATGCCGGCGAAGGCGCCGCCCATGTGCGACTGCCAGGACACACCATCGGCGTGCGGCAGGATGGTCATCAGCATGCCGCCGTAGAACAGCATGCCGATCAGGCCGGTGGCGATTGCCGCGCGATCGCGGCGCAGCAGGCCCAGGCTGGCCAGCAGGAACATCAGGCCATGGGTCACGCCGCTGGCGCCCAGGTGCACGCTGCCCGGATTGCCCAGCATCCACGCACCGATGCCCGAGCCCAGCCACAGCAAGGGCAGGGCGCGCACCGTGGCTTTCGGGTAGACGCTGCCGGCCAGCGTGCCGAGGATCAGGATCGCGATGCTGTTGGCGGCGATGTGCTCGACCGAGGCATGCAGCATCGGGCCGCCGATCAGGCCAAGCAGGCCCTTCGCTTCCAGCGGCGCGACCGCCCACGGTCGCCAGTCGAACGTGCCCTGCAGGGCGAACACGGCCACCAGCACCAGCACGGCGGCCAGGCTGACATTGAACGCCCGCAGGATGCGCGAGCGGTCATTGCGGGGGGCCGGCACGTCGCCAGCGGGCAGGGGCGCGTTGTTGTTCATACCTCAGCAATGGCGGTGACTGGCGCGAAACCAAGGCCACCGCGGCGGGAGAGTGGAAACGGCCGGCGGGACAATCCCACCGGCCACGCCATCCAACGGGTCAGGCTCAGGCCTGGCCTTCGCCTTCCTTCGGCGGGTACTTCAGGCTCAACACCACGGTAGCGGCGATGATCACCGCCACCACGCCCAGCGACACCGGGGTCGGGATCTTGAACAGGTCGATGATCATCATCTTGATGCCGATGAAGCCCAGCACCAGCGCCAGGCCGTACGGCAGCAGGTGGAAGCGGTCGGCCATGCCGGCCAGCAGGAAGAACATCGCACGCAGGCCCAGCACCGCGAACACGTTGGAGGTGAGCACGATGAACGGGTCGGTGGTGATCGCGAAGATCGCCGGGATGCTGTCCACGGCGAAGATCACGTCGGTGACCGCGATCAGGATCAGCACCGCGAACAGCGGGGTGAACCAGCGCACGCCGTCGCGCTTCACGCTCAGCGCATTGCCCGCGTAATCCGGCAGCAGGCGCAGGTGCTTGCGCATCCAGCGCAGGGCCGGGTTGGCTTCCAGATCCGGCTCCTGGCCGGCGGCGAACCACATCTTCCAGCCAGTGAACAGCAGGAAGGCGCCGAACACGTAGAGCAGCCAATGGAACTGGGTGATCAGCACGCTGCCGGCGAAGATCATGACCGTACGCAGCACGATCGCGCCCAGGATGCCGATGATCAGCACCTTCTGGCGCTGCTCCTCCGGCACCGCGAAGTAGCTCATGATCATCAGGAAGACAAAGATGTTGTCGACCGCCAGCGCCTTCTCGACCAGGTAGCCGGTCAGGAATTCGAGGCCGACCTTGTTGGCCACCACCTGGCCCGCGGTCTCATTCAGGTAGTACCAGAGGCCCGCATTGAACAGCAGGGCCAGCGCGACCCAGCCGATGGACCACCACAGGGCCTCCTTGAAGGTGACCTTGTGCGGTCCACCGTGGCGCATCAACACGAGGTCGACCAGCAGGGCGATGACCACCACCGCTGCGAAGCCGCCCCACAACCACACGTTACCGATCGTCTGCATTGGAAATGTCCGTTGGAAAGATGAATGCCAGGCCGGACGGCGAGGATCTGCAACGGAGGATCGGGAGGGGGATCCAGGGACAGAGCTTCGCCAGTACGGCGAAGGTCTCGCTCGCAGTTCCAGTCGGCTGGAACTGCCGTTGCACCGGAGCCTGCGGGCTCGAAATGACGGCGACAACGTCTGGGAGCTACTCCCCTTCTGGCGCCGATTTTGCCGTCTGGCCGGGCCGCCGTCAAATGCCGGGGGGCGGGACCGGATCCCCAACGTGGCTCCGCGCGCCCTCCCGCGCTGCCGCTCTGGTAGATGCCAACCTTGATTGGCATACCGGCCGGGGTCAGAGCCCCTGCGGGGATCTGACCCCGGTGCCCGGTTTACAATAGGTGGATGAATACCCCCCTTCCGATTGTCCGCCTCAAGAATGCGTGGCGTTCCAGCCACCCGTGGATCTTCCAGAAACTGGTCGAGAAGCCGACCGTCCGGCCCAAGCCCGGTTCCATCGTCGACGTGGTCGGCATCGATGGCGAGTTCATTGGCCGCGGGTTCTACAACGGGCACTCGCGCATTGCCGTGCGCATCCTTGAAACCGACCAGAACGTGCCGGTCGATGCCGGCTGGTTCTCGCGCAAGATCGCCCAGGCGGTGTCGCTGCGCCGTGAGGTGCTGAAGCTCGATGCGGTGTCCGACGCCTGGCGCGTGGTGCACAGCGAAGGCGACGGCCTGTCCGGCCTGGTGGTCGACCGCTACGGCGATCTGGTGGTGGTCGAGTTCTTCGCCGCCGGCATGTTCCGCCACCGCGAGTGGATCTACGACGCCCTGCGCGAACAGTTCCCGGGCTGCCGCTTCCACAGCTTCGCCGACGAACACGTGCAGAAGCAGGAAAGCTTCGATTTCCACGGCAACACCACCACCGAAGCGTCGGTGATCACCGAGTACGGCATCAAGTTCCGCGCCGACCCGGCCGGTGCGCACAAGACTGGCTTCTTCGCCGACCAGCGCGAGAACCGCGAGTGGCTGAGTCAGCAGGTGGAAGGCAAGAGCGTGCTGGACCTGTGCTGCAACACCGGCGGTTTTGCGGTGTATGCGGCGGCGCGCGGCGCCTCGGAAGTGGTCGGTATCGACATCGATGAAGACGTCATCCAGATCGCCAAGGGCAATTCGCGCCTGAACAACGTGCGCCCGAAGTTCGTCCAGTCCGACATCTTCCCGTGGCTGCGCGATGCCGCCAACCGCGGCGAGCAGTACGACGTGGTGATCCTGGACCCGGCGAAGATGACCCGCGACCGCGACCAGGTGATCACTGCGCTGAAGAAGTACCTGGACATGAACAAGCTGGCGCTGGGCGTGGTGAAGCCGGGCGGCCTGTTCGCCACGTTCTCCTGCACCGGCCTGGTGGCCGAGGACCAGTTCCTCGACATGCTGCGCCGCGCGGCCTATTTCTCCGGCCGCACGATCCAGATCCTGAAGGTGGCCGGCGCCGGTCCGGACCATCCGTTCATGGCCCACGTGCAGGAATCGCGTTACCTGAAGGCCGTGTTCTGCCGCGTGGTGGACTGACGGTCCGCTTCTGCGTTCGCCGGGCATGAATCATGTCCACTGCCCGGCGGTCAACTTCCCGCGCATTGCGATGCGTTCGTGAAAGTGGCGCCCCATTGATGAGGGGGCGCAGCTCGACTCTACAAATCAACGGTCCGCAGCGCTATGGTCGGGCTCTTCCCATTGCCGGTGAGAGCCCATGCCATCGTTGAGCCACCTGTCCGTCGTGCTTGCCCTGGCGCTGTGCGCGCCGCTGTCCGCCCACGCCATCGAGTTCAGCGCGCAGGAGCTGGCGCGCGCCAAGGCCCTGCAGCAGCGCTTGGTCACTCTGGACAGCCATCTGGATACGCCGGCCAATTTCGGCCGCACTGGCTTCGACATCGAGCAGCGTCACGACCGCAACGCGCTTTCGCAGGTGGACTACCCGCGCATGGTCGAGGGGGCGCTGGACGGCGGCTTCTGGGCGATCTACACCGACCAGGGCGACCGCACCGCCACCGCCCATCTGGC
The DNA here is from genome assembly GCF_036320005.1 of Stenotrophomonas sp. SMYL11. Taxonomy (NCBI): domain Bacteria; kingdom Pseudomonadati; phylum Pseudomonadota; class Gammaproteobacteria; order Lysobacterales; family Lysobacteraceae; genus Stenotrophomonas; species Stenotrophomonas sp. SMYL11. The sequence continues at coordinate 148,674 of NZ_JAWIRS010000006.1, forward strand.
CGAGCGTGACCATGGCCTGCAACGGCTGCTGGAAATCCGCGAAATGCTGGCCGCCAACCCCGAGCGCTTCGCGCTGGCATTGACCGCTGATGACGCAGCGCGGATCAAGGCCGCCGGCAAGCGCGTGGTCTACATCAGCATGGAAAACGCCAGCCCGCTGGTGGCCGATCCCAGTTTGCTGTCGTTCTACCACCGCGCCGGCCTGCGCCTGCTCAGCACCGTGCATTTTGCCAACAACGAGTTCGCCGATTCGGCCACCGACCCCAAGGGCACAGAATGGAAAGGCCTGAGCCCGGCCGGCAAGGAGCTGGTGCGGCAGGCGGTGAAGCTGGGCATCATGATCGACCAGTCGCATGCCTCGGATGCGGTGTTCGATGACCTGCTGGCGATGATGCCAGTGCCGTTCGTGCTGTCGCACAGCTCGGCCAAGGCGGTCTACGACCACCCGCGCAATCTGGACGATGCGCGCCTGCGCAAGCTGGCCAAGGCGGGCGGCGTGATCCAGGTGAACGCCTATGGCGGCTACCTGATCGACACCGCGAAGACGCCCGAGCGCAAGCAGGCCGAAGAAGCGCTGAGCAAGCAGCTGGGCGGCTGGGAAGGCATGGGCATCGAGCAGGGCGTTGCCCTGTTGAAAGCCGAACAGGCGCTGGACCACGAGCATCCGGTGCGCCATGCCAGCCTGGACGATTTCTTCGCCCACTTCGAGCACATCCTCAAGGTGGTCGGCCCCGAACACGTGGGCATCGGCCTGGACTGGGATGGCGGCGGTGGCCTGAGTGACCTGCCTGACGTCAGCCAGCTGCCGAAGATCACCGCGTGGCTGCTGCGCAAGGGTTATACCGAGAAGCAGATTGCCGGCATCTGGGGCGGCAACCTGCTGCGGGTGATGCGCCAGGCGCAGGATTACGCCGCAAAGCAGGGCGGCTGACCGCCCTGCGTGCATCCGGGATTCCGCCGGGCATGGCCCGGCGCTACCGGTGATCGGTTTATTTCGCGATCAGCGCGTGGCGGCGGCTGTACAGGAAGTACAGCACCAGGCCGGCCAGGTTCCACAGCAGGAAATACAACTGGGTGGTGTGCGGCAGGCTCAGGAACAGGTAGATGCAGCCCAGCGCGGCCAGCGGGCCGACCACGAAGGCCAGCGGCGTACGGAAGGTACGTTCGCGGTTCGGTTCGCGCAGGCGCAGCACCACCAGGCACACACCTACTGCGGTGAAGGCGGCCAGGGTACCGGCATTGGCCAGGGCGGCGATCTCGTCCAGGCGGGCCACGCCGGCCAGTGCCGACACCACCAACGCAGTGAACAGCGTGGTCGCCACCGGCGTGCCGGTACGTGCGTTGACCTTGGACAGACGACGCGGCAGCAGGCCATCGCGGCTCATCACGAAGAAGATGCGGCTCTGGCCGTACAGGAAGGCCAGCAGCACGGTCGGCAGCGCGATGATCGCGATCACGCCGATCACCATTGCGGCGGTCGGATGGCCGAGCTGGCGCATGATCAGGGCCAGCGGCTCGGCGCTGTGGCCGAACACCGCGTAGCTCATCGCACCCACCGCGGCCAGCGCCACCAGCACGTAGACGATGGTGCAGCCGATCATCGAACCGATGATGCCGATCGACAGGTCGCGGCCCGGGTTCTTGGTTTCCTCGGCGGCGGTGGAGATCGCATCGAAGCCATAGAACGCGAAGAAGATGATCGCCGCTGCCGCCATTACGCCGTGTTCGACGCCATCAGGGCCCATCGACTTGGCAAAGCCATACGGCATGAACGGCTGCAGGTTGGCGCTGTCGAACGCGGGCAGCGCCACGGCCACGAAGATGGCCAGCGCGATCAGCTTGAACACCACCAGGATGGCGTTGAGGGTGGCGCTTTCCTTGGTGCCGGCCATCAGCATGCCGGCCACCAGCCAGGTGATGATGATCGCCGGCAGGTTGATCATGCCGCCTTCCACGTGCGGTCCGGCCGCCAGCCAGGCCGGCAGGTGCACGTTCCAGCCGAACTGGGTGTGGACCCATTCGAGGAAGCCGACGAAGTAGCCGGACCAGCCCACCGCCACCGTACTCACCACCAGCGAGTACTCCAGGATCAGGCTCCAGCCCACCACCCAGGCAAACACTTCGCCCAGCGCGCTGTAGCTGTAGGTGTAGGCACTGCCGGCGGCGGGCATCATCGTCGACAGCTCGGCGTAGGACAGCGCCGCGCAGGCGCACACCGCACCGGCGATGGCGAAGGAGATCAGCACGGCCGGGCCGGCCAGGTTGGCACCGACGCCGATCAGCGTGTAGATGCCGGTACCGACGATGGCGCCGATGCCCAGCGCGATCAGGTGCGGCCAGCTGAGCGTCGGGATCAGACGCCTGCCGGCTTCGTGGACGGTGACGGAATCTAGGGACTTGCGCCGGAACAGGGACATGCAGGCCTCGGAAGGGGTGACTAAGAACGACAAGTTCCCGAGTGTGACCGAACGCAGCGCAGCATTACCACTGACGGGGGTCATGCATGGCGGGGCGCGCGCTGCGCCCTGGCCAGGCTGCCGGAATCGGCACAAAGGGCCGTCGGCCCGTGCTGTCTCAGGGAGCGCTGGGCCAGTGGCAGCCGTCTTCCTGCCAGGCTTCGGGGTCATCGTGGAAGCTGGTGCTGCGGCCGTCGCGGGCGCGTTCGTAGCGCAGATCCAGCACCAGGGCACCCTGCGTGCTCAGCAGGTAGCGACCGTTGAGGCGGCCATCGACGTGCTCTTCCCAGATGCTGTCGAGCTGGTAGGGACGATCCTCGGCCAGCACCGTGGTTTCCAGCGAAACCCGGCGCAGCGGCAGTCGCTCGCGATGGCCGGCGTAGCGCACGTCGGACTGGCCGTCCGCCAGCCAGCGCCATTCCAGGTGGATGCTGTCATTGCGACCGCCGGTCAGGCACCGATGGTCCTGCACGGTGGCGCCAGAGGCGGTGCCGGCGAGCAGCAGTGCGACCGCGGTTGCCAGCCAGGCCTTCATCCATTCAGCCCCAACCGGATACCGAACCCCACCAGGAACAGGCCGGCCACGCGGCGCAGCGCATCGCTGATGCGCGGGTGCTGGATCAAGCGGCGACGGGCCAGGTTGCCCACGCCGATCAGCATCGAGCAGTAGGCGATGCTGACCACCAGGATGATGCCGGCCAGCGCGGCGAAGGTCGCGATGCCCTGGTGTGCCTTCGGATCGATGAACAGCGGCAGGAAGGCCATGTAGAACAGGATCGCCTTCGGGTTGAGCAGGCTGACCAGGATCGCCTGCTGGAAGTAGCGGCCCGGCTGCATGCGGATCGGGCCGGCGTCACCACCCTCGTGTTTCGGCGTGCGCAGCAGGCTGATGCCGACCCACACCAGGTAGGCCGCACCCAGGTACTGAACGGCGTGGAACACCAGCGGGTTGGCCTTGAGCAGCGCCGCCACGCCGGCCAGCGCCAGCCACATCAGGATCTGATCGCCGACCAGCAGGCCGGCCAGTGCGGTGTAGCCGCCACGCACGCCGCCACGGCCGGTGGCGGTCAGCAGGGTGAAGGTGCCAGGGCCGGGCAGGGCGAGAAACACCAGCACAGCGACCAGAAACGTCCACAGGTCCTGGATGCCCATCCACGGCATGGCGGCGTTCTCTTGTTACGGGGGGCCGCCATTGTCGGCCAGTGCCGTCGTTGGCGACAGGGGGCGGGTGATGCCAGTGGGCATGCCAGACAGCAGCGGTTGCAGGTGCTGGCGCAGCTGCGCGTGCAGTTGTCGCACGGCCGGCGAGAACTGCTTGCGGTGCGGGCATACCAGCTGCAGCGGGATGCTGCTGCCAACACCGTCCAGCAGCAGCTGCAGGCGCCCGGCCAGCACGTCCTCGCGCAGGTCCAGCCAGGACTTGTAAGTGATGCCTTCGCCGGCCACGGCCCAGCGTCGCACTACATCAGCGTCGTCGCAGACCAGCGGACCGCGCACCGGAATCACGCTGCGGCGCCCGTCGACCTCGAATGACCAGCGATCGTAGGCGCGGCCACTGAGCTGGTAGACCAGGCAATCGTGCTCACGCAGATCCTCCAGGCAGGTGGGCGTGCCACGCCGCTGCAGGTAGTCGGGCGAGGCCGCGAGTACGCGCCGGTTGCCTTCCAGCAGAGGCAGGGCGACGTAGTTGGCGTCGTCGAAGTGGCCGATGCGGATGGCCACGTCGACCGGGTCGCGGAACACATCGGCCACTTCGTCGGACAGGCGCAGGTGCAGGCGCAGCCGCGGGTGCGCAGCGCGGAAGGCGCTCAGCCAGGGCAGCAGCAGGTTGCGGCCGAGGTCCGAGGGCGCCGACAACTGCAGCGTGCCGTGCAGCTCGGTGTCCTCGCCCTGCACGCGCGCCTGGCCCTCGCGCAGGGTGGCCAGCACCTCCTGCGCGTACGGCAGGTACAGCGCGCCCTCGCCGGTCAGGCGCAGGCTGCGGGTGGTGCGCACGAACAGGCGCAGGTCCAGCTCGCGTTCCAGCCGCGCCACTGCCGCGGCGACCTGGCCGGGCAGCAGATCGGCTTCGCGGGCGGCCTGCGAGAAGCTGCCCAGCGCGGCGGTGCGGACGAACAGCTGCAGGTCGTCGAAGCGGATCATCTTCATTGCCAGAGTGAAAGTGCTGCCCGATTCTGCGCCTTTCTGCGGGAGCGCGCGCGGCGCAACCTGTCGCCTCCTTTCCCACTGGACCGCTGCCATGCGCGCCATTGCCTACACCCACGCCGGCCTGCCGATCGATGATGCCCGGGCCCTGATCGACATCGAACTGGCGCTGCCGCAGCCCGGCCCGCGTGACCTGCGCGTGGCGGTACGCGCGGTGGCGGTGAACCCGGTCGACACCAAGGTCCGCCGCGGCGTGGCCACCGATGGCCCGCGCGTGCTGGGCTGGGATGCGGTCGGCATCGTCGACGCGGTCGGCAGCGAGGTGACGCTGTTCCAGCCTGGCGATGCGGTCTACTACGCCGGTGTCATCGATCGCCCGGGCAGCAATGCCGAGTACCAGCTGGTGGACGAACGCAGCGTCGGCCGCAAGCCGGCCAGTCTGGATGACGCCGCCGCCGCCGCGCTGCCACTGACCGCGATCACCGCCTGGGAACTGCTGTTCGACCGCCTGCGCATCCCCGAGGGCGGCGGCGAAGGCCAGACCCTGCTGGTGATCGGTGCTGCCGGTGGCGTTGGTTCGATCCTGGTGCAGCTGGCGCGGAAGCTGACCAGGCTGACCGTGATCGGCACCGCCTCGCGTCCGGATACCCAGGACTGGGCGTACGCAATGGGCGCACACCACGTGATCGACCATAGCCTGCCGCTGGCCGAGGGACTGGTGCGGTTGGGCATCAGCGAGGTGCAGCACGTGGCCAGCCTGACCCACTCCGACCAGCACTACGCGCAGATCGTGGAATTGCTGGCGCCGCAGGGCCAGCTGGGGCTGATTGATGATCCCGGCCAGGTCGATGTGATGGCGCTCAAGCGCAAGGCACTCTCCCTGCACTGGGAATCGATGTTCACCCGGCCGCTGTACAAGACCGCCGACATGCAGCGCCAGCACGACCTGTTGAACCGGGTGGCCGAGCTGATCGACACGGGCGTGCTGCAGACCACGCTGGGCGAGCATTTCGGGCGCATCGACGCGGCCAACCTGCGGCGCGCTCACGCAGTGCTGGAGAGCCACCGCGCCAAGGGCAAGATCGTGCTGGAAGGCTGGTAAGGATCCAGGCCAACGGCTGAGCCCCTCGTGGCTGGTCGCGGAATGCAAAACCCTGCGCTTGGTCGGGCGGGTGGGTTGCGCGGGGGACGCCGTGAATCCGTCCATGGAGGCTTGTCAGCCGCATCCATGCGGCCGACACCCCCGCGCAACCCACCCGGGGGGGGGCGCGGCTCGCGCCCCCCCCCCCCCCCCGCCCCCCCCGCCCCACCCCCCCCCCCCCCCCCCCCCCCCCCCCCCCCCCCCCCCCCCCCCCCCCGACCTCTGACAATTTCCGTGCGCGTCCAGCCACGGAAAAGAAAAAAAAGAGCAAAAGCCGGTCGCTTCACTCGTGTGTCGACCAAGGTCGACACCTACCAGATCCGAACCCGTGCCGACCAACGGTCGGCACCCACCATCAGCAGCGGGAAACTGTCGAAGGCGGGGTGGGTCCGGTTGCGGGGGCGTGAGCCGCATGGATGCGGCGACCGAGCTTACAGGGACGTACTTGCAGCGTCCCCCGTAACCGGACCCACCCCGCCATCCCACGGATAGCCCGCTTCTGCTGTTGCTCTGGCTTCGGCTTCTGCAGGTGCAGGGCTGCAAGCCCTGCAAAAAGACCCCACCCCTCAGGCAACACCGTTGTCGACGTGCGCAGCAAACCCCGGCTGCCGCCGCAGCCGCTCGAACCACGCATCGACATTCGCCAGCACCGGCTTCCCGCCCGGCGTGCTGCGCCAGCGCTGCGTGGAAAGCCCCAGCACGATGTCGGCCAGAGTGAAGTCAGCGCCGGCCACGTATGCGTGGCGCGCCAGCTGCGCATCCAGCATCGCCATCAGCCGGTTCCACTGCGCAAGGCTGGCCTCGGCACGGGCGTCATCCGGATAGTCCGGATGCTGGCGCACGCGCGCCATGAACACATGGCGCCATGCGCTGTTGAGGTCGCTGGCCTGCCAGTCCATCCATTGCTCCACCCGTGCACGGGCCTGCGCCGCGGCGGGCAGCAGGTCCTCGCGTCCGGCGCGCGTGGCCAGGTAGCGGCAGATGCTGTTGGATTCCCACAGCACGAAGTCGCCATCGCGCAGCACCGGGACCTGCCGGTTCGGGTTCAGCGTGGCCAGCAGCGCCGACGATGGCGCCGGTTCGTGGTGGAGCGGGAGATCCAGCACGGCGCCCAGCCACAGTGCCTTGCGGACGTTGATCGAGGTCGCCTTTCCGTACAGGGTGAGCATGGTCCTGACGCAGCAGTTGAGACTCGGCCAGCCTACACTTGCCCCATGCAAACCGAATATCTGCTTATTGGCGGCCTTCTATTGGCCGTGCTCATCCTGCAGCTGGTCGCCCTGCTGCGCCGCCCGCCGCATGACCGCCTGGAACAGGCGGTGCGCGAGGAGGCGCGCGCCGGGCGCAGCGAGCTGCGCGAACAGCTCGATGGCTTCGCCCGCGCGCTGACCGATCTGTCCACCCGCACCGACCAGCGCCTGGACCTGCTGCGCGAAGCGCTGGGCGAAGATGCCCGAAAGGCGCGCGCCGAAGCGGCCGAGAGCCAGCAGCGGGGCGCGGCGTTGATGGGACAGCGCCTGCAGGAACTGCGCGGCCAGCTGGAAACCTTCGGCCAGCAGCAGGAAGCCCGCATCCATGCGTTTGGCCAGCAGCTGCAGGAACTCACCGGGCGTACCGATACCCAGCTTGGCGCGCTGCGGCAGACCCTGGTGGACGATGCACGCAAGGGCCGCGAGGAGGGCGCGCAGTCGCAGCAGCGCCTGACTGAGAACCTGGGCCTGCGCCTGCAGGAACTGACGCAGCGCAACGAGCAGCGCATCGCCGAGATGCGCACGACGCTTGAAGAACAGCTGCGCGCGCTGCAGAACGACAACGCACAGAAGCTGGAGCAGATGCGCCACACCGTGGACGAGAAGCTGCAGTCGACGCTGGAAACGCGGCTGGGCAATTCCTTCAAGCTGGTCTCCGAGCGCCTGGAACAGGTGCAGCGTGGCCTCGGCGAAATGCAGCAGCTGGCCACCGGCGTGGGCGACCTCAAGCGCGTGCTGACCAACGTCAAGAACCGCGGCAGCTGGGGCGAAGTACAGCTGGAGAACATCCTCGAGCAGACGCTCACCCAGGAGCAATACGCGCGCGGGGTGAAGGTGCGCCCGGAGAGTGGCGAGATGGTCGATATCGCCGTGCGCCTGCCGGGTCGCAGCAGCGATGACACGCCGGTGTGGCTGCCGATCGACTCCAAGTTCCCGCGCGAGGACTACGAGCGGTTGCTGGATGCGCAGGAACAGGGCGACGCCGAGGGCGTGCGGCTGCAGGGTATCCAGCTGGAGCGCGCGGTACGCGTGCAGGCCAAGTCGATCTGCGACAAGTACATCGCACCGCCGCACACCACCGATTTCGCGGTGATGTTCCTGCCTACTGAAGGCCTGTATGCCGAGGTGATCCGGCGCCCCGGCCTGGTCGACCTGCTGCAGCGCGAGCACCGCGTGGTGGTGGCCGGCCCGACCACGGTCACCGCGCTGCTCAACAGCCTGCAGATGGGCTTCCGCACGCTGGCCATCGAGCAGCGTTCCAGCGAGGTGTGGAGCCTGCTGGGTGCGGTGAAGAGCGAGTTCGGCAAGTTCGCCGGCATCCTGGAAAAGGCCGAGAAGCAGATCACCACGGTGGGTCGCAGCATCGGCGAGGCCAGCCGCAAGACCCGCACCATCGAACGGCGCCTGCGGGGCGTGGAGTCGCTGGCGTCCGAACAGGCGCAGTCGCTGCTCGGCGATCTGGCCGAGGGTGATGCGGCGGGCGAGGACGAAGGCAGTGAAGGCGACGGCGACGAGGCCTGAGCCACGCTGACACGCCGCCTGCATCGCCGATGCGTATGCTGGCGGCCTGTCCGCCTCGATCAGGTATCGTCATGCGCCTGCGCCGCTTCACCAGCCTTGTCCTGACCGTGCTGCTTGCCGCCTGCAGCAGTGCACCACCGGCCGCCGATATGGTGGCGGCACCCGCCGCAGCCATCAGCCCCGAAGCGGCCGAGGCGTATCGCGAAGCGCGCGACGTCGACTGCCAGGCAGCGGGTGGCACCCTGCAGCGGCTTGGCCGGCTGCAGCGTGAGCAGTGCGTGATTCCCTATGTAGACGCCGGCAAGGCCTGCAGCCGCAGGAGTGACTGCACCGGCCAGTGCCTGACCGGTGCCGAGGTGGCCGCTGGCAGTGCCGCCACCGGTACCTGCCAGCGCGACGTGCGCCAGAATTTCGGCTGCCGCCAGCGCATCGAGGATGGAAAGGCGCAGGGCACGATCTGCGTGGATTGAGGATGTCCTGTAGAGCCGAGCCCATGCTCGGCTGCCTCGCCGATGAGCCGAGCGTGGGCTCGGCTCTACAACAGCGCGCGCGGCGCTATGCTGGTGGGCCATTCCCCGCTGTTGCCGGAGCCCCCGCGTGAGCACCTCGATCCAGGATATTTCCCTCACCACCATCGACGGCCAGCCGTCCTCGCTTGCCGACTACCAGGGCAAGGTGCTGCTGCTGGTCAACGTCGCCTCCAAGTGTGGCCTGACCCCGCAGTACGAAGGCCTGCAGGCGCTGTATGCGGAAAAGCAGGCACAGGGCCTGGAAGTGCTGGGCTTCCCTGCCAACAACTTCCTCGGCCAGGAGCCGGGCAGCGAGGCGGAAATCCAGCAGTTCTGCCAGCTCACCTACGACGTCAGCTTCCCGATGTTCTCCAAGATCAGCGTGGCCGGTGACGACGCCCACCCGCTGTACCAGCAGCTGACCGCTGCCCAGCCGCAGTCGATCGGCGAAGGCCCGCTGCGTGAGCGTCTGGCCAGCAAGGAGATCCCGATCCATCCGGCACCGGCGGTGCTGTGGAACTTCGAGAAGTTCCTGGTTGGCCGTGATGGCAAGGTCATCGCCCGCTTCGCCCCGGATGTGGCGGCCGACGACGCGCGCCTGCGCGAAGCCATCGAGGCGGCGCTGGCCGCCTGATGGGCCGGGGGTCGAATCCCGTCCCATGGGAACGGGTCCTGGTCCCGACAAGGCCACAAAAGAAAAACCCCGCCGCGGCGGGGTTTTTCGATCATGCCTGGCTGCCGCTCAATTGCCCCACTGCGGCATCGGCATGGCGTCGACCGGGATCGGCGAATTGGGATCATCCTGGCCACGCTCGCGCTTGCCGCGCAGATCGTTCTCGATCTGGTAATTGCGGCGTTGCAGCCAGGCATCGCGCACCAGGGCGTACTCATCCACGGCCGAGTCGCGCAGGTCATCCACCGCCAGCAACTGCGCGCGCGTATCGACCAGCTGGAGGCCCTGCAGGCCGATGCGGACCTTGTCCTCCTCGATGTTGCGGATCGGCGACAGCGGAATGTCACCGGCCAGGCCGAACACATCGCGCACGGTACGCGGGCCGAAGAACGGCAGTTCCACGTAGCGCGAACGACGCCAGCCCCAAGCGCCCAGGGTCTGGCCGAAGTCTTCCTTGCGGTTGGGAACCATCGCCTTGCTGGCCGGATCGAACAGGCCGCCGATACCCAGCGTGCTGTTCATCAGGAAGCGGCCCAGCGTATCCCAGGCATCGGCACCACGGCCCTGCAGCAGCTGGTTGGTGATGGTCACCGGTGCACGCAGGTTGCTGAAGAAGTTGCTGACGCCAGTGCGGGCGAAGCGTGGCACCACGTGGGTATAGGCGGTGGCCAGTGGACGGGCGATACCGCGGTCGACCGCGTTGTTGAACGTGTGCACCTTGCGGTTGAACGGTTCCCACGGATCGTAGGCCGCCATGCTGCCGGTGTTGCCGGCACCGCCATAGAGGGCATCGAAGTCGTCGTCACCGCCGGGTGCGGTTGCGGTGGCGGTGTTCGCCGCGTCCGCATCGGCACTGGTCGCCGGGGAGGCGGGTGCGGATGCAGCGGCGGCCGGCGGAGCGGCCACCGGCGTCACCGGTGCCGCCTCGGCCATGCCGGTATCGGCGGTGGCGGGGGCCTCGGCGGCCGAGCTGGCCGGAACCACGGTGCTGGCCGCCGGTGCATCGCTGCGTGCGGGCTTGCCGGCGCAGGCGCTCAGGGCGGTGGCCAGGACGATCAGGGGGACAGCGCGTACGACGTTCATGTCAGCTCGCAGCAGAAGTAGCGTTGAAATCCAGGTCGGGCGACAGCCGGTAGGCCGCGCTCAGCTCGTTGTAGCCGGCCGGTGCGCCGGAGACTGCCAGCGGGTGACCGCTCTTGCGCGCACGTGCGGCCAGCTCGGCCAGCAGCGCCAGGCCGGCGCTGTCCACGCGTTCGACCTCACCCAGCTCCAGCCGTGACAGCTTCGCCGGCAGGGCCTGCAGCTGTGGCCACAGTGCGATCACCGCGGCACGGTCGAGCACCCCGCGCAGGCGCAGGGTGTCGCCTTCCAGCAGCGCCAGTGCGTTACTTGCCATTGCCCGCGGGCCCGGCCTGCATGCTGCCGCTGTGCAGTTCGTTGGCCACCTGCTTGATGCCCTTCTGGCGCAGCGGGGTGTCGAACTGATTGCGGAAGGTCTGCACGTAGGAGATGCCTTCGATGTTGACGTCGAAGATCTTCCACTGGCCGTTCACGTTGCGCATCCAGTACTCGACCGGGGTCGGTTCGTTGCCGGCGCGGACCAGCTCGGTGCTCACGCGCACGCCGCGGTTGCCCGGCAGCGGGCTCTCACCCTTCAGGCGGAAGCTCGGCTTGCCCTGGATGTTGAGCAGGGTCGAGCCGTAGCGCTGCATCAGGCTGTCGGCCATGGCATCGGCGAACAGCTTGATGTCGGCGTCGGAGGCACCGCGGGCGTGCGGGCCCAGCACCAGGCGCGCGGCGTAGTCGCGGTCGAAGGTGCGGGTCAGCTCGCTGTCGATGTAGCTGCGCAGGCTGGCCGGGTTGCTGGTGAACTCGCTCTTGCGCTGCTGCAGCGTGGACAGGATGCGGCTGCTGGCATCGATCACCACCTTGCCGGCCTGGCTCTGCGTTGCGGCAGCGGCAGGTGCGGCGGCCTGCGCCTGGGCCAGGAACGGGGTGGCTGCCAGCAGCGCCGAGGCGAGCAGGGCCGGGATGAGTTTCATCTTCATGGTTGCGGTTCCGTTGCAGGCGCCTGCGCGCCATCGTTGGGCTTCTGAGCAGCGCCGCCACCGGCACCGCCACTGAACATGTACTTGCCGACCAGCTGGATCAGGTCCACTGCCGGCTGGGTGAAGACGATCTCGTCGCCGGCCTTCAGCACGTCCGGATCACCGCCCGGCTGCAGACCGATATAGCTCTCGCCGAGCAAACCACTGGTGAAGATGCCGGCCGAGGTGTCTGCCGGCAGGTCCTTGACCTTGCTGTCCATGCGCAGGGTCACGATCGATTCGAACTTCACCGGGTCCAGGTCGATCGAGGCGACCTGGCCGACGGTGACGCCACCAATCTTCACCGGCGCCTGCTTGCGCAGCTGGCCGACCTGGGAGAAGCGTGCCTTCAGGTCGTAGCCTTCGCTGCCCCAGCTCCAGCGCTGGTTGGTCGAGGCCACGGCCAGCACCATCAGCGAGGCCAGGGCCAGCAGCAGGAAAGCGCCGACGGAGAATTCGAGTCTGGGACCGCGGATGGCCATGTGGATTACCTGATCGAGTCGTTGTGGCCGCGCGCGCCTGCGCACCGCCGGTGGAGGGGTTAGGTGAACAACATTGCCGACAGCACGAAGTTGAACATCAGTACCAGCAGCGAGGCATTGACTACCGCACGGGTGGTCGCCACCGAAGTGCCTTCAATGGTCGGCTCGGCGTGGAAACCAACGTAGGCGGCGACCAGCGCGGCAGTGCCGCCGAAGATCGCCGACTTCAGCATCGCCACGCCGAAGTCGTCCCAGAAGTCCACGCTGTTGCGCAGCGCCGACCAGAACACGCCGTTGTCCAGGCCCAGCACGTGCACGGCTTCGAAGTAGCTGGCGCTGATCGCCAGCGAGCAGAAGATGCCGGTCAGCAGCGGCACGGTCAGCACCGCCGCCCAGAAGCGCGGCGCCACCGCCTTGGCCACCGGGTCGATCGCCATCAGCTCCAGCGCCTTGATCTGGTCGGTGGCACGCATCAGCCCCAGTTCGGCGGCGATCGAGCTGCCGGCGCGGCCGATGAACAGCAGCGCGGTCAGCACCGGTGCCAGCTCGCGGTACAGCGACAGCCCGAGCAGGGTCGACAGTGCGTCGGCCGCACCGAAGGTGGTCAGCGTGCGATAGCCCTGCAGGGTCAGCACCAGGCCGACAAAGGCACCGCCGACGGCGATGATCGGCAGCGAGCGCGCACCGATCTTGTAGATCTCGCGGGTCAGCTCGGCCAGGAAATCACGCGTGGGCAGCGAACCGCGCAGCACGGTCAGCGAGAACAGGCCGGCGCGGCCAAGCGAGCGGGTGGCTTGGACGAACGGCATCAGGCAACCCTCGCGCGTGGTGCGGCATCGAACGGAATCGGGCCATCGGGCTGGCCGTGCAGGAACTGCCGCAGCAGCGGGTCCTGGCTGGACTGCAGCGCCTCGGGCGTGCCCTGGAACACGATGCCGCCATTGGCGATCGCGATCACCTGGTCGCAGATCGGCAGGGTCTCGTGCACGTGGTGGCTGACGATGATGCTGGTCAGGCCCAGGCTGTGGTTGAGGCGCTGGATCAGGCTCATGATCACCCCCGAGGCGATCGGGTCCAGCCCGGTCAGCGGCTCGTCGTAGATCATCAGCGGCGGGTCCAGCGCCAGTGCACGGGCCAGCGCCACGCGGCGCGCCATGCCACCGGACAGCTCGCGCGGCCAGGCATCGGCGGCGGCCAGCAGGCCCACCGCATGCAGCTTCATCTGCACCAGGCGGCGCAGCACGGCGGTCGGCAGACGGGTGTGCGTGCGCAGCGGCAGGGCGACGTTCTCGGCCACGGTGAGGTCGGTCAGCAGGCCGTTGCCCTGCAGCAGCACGCCCACGCTCTTGCGCATTTCCAGCAGCGCGCCGCTGTCGTGCGGAATCGGCTTGCCGAACAGGGTGACCTCGCCGGCGACCGGGCGCAGTTCGCCGGTCAGCGCCGCCAGCAGGGTCGACTTGCCGCTGCCGGACGGACCGAGCACAGCGGTGATGCTGCCCTTGGGCACCTGCAGCGACACGTCGCGCAGGATCGTGCGCCCGCTCCGGTCGATGCGGACGTTGGATAACTGCACCAGACTGGAGGCGGAAGCCGACATGGGCACCATTAACGTTTTTTAGACATCGAAGGATCGGGCCCGCCGGCTGAACATAAGCAGACTGGACGGTGCAGTATTGTTGCACGACACGCCCTGGCAGAGGCCGGGACAATCGGCCGGCGTCCCGGAACAATCCGTACCGTTGGCGAGCCAAGCATTGAATACTGCCTGCCGTCCTGCACACTGTGCATGATGAGTGACCCAGGCAGCGATTTCCGCCTCTACCATTCCAACTCCCTGGACGTGCTGGCCGCGCTGCTGGCACGCAACGTGCGTGCGCCGGTACCGGGCCAGCCGCTGCTGGCACCGGAAGTGGTGCTGATCCCGCAGGTGGCAATGCGGCGCTGGCTGCAAGCGACACTGGCCGCGGAATTCGGCGTCGCCGCCAACCTCGAATTCCTCACCCCGGGCGAGTTCGTGGCCCGCGCGCTGAAGGCCAACGTCAGCGGCGAGCAGGACGATCTGGACGCGGCTGGCCTGCACTGGAAGCTGTACCAGGCCCTGCGCGACCCGGCGTTGCTGGCGCAGCCACCGATGCGCGCGCTGCAGTCCTATCTTGCCGGCGATGACGCATTGAAGCCGTGGGCGCTGGCTGGCGAGCTGGCCTCGGTGTTCGAGAAGTACCAGGCCTGGCGCCGCGACTGGCTGCTGCGCTGGGCCGCCGGCGCCGATCCGGCCGACCCGCAGGCGATCCTGTGGCGCACCATCACCCGTGGCCACGACTACCGCGCCCGCCGTATCCAGGAATACCTGGACCGCTTCGAGGGTGCCGGTAAGCCGCTGCCACAGGGCTTGCCACCGCGCATGTCTGCGTTTGCGACGCTCAACATCTCGCCCGACGTGCTGCGGGTGATGGCTACCCAGGCACGGGTGGGCGAGCTGCACTTCTATATGCCCACTCCGGTGCAGTCGTACTGGGGCGATCTGCAGACACTGGCCGAGCGCCTGCGCAGCGGCGCACCCGACCCCTTCGGTGAAGCGGCCGGCGAGAACCGCCTGCTGGAAGCCTGGGGCGCGGCGGGCCGCGACTTCATGGCGGTACTGGGCAGCTACGAGGTGGTGCATCCGGCCGGCGAGATCGCCGCCTATTCCGATCCGGAGGAGGACACCCGGCCGACCCTGGACGAAGGCGGTCTGTCCGACAGCCTGCTGCATCGCCTGCAACGTGACCTGTTCCACCGCCGCGCACTGCCCTCGGGCGAGCTGCGCGACGGCCTGCGCAGCGACGACCCCAGCCTGCAGGTACACGCCTGCCACACCCGCCTGCGCGAGCTGCAGGTACTGCATGACCAGCTGCGCAGCCTGCTGCAGGACCCGCGCTTCGACCCGCCGCTGCAGGCGCGCGAGATCGCGGTGCTGGCGCCGGACATCGATCCCTATGTGCCGTACCTGGAAGCGGTGTTCGGTGGTCGCGGCGGCGAGGACGAGCACATTCCGTATGCGCTGGCCGACAGCAGCCCGCTGGCCGGTGAACCGCTGGCCGATGTGTTCGTGCACCTGCTGGGCCTGCCGGTCTCGCGCTTCGGCTTGAATGAAGTGCTGGACCTGCTGGCCAGTGCACCGCTGGCCGAAGCGGCCGGGCTGGAAGCGGTGGACTTCGACCGCCTGCATGGCTGGCTGCAACAAGCCGGCGCACGCTGGGGCCTGGACGCGAAACACCGCCATCAGCACCAGGCACCGGCCGACGACGCCTACACCTGGCAGTTCGCACTGGACCGCCTGGTGCTCGGCCATGCCACCGGCAGCGAGGCCGACCTGGCCGGCGTGGCGCCGTGGATCGAACTGGAAGGCGGCGCGTTGGACGCGCTGGACCGGCTGCTGCGCCTGCTGCGCGTGCTGGCCATCTACCAGCGCCGCCTGGGCGAACTGCTGACCCCGGCGCAGTGGCGACAGCGCCTGCTGTCGCTGCTGGATGCACTGCTGCCGAACGCGCCCACCTCGCCCAACAGCCAGCGCGCGCTGGAGCGGCTGCGCAAGCTGCTCAACCAGTTTGCCGACGATGCCGCCAAGGCCGGTTTCGAAGACGGCGTGCCGCCGGAGGTGGTGCGTTCGCACTTCGCCGGGGCGCTGGGCGAGGCAGATACGCGAGCACCGCTGCTGACCGGTGGCATCAGCTTCGGCCGCATGGTGCCGATGCGCCTGCTGCCGTTCCGGGTGATCTGCGTGCTCGGTCTCAATGATGGCGATTTCCCGCGCCGCGACCCGGCGGCCGGTCTCAACCAGCTCACCGCCGAGCTGGACACGCCGCGCCGCCGTCCGGGCGACCGCTCCACCCGCGAGGATGACCGCTTCCTGTTCCTGCAGCTGTTCGTTGCCGCGCAGGAGGTGTTCTACCTCAGCTACCTGGGTGCCGATCCGCGCGATGGCAGCGTGCGCGAGCCGTCGGTGCTGGTCAGTGAACTGATCGATGCCGCCGCCGCGTATCACCTCGATCCGCCTGCGGCGGTCCGTGACTTCACCGTGCGTCATGCCCTGCAGCCGTTCTCGCCAGCCGCGTTCGGTGACGGCGATCCACGCCGCTTCAGCTATCGCCGCCAGTGGCATCCGGCGGCCGGTCGCCTCACCGGCCAGCGCGGTGGACTGCAGCCCTGGTTCGACGCACCGCTGCCGTCGCCGCTCGATGACGCAGTGGAGGACGAGGTCGCGCTCGATACCCTGCGCCGTTTCCTGTGCGACCCGGCCGGGCAGTTCCTCGCACAGTCGCTGGGCCTGCGCCTGGCCGACGATGTTGAGGAAGTCGATGACCTGGAACCGCTGGTGCTGTCGTCGCGCGGCCCGGAAAAGCGCAGCGTGCAGGCGGCCGTGGTGCGCGCCACGCTCAGCGGCGATACCGAGCCGCTGTATCCGCGCCTGCGCGCACGCGGCCTGCTGCCCTCGGGTCCATTGGGCGAGCGTCAGTTCGAGGTCGAGCAATTGAAGACCCGCCCCTACGCCAGTGCGCTGCTGGGCTGGATGCAGGGCGAACCGCTGGAAAGCCGTCGCTATGAAGTGGACATCGACGGCGTACGCCTGCACGGCCGCGTGGCTGATCGGCATCCCGGAGGGCTGGTGCGCCTGCGCGCCGGCACGCTCAATGGCAATGCAGTGATCCGCCAGGGCCTGGACTGGCTGCTGGCCAACGCCGCCGGCGATGCGTTGCCGCTGGTGCAGTTCCACGATGGCGGTGACGCCGGTCCCGGCCCGCATGTGCTGCCAGCACTGAGCGCCCCCGCTGCACGCGACGCGCTGCGTGCGCTGCTGCAATTGCGCCAGCGCGGCCTGCGTGAGCCGCTGCGCTTTGCCCCGTACACCGGCTGGGTGCTGTACAACGCGCCGGCAGAAAAACAGCGCAGCGAAGGCTGGAGGCAGTGGCATGGCAGCGACCGCAGCTGGGGCGAATCCAGCAGCGACGCCTGGCAGCTGCTGTTGCGCGGTGCCGACCCGTTTGCCACCGACGCCAGCTATGCCGACCTGCTGCGCAACAGCCAGGTGGTCTTCAGCGCGGTGCGCGAAGGCCGCACGCTTGGCGCCGATGCACGCCAGGAGGGCAGTGCATGAACACCGCCATCGCCGATCAGGAAACCCAGCGTCTGGCGGGCGATCCCTATCTGGCCCTGCCGCTGGACGGCATCCGCCTCATCGAGGCCAGCGCAGGCACCGGCAAGACCTTCACCCTGGCCACGTTGTTCACCCGACTGGTGGTGGAGCAGGGCCTGCGTATCGGCCAGATCCTGGCGGTGACCTTCACCGACGCCGCCACCCAGGAACTGCGCAAGCGCATCCGCGAGCGCCTGGCACTGGCCGCACGCCTGGTCGATCTGGAGCCGGCCGAGGGTGAAGCACCGGACGTGCGATTGACCCGCGACGTGCTGCAGCGCCATCTGCAGGGCGGCTACGAGAGCGCCGCCGCATTGAAACGCCGCCTGCAGGTGGCTGCCGACGAGATCGATCTGGCGTCAATCTTCACCATCCACGGCTTCTGCACCCGCGTGCTGCGCGAGCATGCGCTGGAAAGCGGCCACACTTTTGATCCGCCGGAACTGCTGGCCAGCGATCGCGAACTGCTGGAGGAGCTGGCCGCTGATCTGTGGCGCGTGCATGCCAATGATCCGGCCACATTGGAACCGCTGACCTGGCTGTGGTCCAACCCGGACGCGCTGGCTGCCGATCTGCGCGCGCTGCTGGGCACGCCGCCACTGCACCCGTTGCCACAGCCGCTGACGCTGGCTGATCCACACCCGGCGCTGCAGAGCGCGGCCGAGGCACTGTCCGCAAGCGTGCGCGAACATGGCGAGCAGTTCTTCATCGACCTCTGCGATGCGGTCGACAACAAGTGGATCAACGGGGTGTCCTACAAGCTGGGCTGGCTGCACCCGCTGGGCCGGCAGCTGCTGGCCTGGGCCGGGCGCGGCGACCCGCGCGAGCTGCTGGTCAGCGAGCGCCTGCCGGCACTGCTGCCGGAGGTCCTGGCCGACAAGACCAACAAGAAATTCCCCGATCGCACGCCGTCGTCGCCATTGCAGGCACCGTTGGCGCGCTATGTCGCGCTGCTGGCCGAACGCGACGCCTGGTTGCGTGCTACAGCGCTGAATTTCCTGCACGCGCTTCGCGGCGAAGCCATGCAACGCCTGCAGGCGCTGAAGCGCACGCGCCGGGTACAGACCTACGACGATCTGATCGATGGCGTAGCGCTTGCCCTGGAAGGCCCGCAGCGGCTGATGCTGGTCAAGCAACTGCGTGCGCAGTACCGCATCGCGCTGGTCGATGAGTTCCAGGACACCGATGATCGCCAGTGGGGCATCTTCCACACCGTGTTCGGCAATTCGCCGGAGGTGCGCGAACTCGGGCTGGCGCCGGCGCTGTTCCTGATCGGCGACCCCAAGCAGGCGATCTACGGTTTCCGCGGCGGTGACATCCACACCTATCTGAAGGCCAAGCAGGTGGCGCAGCAGGCGCCGGTGCTGGACCAGAACTTCCGCTCGCGACCGGCTGTGCTGCGTGCGTTGCAGGCGCTGTACGACAACGGTGGCGAAGACGCCTTCCTCGAGCGCGACATCCAGTTCGAGCCGGTGCGGCCCGGTGGCGTGCGCATCGACGAGGACTACCAGCGTGATGGCCATGCCGCCACGGCACTCACCCTGCGCGTGCTGCGCAGTGGCGGTAACAAGGCGATGAGTGCGGACGCCTCGCGTGAGGCAGCGACCCAGGCCTGCGTGGCCGCGATTCACCAGATCCTGGTCGATGCGCGGGCCGGTAACGCCGTGTTGCGTGGGCACCCGGTGCAGCCCGGTGATATCGCGGTGCTGGTGCGCTCGCACCGCGAGGCCACGCTGGTGCAACGGGCGCTGGCCGCGGTCGGCATTCCCGCGGTGGCAGCTGGCAAGCAGAGCCTGTTCTCCACCCCCGAAGCGCGTGATCTGCGTGCGCTGCTGTTGGCACTGCTGCAACCGGCCGACGAAGGCCGCCTGCGTGCAGCGCTGGCCACGGTATTGCTGGGTCAGCGGGCTAGCGCGATCGCGGCGATGGAACGCGAGGGCGACCTGCAACGGGGGTTCCAGGCGCAGCTGCTGCACTGGCGCGAGCGCTGGCAGCGCGGTGGTCCGTTCGCGGTGATCGCCGATGTCTGTGCCGCGCAGGGTGAACGCCTGCTGGCGCTGATCGACGGCGAGCGCCGCCTGACCAACTACCTGCAGCTGGGCGAACTGCTGCAGGAAGCCTCGGCGCAGGCGCTCGGCATGCACGGCCTGCTGGACTGGCTGCAGGGACAGATGGCCAGCGCCGACCAGGATGACGAGCAGCAGCTGCTGCGCCTGGAATCGGATGCGCGGCGCGTACAGATCATCACCCTGCACAAGAGCAAGGGCCTGGAGTATCCGCTGGTGTTCCTGCCCTTCGTCGGCATCGACGGCGGCGCACCGAACACCGCCTCGCACTGCACCGTGCACGTCGGCGGCGAGCGGCAGCTGCACTGGAAGCTGGACAAGGACGAGGCCTGGGAAGCGGCCAGCAGCCAACGTGAGCGCGAGCAGCGCGCCGAGGATGCGCGCCTGCTGTATGTGGGACTGACCCGTGCCGAGCATGCGCTGTGGATCGCCGTGGGTGATCTGGCCGGGCTCGGCAGGACGCGGCTGGCGCCGCTGCTGGGTGACCTGCAGGCGCTGCGCGCGCACGCCGATGTGCACATCGATGACAGCGAGACAGCGCCCGCGCTGCCGCAGCTGGCGGCCGAAGTGGAAGGTGACCTTCCGGCGGTGCGTGCCCTGACCCGGCGCGTACCGCACGACTGGTGGGTGTACAGCTTCACCCAGCTGGCGCATGCCGATGCGGGCGCTGGCAGTGATATTGAAGCCGCCGCCACCGAGCTGCCGGCGCCCGCCGCCGACGAACCCGCGGGCCCGGAACTGCCGCTGGAGCCAGCGCTGCCGGAACCCGCTGCGGCGGCCGAGGACAGCACACCGATCGACCCGCGCTTCATGGGCAGTCGCTTCGGCAACGTGCTGCACGAAGCGATGGAGAACGTCGACTTCGCTGCCTGGGCTGACTGGCAGCCGGGCCTGGAAGCCCCAGAGGGCCAGGCCGAGGTGCTGCGCAAGGCACTGCACGACGAAGGCTATGCCGACGTCGATCTGGACGATGGCGTGGCGGTGCTGGTGCCGCTGGTCGGCCACACGCTCACCGTGCCGCTACCCGAAGGCGGCGCGCTGCACAGCCTGGGCGAGGGCGAGCGTCGCGCGGAAATCGACTTCCATTTCGCCATCGAGCCGACTACGGTGCCGGCGCTGCTGCAGGTGCTGCATGCACATGGGGTCTCCAGTACGCGTCGCGGCTTCGGCCAGCGCCGTCGGCTGGAAGGGCTGATGACCGGCATGATCGACCTGACCTATGTGCGCGACGGGCGCTGGTACGTGCTCGACTACAAGTCCAACCGGTTGCCCGGCTACAGCCCGGACCTGCTGGCCATTGCCATGCGCCACAGCGAGTACGACCTGCAGGCGTTGATCTACACCGTGGCCCTGCACCGCTGGCTGCGCTTCCGGCTGGGCGCGGCCTACGACTACGAGCGTGACATGGGAGGCATCCGCTACCTGTTCTGCCGCGGCTTGGACCGGGCCGGCAATGGCGTGCATGTGGACCGTTTCCCGCTGGCGCTGGTGGATGCGCTCGACGCGCTGTTCGCCGGTGGCGAACAGGCCCAGGCCGAACTGGCCGCGCGTGCGCGTGGAGCCAGCGCATGAGCCTGCTGAAGGAACTGCACCAGAAGGGCCAGCTACGCACCCTCGACCACGCGTTGGCGACCAGTCTGCAGCGGCTGCGCGACGACACGCCTGAGAGTGTGGCGCTGGCGGCGGCGCTTGCGTCGCTGGCGGTGTCGCAGGGCCATGCCGCGTTCGATCCGGCACAACCGCAGCGGTTGCTGGAGGGTGTGTCCGAGTGGCCCGCCGCACAGGACTGGCTGGCACAGCTGCGCGCATCGCCGTGGGTCGCAACGCCGGAGCAGGCCGATGCCATCGCCGCGGATGCACCGCTGGTGCTGGAAAACGGCCTGCTCTACCTGCGCCGTTACCGCGAGTACGAGCGTCAGTTGGCGGCTGGGCTGCAGCGCATCGGCCGGCATCCGCTGCCGGCCCCGGACATGGCCGGTTTGGCGCCGTTGTTCGCGCAGCTGTTCCCGCAGGCATCGGGCAGCGAGGACCACCAGGCACGCGCCGCCGGCGTGACCCTGCGCCACCCGCTGGCGCTGGTCACCGGTGGCCCGGGCACCGGCAAGACCACCACCATCGCGCGGCTGTTGCTGCTGCTGGCGGCGCAGGCCCGGCACGCCGGCCAGCCGCTGCCCGAGGTGGCGCTGGCCGCGCCCACCGGGCGCGCCGCCGAGCGCATGGCCGAGAGCCTGCGCGTCGCCGTGCAACGCCTGCAGGAACAAGGACTGGACACGGCGCTGTGCACGGCGCTGCCCAGTACCGGCACGACCCTGCATCGCCTGCTCGGGGTGATTCCCGATTCACCGCGCTTCCGCCACCACGCCGACAATCCGTTGCCTGTGGATGTGGTCGTGGTTGACGAAGCCTCGATGATCGATCTGCCGATGATGGCCAAGCTGGTCGACGCGATCGCCAGCGGCACCCGGCTGATCCTGCTTGGCGATCCCGACCAGCTGCCGTCGGTCGAAGCCGGCGACGTGCTCAGCGCGATCCTGCGTGCCAGCGGTGATGGCATCGGTACCCGTGCCGATGACGCGCAGGCACTGCATGATCTGCTGCTTCCGGCCACGCTGCAGCCGCAGGCGGCACCACGCGCCTTCGCCGGGCGTCGCGTACAGTTGCAGCGCGGCTACCGGCAGAGCAATGCGCTGGACCTGGCACCGCTGGCCCATGCCGTGCGCGAGGGCGACAGCAGCACCGCGCTGCAGCTGCTGCGCAGTGGTGAACTGGCCGGCGTGCATTTCCACGAAGGCGAAGCCGATCCACTGCGAGGCCAGCGCGAGCACCTGCTGGGCCACTGGCGCGCACTGGCTGAGGCTGCCGACCCGGTACATGCCCTGCAGCAGGCCGGGCGCCTGCGCGTGCTGACCGCGCTGCGCGAAGGCCCGCAGGGTGCGCGCGGCCTCAACAGCCGCATCGAACAGCTGCTGGCCGGCAACACCCCGGGCTACTTCCAGGGTCGCCTGCTGCTGGTCATCGAGAACAGCTATCGGCACCGCCTGTTCAACGGCGATATCGGCATCTGCCTGCGCGATGGCAGTGGTGCGATGGTGGCCTGGTTCCCTGGCGACAGCGTCGACCAGCCGCGCGCCTTCCATCCGGCCGCGCTACCTGCGCACGAAAGCGCCTTTGCGATGACCGTGCACAAGGCACAGGGCTCTGAGTTCGATGAAGTGTGGTTGCAGCTGCCGCGCCAGGACAGCCGCGTGCTGTCGCGCGAACTGGTCTACACCGGCCTGACCCGCGCCCGCCAGGTCCTGCATGTTGCGGGCAGCGCTGATGTGCTGCAGGCTGCGTTGAAACGCCACGCCAGCCGATTGGGTGGCCTGGCCTGGCGGCTGGGTGCGGAAGGCGTGATCGAAGCGCCATCGACAGCGATCGAAGAACCGACGGTGCAGGGCCAGCTGTTCTGACCTCAGTCCTTCCAATTCCTCCAATCATAACGCGCGCCTTCATCCACGCATGGTGTGGATCTACCGTGTCGACCAAGGTCGACACCCACCAGAAGCAAGCCATGTCATTCCGACAGATCGCGGGAAACTGTCGAAGGTGGGGTGGGTCCGGTTGAGGGGGCGTGAGCCGCATGGGCCCGAGGCATGCCTCGGGCGGGTTGGGCAGGAGGCCCAACCCCGGTCTTGCCGTGTGCGCAGGACAGCGCACACGAGCAAGCGGCGACCGAGCTTACGTGGGTGAGGGCGCTTTGCTTGCGAAGCACTGCTTCGCAAGCGCCCGAACGCACAGCCGCCAGCGGCTGGGCCGGGCCCTGGAGGGGGACTTGCAGCGTCCCGCGCAACCGGAGCCACCCCGCCAACCCACGGATAGCGCGCATTTGACGTTGCCGTTGCCGTTGCTCCGGCAGGTGCAGGGCGCAGCCCTGCCGCCACGTTCATTCCGCGAACAGTACCAGGCCATCCGGGAACACGATCGCCGCTTCATCGGCACTCACATCGAAGAAGCCCACGCCGTGCTTCTCGGCCAGGTCCTGCACCCGCCCGTGCGCGCGCTCAGCCACCGAATAGGCGAACGCGCCGTAGATCACCTGACTACCGATGCTGTACTCAGTCACCTCGGCGCGTTCGTTATCGTCGTGGCTCAATGGGCCGTTCAACGGCGGGAAGTCCTGTGCCATCTCCGCGAACCACGCCTGCAGCGCCGTGCTGCTGACCGCCGGGTCGTCGTACTCGTGGCGCTCGTTCCACTGCGTCTGCTTCTCGAACCAGGCGATGAAGGCCGCGGCCTCGCGTGGGGCGGCGCTGACCTCGAACACCATCATGTCGTAACTCATTGAACCGTCCTGTTGCAGCGCCAGGGTCGGATCCCTCTCCGCAGGAGAGGGCTCTGACCCCTGCGCGGAGTCTGTGGACGCACAGGGTATCGCGCTACGGCTGTGCGGCCGCACTCATCGCCAGCCCCGGCGCCAATGCCTTGGCCTCCGGGAACAGTGCGAAGCGCAGGCCGATCAGGCCCATCAGCGCTTCGTCGCGCGCCTTGCACGCGGCCACGCTGCCGACCCGGCCCAACGAGGTATCCAGCCGCTCGCGCAGCGCTTCGGCGGCCATAATCGGCTTGCGCACGGCAATCTGTCGTCGATAGTGCACGGCCACATCTTCCAGGATGTGCTCGACCGCTTCGCGGCTGCGCTCGGGCAGTTCCAGCCGTGCGCGACGCAGCTGCAGGATGTTCAGGCCGATGCGCGCCTCGTTGAGCATGTCCACCGAGGCGATGTCGCTGCCCTCCGGCGTTGCCGCCAGGCGCGGTGCGAGCAGTCCCAGCAAGTCGAGCATGCGTGCGGCGAAGCGCTGGCGGTCCTGCTGGCCACGTCCTTCGGCGGCTTCGGCCAGCGTGGTCCAGCCCTGCCGCACCAGGCGGCGCGCGGTCCACTCGGCACCCACCGAACGGAACAGGCGGGTCATCACCACCGCAAAGCCAATGCCGATGAACATCGCGATGGACGAGTTGAGGAAGGTCTGGATGTTGGCGCTGTAAGTGTTCTGCAGGCTCAGCAGCGCGGCCAGGTTCACGGTCAGCGGCAGTGCGAACAGCGCGCTCTTGGGGTGGTGCAGCATCAGACCCAGCGGCAGGAACGCCACCGCCAGCACCAATGCCAGCAGGCCGAAGTCGTGTACCGCGGGGAACACGCCGAACAGGTACACACCGGCCACTACCGAGGCGACCATCGCCCACACCAGGAACGACACCATGCTCGGTGCCGGGTCGTCCTGTGCGGCGAAGAACGCGGCGGTCACCGCGGCCATCATCGCGCCGTTGCCACCGCCTTCCCAACCCAGCGCGATCCACAGCACGCAGTAGCTCATCAGTGCCACGCCGGCGCTGAGCGCGGAGAACAGCGCCATGCCGTAGTCGACGTGCTTGTCGGCGGCCACGCGTTCGGTGCGGATGCGGTAGTGCGCGCGGTCCAGCGGCGCGGTGCCGTGGTCGATCGCATGCTGCAGGGTGCGGCAGTCCTGCCACAGGTCCACCAGTTCTTCCAGGCGCAGCAGCAGGCTGGCCAGCTGCAGATGCTGCAGGTCGCGGTCCACCTGTGGCTTCAGTGCGCTGATGCGCGCGCGCAGGCGGGCGTACTCGCTGGCGTTGGTCGGCCCGTCCAGCCAGTCGTGGATATCGTCGACCAGTGCCGGCAGCCCTTCCGGCAGGGCCTGGCCATCGCTGCGCAGCGCACTCAGGCGGTCGGCAATCGACGACAGCACCGGCAACAGCAGCAGCATGCGCTCGCGCAGGCGCTCCATCGACACCGCCGAACCGGTATGGCGTGGATCATCGCGGCGCAGGAACTCGATCAGCGCTTCGAACTGCACCAGGTCGGCAGCCAGCCGGTTGCGCGGCGCATGCGCGCGGCCACGTTCAAGGATCTGCCGGCACCATTGCGCGGCGTCCTCCATCCAGTTGCCGATGCGCGCGCGCAGCATCGGGCGTACCGAAGCCGGGAACAGCAGCGACGCGAACAGCACCGCCACCACCGTGCCGAGGATGATCTCCTCGCTGCGTGCCACCACCGTGTCGAAGATGGTCTCCGGCGAGGTCACCGCCGGGAAGCCGATGAAGGCGGTGGTGTAGCCGGCCAGCAGGAATGCATAGCCACGCGGGCCGCGGTTGAGCAGGGCCATGAACAGGCAGCCGGCCAGCCAGATCGACATCGCCGCGCTCAGCACCAGCGGCGTCTCCACCAGCGCCGGCAGCACCAGCAGGGTGGCAAGGCCGGCCACCAGGGTGCCGACGATGCGGTACACGCCCTTGGCCCGGGTCGGGCCCAGCAGCGGCTGGCTGACGATGTACACGGTGCCCATCGCCCAGTACGGGCGCGACAGGTTGCCGGCCATGGCGATGTACAGCGCAGCCACCGCGGCCAGGTAGGTCTTGATCGAGAACAGCCAGGCCTGGCGGTCGGTCAGCGCGTTCATGGCTTACTTCGCTGCGGTCGAGGCGCTGGGCGCGGCGGCGCCGGCCTGCCAGCCGCCACCGAGCACCAGGAACAGGTGGATCTGGTCGCGCGAGACCTGCGCTTCGGCGGCCGCCAGGGTGGCGTCGCTGGTGGCCAGGCTGCGGTCGGCATCCAGGCTGGACAGGTACGGCGTGCGGCCGCCTTGGTACAGCCTGCGGTTCTGCTCGGCGGCCAGTGCGGCCTGCTCCTGCGCGATGCGCAGCGACTGCAGCCGGCGCAGGTCCTGCGCATAGCGGTCCAGCGCGGTCTGGGTCTCGCGCAGCGCCTGCAGCACGGTGTGGTCGAATTCGGCCAGCGCGGCATCGGCACCGGCTTCGGCGGCGTGGATGCGTGCGTGCGTGCCCGAGGACGGTAGCGTCCACGAGATCAGCGGGCCGATCGACCACTGCTGGGTCATCGGCGTGCCGAAGTCTTCCAGCAGGCCGGCGGCACCGAGCGAGGCACCCAGGCGGATGTCCGGGTACAGCTCGGCGGTGGCGACACCAATCCGCGCCGTGGCCGAGGCCAGCTTGCGCTCGGCCTGGCGCACGTCCGGGCGACGCTGCAGCAGTGCACGGCCATCACCGACTGGCAGCGGCTGCGCCAGGCTGGGGGCATGTGCACAGTCGATCACACCGGCCGGCAGCTGGCCCGGGGTCTGCCCCAGCAGCGCGGCCAGCGAATAGGCGGCGGCCGAGCGCTGCGCCTGCAGCGGCGGGAGTGCAGCTTCCAGCAGCGCCACCTGGGCATTGGCGCGGGCCAGCTCCGGTGGTGTGCCGCGGCCGGCCGCGATCAGGCGCTCGGTGACCGTGCGGCTGCGCTGCTGCAGCTGCAGTGAATGCTCGGCCACGTGCAGTTCGTGGTTGGCGTGGCAGATTTCCAGATAGCTGTCGGCCACCTGCGCGACCACGCTGACCTGGGCCAGGTCGCGCGCTGCGGCGACCGACTGCTCGTCGGCACGGGCCGCTTCGGCGCCGCGCTTTAGCTTGCCAAACAGGTCGAACTGGTAGCTGACCGCGAACTTGCCATCGGCCAGGTTGATCACCGGCAGCTCGTGCTCCTGCAGGAACGATTCGGCCGACAGCTGTGCGCGGCTGATCCCGGCCTCGGCCTCGTACTCGAAGCCACCGGCGTCCAGCGCCTGTTCGTATACCGCTGCGGCGCGACGCAGATGCGCATCGGCGGCCTTCAGTTCCACGTTGTCACGCAGTGCCTGGGTGATCAGGCCATCCAGCACCGGGTCGTTGTACAGCGACCACCAGCGGTCGGGCAGCGCCTGGTTGGCGGCGATCTGCGGGTTCTGGGTATCGATGAAGGCGGCATTGGCCTGCGGGCGCTTGAACGCCGAGCCTTCCGGCAATGCATAGTCCGGGCCGACGGTCCTGCACGCGGCCAGGCTGGCCAGCGCGACGATCAGGCCGAGACGGGGCAGGGCGGCGTTCACAGGACCGCCTGTGTCGGCGCGGTGCCGGCCTTGTCGTTGTGCGGATGGCGGCCGGTGTCCACGGTCACCGTGGCGGTGCGGCCGGCGATCAGTTCCACACCCTTGGGCACCTCGTCGATGGCGATGCGCACCGGAATGCG
This sequence comes from Stenotrophomonas sp. SMYL11, assembly GCF_036320005.1. Taxonomy (NCBI): domain Bacteria; kingdom Pseudomonadati; phylum Pseudomonadota; class Gammaproteobacteria; order Lysobacterales; family Lysobacteraceae; genus Stenotrophomonas; species Stenotrophomonas sp. SMYL11. Next base: position 176,239 of record NZ_JAWIRS010000006.1, read on the forward strand.
CTGCGCCAGCCGCACCCAGTCGAAGGCCGGGGTCACGTTCGGCAGCAGGGTGCTGCCATTGCTGCGGTAGCGGTCCTCGATACCGGCGGCGATGCTCTCGACATGGCCGCGCAGCGGGGTCGATTCACCCATCAGGCGGATGTCCACGCGCTGCCCCGGGGCCACGCCGCGCAGGCGGGTTTCCTCGAAGTAGCCATCGATGCGGAACGAGCCGGTATCCAGCAGCGCTAGCACCGGCTTGCCGGCCACCACGTAGTCGCCCACGCGCATGGTGCGGTCGTTGACCCGGCCATCGGCCGGTGCGCGCACCTCGGTGCGGCTCAGGTTGAGCTCGGCCAGGTCGACCGCCGCCTGTGCGGTGGCCAGCGCAGCCTGTGCGGCCTGCAGCTTGGCACGGCGCACTTCGGCGTCCTCGGCGGCGACTAGGTCCTGCAGGCTGCGGTCACGGCCGATCTCGCGTCGCAGCTGTGCCACCGAGGCCTGGCGCTCGCCCAGGCTGGCCTTGGCCTGCTCCAGCGCGATGCGGTAACGGGCACGGTCGACCACGAACAGCAGGTCACCCTTCTTCACCGCCTGGTTGTCGGCCACCTGCACCGTTTCGACCAGGCCGGACACATCCGGCGCCACCTGCACCACGTCGGCACCAACATGCGCGTCGCGGGTCCACGGCTCATCCATGTAATAGACCCACAGCTGGCGCAGCACCAGCAGGGCGACGATCACGGCTGCGCCGGTCAGCAGCACCGGCAGGGTCTTCTTCACGATCTTGTTCACGATTGCATCCAACGCAGGAGGTGGAACAGCAGGCCAAGCACGATCCCGTGCAGGGCAAGGTTGAACAGCGCCGGGTGCCATACATGGCGATAGGCGCCGGCACGCTGCAGCAGCGCGTGCAGGCCGCTGTTGACCAGATAGGCCAACAACATCAACCCGAGCAGGGTCGGGACGAACACTCCGTGGAGACTGAATTCACCGGGCATCGGTAGGGGCGTGGGCGAGGTGGGGGAGGGGAGGAACAACGAAACAACGGCAACGGGTAAAAGCCGCTGGCGCGTGCACGGCAGCGGCGGTGTTGGGGGGCAGTGCGCTTACGTGATGCGGTCGGCGGCCTCGGCCAGCAGGCGCCATGCCTTCAGCACGGCGTGCAGTTCATCCATGGACAGTTCGCCGAAGACGTCCTGGCGCAGGCCGATCAACTGGTCTTCCAGCTCGCTGACCAGCGCCTGGCCGGCGTCGGTCAGCCACAACAGGTTGGCGCGGCGGTCGCTGGCGTCGCTCTCGCGGCGGACCAGGTCGCTGGCGCACAGCTTGTCCAGCAGGCGCACCAGGGAAGGCCCTTCCATGCCCAGCTGCTGGGCCAGCGCCACCTGGCGGATGCCACCGCCGGAGCGGCCGATCATCAGCAGCGGCATGGTGCAGGCGGTGGAGATGCCGTAGCTGCCGAGCCGGCTGTCGGCCAGGCGCTGCCACTGCCGCCCTGCGTACAGCAGGCCGGAGCTGAGCTGCATCTGCAGCACGGTGCGCTCGTCGAGGGGTCGGTCCATAAGAGATAGATAGGATACTACTAATTTCATTCCTATCAATGGTTTTTATGAATGGGTGGGTTGAGGAAAGCGTTGCGCCTGCTGGCTATCGGTTGGGGCGGCGGAGGGCCGGACGGGGCAGGGCACGCTGCAAGTACGTCCATGTAAGCTCGATCGGCGCATCCATGCGCCTCACGGCCCTGCCCCGCCCGGCCCTCCACCACCCACCCCACATCCCGCGAGCGCGGTGGGTTGACTCTTTAAAGGCAAGCGCAGAAGCAGTGCGGACCAAGATCCGCACCCACCAAAGCAGAAGACACCACAGCAGCGGCGCGCTGCTTCCGAAGCCATGAACCCCCGCTTTTGCGCCCGCTTTCGGGCGGCCCGGCCGCGCCCGCAGGAAACTGTCGGAGAGGGGGAGGGGCAGGCCGGGCAGGACCGTCCACGGCATGGATGCCGTGGACGAGCCTACAGGGACGTACTTGCGGCGTGTCCTGCCTGGCCTGCCCCTCCCCCTCTCGCTCAGCTGCAACGAGGCGCCGCAAGACCCCCCGATGAACCGTCCCAACAGGACGACCCACCCCCCGGTCGGGTACGATGCTCGCCCCCCGTTCGGGACGCTGTACGCAATGAGCAAGAACAACGAAAAGGCCGCCCCGCAGGGCGACGTGACCCAGGACCAGGCCGAGGATGCCGTGCGCACCCTGCTGCGCTGGGCCGGTGAGGACCCGTCCCGTGAAGGCCTGCTGGATACCCCCCGCCGTGTCGCCGAAGCCTATGGCGACTGGTTCAGTGGTTACCGCGACGACCCGCGCGCCTACATGGAGCGGACCTTCGAGGAAGTGGCCGGCTACGACGAACTGATCGTCCTGCGCGACATCGAGTACGAAAGCCACTGCGAACATCACATGGCGCCGATCATCGGCCGCGTGCACGTCGGCTACCTGCCGGCCGGCAAGGTGGTGGGCATCAGCAAGCTGGCCCGCGTCGTCGAAGCCTACGCCCGTCGTTTCCAGGTGCAGGAGAAGATGACCGCGCAGATCGCCCAGTGCATCCAGGATGTGCTGCAGCCGATCGGCGTCGGCGTGGTCGTCGAAGGCGCCCACGAATGCATGACCACCCGCGGCATCCACAAGCGCGGCGTCAGCATGGTCACCTCCAAGATGCTGGGCAGCTTCCGCGACGACGCGCGCACCCGCGCCGAGTTCCTGCGCTTCATCGAAGTGGGCGGCAAGCGCTGAGCCGCTTGCCTGCACCGCGCCGGCCCCTGCAGGCCGGCATGCCCTCGGCTGCCCACGCGGCAGCCGTGCATGGCGGCTCGTCCCTGTCAGCCCTACAGACTTCTTTCGCTGCATGAAGCATCGCGAACGCATTGCCCGTTACCGCCACCTGCGCGAACAGCCCCAGTGGAAGCTGCTTGCCGCCGACCACGCCCCGGAAATCATCGGCCTGTTGCAGGGCCTGCTGATGGACGGCGAGCGCACGCTGCCGTCCTCGGTGCTGAATGAGCGACTGCAGCGCGCGCTGGACCAGCTGGCTGGCGATGAACTCTCTCGCGAGCTGCCGCGTACCGCCCAGGCCTACATCGCGCACTGGCTGGCCCAGGGCTGGCTGGAACGCCGTTTGCCCGAAGGCGCCGACCAGGAGCAGTACGAGCTGTCCACTGCTGCACTGCAGGCGATCCGCTTCGCGGACGGCCTCGAGCAGGCCCGCGTGGCCGCCACCGAAAGCCGCCTGGCGCTGGTCATTGAGCAGCTATCGGCGCTGGCTGCGCAGACCGAAGCCGATCCTGATGCGCGCCTGTCCGCGCTGCACGACGAGCGCGATCGCATCGATGCCGAAATCGCCCGGGTCGGCACTGGCCGCGTGGTTGCGCTGGACGGCAAGCGCGCGCTGGAACGCACCCGCCAGATCATCGGCCTGGCCGACGAGCTGACCGAGGACTTCCGCCGTGTGCGCGATGACTTCGAGCAGCTCAACCGCGATTTCCGCGAACGCATCATCGACGACGAGGGCGAGCGCGGCGATGTGTTGTCGCAGCTGTTCGAAGGTGTGGATGTCATCGGCGAAAGTGACGCCGGACGGAGTTTCCAGGCCTTCTGGCGCCTGCTCAACGACGCCGAACAGAGTGCCCAGCTCGATGCCGCGCTGGAAGCGGTGCTGGCGCGTGGATTCGCGCGCCGCCTGGACCGCAACGAACGCAACTTCCTGCGCAGCTTCACCAGCACCATGCTCGAGCGCGGTGGCCAGGTGCACGATGTGCTGCAGAACTTCGCGCGCAGCCTGCGCGGCTTCGTGCAGAGCCGTGGCTATCTGGAACAGCGCCGCCTCAACCAGCTGCTGAAGCAGGCGCAGTCCGAAGCGCTGGCACTGCGTGACGAATTCCCCGCACAACGCGGCATCGGCCGCGACCTGCAGCTGACCACCAGCCGCCTGCGCTCGTGGTCGCAGTGGAAACTGCACGATCCGCGCAGCGCCCAGGTCGACGGCAACGTCGAGTACAACGACGCCGCTGCGATCAGCCTGGAGAGCGTCGGCGACCTGGTGGCCTCGTCCGAAATCGACTTCCGCACGCTGCGCCAGGACCTGCACGACCTGCTCGATGCACAGCCGCGGCTCAGCATCGCCCAGGCCCTGTCGCAGCGCGAAGCGCCGCAGGGCCTCGGCAGCGTCATCGGCTACCTGTCGCTGGGCACGCGCTTCGGCAACGTGGTTGCCGGCGAGCAGGAGCTTGCGCAATGGCGTGGTGGCGACGGCCAGATCCGTCGCGCCCGCATCCCGCTGGTTTGGTTCACCCAGGAGAGACGCCATGAGCTGGCATGAAGATCCCATCGACGCACCGCAGGCCGACGTGGCGGAAGACGCCTACGAGGCCGAGCCGGTGGCGGCCGTGGCGCAGCCCCGCCGTGGCAACGACGTGTATTACCTCGGCGATACCGGGCGCCTGCCGCTGGATGCGCGTCGCGCGCTGTGCCAGCTGCTGATCGGCCCCAGCATCGACCAGCTGCGCCACGCCAAGCTGTGGCCTGCACTGATCCGCAGCGAGGCGGCCATCCGCTCGTCGCTGGCGGATCTGTTCCTGGAACTGGTTCTTGATCGTGAAAGCGGCGTGGCGTTCACCCGCCAGGCTGATACCGAAGACGTCGACGCGCCGGTGCTGCTGCGCACGTCGCCGCTGACCTTCATCGACTCGGTGCTGCTGCTGTACCTGCGCCAGCAGCTGGCCGAGGCCGATGCGCGCGGCAACCGCGCGGTGGTCGCCGACGCCGAGATGGCCGAAGCGCTGGCCATCTATGAAAAGAACCTGTCCACCGACCGCGCCGGCTTCAACCGCCGCGTCGCTTCGGCGGTGCAGAAAATGAAGGACAACCACATCCTGACCCGCCTCAGCGGCCAGGAAGACCGCCACGAAGTCTCGCCGGCGCTGAAGCTGCTGTTCTCCGCCGAAGACGTGTCCCAGCTCTCGGCGGTCTACCGCCAGCTGCGTGAAACCCCGGCCGCCGAGGCCTGAGAGACCCGACCACCGCATGGCTATCTCCAAGCACACTCCCGCTTTGTTCAACGAAGGCCTGCCGGACCCGCGTCTGCAGCAGTTCCGTATGCGCCGCCTGCAGGTACACAACTGGGGCACCTTCAACGGCCTGACCGAAGTGCCGATCGCTGAGCGCGGCTTCCTGTTCGTCGGTCGCTCCGGCTCGGGCAAGTCGACCCTGCTCGATGCCATGTCCGCGCTGCTGACGCCGCCGGCCATCGTCGACTTCAACGCCGCCGCCCGCGAAGCCGAGCGCAGTGGCCGCGACCGCAACCTGGTGTCCTACGTGCGTGGCGCGTGGGCCGACCAGCAGGACAGCGGCACCGGCGAAATCGCCACCCAATATCTGCGCAAGGGCGCTACCTGGACCGCGCTGGTGCTGGAATACCGTGCCGGCGATGGCCGCGTGGTCAGCCTGGTGCGCCTGCTGTGGATCTCCGGCAACGGCACCTCGGCCGGCGATGTGCGCAAGCACTACATGATCGCCGAGCGCCCGTTCGACATCGCCAAGGACCTTGGTGGTTTCGACTTGGACCTGCGCAAGCTCAAGCAGAAGCTGTCCGACCTGCACCACTTCGACACCTTCTCCGGCTACGCCGAGCGCTTCCGCGACCTGCTCGGCATCGACAACGAGATGGCGCTGCGCCTGCTGCACAAGACGCAGTCGGCGAAGAACCTGGGCGACCTCAATGTCTTCCTGCGCGACTTCATGCTCGACACGCCGAAGACCTTCGACGCCGCCGAGCGCCTGGTCAGCGACTTTGCCGAGCTCGATGGCGCGCACCAAGCGGTGGTCACCGCGCGCCGCCAGGTGGAAACCCTGCTGCCGGCACGCGCCTACTACAACGACCTGAAGGAAATGCACCGCCAGCGTGGCGACGACGAAGCGTTGAAGCTCGGCGTCGACAGCTTCCGCGAAAGCCGCCGCCAGGCGCTGATCGAAGCGCGCCTGCGCGAGATGGACGTGCGTGACCGTGGCCTGCTGGGCGAGGAAGCCCAGCGCCGTGCCGCACTCGACAACCACACCGAGCGTCTGGCCGAGCTGGAACTGCAGCGCCGCCAGCAGGGCGGTGAGCGCATCGAGGAACTGGAACGCGAGCAGGGCCGTGCCGAAGCCGAGCGCGACCGCCGCCAGGCCAAGCGCGAGCAGGCAAGCCAGGCCGCGCAGCAGCTGCAGGCTGAACTGCCGGACGACGCCCACGGCTTCGCCGAGCTGGTCGAGCGCGCGCAGAACGAGCTGCAGGACCGCCAGCGTGCGTCTTCGGCGCTGGACGACGCGATCAGCGATCGTCTGGGCGGCAAGCGCGATGACGAGCGCCGCTTCGGTGAAGTCCGTGCCGAGCTCGAAGCGATGCAGCGCACGCCGTCCAACATCCCGGCACCGATGCAGAAGCTGCGTGCGCGCCTGGCTGAAGAGACCGGCATCGCCGAGGCGGCGCTGCCGTTCGTCGGCGAGCTGATCCAGGTCCGCTCGGAAGAGCAGGGCTGGCAGGGTGCCATCGAGCGCGTGCTGGGCGGCTTCGCACTGTCGCTGCTGGTCGATGACAAGCACTACAACGACGTCGCCGAGTGGGTGAACCGTACCCACCTGGGCATGCGCTTCACCTACTACCGCGTGCGTCGCAATGATGATGCGTTCGCGCGCGAACCGTCGGCGAAGTCATTGCTGCACAAGCTGGAACTGCGCGAACACGTGTTCGAAAGCTGGCTGCGACGCGAGCTCGGCAAGCGCTTCGACTACGAATGTGTCGATGCCAAGCAGCTGCGCAACGTCGACCGCGGCATCACCCGCGAAGGCCAGGTCAAGCATCCGGGCGATCGTTTCGAGAAGGACGACCGCAGTGCGGTGGGCGACCGTCGCCGCTGGATCCTCGGCTTCAACAACCACGACAAGGTGGGCGCCTTCGAGCGCGAAGCACAGGAACTGGCCAAGCGCATCGCCAGCTGCGAGACCGACATTGCGCGCCTGCGCGGCCAGCGTGACCGCGACAACGAACGCCGCCTGGCCTGCCACGAACTGGTCAGCATCAGCTGGAACGAGATCGACACCGCTGCCCCGCAGCAGCGTCTGAGCGATATCGAAGCCACCCTGCGTGACCTGCGCGAAGGCAATGCCGACCTCGCCAAGCTGGCCAAGCAGATCGACGCCGTGCGCGCCGACATCGAGCAGTCCCGCCGCACCTATGAGGACGTCCGCGTCGAGCGTGGCCAGCTGGTCAAGGAGCGTGATCGCCTCGACCGCGCGCGCCAGCAGAGCCGTGCACTGGTGCTGCCGAGCCTGGCCCAGGAGCAGGAGGCCGGCCTCGCCGAGCGCCTGCAGGAGCAGGGCCCGCTCAGCCTGGAAACGCTGGAAGCGCACATGCGCCAGGTCAGCAACGCGCTGAACGAGCAGCTGTCGTCCTCGCAGCAGGACCTCAACCGCATCGAGAACCAGCTGATCGGCTGCTTCCGCCGCTTCATCCAGCAGTGGCCGGAGGAATCGGGCGACTTCACCGTCTCGGTGGCCTCGGCCGAGGACTTCCTCGCACGCCTCGAACGCCTGGAGCGCGATGGCCTGCCGCAGCACGAAGAGCGCTTCTTCGACCTGCTGCAGAACCAGAGCAAGAACAACCTGCTGGCACTGCAGCGCCATAGTGCCGAAGCCCGCAAGTCGATCGGCCAGCGCCTGGACGAAGTGAACGCCAGCCTGGAACAGGTGCCGTTCAACCGTGGCACGTTGCTGACCATCGAACTGAGCGACCGCCGTCTGCCGGAGGTGGGCGAGTTCCACCTGCAGCTGCGCGAGGTGCTGTCGCAGCAGCAGACCGAGCAGCGCGAGCTGGCAGAGTCGCAGTTCACCGTGCTGCGCCAGCTGGTCAACCGCCTCGGCTCGCAGGAAGGCGAGGACAAGCGCTGGCGCGAACTGGTGCTGGACGTGCGCATGCACGTGGAGTTCATCGGCGTCGAGCTGGATGCGGAAACGCGCCAGCAGGTCGAGATCTACCGCAGCGGCGCCGGCAAGTCCGGCGGCCAGCGCCAGAAGCTGGCTACCACCTGCCTGGCGGCAGCGCTGCGCTACCAGCTCGGCGGTGCCGACAGCCAGCTGCCCAGCTACGCCGCAGTCGTGCTCGACGAAGCCTTCGACAAGGCCGACAACGAGTTCACCGCGCTGGCGATGAACATCTTCGACAACTTCGGCTTCCAGATGGTGGTGGCCACCCCGCTGAAGTCGGTGATGACGTTGGAACCGTTCATCGGTGGCGCCTGCTTTGTCGAGATCAGCGGCCGCCACGACTCCGGCGTGCTGCTGATCGAGTACGACGAAGAAGGCAAGCGCCTGAAGCTGCCCGAGCGCAGCCGCCAGCAGGCCAACGAACCGGAAGAAGCCGAGGCCTGACCGCCTCGGTCCAGCGACCTGTAGAGCCGAGCCATGCTCGGCTGCTCTTCGCGATCGGAGACCGCGTGCCAACCAAGGTTGGCACCTACTGGACGCCGCTCTGCTCTTGCCCTTGCTCCCAGATTCCGCGCTCGCGCAGAGGCCGGGCAGCGGTTGGGTGAGGGGGCATGGCAGGACCGCGAGCGCCATGGATGGCGCTCACGAGCCCCCATGGACGGGTTCACGGCGTGTCCTGCCATGCCCCCTCATCTGATCGCCCACATGGGAGTCAGGCGCCAGCGACGCGGTGGATCACGCTCCGCGGAACGTATCCCACGCCATCCGCGCGATCAGCACCACCACCAGCCCCACGAACAGCTTGCGGATGAACGGCGTGCCGCCCTTCAGCGCCAATCGGGTGCCCACCACCGAGCCGATGATGTTGGCCGCTGCCATCGGCAACGCGAACAGCCACAGGATGTTGCCGGTCGGCACGAAGAACGAGATCGCCGCTACGTTGGTGGCCAGGTTCACCACCTTCGATGCCGCCGACGCGCGCAGGAAATCCAGGCCGAAGAAACGTACGAACAGGAAGATCAGGAAGCTGCCGGTGCCCGGCCCGAAGAAACCATCGTAGAAGCCGATTGCCGCACCGATCGCCAGCGCGATCACCAGCTCGCGACGGCCGATTTCCTGCGGCCGGTGCAGCGCACCGAAGTCCTTCTTCCACAGCGTGTAGCCCAGCATCGCGATCAGCAGCACCAGCACCAGTGGGCGCACCGCGTCCTTGGGCAGCAGGCTCACCGCGGTGGCCCCGGCGAAGGAGAAGATGAAGGCGGTGCCGGCCGCGAACAGCACCGGCTTCCACGGGAAGCGCACGTTGCGCGCATAGCGCCAGGCGGCTGCACCGGTGCCGAACATCGAACTGAACTTGTTGGTGCCGAACAGCATCGCCGGCGTCTGCTGCGGCAGTACGGTGAACAGGCCGGGTAGCTGCACCAGCCCACCGCCACCGACGGCAGCATCGACCAGGCCGGCGATGAAGGCGATCACCACCAGCCACCACAACTCAGGGGGAACCAGTTCCAGCACGGCGATCAATCGATGTGGGGGCGCGACAGCATACGCCTGTCCTGTACCCGGCGACCTGTGCCGTGCGTGGATCAATCCGCGCAACCCGGCGACAATGCCCGCATGAGCCGAAAACCCGCCGATCCCTGCCCCTGCGGCCTGCCCGCGGGCTATGCCGCCTGCTGCGGCCGCTTTCATGCCGGTGAAGCCGTGCCGGATGCCGAACGGCTGATGCGTTCGCGCTACAGCGCCTATGTGCGGGGCCTGGCCGACTACCTGCGCCAGAGCTGGCACCCGGACACGCGTCCGGCCGAGTTGTCGCTGGATGATGCGCCCGGCCAGCGTACGCATTGGCTGGGCCTGACCGTGCACGAGCACACCGTTACTGGCGCCGACAGCGCAGAGGTCCGGTTCACCGCGCGCTACCGGGTGGGCGGCGGCAGCGCGGTGAAGATGACCGAGCACAGCCGCTTCCTGCGCATCGAAGGCCGCTGGTACTACCTCGACGCGCTCTGAGCCTCAGCCACCGCGTACTGCCAGCACGCCCTGCTCGGCATACGCGCGCACCTGGTTGCGGCCGCCGTCCTTGGCGACGTACAGCGCCTGGTCGGCAGCCTTGACCACCGCCGCCGGCCGCGGACCGACGCGGGTGTCGGCCAGACCGATGCTTACCGTTACCTGCACTACCTGTCCGCTGCCGCCGCGCCCGCGCTGCTGGCGCCCGGCCTCATCGTCGCGGCTGCGGGTGCTGCGGTCACGCAGCTGCATGCGGGTGTCCTCGATGCTCTGCCGCAAGGCTTCCACGGCATCGACACAGGCCATTGTCGGGCGGTCCAGGAACACGACCGCGAACTCCTCGCCGCCGTAGCGGAACGCACGTCCACCATCACCCACGCGCGCCAGCCGCGAGGCCACCAGGCGCAGCACGTCGTCGCCGGTGTCGTGGCCGTGGGTATCGTTGAACGATTTGAAGTGGTCCACATCCACCATCGCTATGCTGTAGGTGCCGCGTGCCCGCTGCAGGGTCTCGTTGAACGCGCGGCGCCCGGGCAGGCCGGTCAGCTCATCGCGGAAGGCCATGTGGAAGGACTCCTGCAGCATTGCACCCAGCATCAGCAGCAGGGCGGCGCTGCTCAGCGCCGGCAGCAGCACCGGCTGCAGGAATACCCGTGGCAGCATCCACCACAGGCACAGCAGGGCCAGCAGCATTGCCGTGTGCAGCGGCCGCGGATGCCGCCAGGCCTGCCAGCCCAGCGCCGCCGTGGCCAGCAGGAACAGCAGCGCCGGCAGCTGCGCCAGCGCGTTCCAGTCGGCGGGAATCCAGGCCCAGTGACGGTTCGACAGCAGATCGTGCATGCCGCGCGGCTGCTGCGTGGCCAGCAGCAGGAAGATCAGCAATGCCGTACCGCTGGCGACGGAGCGCAACAGCAGGTCGTGGCGGCGCCGCCCGCGCTCCGGCCACAACGACAGCCCGGCGAACAGCAACGGCAGCCACGCCGAGATGGCATGGAAGCGCAGCGGTGTCAGCGCGCCGACATGGCCGCTGCGCAGGTAGCCGCCGACATCCTGGTGCAGCAGCGCGAACATGACCGCCACTACCAGCAGCAGGCAGAGCGGACGTACCTGGTGGTAGAGCAGGGCCAGGCCGGCACCGAGGCAGGCCAGCAGCCAGGGCAGGATGCGCTGCGCCGGGCTGGCCACATCTGCGGTATCCAATGCGGTCCATACCACCACGGCAACCAGCAGGGCGGGCAGCACGAACAGGTAGTGCGCAGGCTGGCGGAGCGGATGCAGGGGCAAGCAGGAATTCCAGCGCGGTGACGACGCGGCCGCAGCATTGCCGTTAGCGGCGTTCGGGGTGGCTTCTTGAATGCGGCAGGCTCATCCATGTGAACGAAGTGACGCTGAACCATGACATTGCACTCACCGTCCAGCGCCGATGCTGCCCACATGGACAGCGTACCCGCCGCCGTCGCTGCCCCGCAGCGCGATCTCGCCCGCCAGTACGCACATGTGCGGGACCGCAGCGTGCAGTTGGCGGCCCCCCTCAGCGCCGAAGATGCCATGCTGCAGAGCATGGCCGATGCCAGCCCGAGCAAATGGCACCTGGCCCACACCACCTGGTTCTTCGAACGCTTCGTGCTGGCGGGCTTCGCTGCTGCATCGGCGCATGACCCTGCCTGGGACTACCTGTTCAACAGTTACTACAAGAGCATCGGCCCGGCGCATGCACGGCCGCAGCGCGGGCTGCTGTCGCGGCCCTCACTGCAGCAGGTACATGACTACCGCCAGCAGGTCGATGCACAGGTGCAATCGCGGCTGGCGGCAGGTGACCTTGATGAGCAGGCGCTGCAGCACCTGCAGCTGGGCCTGCAGCACGAACAGCAGCATCAGGAACTGCTGCTCACCGACATCAAGCACGCGTTCTGGTGTAACCCGTTGCAGCCGGCCTACCGCGACGACCTGCCAACCGTCCCCGGCGCTGCCAGTGCCCAGGGCTGGATCGAATCACCCGAACGCATCGTCACCGTCGGCGCTGCCGCCTGGCCGCGCCACGCCGCCTTCGCCTACGACAACGAATCGCCGCCGCACCGCGTGCTGCTCCCCGCACACGCACTGGCCGAGCGTCCCGTCAGCAATGCCGAGTACCGGGCCTTCATCGACGCCGGCGGCTACCGCGAACCGCGCTGGTGGCTCAGCGAAGGCTGGGCGCTGCGCGAAGCCGAGGGCTGGCAGCACCCGCTGTACTGGGATGACGCCCTGCAGCGCGAGTACACCCTGGGCGGTTGGCGCGAACTGGATCCGCACGCGCCGGTCTGCCATCTCAGCTACTACGAGGCCGATGCCTGCGCCCGCTGGTCCGGCGCGCGCCTGCCCAGCGAGTACGAATGGGAAGCCACCGCTGCGTCGCAGCCGCTGCGCGGCCATTTCGCTGACGACGACCGGCTGCACCCGCAGGCATCGCAGGGCAGTGGAGTACGGCAGCTGTTCGGCGATGTCTGGGAGTGGACCCACAGCGCGTATGGCGCCTATCCGGGCTTCCGTCCCTTCGCCGGCAACCTCGGTGAGTACAACGGCAAGTTCATGTGCGGGCAGTGGGTGCTGCGTGGCGGCAGCTGCGCGACACCCCGCGGCCATGTGCGCGCCAGCTACCGCAACTTCTTCATGCCGCCGGCGCGCTGGCAGTTCTCCGGGCTGCGCCTGGCCAGGGACCTCACATGAGCACCGTGCATGACGCGCTGCAGGCGTTGACCGATCTCACCCCCGGGCGGCAGCAGATCCTCTCCGACGTAGTGGCCGGACTCTCACGTACGCCGCGCCAGCTGCCGTCCAAATACTTCTACGATGCGCGTGGCTCGCGACTGTTCGAGCAGATCACGCAGACCCCCGAGTACTACCCCACGCGCACCGAGCTGGCCCTGCTGAAGCGTGTGCTGCCGGACATCGCCCGCAGCGTTGGCCCGCGCCTGCACGTGGTGGAGCTGGGCAGCGGCAGCGGCCGCAAGACCGCGCTGCTGCTGGCCGCACTTCACGACCCGGTGGCCTACACGCCGATTGAAATCTCGCGGGCCGCGCTGCTGTCCAGCATCGATCATCTGGCCCCGGCGTTGCCGGAGGTGGAGATGCTGCCAGTCTGTGCCGACTTCACCCGCCCCGTCGCCGTTCCCATGCCCGAGCGCGAACCCGCGCGACGGCTGCTGTTCTTCCCTGGGTCCACGCTGGGCAACTTTGAAGGCGAAGACGCGGTCGCACTGCTGCGGGCGATGCGCCAGACGATGGGCCGCGACGGCCTGGCCCTGGTCGGCATCGATCTGCACAAGGACCCGGCACTGATCGAAGCGGCCTACAACGATGCGCAGGGCGTCACCGCCGCGTTCACTCTCAACCTGCTGGCCCGGCTCAATCGCGAGATCGGCAGCGACTTCGATCTCGACGGCTTCCACCACCGTGCCTGCTACAGCACCGCGCGGCTGCGCATCGAAACCGATCTGGTCAGCCGCTGGGCGCAGGATGTGCATCTGGACGGCCGCACCTTCCACTTTGCCGCCGACGAACCGATCCGTGTGGAGTACAGCCACAAGTACACCGACGACAGCTTCGAGGCGCTGCTGCAGCAGGCGGGCCTGCAGGTCACGCAGCGCTGGAATGCCGACAGTCCCGCCTACGGCCTGCGCCTGCTGCGTGCCATCTAGGGCGGCCGGCCAGCCGGTACCCCTTCAGGTTCAGCAGCACCGCTACCCCTAAGATGGCCGTGCAACGGCAACACGGAGGACGCCATGCCCATTCTGATCACGCTCGGCCTGGCCGCCACCCTCGCCTCGCCCCCCGCGTTGCCTGCAGCACCGGATGCCAGCGTCGATCCGGCCTTCAGCCGCTGCCTTTCGGGACTGCAGGCCATGGCCGCCAGCCAGGGCATCAGCGCCGATCGCTTCAATCAAATCACCGCCGGGCTTGCTCCGGACCCCAGTGTGCTCGGCCTGCTCGACGCGCAGCCGGAATTCACCACGCCGATCTGGGACTACCTGGCCGCGCTGGTCGATCGCCAGCGCGTGGCTGATGGTCGCGCCATGCTGCAGCAGCATGGCGACCTGCTCGATCGGGTGTCGGCGCAGTACGGCGTCGATCCGGCCACCATCGTCGCGGTCTGGGGCGTGGAGAGCGACTACGGCCGCGTATTCGGCAAGCGCCCGCTGCTGCAGTCACTGGCCACGCTGTCCTGCGCCGGCCGTCGCCAACCCTTCTTCCGCGGTGAATTGCTGGCACTGCTCAAGCTGATCGACCGTGGCGACCTGCAGGCACAGGGGCTCACCGGTTCCTGGGCCGGTGCCTTCGGGCATACGCAGTTCATGCCCAGCACCTACGCACGCATCGCCGTGGACGGTGATGGCGATGGCCGCCGCGATCTGGTCGGCAGCATTCCCGATGCGCTGGCGTCCACCGCCAACTACCTCAAGCGCGCCGGCTGGCGCAGCGGCGAGCCGTGGGGCATGGAAGTTCGCGTTCCTGCCGGCTTCAACGCCAGCCAGGCCGGGCGCACCCAGCGTCGCGCCCTGGCCGACTGGCGTGCGCAGGGCGTGACCGCGCTGGATGGCAGCGCGCTGGCTCCGGCCAACCTGCCGGCGGATGCGCGCGCCGCCCTGCTGCTGCCGGCCGGCAACAAGGGCCCGGCGTTGCTGGTGTTCCGCAACTACGACGCGATCTACAGTTACAACGCCGCCGAAAGCTATGCGCTGGCGATCGCCACGCTGGCCGACCAGCTGCGTGACGGCAATGGGTTGGCCACCGCCTGGCCGACCGATGATCCCGGCATCGGCCGCGATGAACGCCGTCAGCTGCAGACCCTGCTGCTGGCGCGTGGCCACGACATCGGTACCGCCGACGGCATGATCGGTACCGCCACCCGTCGCGCGATCCAGTCCGAGCAGCAGCGCCTCGGCTGGGCCAATGCCGATGGGCGTGCCGGCCAACGCATCCTGCGCGCGCTGCAGGAAGAGGCGGCCGCCATCGCACCTGCTGGGCAGAAGGCCTTGCCCCAGGCACGCTGACCGCGACATCATCGCCGCGGTCTTCAAGGAGCGTCATCGCATGCAGTCGGATCCGGACATCAGCAGCGGCCTGTATCACGGGCTGGAGGCCTGGCACGTGCGCACCCCCAGCGCGACGGCGGTCATCAGCGTGTTCGGCGGACAGCTGCTGTCGTTCATTCCCGATGGGCAGTCCGATCTGCTGTGGCTTTCGCCCACGCGCGCCGAGCTGCCCGCGCCCATCCGCGGTGGTGTCCCGGTGTGCTGGCCGTGGTTCGGCCGCCAGGGCCAGGACAATGATGTGCCCGCGCATGGCCTGGTGCGCACCGCGCGCTGGGAGCTTCTGCAGGCCAGCCAGAACGATGACGGTGAGGTCGAGCTGCAGTTGGCACCTGCGCCCTGCGCCGATCCCGGCCTGCGCCTGCAGATGCAGCTGCGCATCGGCCGCCAGCTGCGTCAGCAGCTCGTCACCGAGAACATCGGAACCTCGCCGGTGACCTTCACCCAGGCCCTGCACAGCTATTTCCGGGTGGGTGATGCCAACCGGGTCGAGGTCGAGGGCCTTGATGGCCTGCAGTACCTGGACAAGTACGAGGACTATGCGCAGCTGCGCCTGCAACAGGGACCGTGGTCATTGCGCGATCCGCGTGACCCCGGTCGCAGCGATCGCATCTATACCGGTGCCGGCGGCCATTACACGCTGCGTGATCCCGTACTGCAGCGGCGGATCGAGATCCGCAGCGAAGGCAGCCAGACACTGGTGGCCTGGAATCCCGGTGCGGAGGCCGCAGCCAGGATGGCCGATGTCGGCGAGGGCTGGCACGATTACGTCTGCCTGGAGGTGGCCAATGCCGGCCCCGACCAGATCATGCTTGCGCCGGGTGCACGCCATCGGCTGGCGCAGACCCTGGCCAGCACCGCGCTGTAAGCGCTGGCAGCGGTTTCAGTTTGTCGAAGCAGGTAGCAAGGACGGAAAACATGCAGGAAGCACAATGGTGGTACGCCAATGGCAGGCAGAGCAGTGGGCCGGTGGATCTGGCCGGTCTTCGCCAGCTGCAGCAGGAAGGGACGGTTACGGCGCGCACGCTGCTCTGGTGCGAAGGCATGCCCTCATGGCAGCCGTTGGCGGAACTGGAGCAGGCGTCCACGCCCATCGAGGTGGCTCCGGTCCCGGATATCGACGCAGCCCCTGCGGTTGAGGGCGTCGCGCCGAGTGTCGGCGATCCGTCCGATCCCTATCGTGCGCCGGTCGCTGCACCGGATGTGGCTGCGGCTGCCGGGCTGGAGGGCGAGATGGCCTTGTACGCCAGCGTGGTCGGCGGCAACTTCCCGATCTATCGCCAGCGCTGGCGGCTGGATCAGGGCATTGCCACGGGCAGTGGCACCTGGCACTGGCCGGCCTTCCTGCTCGGCCCGATCTGGATGATGTACCGCAGGATGTACCGCCTGGCGGCAATGTGGGTTGGCCTGCTGCTGCTGATCAGCGTGGTGGAGACCTTGCTGGATGTGCCCGAAGGTGTGTCGCTGGTCATCACCATCGCGCTCAGCGTCACCACCGGCATCTTTGGCAACAGCTGGTACCTGGCACACTGCCAGCGCCTGATCGCCCAGTCCCGTGCCGTCACCGGCGGCGATGACGCACGGCTGCGCAGCGAGCTGACCGCGCGCGGCGGCACCAGCGTGGTCGCCACGCTGATCGCCATCGTCATCGCGGTGGTGCTGAGCACTGTCGACGCCGCATTGGCGGGGTAGGGCAGGTCAGCGTCCCTGACGGGGCCGCAGCACTACCAGGCACAGCGCACCGGCCACCAGGCCCCAGAACGCCGAGCCGATGCCGGCCAGTGAGACGCCCGAGGCGGTGACCAGGAAGGTGACCAGTGCCGCCTCGCGGTCCCGCTCCACCGCCAGCGCACTGGCCAGACTGTTGGCGATGGTGCCGAACAGCGCGATACCGGCCACGCAGGCCACCAGCTCCTTCGGGAAGGCGGCGAACAGTGCGGCCACGGTGGCACCGAACAGTCCGATCACGATGTAGAAGGCACCTGCCGCCATCGCGGCGGTATAGCGTCGTGCCGGGTCCTCATGCGCATCGCGGCCCATGCAGATCGCTGCGGTGATTGCCGCCAGGTTCAGTGCGTATGCACCGAACGGTGCCAGCAGCGTATTGACCACACCGATCCAGCCGATCAGCGGCGACACCGGGGCGTCGTAGCCGGATGCCCGCATCACCGCCACGCCCGGAATGTTCTGCGAGGCCATGGTGACCACGAACAGGGGCAGGGCGATGCCGGCCACTGCAGTCCATGACAAGGATGGGGTCACCCATTGTGGTACCGCCAGTTGCAGCTGCACCTGCTGTGCGTGCAGCAGGCCACGGCTGGCCGCGACCGCGATGCCGACCAGCAGGGTGGCGATGACCGCATAGCGCGGGAACAGGCGGCGTCCGGCCAGCCAGGTGGCGAACATGGCCAGCGCCAGTACCAGTTGGGTGTTCATGGCCACGAACACGTCCAGGCCGAAGCGCAGCAGCACCCCGGCCAGCATGCCGGCGGCCAGCGCCATCGGCACCCGCTGCATCAACCGGGCGAAGATGCCGGAGAAGCCAGCCAGCATGCCCAGCACCGCGGCGAGCAGGAATGCACCGGTGGCTTCAGCAAGCGAGGCGCCACCGGCACCGACCACCAGCATCGCCGCGCCCGGGGTCGACCACGCGGTCACCACCGGAACGCGATAGCGCAGCGACAGCCCGATGCAGGTCACACCCATGCCCAGTCCCAGTGCCCACATCCATGAGGCGATCTGTGCCTGGTTGGCACCGACGGCTTGTGCCGCCTGGAACACGATGACGGCTGAACTGGCAAAGCCGACCAGCACAGTAATGAAGCCGGCAACGAGGGCCGGTACTGAAAGGTCGCGCCACCACGCTCGCCGCACCTGCATGTTCATCGCCGTCTCTCCACTGTGCATCCGTGCATTGATAGCCCTTGTGGCG
>NZ_JAWIRS010000007.1:0-24576 GCF_036320005.1 Stenotrophomonas sp. SMYL11
GTGTCAGCCGCATGGATGCGGCTGACAAGCCTCCATGGACGGATTCACGGCGCCCCCTGCCAGCCCACACCGCCCCGGCCCAGCCCCAGCATCATGAAGCGACAGCGCTTTGGCAGTTGCTGTTGCTGTTGCCGTTGCCGTTGCCGTTGCCGTTGCCGTGCGCCTCTGCCTGCCGCAGGCATCGACCCTCCCACCACCCGCACCCGATACAATGGCCGTCTGCCGTATCCCGGCATCCCGTCCCTGAGCCAAAGAGTTGCCCATGTCCATCGTCCGCATGACCGACCTCGACCTCTCCGGCAAGCGCGTGCTGATCCGCCAGGATCTGAACGTGCCGATCGAGAATGGCCGCATCACTTCCGAACAGCGCATCACCGCTTCGCTGCCGACGCTCAAGCGCGCGCTGGAGCAGGGCGCGGCGGTGATGGTCACCTCACACCTGGGTCGCCCGAAGGAAGGTGTGTGGAGCGAAGCCGATTCGCTGGCGCCGGTGGCCCAGCGCCTGTCCGAGCTGCTCGGCCGTGAGGTTCCGCTGGTGCGTGACTGGGTCGACGGCGTCGACGTGCAGCCGGGCCAGCTGGTGCTGCTGGAAAACTGCCGCATGAACGTCGGCGAGGGCAAGGACGATGAAGCCCTGTCCAAGAAGTATGCGGCGCTGTGCGATGTGTTCGTGATGGATGCCTTCGGCACCGCGCACCGTGCGCAGGCCTCGACCCATGGCGTCATCCGCTTCGCCCCGGTCGCTGCCGGTGGCCCGCTGTTGATGGCCGAACTGGACGCGCTGGCGCAGGCGCTGGATGCACCGGCCAAGCCGCTGCTGGCCATCGTCGCCGGCAGCAAGGTCAGCACCAAGCTGGAACTGCTGGCCAACCTGGTCGGCAAGGTCGATCAGCTGATCGTCGGTGGTGGCATCGCCAACACCTTCATCGCTGCCGCCGGCCACAACGTCGGCAAGTCGCTGTACGAGCCGGACCTGCTGGACACCGCGAAGAAGATCGTGGCCGATGCCAAGGCGCGTGGCGCCGATATCCCGCTGCCGGTGGACGTGGTCACCGCCAAGCAGTTCATGCCGGATGCGGTTGCCGAAGTGAAGGCGGTCGACGCCGTTGCCGAAGACGACCTGATCCTGGACATCGGCCCGCAGACCGCGGCGCAGTACGCGCAGCTGATCGGGAAGGCCGGTACCGTGGTCTGGAACGGTCCGGTCGGTGTGTTCGAATTCGAGGCCTTCAGCAAGGGCACCGAAGCGCTGGCCCGTGCCATCGCCAGTTCGCCGGCATTCTCCATCGCCGGTGGCGGCGACACCCTGGCCGCGGTCGACAAGTTCGATATCGCCCAGCAGGTCAGCTACATCTCCACCGGTGGCGGCGCGTTCCTGGAGTTCCTGGAAGGCAAGACCCTGCCGGCGGTAGCCGCACTCGACGCGCGCGGCGCATGAGTGCCGACTGCAGCAAGGATGTCCTGTTCTTCGACCTCGACGGCACGCTGATCGATTCGCAGGTGGGTATCACCGCCTGCATCGCCTATGCCCTGCAGAAGATGGACCATCCGGTGCCACCGCAGGAGACGTTGCTGGGCTGGATCGGTCCGTCGCTGCGCACCACCTTCGCGCCGCTGTTCGGTGAACCGGCGCGGGTGGAACAGGCGGTGGGCTACTACCGTGAGCGCTTCGACGCCGAGGGCTGGCGCGAGCACACGGTGTACCCGCAGGTGGAAGACACCCTTCGCACGCTGCATGGTCGTGGCCATCGCCTGGCGGTGGTCACTGCCAAGAACGAGCCGCACGCGCGCCGCATCCTTGCCCACCTGCCGTTCGGCGGGCTGTTCGAGGAGATCGTCGGTTCGACCCTGGATGGCTCGCGCAGCCACAAGCCGGAACTGGTCGGCGAGGCGCTGCGTCGGCTGCAGGTGCAGCCCGCGCAGTGCTGGATGATCGGCGACCGCCGCATGGACATTGAAGGCGCGCGTCACCATGGCCTGCGCAGCGTCGGTGTGTTGTGGGGCTTTGGCGGTGAGGCCGAACTCACCGAAGCCGGTGCCGGGCAGCTGGCCCGTGAACCGGCGCAGCTGGAAACGCTGCTGGCGTGATGCGCCGTTGATCGGTAGCGCCGGGCCAGGCCCGGCGCTACCGCCCCCCTGCGCCAGCGTATGTCCGGGTGATGTCCGTTCAATGACCCGCGAAGTCAGGCGGCACAAGGCTGTAACCGTATACATGCGGCGTGAAGGATGTGCTAATTTCCGTTCTTTATCGGGAGAGGCCCATTCACCATGTTCGAGCGTCAGCGTCGCACCAAGATCCTTGCCACCCTCGGTCCGGCCACTGATCCGCCGGGCGTGCTGGAGGATCTGTTCCGCGCCGGCGTCAACGTGGTGCGCCTGAACTTCAGCCATGGCGATCCCTCCGGCCAGGCCAAGCGTGCTGCCGAAGTGCGCGCTGCCGCGGCCCGCGTGGGCGTGGAAGTGGGCATCCTGGCCGACCTGCCGGGCCCGAAGATCCGCATCGAGCGCTTCGCCGAAGGCAAGGTACAGCTGAAGGCGGGCAACCGATTCGACCTGATCGCCAGCACCAGCGCCGGCCCGGGTGACGCCACCCAGGTGGGCGTGAGCTACCTCGGCCTGCCGCAGGACGTGGGTCCGGGCGATGTGCTGCTGCTCGACGACGGCCTGATGCAGCTGCAGGTGGTGGAAGTGCAGGGCGAACGCATCATCAACACCGTACTGAACGACGGTGTGCTGTCCGACCGCAAGGGCCTGAACAAGCAGGGCGGTGGCCTGTCGCTGGGCGCGCTGACCGAGCGCGACAAGGAACTGATCGGCATCGTCGCCAAGATCGGTGTCGACTTCATCGCCGTGTCGTTCTGCCGCAATGCGCAGGACATGAACGACGCGCGTGAGATCGCCCGCTCGCACGGCTGCGATGCCGCGCTGGTGTCGAAGATCGAGCGCACCGAGGCGATCGAGAACCTGGAAGAGATCGTCGAGGCCAGCGACGTGGTGATGGTGGCCCGTGGCGACCTTGGCGTGGAAATCGGCGATGCCGAACTGCCGGGCCTGCAGAAGAAGATCATCAAGGCCTCGCTGGCGCAGAACAAGGTGGTGATCACCGCCACGCAGATGCTGCAGTCGATGGTCGAAAGCCCGATCCCGACCCGTGCCGAAGTGCTGGACGTGGCCAACTCGGTCATCGACGGTACCGATGCGGTGATGCTGTCGGCCGAGACCGCTGCCGGTGCCTGGCCGGTCAAGGCCGTGGAAGCGATGGCGCGCATCTGCCTGGGTGCAGAGCGCCAGTTCCAGACCGAGACCGACTTCAACGCTTCGCCGCGCAACCTGGAACGTGCCGACCAGGCCATTGCCATGGCCACCATGTTCCTGTCGCAGCACGTGGGCGTGCGCGCGATCGTGGCGATGACCGAATCCGGTGGCACCGCCCGCTACCTGTCGCGTTTCCGCGCCAAGGCGCCGGTGTTCGCGGTCACCCGCCACGACGGTGCACGCCGCCAGATGGCGCTGATGCGCGATGTCTACCCGATCAACTTCGACAGCCGTGGCCTGACCCCGCGTGAAGCCGCACGCGGCAGCATCCGCCTGCTGGTGGAGGCCGAACTGCTGCAGGCCGGTGACCGCGTCGTGTTCACCAGCGGTGAGCACATGGAAACCCTGGGCGCGACCAACACCCTGCGCCTGCTGGAAGTGGGCGAAGACGGCCGCGCCAGCGGCCTGGGCGATCTGTAAACCCAGTCGGCCCTGGGTCGGAGCCGCTGCGCGGGTCCGACCCGGGGGCAGATCCCCGAAGGGGTCCTGACCCGGCGCAACAGGACATCGCCTGTCCGGTGCGGACATTGGAATCGTTTCCAGACTGGCCTGCACGTCGGTGCAACGGGCGGCGGGGCTATACTTACGTTTTTCCCGCACCCGCCACAGGAAGTACATGAGCATCGAACAGCTGGCTGAAACCGCCCAGGCCATGGTTGCCCCGGGCAAGGGCATCATCGCGATCGACGAATCCACCGCTACCATCGCCAAGCGTTTCGCTGGCGTCGGTATCGAGAACACCGAGGAGAACCGTCGTGCCTACCGCGAACTGCTGCTGACCACGCCGAAGCTCAACGAGCACATTTCCGGCGCCATCCTGTTTGACGAAACCATCCGTCAGTCGACCAAGGACGGCGTGCCGTTCGCCAAGTACATGGCCGACCACGGCATGATTCCGGGCATCAAGGTGGACAAGGGTGCGCACCCGCTGGCCGGCTGCCCGGGCGAGCTGGTGACCGAAGGCCTGGACGGCCTGCGCGAGCGCCTGCAGGAGTACTACAAGCTGGGTGCGCGCTTCGCCAAGTGGCGTGCGGTGATCAACATCGGCGAAAGCATTCCGTCGGGCACCTGCATCGAGTCCAACGCCCACGCGCTGGCCCGCTATGCCGCCCTGTGCCAGGAATGCGGCCTGGTGCCGATGGTCGAGCCGGAAGTGATCATGGACGGCGACCACGACATCGAGACCTGCTACGAAGTCACCGAAGCGACCCTGCGTTCGCTGTTCGATGCCCTGTACCAGCAGAACGTGCTGCTGGAAGGCACCATCCTGAAGGCCTCGATGGTCATCTCCGGCAAGGGCTGCGATGAGCAGGCCGACGTCGAGGAAGTGGCCGAGTCGACCGTGATGTGCCTCAAGAGCACGGTGCCGGCGATCCTGCCGGGCGTGGTGTTCCTGTCCGGTGGCCAGAGCGATGAGCAGTCCACCGCGCACCTCAATGCCATGAACCAGATGGGCAACCTGCCGTGGCCGCTGAGCTTCTCCTACGGCCGCGCCATGCAGCAGGCCGCGCTGAAGCTGTGGGCCAAGGACATGAAGGGCAACTACGCTGCCGCCCAGAAGACCGTGTACGAGCGCGCCAAGGACAACGGCCTGGCCGCGCTGGGCAAGTGGAACGGTTGATCCGTCCCATCGCAGGATGAACAGGGCAACGCCGGCATCACGCCGGCGTTTGCTTTTGCGGGTATCTTTTCCGCCCCCACGCACCGGGCCGGTGTGCGGGATATACATGGAAGGCCAAGGAGAAAAAACATGCGTTTGGCAGCAATCACACTGGCCGTCGCCACGGTCCTGATCGCCAGCGGTTGCAACCGCATCGGTGGCGGTGGTGACGCAGGCAAGGCCGCATCGCTCGATTTCGACAAGCCGGTGTCCGGCGAGATCACCTCGCGCAGCGGCATCAATTTCAACGACGGCAGCCATCACCAGCTGTACCAGATCAAGCTGGAAGACAGGGATCTGGTTGGCCTGAAGCTCACCGGCGCACTGACCGGCTCGATTGCCGTGTTCAACAACGGCAGCCTGGTGTCCACCAGCAATACCGGTTACGAACGCGAAGGCGATGTCTCGCTGGCCTTCCGTGCCAACGGTGGCGGCACCTACCAGGTGGCGGTCAACGCCGACGGTCCGAGCGCCTTTGGTCCGTACCGCCTGCGCGCCGAGAAGCTGAAGCCGTACGACGGCAAGCCGCTGGTGGGCAGTGGTGAGATCGTCGACATGCTGGCCAGCAACTCGCAGGACTACACCCTGCAGGTGGAGAAGGCGGGCCTGTACGAGATCCGCCTGGTCTCGGATGTCTTCGATCCGGTGCTGAAGCTGTCCGGCCAGGGCGTGGATGCCGAGAACGATGATGGCGGCGACAGCACCAACTCGCGCCTGAACCTCTCGCTGAAGCCGGGCAAGTACACCCTGACTGCACGCGGCCTCGGCGACGGCGTCAATGGCATGTTCACCCTGTCGGCCACCCGCATTGAACTGCCAGGCAACCTGGTGGATCGCGATGGCACGGCACTGCCGAAGTCGGGCAGCGCGTACACCATGCTGGACAACGAAGGCCGTCGCCGCTTCCTGCTGACCCTGGATCGTCCGGCCGACGTGCGTCTGGATGCGATTTCCAGCCAGGTCGATACCGTGCTGCGCGTGGTCGGCGGCGACGTCGAGCTGACCGACGACGACGGTGGCAATGGCACCAATGCACGCCTGGAAGAGACGCTGCCGGCCGGTCACTACACCGTCGACGTGTCCAGCCTGAACAACGGTGCGGGCCTGGTGGAAGTGCGCGTGCAGGCCGAAGGTGCCAGCGCCGACGGTGCTGCCGCTTCGGCTGCGCGTGCCGCTGCCGATGCAGCCGCTGCCGTGGCCGATGACGCCGCTGCTGCGGTGGAAGCAGCCAGCCGTTGAGGTGATGCACGCGTAGCGTGGATGACCTCAAGGCCGCAACAGCAAAGGCCGGGCAATGCCCGGCCTTTGCTTTTACCGGAAGCGCTGCGGTTCAGTGCGCAGCGGCGAAGCCCGCATCGCCCAGAGGCGGCAGCATCGACCCGCGCGGTTCGTTGTCCGCGCTTTGTCCCGCGGCGCTCAATGCCTGCTGGTAGGCCTTCGCCGTGGCAGTGTTGAACGCCACCAGCACGATGCGCATCGGCTGTGCATGGCTGCGCTGCCACGCCAGTGTTTCCGTCACTGCGATCTGCGCGGCCTGGTACAGCGGATAGCCATACACACCACAGCTGATCGCCGGGAAGGCGATCGACTTCACGCCCAGCGACTCGGCCAACTGCAGCGATTTCCAGTAGCAGTTGGCCAGCAATGCCGGTTCGTCGCGCTGGCCGTCGTGCCAGACCGGGCCCACCGTGTGCAGTAAATGCCGCGCAGGCAATGCGTAAGCGTCGGTGGCGCGCACTTCGCCGGTCGGGCAACGCACGCCCGGACGCAGTTCCGGCAACTGCTCGCACTCGGCCAGCAATGCCGGCCCGGCCGCGCGATGGATCGCGCCGTCGACGCCGCCGCCGCCGAGCAGTGTTTCATTGGCCGCGTTGACGATCGCATCCACCGCCAGGGTCGTGATATCGCCCTGCCAAACTTCGATCTTCATGCGTCCGTCTCCTGCCTGTGAGGTGTTCCGCGCAGCATCTGCGCCGGCTGTTCCCACGGTAGGGGACAGGGCATCGATACTGCGTCATGACCGTCTCACGCGCTGCGATCCGACGGCCTTCACGCACGATGGCGGGCGACGCCTTCACGCAGGCTGAAGCAGAACGGAGTCGGAGCTTTTTTCCGCACGGAAAAGGCTCTGACCCCTGCGATCCATCGTTCTGGAAAACCGGGTCAGAGCCCTTTCCCTGCAGGAAAGGGATCCGACCCGATGCATCACGGCAGGCCGGCGAGCCAGTCGTCGTCGGAACCTTCATTCACATCGGCGAACAGCGGCGTGGAGAAATAGCGTTCGCCGGTGTCCG
The DNA here is from genome assembly GCF_036320005.1 of Stenotrophomonas sp. SMYL11. NCBI lineage: Bacteria > Pseudomonadati > Pseudomonadota > Gammaproteobacteria > Lysobacterales > Lysobacteraceae > Stenotrophomonas > Stenotrophomonas sp. SMYL11. The sequence goes on from NZ_JAWIRS010000007.1 coordinate 7,270, forward strand.
GCAGCATCGCCAGGATCACCGAGCCCGGTTCAGCACGGGCAGCCACGTCCAGCGCACTGGCCACGGTAGCGCCGGCGGAGATGCCGACGAAGATGCCTTCCTCCGCAGCCAGTCGGCGTGCGGTGGCGATCGCGCGGTCATCTTCCACCGTCACCAGTTCATCCACCACATCGCGGTTGAGCACGTCCGGCACGAAATCCGGGGTCCAGCCCTGGATCTTGTGCGGCTTCCAATCGTCGCCCTTCAGCAGTGCGGCGCCGGCCGGTTCGGTGGCGATGATGCGGGTCTGCGGGCGTGCGACCTTCAGTACTTCACCCACGCCGGTAAGCGTGCCGCCGGTGCCCCAGCCGCTGACGAAGTAGTCCAGCCGCTTGCCGGCGAAGTCGCGCAGGATTTCGGCGGCGGTGGTGTTGCGGTGGTAGGCGGGGTTGGCCGGGTTGGCGAACTGGCTGGCCAGGAACCAGCCGTGCTGCTCGGCCAGTTCGGCCGCCTTGCGCACCATGCCGCTGCCGCGCTCGGCGGCCGGGGTCAGGATCACCTTGGCGCCATAGGCGCGCATCAGCTTGCGGCGTTCCACCGAGAAGGTCTCGACCATGGTGGCCACGAACTTGTAGCCGCGCGCGGCGGCGACCATCGCCAGTGCCACGCCGGTGTTGCCCGAGGTGGCCTCCACGATCGTGTCGCCAGGCTTGAGCACGCCGCGCGCTTCGGCGTCGAGGATGATCGCCAGCGCCAGGCGGTCTTTCACCGAGCCGCCCGGGTTGAACGACTCGACCTTGGCGTAGACGCTGACCTGCGGCGGCGCCAGGCGCTGCAGCTTGACGATGGGGGTGTTGCCGACGGTATCGAGGATGGAGTCGTACAGGGCCATGGAAGCGCTCCGGAAACGGGGCCGCGCCGGGCTTCGGCGGGCGAAGGGGGAGGGCTGGCTGTTCAGGCCAGCGTCTGCCGGCTGACCGTAGCGCCGGCATATGACGCCCGGAAATGACCAGATACCTTTCTTAAACAACCTTTGGTTATAAGCTGGTGACGGCAAATGACCCTAGAGTGGACTTCCGCCCCACGCCGCCTGCCTCCCATGACGCTGACCCAGCTGCGCTATCTGGTTGCCATCGCCGACGCCGAGCTGAACATCACGCTGGCTGCCTCGCGCGTGCATGCCACCCAGCCCGGCCTGTCCAAGCAGCTCAAGCAGCTGGAGGACGAGCTGGGCTTCCTGTTGTTCGTGCGCAAGGGCCGCAGCCTGGAGTCGGTTACCCCGGCCGGCACCGAGGTCATTGCCCGCGCCCGTGCGGTGCTGGCCGAGGCCAACAACATCCGCACCTATGCAGCCAACCAGCGCCGCGAGAGCCAGGGCCAGCTGATCCTGACCACCACCCACACCCAGGCGCGCTTCGTGCTGCCGCCGGCGGTGGCCGCGATCAAGCAGGCCTATCCGCAGGTGAGCGTGCACCTGCAGCAGGCCGGCGAAGCCGACGCGCTGGATCGCTTGAACCAGGGTGATGCCGATATCGCGATCATCAGCACCGCTGGCGGTGAGCCCACCGATGGCATCGCGGTGCCGCTGTTCCGCTGGCGACGTCTGGTGGTGGTGCCGAAGGGCCACCCGCTGGACCGCGCCGGGCGCGCCCCAGACCTGGCCGCGCTGGCCCGCCAGCCATTGATCAGCTACGAATCCTCGACCCGGCCGAATTCCTCGTTGCAGCGCGCCTTCGCTGCGAACGGCCTGGTCCCGGATCTGGCGCTGACCGCGCTGGATGCCGACCTGATCAAAACCTACGTGCGTACCGGCCTGGGTGTGGGCCTGCTGGCGGAGATGGCGGTCAGTTCCAACGACGAAGACCTGAGGTCGTGGCCGGCCCCGGAGCCGATCACTGAGTGCATTGCCTGGGCGGTGCTGCCGCGCGATCGCGTGCTGCGTGATTACGCGCTGGAGCTGGTGCACGTGCTGGCACCGCAGATCGATCCGCGCGACCTGCGCAGGGTGCTGGATGGCAACCAGGCGGCGGCGTGGCCGGTACCACCGACGTGGGAGTCACTGACCCAGACCATCACGGTGTGAGGGGTTGGTCGAGCAGGGCTTGCAGCCCTGCACCTGCTGCGGCATTCAAGCAACAGCAACGGCAACAGCAACAGCAACAGCAACAGCAGAAGCGGCATTCCGTGGGGGGCGGGGCGGTGTGGGCAGGCAGGACACGCCGTAAACCCATCCCTGGGGGCTCGATGGCGCCATCCATGGCGCCAACGGTCCTGCCTGCCCACACCGCCCCACCTCTGACAGATTCCGATGGCTGTTGGTAGGTGTCGACCTTGGTCGACACGGTAGATCCACGCCATGCGTGGATTCTTTTCGATTCCAATTCGAAATATTCGATTCCGATGGAGATTCATCCACGCATGGCGTGGATCTACTGCAGATCGCGGAGATCTGTCGAAGGCGGGGTGGGTCCGGTTGCGGGAGTGTCCGCGGCATGGATGCCGCGGCCAAGCCCCCATGGATGGGTTTACGGCGTCTCCCGCAACCGGACCCGCCCCGCCATCCCACGGATTGCCCGCTTTTGACGTTGACGTTGATTCGGCGGGTGCAGGGCGCAGCCCTGCCGATAAACCCCCTCCTGCGACGGTTCGTCGCACGGGCAACCCTGGACCCGGCTCTACACTAGCGGGGTGACCCGCCTGTCCCGCTCGCAGCGCCTCCTGCTCCAGCTCGCCGTCCTGGCGACGCTGCTGATGGTGCTTGCGCCGCTGGTCAGCCGCGCGCTGCAGGCGCAGCCGATGGAGCATGCCGCGATGGCAGGCATGGACCACGCCGCCATGGGCCATGACATGCACGACATGGCCATGGACGGGCACGATCAGCACGGCGCCGCGCCGGCCGCGCCCAGCCGTCCGCCCGATCCCCACGCTATGCACGGCGAAGCCTGCGAATACTGCGTGCTGGCCATGCGCCTGCTGCCGTGGCTTGCGGTGCTGGTGCTGCTGTTGCCGCTGCTGTGGCGGCCGCGCCTGGTGTTCCCGTGGTCGCAACAGGTGCTGCCGGCACTGCGTTGGCCGGCGCATGCCGCGCGCGGGCCACCGCGCTTCTCCTTCGTCCGCTGATATCCCTATCGATTCTGCCGCACGACGCCTGACCCGGCGCAGTGCGCGCGTGCGTACTTTGGAGCTGTTCCGATGAAAATGACTTCCCGCCCCGCGGGCGCCTGCGCGCGCCTGCCGGTTGCCCTTGGCCTGGCCGTGGCCGCTTCACTGGGCCACGCTGCGCCTGCCGAAGAGGCGCGCACCCTCGACACGATGGTGGTCACCGCCGCCGCACCGTCGTCCCCGCTGCACTGGGTGACCGACCCGCGCCTGCCGCGGCAGCCGGTGCCCGCCAGTGATGGCGCCGATTACCTGAAGACCGTTCCCGGTTTTTCCGCCATCCGCAACGGCGGCACCAACGGTGACCCGGTGCTGCGCGGCATGTTCGGTTCGCGGCTGAACATCCTCAGCAACGATGGCAACCTGATCGGTGCCTGCCCGTCGCGCATGGACAATCCGCTGTCCTACATCGCGCCGGAAAGCTTCGACCGGCTGACCATCATCAAGGGCCCGCAGAGCGTGCGCTGGGGTGCGGGCGCGTCGGCCGGCACCGTGCGTTTCGAGCGCGATACGCCGCGCTTCGAGGAACCGGGCCTGCGTGCCGATGCCAGTGCGCTGGTCGGTTCGCGCAACCGCAACGACCAGGTGCTGGACCTGACCCTGGGCAACCCGACCGGCTACGTACGCGCCAGCGGCAACCGTTCCGAAGCCGATGACTACAAGGACGGCCACGGTGACGTGGTGCCGTCGAAGTGGCGCAAGTGGAACGGCGACGTGGCCATCGGCTGGACGCCGGATGCCGACACGCTGCTGGAAATTTCTGCCGGTGCCGGTGATGCGATCGCGCGTTACGCGGGCCGTGGCATGGATGGTGCCGCGTTCGAACGCACCAGCTACGCGGCGCGCTTCGAGAAGCGCAACTTCCCGGGTGCGTGGGACACGCTGCAGGCCAACGTGTACTACAACAACGCCGACCATGTGATGGACAACTACACGCTGCGCACGCCGAACCCCCACAGCATGATGCCGATGCCGATGGCTTCGAACGTGGACCGCCGTACCCAGGGCGGGCGGGTCAGTTCCGAGTGGCGCTGGCAGGACGTGCAGCTGGTGGCGGGTGTGGATGGCGAAGACAGCCGCCATCGTGGCCGCATGGGCATGGGCCGCGACACCTACCGCCGGGCCGCCTGGGAGACTGATGCCAACTTCCGCCGCTATGGCGTGTTCACCGAGTTGACCCTGGGTGCGGGCACCGACCAGCGCTGGATCAGTGGCCTGCGCATCGACCGCGCCAGCATCCGCGATGAGCGGCAGTCGGTGCGCGGGATGATGGGCAGCCGGCAGAACCCGACCGCTGGCCTGCAGCGCAAGGAATGGCTCGGCAGCGGCTTCCTGCGCTACGAGCAGGATCTGGCCGATGGCCTGACCTGGTACGCCGGGCTCGGCCACAGTGAACGCATGCCCGACTACTGGGAGCTGTTCTCGCCCAACCACGGCCCGGCCGGTGCAGTGAACGCGTTCACCGGCGTGCAGCCCGAGCGCACCACCCAGCTTGATGTGGGCATGCAATACAAGGGGCCGCGTGTGCAGGCGTGGGTGTCGGCGTACGCCGGGCAGATCCAGGACTACATCCTGTTCACCTACCACGGCAGCGGCATGATGGGCATGAGCCAGGCCCGCAACGTTGATGCGCGCATCGCTGGTGCCGAGGCGGGCCTGGAAGTGAGCGTCGCCGAGCAGTGGAAGCTGGGCGGCACGCTGGCCTATGCCTGGGGCGAGAACCGCGACCAGCATCGCCCGCTGCCGCAGATGCCACCACTGGAAGCACGCCTGAGCGCGAACTGGGAAGGCCAGCGCTGGAGTGCCGGCGCGCTGCTGCGCGCGGTGACCCACCAGCGTCGTGTGGCAGATGGCCAGGGCAACGTGGTCGCACAGGATCTCGGACCGAGCGCTGGCTTTGCCACCTTCGCGCTCAACGCGGCGTACCGCTTCAGTTCGCAGTTGCAGCTCAGCGCGGGCGTCGACAACCTGTTCGACCGTGCCTACAGCGAGCACCTGAATCTGGCCGGCAGCGCCGACTTCGGTTTTCCGGCTGACCCGGTGCGCATCAACGAGCCGGGCCGCAGCCTGTGGATGAAGGTGAACTACCGGTATTGATCCGCTGGGCATGGCCCGGCGCTACCGTCATGCGCCGGGCAAAAAACCGGGGCCGGATCCCCGCCAGGATCCGTCCCCGCCCGACGCCCTCTGCCGGGCAGCTTCGACTCTACGATGGCAACGCCTGCGGTGCACGGCTGGATACACCTCGACACATGCCGACACCGCTGCGGTCAGCCTTGCACGGAACGGGTTCACGGCGCTATCGCGACGCCGGTTCCACGCCAGTAAACGCTTGGCACATATCGCTTCTGCGGGCGCTTGCCTACACTCGGCGGCCGTGGATCACTCAGGACCGTTCATGTTGGCTCGCATCGCTTCGACCCTGGCCCTTGGCCTCAGCCTGGCCGTGCTGGCCGGGTGCGCGGGCAAACAGGAGGCCGCCGCCCGTCGGCAGGGAGAAGCGGTGCCGGTTACCGCGCAGGTCGTGCAGTCCACGCAGTGGAATGACACGCTGCAGGCACTGGGTACGGCCAAGGCGCGCGAATCCATCAGCGTCACGGCCAAGGTCAGCGAGATCGTCGAGAAGGTGCACTTCGAAAGCGGCCAGCATGTTGCCGCCGGTGCGCCGATCGTGACCCTGCGCGGGCAGGCCCAGGAGGCCGCGCTGGTGCAGGCGCAGGCCACCTTCCACGAGGCCGACCAGCTGTACAAGCGCCAGCGCGAGCTGGCCACGCAGCGGCTGGTGTCCAGCGCCACGCTGGATACGCAGAAGTCGATCCGCGATGCCGCCGAGGCGCGTGTGGCGCAGATGCAGTCGGACATCGGTGACCGCCGCGTGCGTGCACCGTTCGCCGGTGTGCTCGGCATCCGCCAGGTCAGCCCGGGCACGTTGCTGACGCCGACCACGGTGATCGCCACGCTCGACGACATCGAACACATGCACATCGATTTCCAGGTGCCGGAAGTGGAACTGGCCGCGCTGGGCGTCGGTGACAAGGTCAGTGCCACCAGTGTGGCGTGGCCAGGCCGTACCTTCGAGGGCGTGGTCAGCACCGTCGACGCACGCATCGATCCGGCTACCCGTGCGGTGACCGTACGTGCCGACTTCGCCAACGGCGACCATGCCCTGCGACCGGGCATGCTGCTGGACGTGCGCCTGTTCCACCCCGAGCGCCCGGCGCTGGTGATTCCGGAAATCGCCGTGGTGCAGGTCGGTCGCGATACCTTCGTGTACCGCATCACCGCCGACGACAGCGTCGAGCGCGTGGATGTGGTCACCGGCGCGCGTCGTGCCGGCGTGGTCGAGATCAGGCAGGGCCTGGAAGCGGGCCAGCGCATCGTGGTCGATGGCACCGGCAAGCTGCGCCCGGGCCTGAAGGTCGCGGCCAAGGACGCCGCACCGGCCACGGGTGCCAAGCCGGCTGATGCACCGGCGCCGGTCGCGACCGAGGGCCACGGCGGATGAAGCTGTCCGACATCTCCATCCAGCGGCCGGTGTTCGCCGTGGTGATGAGCCTGTTGCTGCTGGTGCTGGGCGTGATGTCCTTCACCCGCCTGACCCTGCGTGAGCTGCCCGCCATCGATCCGCCGATCGTTTCGGTATCGGTGGATTACACCGGCGCTTCGGCCGCGGTCATCGAAAGCCGTATTACCCAGGTGCTGGAAGATGCGCTGGCCGGCATCGAAGGCATCGATACGATCAACGCGCGCAGCACCAACGGCCGCTCGCAGGTCAGCATCGAGTTCACCTCCAACCGCGATATCGAAGCGGCGGCCAACGATGTGCGCGATGCGGTCAGCCGCGTCGCCGACCGCATGCCGGAGGAAGCGCGGCCGCCGGAGATCGCCAAGGTCGAAAGCGATGCCGACCCGATCATCTGGTTCAACATGGTCTCCTCGACCATGGATACGCTGGAGCTGAGCGACTACGCCGACCGCTACGTGGTCGATCGTTTCTCCAGCCTCGACGGCGTGGCCCAGGTCCGCATCGGCGGCCGCCAGCGCTACGCGATGCGGATCTGGCTGGACCGCGACCAGCTGGCGGCGCGCGGGCTGACCACCGGCGACGTGGAAACCGCGCTGCGCAACGAGAACGTGGAACTGCCGGCCGGCCGCATCGAGTCGACCGACCGCGATTTCACCCTGCGCGTGGAGCGCAACTACATCAAGCCCGAAGACTTCGCGACCATCCCGCTGGGCAAGGGTCGTGACGGTTACGTGGTGCGCATGGGCGATGTGGCGAAGATCGAGCTGGCCTCGGCCGAGCGCCGCGCGTACTACCGCAGCAACGGCGAGCCGGGCATCGGCCTGGGCATCGTCAAGACCTCCACCGCCAACTCGCTGGACGTGGCGCGCACCGCGCGCGCCGAGGCGGAGCGGGTCGCGCTGACCCTGCCCAAGGGCACGCAGATCTTCGTTGCCTTCGACAACACCACCTTCATCGAGGCCGCAGTGGACCGCGTCTACGCCACGCTGGTGGAGGCGATGATCCTGGTGCTGGCAGTGATCTGGCTGTTCCTCGGCAGCTTCCGCGCTGCGCTGATTCCGGCGGTGACGGTGCCGGTCTGCCTGGTCGCCGCGTTCATCGCGCTGTATGCGTTCGACTTCTCGATCAACCTGCTGACCCTGCTTGCCCTGGTGCTGTGCATCGGCCTGGTGGTGGACGATGCGATCGTGGTGGTGGAGAACGTGCAGCGCCGCATCGACCTGGGCGAGCCACCGCTGGTGGCCTCCAAGCGCGGTACCACACAGGTCGCCTTCGCGGTGATTGCCACCACCGCGGTGCTGGTGGCGGTGTTCCTGCCGGTCGGTTTCCTGGAAGGCAACACCGGGCGCCTGTTCCGCGAACTGGCGGTGGCGCTGGCGGCAGCGGTGGCGTTGTCCGCCTTTGTGGCGCTGACGCTGACGCCGATGATGGCCTCCAAGCTGCTCAAGCCGCATACTGGGCAGGCACCGCGTGGCCTGCATGGCTTCATCAACCGCAACCTGGAACGCCTGGCGGGGGCCTATGGGCGGGTGCTCGACCACCACGTGGACCGCACCTGGATCTACCTGCTGGTGATGGTGGCCGCACTGGCCGCCAGCTGGGGACTGCTCAAGCTGCTGCCGTCGGAACTGGCGCCGGCCGAAGACCGCGGTTCGTTCCAGATCATGATCGACGGCCCGGAAGGCGCCGGCTACGACTACACCGTGCAGCAGGTGCAGCAGGTGGAATCGATGCTGGCACCGCATGTCGGCCCGGACAAACCGATCGTGCGCGCCAACCCGCGCGTGCCCGGTGGTTGGGGCGCCAGCGAGGAAATGCACACCGGCCGCGTCAGCATCTTCCTGCAGCCGTGGCGCCAGCGCAGCGAGGGCACGCCGGAAGTGGCCAATGAGCTGCAGAAGGAACTGGACACCATCCGCGGCGTGCGTGTGCGTACGCAGGTGGGCGGTGGCCTGGTGCGCAGCGGCGGCCAGCCGTTCCAGATCGTGCTGGGCGGCCCGGAATATGCCGAGATCGCGCAGTGGCGCGACCGCATCCTGCTGCGCATGGCCGACAACCCCGGTCTGGTCGGCCCGGACTCGGATTACAAGGAAACGCGGCCGCAGATGCGGGTCAACATCGACCGCCAGCGTGCGGCCGACCTCGGCGTGCCGGTCACCGCGATCGGTTCGGCGCTGGAAACCATGATGGGCTCGCGCCGCGTCACCACCTTCGTCGACAACGGCGAGGAATACGACGTGCTGGTGCAGGCCGGTCGCGATGGCCGTGCCAGCCCGGCCGACCTGGCCGCGATCCGCGTGCGCGCGACGTCCGGCGAACTGGTGCCGCTGTCCAACCTGGTCACGCTGAGTGAAGTGGCCGAGGCCGGCACCCTGAACCGCTTCAACCGCCTGCGCTCGATCACCATCAACGCGGGTCTGGCGCCGGGCTATCCGCTGGGTGAGGCCATCGCCTGGGCGCAGCAGGTCACGCGCGAGGAGCTGCCGCAGTACGCGCAGGTGAACTGGAAGGGCGAATCGCGCGAGTACCAGAGTGCCGGCGGCGCGGTGCTGCTGACCTTTGCCATGGCGCTGCTGGTGGTCTACCTGGTGCTGGCCGCGCAGTTCGAGAGCTTCATCCACCCGCTCACCATCATGCTGACCGTGCCGCTGGGCGTGCTCGGCGCGCTGGTCGGGTTGTGGGTGAGCGGCGGCACGGTGAACCTGTTCAGCCAGATCGGCATCGTCATGCTGGTCGGCCTGGCCGCGAAGAACGGCATCCTCATTGTCGAATTTGCCAACCAGCTGCGTGACGACGGAAGAACCGTGCGCGAGGCGATCATCGAATCGGCGATGGTGCGCCTGCGCCCGATCCTGATGACCTCGATCGCCACCGTGGTCGGTGCGATTCCGCTGGTGGTGGCCGGTGGCCCGGGTTCGGCCAGCCGTGGCACCATCGGCATCGTGATCATCTTCGGTGTGACCCTCTCGACGTTCCTGTCGCTGCTCGTGGTGCCGGCGTTCTACGCGCGGCTGGCGCCCTACACCCGCTCGCCGGAAGCGGTGAAGCGCGAGTTGGAGAAGCAGGAAGCGGAATCGCCCTCGGTGGGTGGTCATGCCTGATCCGACCACCGTGCTGCGAGGCGACGGCTTCCAACTGCGCCCCTGGCGCCCGGATGATCTGGAATCGCTGCTGCGCCATGCCAACGACGCCGAGGTATCGCGGGGCCTGCGTGATCGTTTCCCGTACCCGTACACGCGCGAGGATGGCGAGGCCTTCCTCGCCGGCCGCGTGCTGGCCCCCGGCACCCTGAACCTGGCCATCGAGATCGACGGCCAGGCCTGCGGCAGCGTCGGGGCCCAGCAGGGCAGTGCCGAGCGCGGGCACATGGCGGAACTGGGCTACTGGCTGGGCCAGGCCTACTGGGGCCAGGGGCTGATGACCCGGGTGGTCGGCCTGTTCGCACCCTGGGTGATGGACGAGCTGCGCCTGTTCAGGCTGCAGGCCGGGGTGGTCGACTTCAACCTCGGCTCGGCCCGGGTGCTGGAAAAGAACGGTTTCCAGGAAGAAGGCGTGGACCGCTGCGCGGTCTACAAGCGCGGGGTGCTGCACGACCTGCGCCGCTTCGCCCGGGTGCGCACGCAGCTGCCCTGAACACGCGGGCCGGCCGCGGTAGTGCCGAGCCCGTGCTCGGCCGCCGTCACCGCCACGCCGAGCATGGCCTCGGCTCTACAACACAGCGCTACCGCAGCGGCCTTCGATCAGGGAGAATCGACCGGTCCCTTCCAGCCGACGGGACGTCCTTACAACCCGCCGACTGGAGAGAGCGCGCGTGGAAGCTACCGTACATTTCATCAACAGCATCATCTGGAGCAAGGCACTGATCTTCGTGTGCCTGGGCGCCGGCCTGTTCTTCAGCCTGCGCACGCGCTTCATGCAGATCCGCGGTTTCCTCGAGATGTGCCGCCTCACCGTCAAGGGCGAGAAGTCCGACGCCGGTGTGTCGTCCTTCCAGGCCCTGTCCATGTCGATGGCCGGGCGCATGGGTATCGGCAACATCGCGGGCGTGGCCACCGCCATCGCCTTCGGCGGCCCCGGTGCGATCTTCTGGATGTGGGTGATGGGCTTCCTCGGCGCATCCACCTCGTACGTGGAATGTACGCTGGCGCAGATCTACAAGACCAAGGACGCCGAAGGCCGCTACCGCGGTGGCCCGGCGTACTACATCGAAAAGGCCATGGGCCTGAAGTGGTACGCGCTGGTCTTCGCCATTGCCACGATCATTGCGGCCGGTTTCCTGATGCCGGGCGTGCAGGCCAACGCCATCGCCGACAGCATCATCAACGCCTGCCGTGGCACCGCGCTGTGTGGTCCGCTGGATGGCCAGACGATGGGCATGGAGTCGGTGCAGGCGTTGAAGCTGGGCATCGGCATCGTGGTGGCGCTGCTGCTGGGCGTTGTGATCTTCGGCGGCGTCAAGCGCATCGCCAACTTCGCCGAGGTGGTGGTGCCGTTCATGGCGGCAGCCTTCATCCTGACCGCCATCGTCATCATGATCATCAACTACGACCGCGTGCCGGAGATGTTCGGCATCATCTTCAGCAGCGCCTTCGGCACCCACGCCGCGTTCGGCGCGATGATGGGCCTGGCGGTGGAGTGGGGCATCAAGCGCGGCATCTACGCCAACGAAGCCGGCCAGGGCTCGGGCCCGCACGCGGCAGCCGCCTCGGAAGTCTCGCACCCGGCCAAGCAGGGCTACGTGCAGGCCTTCGCGATCTACTTCGACACCATGATGGTGTGCACCGCCACCGCGTTCCTGATCCTGGCCAGCGGCACCTACAACGTGTACTCGCCGGTGGCGGGCGCCGAGCCGATCTTCCAGGGCTTGGCCGGCATTCCGGAAGGCGCGGGTTACGCGCAGGCCGGCGTGGAAGCGGTGCTGCCGGGCTGGGGTTCGGCGTTCGTATCGATTGCGATCTTCTTCTTCGCCTTTACCACCATCATGGCCTATTACTACATGGCTGAAACCAACCTGACCTACGTCAATCACAACAAGAAGCGCCCGCTGACCGTGCTGGTACTGCGCCTGGGCATCATCGGCATGGTGGTGTTCGGCGCATTCCATAATGCGACCCTGGCCTGGGCGCTGGGTGACATCGGTGTGGGCCTGATGGCCTGGCTGAACATCATCGCCATCCTCATCATCCAGAAGCCGGCCATGCTGGCCCTGCGTGATTACGAACGACAGAAGAAGCTCGGCCTCGATCCGATCTTCGACCCCGATGCCCTGGGCATCAAGAACGCCGATTTCTGGCGTCAACGCAAGCTGGAGTTGTCCCGTAGTGAATGATCCCTGGAAGAACGCCCGCCGCCCGTCGTCGCGACCGCCGCGGGCCACCCCGCTGCCACCGCGTGAGGGCGGCACCCCGCCACCGCCGGGGCGTGGCAATGACGAACTGCGCCTGTATGGCTGGAACGCCGTGCAGGCCCTGTTCGCCAAGCGCCCGCAGGCGCTGCGCAAGCTGTACCTGGTGGACGCGCTGATTCCGCGCATGCAGCCGGTGTTGAAGTGGTGCGTGGCCAACCGTGTGGGCTACCGCGTGGTGGAGGAGGGCGACCTCAACAAACTGGCCGCTACCACGCACCACGAAGGCCTGGTGGCCGACGTGCTGCGCGCGCCGGTCGTGCCGCTGGCGCAATGGCTGGAGGAGCTGGGCAAAGGCCCGGCGCTGGCGTTGTGGCTGGATGGTGTCGGCAACCCCCACAACTTCGGCGCGATCCTGCGCTCGGCCGCGCACTTCGGTGTCAAGGCGCTGCTGCTGCCGGCCGGCAGCACGCTGGCGCTGTCCGGTGCTGCCGCACGCGTGGCCGAAGGTGGTGCGGAATCGGTGCCGCTGGTGCAATTGCCGGAGACCGCAGAGGCGATGGCGCAGCTGCGCAGTGCCGGTTTCGGCCTGGCCGCAACCCTGGTCGAGGGCGGTGATGACGTGTTCCGCGCGTCCCTGCCGGAGCGCCTGGTGTACGTGATGGGCGCTGAAGGCGAGGGCATGGACCGCAGCCTGGCCAGTCAGTGTGACCAACAGCTGTCGATTCCCGGCAGCGGCGCGGTTGAAAGCCTGAACGTGGCCTCGGCCACGGCCGTGTTGCTGGCGCAGTGGGCGAGCCGTCGCCACGGATGATCCCGTCGTGCTGATGCTGTGTTGATCTCCTGACCCGGCCCTTGCGGCCGGGTTTTCTTTTGCGCGGCGCAAGAGTGCAAACGATGCACGCGCAGCAAACTGGGTCATCTGCGTCAGCTTGCGTTGCTTCAAACACGCTTGATGGGTAGGCAAGCAATTTTAGTATTTGTCTCATTGCTGGGCCGCTTCCTGCATCGCACGGTGGAGTTCCTTCCAACGTCGTACAGGAGTGGTTCCATGCATCGAATCCAACGCTGCACACGTCGCACTTGCCTGGTGCTGGCACTCGCTGCGCTTGCGGCACCCGCGGTGCAGGCCGGAGAACGCAGCCTCGACGGTGTCAATTTCACTGGCCCGTTGATCACGCCGAATCCGGCCGGCCTGCCGCAAGGCAACTGGTACATCGAGCCCTATCTGGTGCGGGTCGACAGCCGCGACCACTACGACAACAACGGTGATCGTCGCCGCAGTGCCGAGCACAGTGGCGCCTGGGCCACGGTGGTGCCGATCATCTATGGCTTCAGTGACCGGGTGATGGGCCAGGTCAATCTCAGCGCCTCGCGCTCCGAATCCGGCAGTGCGCGCAGCAGCGGCTTCCGCGCCGGTGACACCACCGCACGCCTGCAGTACCTGCTGCAGGCGCCGAATGCCGATGGCACCCGTCCGGCCATCTCGGTCGCGCTGGTGCAGCGTTTCAGCACCGGCAGCCATGACCGTATCACCGGCAATCCGCTGGATGCACAGGGCGACGGCGTTCAGCGCACCACCGCGGCGCTGGGCGTGCAGCAGGTGGTGTGGCTGGGCAATGACCGCCCCGTGCGCTGGCGCGCCCAGCTCAGCGCCGGGCCGGCACCGTCGCGCACTGCCATTTCCGGCACCAGCGTGTACGGCACCGATGACAGCTTCCAGGGGCACATTTCGCGCGGCTCGGTACTGGGCCTGTCGGTAGGCGCCGAGTACAGCTTCAATTCGCGCTGGGTGGGGGTGATGGAAATGGCCGCCAGCCGCGAAACCGGCCAGCGTCTGAGCGGCTTCGCACGCAATGGCAGTGGTGCGATCGAGCGGATTGAAGAGCACCGGCCGGCCAGCCGCAGCGTCAGCTTGGCGCCGGCGGTGGAATATCACTTCAGCCCGTCGCTGGGCCTGATCGCCGGCGTCGAATTCACCGTGGCCGGGCGCAACACCGGCCGTATCATCAGCCCCCAGGTCGCCCTGGGCATGTTCTTCTGAGGGGCTGCCGATGAACATCGAATCCATCGTCAACACCATCCTCGGCATCGTCTGGAGCCCGTACCTGGTGATGCTGTGCCTGCTTGCCGGCCTGTACTTCAGCGTGCGTACCCGCTTCATCCAGCTGCGCGCGCTGCCGGAGATGCTACGCCTGATGTTCCGGCACGAGCGCTCCGAAGCCGGTGTGTCACCGTTCCAGGCCCTGTCGCTGTCGTTGTCCAGCCGCGTCGGCGTCGGCAACATCGCCGGCGTTGCCATGGCCATCGCCTTTGGTGGCCCGGGCGCGATCTTCTGGATGTGGATCGTCGCCTTCCTTGGCGCGTCCAGCGCCTTCATCGAATCCACGCTGGCGCAGATCTACAAGGACCGCGATGCCAAGGGCCAGTACCGCGGCGGTCCGGCGTACTACATCGAAAAGGGCCTGGGCCAGCGCTGGTACGCGGTGCTGTTTGCGATGGTCACCGTGCTGGCTGGTGCGATGCTGGCCGGCACCCAGTCCAATGCGATCACCAGTGCGGTGAATGAAGCCTGGGACGTGCCGGTGATGACCACCACGGCGGTACTGCTGGTGGTGCTGGGCGCGATCCTGATCGGCGGTGTGCGCCGCATCGCGCGGGTTGCCGAGTGGGTGGTACCGTTGATGGCGGTGGCGTATCTGCTGGTGGCGGCACTGGTGATGGTGCTCAATGCAGAGAAAGTGCCGGAGGTGATCATGCTGGTGCTACGCAGCGCATTCGGTGTGGATGCAGCGTTCGGTGCAATGATCGGCACCGCCATCCAGTGGGGCGTGCGCCGTGGCGTGTTGTCCAACGAGGCCGGCATGGGCAGCGGTGCGCATCCAGCCGCCGCCGCCGAAGTCACCCATCCGGTCAAGCAGGGCCTGGTGCAGTCATTTTCGGTCTACATCGACACGATGGTGGTGTGCAGTGCTACTGCCTTCCTGATCCTGTCCACGGGCCTGTACAACGTTTACGACCCGGCTGTGAACGGCATTCCGGATGAGGCGCGCCTGCTGCTGGGCAATCTGCCTGGCGTCGAGGCCGGGCCGCGCTTCGTGCAGCACGCGGTGGAGTCCGCGCTGCCGGGCTTCGGCCGCTCGTTCGTGGCGCTGGCGATCCTGCCGTTCGCGTTCACCACCATCCTGGCGCTGTACTACATGGCTGAGACCAATATCAGCTACCTGTGCCGTGATCGTCCCGCGCCGTGGGTGATGGGCGGGTTCCAGCTGCTGTTCCTGGCCGCCACCGGCTACTCAGCGGTGAACAGTGCAACGATCGCGTGGTCGCTGGGCGACATCGGCGTCGGACTGATGAGCTGGCTGAACATCATCGCAATCCTGCTGCTGCAGAAGCCAGCGCTGGCGGCGCTGCGCGACTATGAACAGCATCGCCAGGCGGGCAAGGATCCGCTGTTCAACCCGAAGCTGCTGGGTGTGCGCAACACCAGCGTGTGGGAGGGCTGACAGAGTCGCGGTCAGATCCCTCGCCAACGCGAGGGCTCTGAACGCACGCCATTGCCCGGTGGGTGCGCCATTACCCGGTGGGTGCGAACCTTGGTTCGCACCGCTCTTCCCGCTGCGCTTGCCGGGCAGGGCCCGGCGCTAGCGCATCATTCGTTCGGCGGCGTGGTCGCCTTGGCCTCGCTGCCGAAACTGCCATCGGCTTCCGCCGCCAGGTACGCGAACACGGTGTACGCGGCCACGTTCTGCGCCAACGCCTTCGGGTCGATCTTGTCCAGCGTGTCGTCTGCGGTGTGGTGCAAGTGGAAGTAGTCCGAGCCGTCCTGCGCCAGCCATGCCCACGCGCCACCCTTGGCGGCCAACGGGCCGACGTCCGGGCCCGGACCACCCTTGTCGGCCTGGTACTCGATGCCTAGCGGCTTCATCACTTCGGCAATCTGCTTCGTCGCTTCGCGCGAGCCTTCCGGGTTCGGCGAACCGGTATTGAAGGCATAGATGCGGCCGGCACCGAAGTCACTCTCGGCCGCCAGCTGGTGCAGGGCCACGTCCTTGGCATGCGCCTCGGCGTAAGCCTTGCCGCCATACAGGCCCTGTTCTTCGTTGGCGAAGGCGATCACGCGGATGGTGCGCTTCGGCGCCTGCTTGAGTTGGCCGATCAGATGGCCAGCGGCCATGGTGATGCCCACGCCTGCGCCGTCATCCACCGCGCCGGTGCCCAGGTCCCAGGAATCCAGGTGGCCGCCGATCACCACCACTTCCTTCGGCAGGCTGCGGCCGGTGATCTCGCCGATCACGTTGTACGAGGTGGCGGTGCCGTCCCAGCCGCAATCCAGCGCCACCTTCACCGTGGTGCTGCCACGCGCCAGCAGGCGGGCCAGCTGGTCGGCGTCGGGCACCGACAGTGCTGCAGACGGCACCGGGGTCAGGCCGTCATCGAAACGGGTGATGCCGGTGTGCGGCACGCGGTGCGAGTCGGTACCGGCCGAGCGCATCAGGAAACCAACCGCGCCCTTGCGGATTGCTTCGGACGGGCCCTTGCTGCGGATCGCGCCACCACGGCCATAGTCGCGGCCATCGCGGAACGGCAGCATCTGGTAATCAACGAACGCGATCTTGCCCTTCAGCGAGCCGGCCGGTGCGGCCTGCAATGCGGCCAGGTCGGCGAAGCGCACCACTTCGGCTTCCACGGTGCCGCCCGGGCTGCCGCCCAGTGCGGTGATCTGCAGCGGCTGCGGGTTCTTGCCGGTCACGGCGGCGTGTTCGCTGCGGCGCTCCCACTTCGGGAACGTCACCGGCTCCTTCCACACCTTGTCGAAGCCCAGAGCCTTGAACTTGGCCTCGGCCCAGGCCACGGCGCGTGCGTCGGCCTCGCTGCCGGCGATGCGCGGGCCGATTTCGGTGGTGAGCGATTCAACCACTTTCCAGCCGGTGTCATCGGCCAGCGCCTGGTCGCGCAGCTGCGCGGCGGTGGCCAGCGAGGCCGGGGGCAGGGTGGTGGTACGCGGCGCCGCGAAGGCCGGGGCGGCCAGCAGGGCGAGGGAGGATGCGATGGCAAGGACGCGGCGACGCATGGACAGCTCCGGGAAGGGACCAAGCCTTGGAGCTTAACAGTCGTTCAGCCCGGCGCATGGGCGGGAGGTCATGGCTGGCGCGAACGCTGTTTTCCGCCATGACCGGCAAAGCGAAAGCCCCGCCGGGGCGGGGCTTTCGTGCAGTCGCGGGGGTGGGGGGGGGGGGGGGGGGGGGCCCCCCCCGGCGGGCGGGCAGGCCGGGGCCGCGCCCGGCCCCGCCGGGGG
>NZ_JAWIRS010000007.1:24586-170446 GCF_036320005.1 Stenotrophomonas sp. SMYL11
GGGGGGGGGGCCCCCCCCGCCGGCCGCGCCGCCGCCCCCCCCCCCCCCCCCCCCCCGCCCCCCCCCGGGGCCCCCCCCCCCCCCCCCACTACCGGTAGGCGGCCTTACTTCTTCAGGCTGTCGCGGATCTCGCGCAGCAGCACCACGTCCTCGGCCGGTGCGGCCGGGGCGGCTTCCTTCTTGCGCGACAGGCGGTTGATCACCTTGATCACCAGGAAAATGGCGAACGCCACGATCACGAACTGGATCAGGGTGTTGATGAAATCACCGTAGCCAATCACCACGGCCGGAATCTCCTTGCCGTCCGGCCCGATGCGGGCCGGCGCCAGCGTCCACGCCAGCTGCGAGAAATCCACCTTGCCGATCAGCATGCCCAGCGGCGGCATGATGATCTTCTCGACCAGCGCCGTCACGATCTTGCCGAAGGCCGCGCCGATCACCACGCCGACGGCGAGGTCGATGACGTTGCCGCGCATCGCGAATTCCTTGAACTCGGTGAGCATTCCCATTGTTGTTTTTCTCCGGTGGGGGAAGTGGACAGCGCGCAGGGTAGCGCAGGTGATGTCAGCCGGCGATCACGCCGTGGCGCTCGGCCACGTTTTCCAGGCGCGCGCTGAAGCGGTCGCCCGGCTTCAGTGCGGCCACGCCCGACGGCGTACCCATGAACACCAGGTCGCCAGCACGCAGCTGCCACAGCTTGGACAGTTCGTGCAGGATCTCCGGCACGTTCCAGATCATCTGGTCGAGCAGCGCCTGCTGGCGTACTTCGCCGTTGACCTCCAGCGACAGGTTCAGCGCGGCCAGGTCGCCCACTTCCTCGGCGTGGACGATTTCGCTGATCGGCGCGGAAGCATCGAAGCCCTTGGCCGCATCCCACGGGTGGCCCTTGTCCTTGGCCGCGGCCTGCAGGTCGCGGCGCGTCAGGTCCAGTCCCACGGCATAGCCGTAGACCAGTGCCTCGGCATCGGCCAGGGCCAGCTCGCCAACGGGCGCATCGCGGCCGATCGCCACCACCAGCTCCACTTCGTGGTGCAGGTTGGCGGTTGCCGGTGGGTAGGGGATGGCATCGTCGTGGCCGACCACGATCGCATCGGCCGGCTTGCTGAAGAACATCGGGCGGCCGCGATCATCGGCCGCCGGCACCGCTGCGCCCATTTCGCGGGCATGGTCGGCGAAGTTGCGGCCGACGCAGTAGATGCGGTGCACAGGGAAACTGCCACCACCGGCTACCGGCACACGCGGCACGGCTACGGCAGGGATCACATCGGAGACATCGGACATGCGGGCATCCAGGAAGGGCGTGACCGCAGTCTAAAACGCATGGCGCCCGCCGTCAGCGGGCGCGGAGGGCGTGGATCAACGCGAGGCCGGCAGCACCGGCTTGCGCACCACGCGGTACTCGCCTTCGACCACGGTCGGGTCGACCGGACGGGCAACGCCCGGCTTGCGCGAAGCCAGCAGCTTCCACGCCAGGCCGACCAGAATCATCGCCGCACCAACAAACACGCCGATGAACACCATCGCGGCCAGGATCGCCAGGCCAAGCAGGCCCACGGCAATGCGCACCAGCGGGTGGCGCGGCTTGCGCGGCGCGAACAGGGTGCGGAACTGGTTGACGGCGGATGCACGATTGAACATGGCGGCTCGATAGGCTGGGATCAGCGAAAACAGAGTATCGGGACGCGCCACTGTCATTGAGTGAAAAACTCGTTAAATATAGCCTGTGCTTATTACGGATCAATGACTTGTGTTCATGTCGCAGCCAGTCACCTGAGTGGGCGTGCGACAATGCGGGTTTACTGTCCGAGCCTTCGCCATGACTGCCGCTGCTGCCCTGATCGCCCTTGATGCCATTACCGATGGCGCGTTTGCCGAGGTCGAAGCGGTGGTTGATGGCGATGCCGAGTCGCTGGTGCTGTACCGCGACGGCGCGCAGGTGCGCGCTTTCCTGAACATCTGCCCGCACGCCGGCCGTCGCCTGGACTGGGCCCCGGGCCAGTTCCTGAAGAGCCGCGAAGGCCACCTGGTGTGCGCCGCGCATGGCGCCTCGTTCGCCCTGGACAGCGGCGACTGCATCGCCGGCCCCTGCAAGGGCGACCGCCTGCGCGCGGTGCCGGTGGACGTGCGCGACGGGCAGGTCTACCTGGCCTGAGGCCGGAAGCAATCGAGCATGGCTCGACTCTACAAAAGCCGTGTCGACCAAGGTCGACACCTACCAAAGCATTGCAGGACCCACCCCGCCATCCCACGAAATGCACGCTTTTGCCGTTGCTTCGGCCTCTGCGGGTGCAGGGCGCAGCCCTGCCAACAACCCAACCCTCAGAACATCAGGTTGATCATCAGCACCACCACGCAGGTGTAGATCAGCGACAGCGGGCCGCCGACCCGCCACATCTCGCGCGGGGTGTAGTTGGCCGGGCCGGTGATCATCGATATCACCGGGTTGGAGGCCGTCATCAGATTGTTGGACGCCGACAGCGCGACGATCAGCGCGAACGCGGTCGGATTGCCGCCCGCCGCCAGTGCCAGGTTCACCGCGATCGGCACCATCACGATGGTCGCGCCCACATGGCTGATCACCAGCGAGAACGCCGTGGTCAGCAGTGCCAGCGCCACCTCCAGCACCCACACCGGGATGCCGGTGGGCAGCTTGTCGATGGTATGGCCGGCCACCCATGCCGCCGCGCCACTGGAATCCATCGCCCAGCCGAGCGGAATCAGCCCGGCCATCATGAATACCGTTTTCCAGTTGATCGAGGCGTAGGCCTCGTCCATGCGCAGCACGCCGGTCAGCAGCATGCCGGCCACGCCGGTCATCAGCGTCAGCGCCACCGGCAGCTTGCTGGTCAGCGCGATCAGGATGGTCAAGGCGAAGATCGCCATGGCGATCTTGAACTTGTGCGGGCGCTGCTCGCCGGTCGGGTAGTCGGTCACCACCACGAAGTCCCGGCTGCGGGCGGCCTGCGCCAGGTCGGTCCAGATGCTGTGGAAGACCAGCATGTCGCCGGCGCGCAGCTGCACGTCGCGCACGTCCTCGCGGATCACCTGCTTGTCGCGGTTGATGGCCAGCAGACTGATGCCGCGCTCCTTGCGCAGGCGCAGGTCAGCCGCGCTCTTGCCGATCACGTTCGAGGTCGGCGGCACCACCGCTTCGGAAATACCGGCACGGCTCGGGTTGAACAGGTCGCCCAGGTGCTTCAGCCGCGAAGACATGCGCAGGAACTGGTTCTGCGCGAAATCGTTGATCTGCTCGCGCGGGCCCATCGCGCCGAGGACGCTGCCGACCCAGATGCGCATCTCCGCCGGTGGCGCCAGGCGGGTGTCATTGCCGGTTTTCAGGGCCAGCAGCAGCGGGGCATCGTGCAGGTTCTCGGCCTCGCCCAGGGTCATGCCCACCAGCGGGCTTTCGGCACTGACCACCAGCTCGAACACATCGCCTTCGATGCCATAGGTCTTGGCGAAGTAGCTCTCGGTGCGCGCGGGCGTGACCCCGTCGTTGACCAGGTTCTCTTCCTCGATCAGCTTGCGGTCGCCGTAGTAGCGGAAGTACAGCAGCGAGGCGACCAACAGTGCCACACCGATCGGCAGCGGCGCGAACATGCGCAGCGGCTCGATGGTGGCGAGGCCCGAGGGCAGGTTGTTGTTGGCCGAGGCCAGCAGATCGTTCAGCAGGATCAGCGGCGAATTGCCGACCATGGTCAGCGCGCCGCCCATCACGATCGCCGCCGAGATCGGCAGCAGCAGGCGCTGCAGGGTCAGCCCGGTGCGCGCTGCCAGTCGCGAGGCGACGGGCAGGTACAACGCCATCACCGACGGGTTCTGCATGAAAGAGGAATTCAGGCCGGCAATGGCCGTGGTCATCATCAGCAGCCGCTGCTCGACGCCATGACCGCGCCGCAGCAGCCACGCGGCCAGCCGGTTCAGCGCCCCGGTGCGGTCCAGGCCCGCACCGAGGATGGTGGTGGCGATGATGCTCATCACCGCGTTACCGGAGAAGCCGCCGAAGATTTCCTCCGGCGCGATCAGCCCGGTGACACCGAGCACCACCAGCACCACCAGCGCGACCACGTCGGCGCGGATGCGCTCGAACAGGAACATCGCCATCGTGAAGCCGACCAGCCCGAGCACGAGCTTCATGTCGTTGGTCAGCGTCAGCGCGGTATCCATGTGGGGCGCGGTGTCCTCAGGCGATCGTCAGGTGCGGTCGTACAGCAGGTCCCAGACGCCGTGGCCGAGCTTCTGGCCGCGGGTCTCGAAGTGCGTCTGCGGGCGCCAGTCCGGGCGCGGCACGCTGCCACGCGGGCCGGCGCGGTTGACCAGGCCGGCGGTGGCATCAAGCACGTCCCACATCTGCTCGGCGTAGTCTTCCCAGTCGGTGGCGCAGTGCAGGCGGCCGCCCGGGCGCAGCTTTCGCACCAGCAGCTCGGCAAATGCAGGCTGCAGCAGGCGGCGCTTGTTGTGGCGCTTCTTGTGCCACGGGTCCGGGAAGTAGATGCGCACTTCATCCAGCGCGCCATCGGCGATCTCGTTCTGCAGCACTTCCACCGCATCGTGGTGGTACAGGCGCACATGGTCGGCGTTGTCGTCGGCCAGCGCGTTCAGCAGGCGACCCACGCCGGGCGCGTGCACTTCGATGCCGATGTAATCACGCGACGGATCATGCTGGGCGGCGAAGCGCAGCGCGGCACCGTTGCCGAAGCCGATTTCCAGCACCTTGTGCGCTGGGCGCCCGAAAGTGGCGTCCAGGTCACGCGGTTGGCCGTTGTAGTCGATGCCGAAGCGCGGCCAGCGTTCGTCGAACGCGCGCTGCTGGGCAGGGGTGAAACGGCCCTGGCGCAACACGAAGCTGCGCACCTCGCGGCGGCCCTCGCTCACGGTGAAGGGCTTGGGCGGAGCCTTGGAACCGGCGCTGTCGAAAGGATTGGTCATCAGCCGATCAGCCCATCCACCGGGGAGGAGGCGCTGGCGTAGCGCTTGCGCGGGATGCGCCCGGCCAGGAACGCCTCGCGGCCGGCCTCGACCGCCTTGCGCATGGCACTGGCCATCAGCACCGGGCTGCGTGCACCGGCAATGGCGGTGTTCATCAGTACGCCGTCGCAGCCCAGCTCCATCGCGATTGCCGCGTCCGACGCGGTGCCCACGCCGGCGTCGACGATGATCGGCACCTTGGCGTCTTCGATGATCTGCAGCAGGTTGTACTTGTTCTGGATGCCCAGGCCCGAACCGATCGGTGCGGCCAGCGGCATCACCGCAGCGCAGCCGATCTCTTCCAGGCGCTTGGCCAGGATCGGATCGTCGGAGGTATAGACCATCACCTCGAAGCCGTCCTTGACCAGCTGTTCGGCGGCCTTGAGGGTCTGCACCACGTCCGGGTACAGCGACTTCTGGTCGCCCAGCACTTCCAGCTTGGTCAGGTTGTGGCCGTCCAGCAGCTCACGTGCCAGCCGGCAGGTACGCACCGCGTCTTCGGCGGTGTAGCAGCCGGCGGTGTTGGGCAGGATGGTGTAGCGCTCCGGCGGCAGCACGTCCAGCAGGTTCGGCTCGCCCGGGTTCTGCCCGATGTTGGTGCGGCGGATGGCCACGGTGACGATCTGGGCGCCTGCAGCCTCGGTGGCCAGGCGGGTTTCTTCCAGATCCTTGAACTTGCCGGTGCCGGTGAGCAGCCGCGAGCCATAGGTCTTGCCGGCGATCACCAGCGAATCGGGGGAGACATGAACGTTCATGGCGCGATTATCGCTTATCCGCCTGAAGATGGGATCACGCAATGGCGTGCAGGCCGTGGATTGGTAGGGTAGTGGGGGGGGGGGGGGGGGCGCCGGGCGGGGGGCGGGGGGGGGGGGGGGGGGCGCGGCCGGGGCCGCGGGGGCCCCCCGCCCCCCCCCCCCCGCGCCCCCCCCCGGCCCCCCCCCGCCCCCCCCCCCCCCCCCCCACTACCCGGGATGGCCTCAGCCCCCGCCCAGCGCGTGCACGATCTCGACAATGTCGCCTTCGGCCAGGACGTGCTCGCCATGGCGGCTGCGGCTGACGATCTCGCCGTTGACCTCCACCGCCACCCGGCGCTGCAGCAGCTGCTCGGCCTCGAGCAGGTCGTGGAGGGTCGCCGAGGCGGGCAGGGTGCGGGGTTCGCCGTTGAGCTGGATGTTCATCCCTGCATTGTCGCTGATAGCCCGTCGGGATCGGAATGTTTGCAATTTGAACCGGGCGCCAGCTCCAGCACAGCGGGTTCCGGCGTGATCAGGCGACAATCCATGCGGCGGCGCAGCGTGAGCAAACGGCGGCGCGGTGAAACCATTGACCGTGCGCCGGCGTACGTGCGCCGGATTCCAACCTATTTACCCCACAGGAGTTCCTAGATGCAGCTCAGCAAACACCCGATCCGCTCCCTGATGGCGGCTGCGATCGCACTCGCCGCGCTGCCGGCCATGGCAGGCGAAAGTCCGTATTCCAAGGCGGTGTTCTTCGGCGACAGCCTCACCGACGCCGGCTATTTCCGCCCGCTGCTGCCTGAGGCCACCCAGGGGCTCTCCGGCCAGTTCACCACCAACCCGGGCTGGGTGTGGTCGCAGCAGGTCGCCAACTACTACGGCCTCAACAAGGACCCCAACGGCAACGGCCAGAACGGCGACAACTACGCTGTCGGCGGTGCCCGCGTGTCGGTCGAAGGCGGTGGTGCCCTTGGCGCAATCCCGTCGTTGAAGTCGCAGGCGGCCCGTTACCTGGCCGCAAACGGCGGCAAGGCTGATCGTAATGCCCTGTATACCGTCTGGGGCGGCGCCAACGACCTGTTCGCCGCGGCCGGTGCTGCCGGCGCGGGTGCGTCGCCGGCCCAGGTGCAGGGCATCATCGGCGCGGCGGTCACCGACCAGATCGCGCTGGTCGGCGCCCTGAAGCAGGCCGGTGCCCAGTACGTGCTGGTGCCGAACCTGCCGGACGTGGGCATCACCCCGCAGTTCCGCGGCCCCAACGCGGCAGCCGCCACCGCCATGTCGGTGGGCTACAACAAGGCACTGTACGGCGGCCTGAAGCAGGCGGGCATCGAGTTCATTCCGCTCGATACCTTCAGCATCCTGCGTGAAGTGACCGCCAACCCGGGCATGTACGGCTTCACCAACGTCACCGGCACCGCCTGCAAGATCAACCCGGCCAACACCACGGGCAGCATCATCGGCTGCAACCCGACGACCTACGTCAGCCCCGATGCGTACCAGACCTATCTGTTCGCCGATGGCGTGCATCCCACCGTGACCGGTCACCAGCTGCTGGGCCAGTACGCCGTCTCGGTGCTGGAGGCTCCGCGCCTGCAGCAGGTGCTGAGCCACTCGGCACAGACGGTCGGCCGTTCGCGTGCCGACCAGGTCAGCAACCACCTGGGCGCCCGTCCGGCCGATGGCCTGTCGTGGTGGGGTGGCGTGCGCGGTGACATGCAGCGCTATGACCACGCCGACCTGTATGACGGCGTGGCGCCGGCCGGCCTGTTCGGTGTCGACTGGGCACGTGACGGCGTGGTGGTCGGCGGCTTCGCCGGCTTCGGCCGCATGAGTGCCGACTTCGGCAACAGCCGTGGCGACTTCACCCAGAAGGACACCACCGCCGGCCTGTTCGCTGCCTGGTATGGCGACCGCGTCTGGGTCAACGGCCAGGTCAGCTACACCTGGTTGTCGTATGACGTGAACCGCAAGGTCCAGCTGGGCCCGGCCACCCGCGAACACGGTGGCTCGCCGGACGGCAGCAACCTGACCGCTGCACTGAATGCCGGTTACGAGTTCGGCACCGAGGGTGGCTTCCGTCACGGCCCGATCGCTGCGGTGATCTGGCAGAAGGTGAAGATCGACGGTTACAGCGAAAGCGCCACCGCCGGCACCATGGCTACCGCGCTGGGCTACGACCGCCAGGACGTCGATTCGACCGTCGGCCGCGTCGGCTGGCAGGCCCGCTTCGATGGCGGCACCGTCAAGCCGTACGTGCAGGTGACCTACGACCACGAATTCGAGGACACCAAGCAGGCCAGCGCGTGGCTGCAGACCCTGCCGGAACTGGGCAGCTACCGTGTGCCGGGCCTGGACTTCGACAAGAACTACGCCACTGCCGTACTGGGTGCGCGCATGGACCTGTTCGGCCTGCAGGGCAACGTTGGCCTGAGCACCACGGCCGCGCAGAAGCGTGCCCGTGACGCGACGATCTTCGCCACCGTGGGTGGCAGCTTCTGATGAATGCAACATCCCGGGCACCGCAAGGTGCCTGGGATGCCTGCACGGCAGCGCCGGGTCATGCCTGGCGGGTGCGGCGGCCACCATTGCGCAACACCGGCCGCTCCGCATAGACTTTCATCCGCAATGCGGGCGTAGCTCAATGGTAGAGCTGTAGCTTCCCAAGCTACTGACGTGGGTTCGATTCCCATCGCCCGCTCCATGTCTCCCAAGGCTTTTCGCCATTTCTGGCACTCCGCAATATCCAGACCGCTCCGCAATTCTGCTGAGCTAGTCGCTTCTTGAGTCCATCCAGGCCTGCAATCGGCTTGCGTCTTTCTCGTCAGCTGCTAACCACGTCCATAGGTCAGCGCTTGACGCTGTCCCTGAGCCTTCCCGGTATGTTTCTACTGCGGTTCCGCTGACTACCCATTCCCCTTCAAGGTGTAGCTCGGCGATTGCAGCAGATATTTTTGGACGTTCGTGGACATCAACCACAAGGGCCAAGCCAAGCAGTTTGACTGGATCGCTTGAGTACGCGCGCTTCATATGGGAATCCTCACTTGGTGAGTGGTTAGATTCACTTCGCGCGCATCATGGGTCAATAAAATCAAGGCGTTACGCTTTAGTTGCCACACACTTTTCCCAAGGCCCTATCGAGTGGGCGTCGCTTTCGAGCCTCTCTTTTTCCGCACGTAGATCTCGGTCGTTGTGACCGAGGAATGCCCCAGCTGGGCCTGCGCTTCGCGAATGTCCCGTGCACACCGGCGAGCTGGCATTCGCGTCCTGGGCAAAGCCCCTTCGCATTGTAGGCGTGACGACTGCTCCGTTCGGAGCGGCCGAGGGTGCCTATATGCAGGTCCCGGCTGGTAGGCGCTACGCGGTGATCTCGTCTCGTTCGTGTCAGCGGATTGAGCGTGGCGTGGGCTTTCGCCTGACCGGGCCGCAGGGGGATGCGACCGGTGGGGGGAGTTCCGGGCGCTTCTACTATGCCGGCGCTGCCGACAATGCGACACAGTTCAGTGCATCCGGCCACTTCGTGTTGATCGACGTGACTGGGCATTGAGCGGCCGCGCCACGGCGAATGAACGAAGGCGGCCTAGAAAGGCCGCTCATTTATTCAGATCGTCGCAGGCACTTCAGTCTTCGTTTGTAGGGCGACCAACAGGCTTAGGTCCACCGACGCTGACGCTACCAGTGCGGCCGCCGCTGCCGTAGCTGCCGCCGCCTACGTCGGCGCCGCCACCATTGCCTACGCCCTGACCCGCTCCATAGCCAGCACCTGAGCCGATGCCGCCACCATTTCCACCTGACGTCGGAGGAGTGGTACTGGTCTGGGTTTCATGTTTGACTCCTATGTATCCGTCTCCGCCCAGGGTAACTTGATATCCAACACAAGCACTTCCGTTGCACATTGTTATGATGTCTCCGGGGGCAATTGCGAGATTTTCCAAGACAACAAGTCTGTTGAAGCTCGCTATTGCGAGAGTAAGTTCATTTGAAGTCTGAGGGTCGATTCTAGGATAGCCAAGCATGCAGTTGTTGCAAGGATAGGTTCCGATGCTTCTCGTTCCTTGAACTTGTGCATGCACATAAACCGTTACTGCTAGCAAAAAGACCAGCAGGATTGCTGCTGTATGCCTTATCTTCATTTCCTGCTCCTCTGTGCCAGCGTAGCGGCCACTTGATTGGCCTTCCTTAGATCAGACGGAGACATGGACTGCGCCATGATGTCCAATATTTGGTCGTTTCCACCAATGGGGGTCAGCTGCCCTGCAGCTTTTCTGTAGGCGTAGGCAAGGACTGGGTCCTTCGGCGTAATGATTCCGCGCTCATACGCAGTTCCTAGAGTGAAGAGCCCATCCGGATTGCCGGTGTCAGCAACACTTTTGATGTACCGATATGAGTCTTCATTGAACTGCTTAACTTTTTTGGCCGATACTGTTTGTTCTTGCTGATCACCAACGATGACGTCCTGATAGTTGTAATAGGCTAGCCGCGCGTAGGTGTCGCCCCCTTCCGCCGCCTCCTTGAGCCACCGGGACGTTTCCTTTAGTGCGTCGCCTGGAATGCCCTCACACTGCTTGAGCTTCTCTTCAGTGGAAGCAAGAGAGCGCAATTGCTGATCTGCCAAGAATTGTTCTTGTGTCTTTCCGCTGGCTTTGAGGATGTCTGGAGAGACTTGGCTATCAGAGTAGTCAATGGGCCTCTCTGGTTGCATTGCAACGCGGCATTCGTTGAGTACCAAGAACAGCTGTCGTTTTGCTTCCAGATCTCCAGCTTCTGCTCTATTGCGAAGGGACGGATACAGGTCTTGCACGGGAACATCTGGTAAGCGCTGTGCAGATTGGAGGTCGGCATCGACTGCTGTCGATTTTGGAGTGAGACTTCGAATCTCTGCCGATGTCGCGGGTGCTTCATTCGCCGATGCATCGCTAACTTGCTGAACATCATTATTTTTATTGGAGCATGAGGTGACCATGCCGGCGATGAGTGCGAACTTTGACAGGCGTACGCACTGGTAGATAAAGCTGTACTTTGGGGAGGGATGTGGCATCGGGTTCTCCATACGCGCCAGTGGGTAGATGGGCAAGCATGCCGTCCCGACCATCGCAGCACTCAATCAGTTCCCGCAATAGGTAGACATCCAGCTCGCTTGTAGGGAATTATCCACAGTCGCCAAGTCTTGCTTCGCCGCGCGGCACAGAGTCGACTATGACTCGACTCTGCCCGAACGATTCAGGCAGGTCGCTGCCGCGTTCGCAGGATCTGCGACGGTCGGTCGTATCCTTCCGGCCATGCTTCCCTCGCACGGCTACCAAGGCTTCCGCGCAGCACCGCCACCCTCTGGCTAGGTTCAGATGGGAGACGGCTGGGTGCTGTGGTGGAGTGGACGACAGATTGCCCAGGTCACGCCGGCCAAGGACCGTGGGGGGCGTGTGCACCTCGACGCCTGGAAGATGTGGCAGAGCAAGGGCGAGCGCGCCGCCAGCATCGGCCAGGGCAAGCGCTACGCCGAACGATGGTGTGCGGCCAGGCTTTACCACGAGTTGCGCATGCGTGCGGCCGTGGTCCGGTTGCTGGCAAGCACGGCGAGCGAGCCGCTAGAACCGCTGCCCGGCTTGCCGCCAACCCGCGAGCAGCAGCAACAGGCCCGGCGCTTGGCCGAGGCTGGGGCGAAGGAGATCGAGCGAATCAAGGAAGCGTTGGAACCGCGCAAGCCGCCGGCAGAGACGAAGCCCCGCCCGAGGGACGCCCGCAAGGCGTGGGTGAGGGCAGGGCTGCAAGAGATAAGCAGGGGTGTTTGATGCCGCCAGTCTGCTCCGCAATCAAAGAAAACCCCGTGTTTCCATCGGGATAAAGTCCTCTATCAAGGAGTCGATTGCGGAGCGAAAAGTGAACATAAAGCATTGAATCTATGGCATTCCTACGGAGCTTCCCAAGCTACTGACGTGGGTTCGATTCCCATCGCCCGCTCCATGTCTCCAGGGTATTCACCCCAGGCAGACGCGGCGCAATCGTTGAACCACACCCCAGTCCAGCGTGTGGCAACGGCGCCGGAACCTCATTCTTCAATGCGTCGGGCTGTGGCTCTTCCGAACCACAGCCCGGGTGGCTTATGCGCCCGCTTGCGCAGCCGCGTCCTTGGCCGCGGCAGTGACGGAACTTCCGAAACCGGTATAGGTCGATCCGTTGCAGTGCAGGTATGCGCGGAAGACGACGCCATTCAACTCGGCGTTGTCAAAATAGCAGTGCGTACCGGTCTTGGAAGATTTCTTCACAAGCCGCATTGCCATTGCGTTTGAATCATCGACGCTGGAGCCAAGACCGGCAACGCTCCAGGACTGGCCCGGGCGGTTGCAGGTGTAGGGATACTTATAGCCATGCGCCGACCCATAGTAGTAGTCGACATTGCACCAGGCCTGCGTCGCCGCCAGGTTGATGGCCAGCTCAAGCACGTTCTGTCCCGCAGTGGTGGTCGTCATGCCATAGGCGGAAAGCGGTGTGGAACTGCACTGCGCCTTGATACCGACACCCGGTGCCGGGATGCTGACATAGGGATCGCGTGCGAAGACACTGCAGACGGGTCCTTCCTCGGCGACGGCAAGGAAGCCATTGGCGTTGGCCGTCGCAGCATCGATATTGCTGCCAACGCCAGCGACCGTTCCATTCGTGCCGCAGCGCCGGATCACCACCCCTCCGCCGTTCGGCAGCATGTCCATGCCGGGGTCGCAGATGCCAGGCCCGATCGAAGCCCCCGCGGCTCTGGTGTAGTCACCTTCCGCGTTTGCGGCCATCGGGGCCTGGGTGGAAAGCAGTGCCAGCATCAGCGGAAAAGAAATCGCAGCCATTCAAAACCTCGAATCCATGAGTGAGCAGTGACGCTAGCAGAGGCGCCATTCTGGAAAACTGGAATTCGACCAATCCGCCACTGCTGCAAGCCAGTGATCCGATTCAGAATGCCCACGCCTATGGAAATGTGCGGTAGTTCGCGCTGCGTCTCCGGCTGCGCGGCTGCCGCGGCGGGCTCCTGCAACCTCCGCTGTCCGCCGGGTCCGCCGGGCCGCAGGGTTCAGTTGGTGCTGGGCTTGGGGATGCTAAAAGATCGTTAACCCTTGCCTCCCATCGTCCGCTGCCCGGAGCGCGAATGATCCCCGCACTTTTGCCCCTCAGGCGTTGCTTTGATTTTTCAGGGCGATCCAACCGGAAAGAGTTCTGGTCGTACTCCCTGTCTGCTGCCCTTGTGGTGGCAGTGGGCTACACCTTGATGGACGGCGGATACTGGCTGACGGGCACCGTGCTGCTCGACGGGGAGGCCTTCGAGCCGTTCCGGACGCTGGGGTGGGTCATGACGGTCTGCGCGATCATCGTCCTCCTTCCGCCCATGCTGGCCCTGGCCGTTCGACGACTGCACGACATCGACGAGTCTGGCTGGTACGTCGTGATCGCCTTCATCCCGTTGGGCGTATTCGTCCTCTTCCCGGTCATGCTCCTGCCGGGCAACGAGGAAAAGAATCGATTCGGCGGTGTTTCCGGCCTGCCGGGCGCCTGACTCAACGCCGGGCGAAGTCCACCAGGTCGGAAGGGTAGTGCGGGCAGGTGCGCAGCGTGGCGTCGTCACCGCCATACAGCACCACCAGTGCAGCCACTTCAAATGCCCAGTAGCCCCACGCGTTCGGCCCGATCAGGCGCCGGGTCCGCTTCTGAGCCTTTGGCGGCAGCAGGAAGAAGTCGCGGTACTGCACCTGCAGGTAGCCGGCCAGCAGTGAAGGGTCGAAGGCTTCACCGCCGCGCAGCGGCGCGAACAGCTCGGCGAACGGTCGCGGATGAAAGACCTCATCACTGGCTTCCACCAGGCCCAGCGCCGGCGCGCTGAGGTAGTCCAGCACGCGGTCGGTGTCGAAACAGAGCACCTTCTCCACCAGCGCCGGCAGGCGTTCCTGCGCATCCAGCAGCACGCCCAGTGACAACAGCTGCAGTGCGTATTCGTAGTGCTGCGTTGTACGCGATTGCAACGACGCAGCCAGCGCGATGTCGTGGCCTTGCTGCTGCAGGCTGTCCCGGGCAAGGGCCAGCAAACGCGCATGCTCGAGCCAGAGATCTGCTACGTCGGCATGCATCTGCTGCAACTCCGCGGGGGCGAAACCGCGGTCGATGCCTTTCAGCAGCAGGTTGCTGCCGGTCTGTGCAAACGTCTCCCAGCCGTAGGCATGCTCCAGGGCCGCATGTCCCTGCAGCGTTTCCTCCGCGGATTCACCGCCATTGCGCGCATGGCGTGCAAGCAAGGCCATGCCTGCGTTCCAGTCCGCCTGCCAATCCGGCAGGCGAAGCGTGCGGCGCGGCAGGCCCGGGGCCTTGGCCAGTGCTCTCCATCGCGGCAGCATGTCCTGCAGCAGATTCCGGCGATTCACGGCAGTCATCGATTCCATCATCAGCGAGAGTCTAGCGGCAGCGAGAGTCTAGCGGCATTGCCGGTTCGAACCCCATTGCCTGGCACAGCGTTGAGGGTTTGAATGGTGCGCAGTCGCCGCCACCATGCCCGCATGACCGTTGATCGAATCGCCCTCCGCCGTTTCACCCAGTGGCTGCCGTTCCTGATATGGGTAGCGATCTGCGTGGTGTGGTGGTCGCCTTGGGGTGTGGTCATTGGCCTGGCCGCGTGCCTTGCCCTGGGCGGCGTGCTGCAGCACTTCGATCTGGTCGGCGATGCCGTAGGTGGCGCACTGCTGCGCTCGCGGGCGACGCTGCCCTTCGCCACCCGGCCGCCCACGCATGATGTGCTGTTGGATTGGGGCGAGCTGGGCATGGGCGGGCCGGCCTACGGCACCCTGATGCTGCGCGATGGCGCCATTGTCGAGGGCGTATCCACCGCAGGCAGCCACGATGCCAGCGGCGAGTGGCTGGCGCTGGCGGGCAGCGGGCTGCGTGTGGCCAGTGGCTACAGTGATCGCAGCGAAGCGGTGATCGTCTACGACGAAGCGGACAAGAGGGTGATGCACCTGCTGGCGATTGTTCCCAGCCTGTTCTGGCAGGAACTGCACGAGCGCCGGCAGCTTGGCGGGGATGCCGAAGCCGCGATGTGGTTGCGGGATGTTCCCAGTCGATCGACCACGCTGCGCCCCTGCCGGGGTTTATGGCTGGAACAGGAGCATCCGGCGCTGGCCGCCGGGTTGCCGCAGGTGTTGCGGCATGTCCTGCCTGACGCCCGGGTGCTGCAGGCCATCCCGCTGCTTCCCGACGACCTGCGCCTGACTGCGCATCCGACCTTGTTCGCGCGCATCTGCCCGTACGCGCTCTGTCTTGATGGCGAGCCCAGTGACCGTCACGCCTGCGATCTGGAGACGGTCATTGCCAGCCCGTCCGGTCGATGCGTGGTGGTGGCGGGCAGCGTGCTTGATGGGGATCTGCGTCCCATCGAGGGCGTATGGCTCGTCCACTGGCAGGGGCGTTGGCAGGCCATTGGCCGCCGTGCGGTGGGCGGCAGCGGCAAGACCCGGAGTGGGGCCTGGATCGATGTGATCGCGGTCGGCGATGACGGAACGCTTCGCTGTGAAGCCTATGAGGAACACTGGACGTTCGAGGCGATCACACGCATCCCCACGCCACATACGGCATTGGCGCTGCCTGTGGAATGGCGGGAAACCGCATTGGCCGTGCGTGTCCGCGATGGGTGCTTCTCGCTGCGCC
Source organism: Stenotrophomonas sp. SMYL11 (assembly GCF_036320005.1). Lineage (NCBI taxonomy): Bacteria > Pseudomonadati > Pseudomonadota > Gammaproteobacteria > Lysobacterales > Lysobacteraceae > Stenotrophomonas > Stenotrophomonas sp. SMYL11. The sequence goes on from NZ_JAWIRS010000007.1 coordinate 39,961, forward strand.
TGCCTCGCGCGGATCAGCGGCCCTCAGTCACAGGTTAGACTGCGTCGGATCAAACAGGGAGGTTCCGGCATGCGTCGGCGATGCATGCCGGGAAAGCGCTGAAAAAGCTGAAGAAATGGGCTGCGGGCAGTACCGGGTGCGGATGACCGGACTTCCGTATGGCTCATGCGCCTGCCGCCTGCGCCTGTTGCGCATACTCCTCGGTAAACAGCCCTGACAACGCCCGGCGCTGTTCTGCATCGATGGCGCGCGAGGCGTTGGTTGTGTAGTCGAAATGCACCATCACGCAGCGCCCGCTGGCCACCAGGGCCTCGAACTGGAACGCCTGCTGCACGATCGACAGCGAGGAGCGACCGATGTTTTCGATGCGGGTCTCGATGCGCACTTCGTGTCCCGGCTGTATCTGCTGCAGGAAGTCGATCTCGTAGCGGCGCAGGATCAGCGTCAGGTCGCGCATGCTGGCCTCGCGACTGAAATGGCGGAAGATCTCCTGGCGACCTTCCTCGAACCAGACGGGCAGGGCGGTGTTGGTGACGTGGCCGAGTACATCCACTTCGGAGAAACGCGGAAGGATCGTCAACGGCATGAAGTCTCCGGGGTGTAGTGAGTGGAGTCTCCGGCGACGGTGCTGCCACCGCCGGAGACAGTACGGTGACTACCGGCGGTCAGTCTGAGTAGAAGCCGTTGCCGAGGGGGCCGGGCAGGCCGGGTTCCGGCCAGGGCATCAGTGACGTGCAGGCGTCATACAGCGTGCAGAAGTCCTGCCGCAGTTGCGCAGGCACCCAGCTGCCATAGGAAACGTCGGTCGAGTCGCCCTGGCAGGCGTAGGAAACATCGATCCAGCGGGTATTGGCGTGTGAGGCAACGCCCTGGTGCTGGGTCTTGCCCGTGCAGTAGCGCAGGCCCTGGCCGATCAGGGTGTTGTTGGCATCGAAGTAGAGCCGGGAGACTGCATGGGTTGGCGCAGCCTGTACGTGTGCGGCGCTCCCCATCAGGCCAAACAGCAACAACAGCGGAATTCCCATTCGCATCTGTGGTTCTCCTTGGATTGTGTAAGCCGGCCGTGTCCTGTCCTGTAGCCGGCAACAGCCATCTTCGCACAGCCCCGGCAGGCACGCAGGTGCAGCGGCCTGCAGGGCATCATCCGCCCGCCACACGCCCGCGCTATGCTGCGCGCCTGCCGTCCGATCCTGCCGCGATGAAGCTCGCCATCCTGTCCCGCAACAGCTCCCTGTACTCCACCCGCCGGCTGGTCGAGGCGGCCCGCGCGCGCGGCCACACCGTTCGCATCCTCGACCCGCTGCGCTGCTACATGCGCATCGCCGCCGATGGTTTTTCGATGCACTACAAGGGCCGGCCGATGACCGGCGTGGACATGGTGATCCCGCGCATCGGCGCCTCGATCACCCGCTATGGCACCGCCGTGCTGCGCCAGTTCGAGCTGATGGGCGCGCGCACTCCCAACCCGTCCGATGCGATCCTGCGTTCGCGCGACAAGCTGCGCGCGCACCAGTTGCTGGCAGCCAAGGGCATCGACATGCCGGTCACCGTGTTCGGCGACAACCCCGATGACACCGTCGACCTGCTGTCCATGCTGGGCCCGCCCCCGCACGTGGTGAAGCTCAACGAGGGCACCCAGGGACGGGGCGTGATCCTCACCGAGAAGGCCAGCGCCTCGCGCGGCATTGTCGAGGCCCTGCGGGGACTGTACGCCAACTTCCTGATGCAGGAGTTCATCGGCGAAGCCAAGGGCGCCGACCTGCGTTGCTTCGTAGTCGGTGACCAGGTGGTGGCGTCGATGCAGCGCCAGGCGCCGGAAGGTGACTTCCGCTCCAACCTGCATGCAGGCGGCACCGCGGTGGCGGCCAAGGCCAGCCGCGCCGAACAGCAGGTGGCGGTGCGTTCGGCCAGGGCGCTGGGCTTGTCGGTCTGCGGCGTGGACCTGATCCGCTCCGCGCGTGGCCCGTTGGTGCTTGAGGTCAACTCCACGCCAGGGCTGGAGGGCATCGAAGCCGCCTGCGAGGTGGATGTGGCCACGCGCATCATCGAGCACGTCGAGAAGATAAAAAAGCCATGATTAATCAATTACTTGAAATTCTCATGGGCAAATGAGGCCGGCTTTAACACGCCTTTAATCGGCGCCGGCGTAGCCTTTAGCGAACCGCAGCTCTGCCTCTCAGCAGGATCGGTATCGGGATACGACTTCAGACCCAGGCGGGGCACCGCCTGGGTCTTTTTTATGCAGCCGGAAGTCCCTTGTGGAGGCAGCGTGACGGCCGTAGAGTGGCGCCCATCGTTCCTGGATGGATCCGGAGGCTGGCGATGTACCGCATCACGATGATCGCGTTGTTGCTGGGGCTGTCTGGCGCTGTCTCCGCCAAGCCGGAGAAGACCGCCATACAGATGGACGGGCAGGCACCGGTGGCCGAGCAGGTCCGGCGGGTTGAGAAGGCCCTCGATGACGGCGAGTACAGCGAGATTTCAGCTGATGACCGCGCCCAGGTGCAGCAGGCACTGGCGCGCATCACCCAGCGCATGGGCGACCACCGCACGCTTCAGGAGCTCCCGCCGCAGGTCCAGGCGGAGGTCTTCAACGACCAGGAGCGGATCAACACCGTGCTTGTCCGCGCCCACGAGGACAGCCGCCAGATCTGCCAGCACACCCGCACCACCGGCAGCAACATGCCTAAAAGCCGCTGCCTGACCGTGGCCGAGCGCCGCCGGATCGAAGAAAAGGGCAAGGCCCTGCTCAACGACCAGCGCACCTTCAACAACTTAAACCCCGCCACCAACCACTAGGCCGTCCGATGCCCCTGCGCATGGCACTTGCTGGCGTGAAGGTGGTGCGAATACAGTCAACACTCAACTCAAACAAGGATTCGTTTGTCATGAAGTCCCTCCTGATGTCGGCGGTCCTGATCTCGGGCCTGACCCTGGCCACCGCCGCCTCTGCATCGAACCAGTCCGGTGAGGTCTTTATCCCCGGCAAGCCGCTGCAGCAGCAGATCGAGCGCATCGAAATCGAACTCAACGATGGCGAGACCTACAGCGAACTGAAGCAGGCCGACCGCAGCCGCGTACGCGAGGCGCTGGTGCGCATGCGTACGGCTGTCGAGCAGCATCCTGACCGCGATTCCATGCCTGAACAGGTACGAACCGATGTCTTCAACGACCAGCAGATCGTGAACACGGTTTTGACACAGGCACGTGAAGATAGTCGTCTAATATGCCAACGTGAAAAGGCCACGGGTTCGAACCGGTCCACGACGCAGTGCACTACCGTTGCCGAGCGCGCCCGGCGGAAGGACAAGGCACAGCGTGATATGGGCCAGGCCCAGCGCATCGGCAAATTCGTAAATTAGAGGTGACAGTGAGAATCCTGGTAATCGAAGACAACAGTGACATTGCGGCCAACCTGGGCGACTACCTGGAGGACCGGGGCCACACCGTGGACTTCGCGGCTGACGGGGTTACCGGTCTGCACCTGGCCGTGGTGCACGAGTTCGACGCGATCGTGCTGGATCTCAATCTGCCAGGCATGGACGGCATCGAGGTCTGCCGCAAGTTGCGCAATGAAGCGCGCAAGCAGACCCCGGTACTGATGCTCACCGCCCGCGATTCGCTGGACAACAAGCTGGCCGGCTTCGATTCCGGCGCGGACGACTACCTGATCAAGCCGTTCGCGCTGCAGGAAGTGGAAGTACGTCTGAACGCCCTGTCGCGACGCGGCAAGGGCGTGCAGACCCGCGTGCTGGAAACCGGCGATCTGGAATACAACCTGGATACGCTGGAAGTGCGACGCCAGGGCAAGCTGCTGCAGCTCAACCCGACCGCACTGAAGATCCTGCAGGCGCTGATGGAAGCGGCCCCGGCCGTGGTGACCCGCCAGGAGCTGGAAACCCGTGTGTGGGGTGAAGAACTGCCCGATTCGGATTCCCTGCGCGTGCACATCCATGGCCTGCGTGCGGTGGTCGACAAGCCGTTTGAAGTGCCGCTGATCCAGACCCGCCATGGCATCGGATACCGCATCGCCACCCCGGAAGCCTGATTCGGTGGCAACCAAGGGGGAGCGCCGGCGCACGCCTTATCGGCGGCGCCTGCGCAGCCGCATCATCGTTTCGTTCGTGTTGTTGGGCTTCTGCCTGACGACACTGTTCGCGTTCGCCACCAACTGGGCCCGCCTGCGCGTGGAAAACCAGCTGGTGGAAGAGCTGATGAACCGCAATATCGACGAGTATGCGCGCCGCTATTACGAGCACCCCGGGCATAACCCGGACGCACCGGTGCTGCAGATCAAGGCCTATGCCTATTCGAAGGACAAGTTCGACCGGGTGCGCGAAGAGCGCGCGCAGTGGGCGGGCTTCTCCGATGGTATCCACAGCGTCAGCGGCGATGAGCACGGCGAGCCGTATTCCTACAAGCTGGCCGTGCGCAAGACGCCCGACGCCTGGTTCTTCCTCGCCTATGACATGACCGACAGCGTGCGCGGCGGCAAGCAGCTCAACCGCGCGCTGGTGCTGTCGGTGCTGGTGTTCAGCGTGCTGTCGCTGGTGCTTGGCTGGTGGTCGGCCTCGAAGGTGATGAAGCCGGTGTCGGATCTGGCCGCGCGGCTGCGTGCCTATCGCGGCGGCACCAGTGATCCCGAGCCGTTGGCACCACGCTTCCCCGACGACGAAGTGGGGCAGCTGGCCCAGGCGCTGGACGACTATTCCTCGCGGCTGACCGAAGTGGTGCAGCGCGACCGTGAATTCAATGCAGACGTCAGCCATGAGCTGCGCACGCCGCTGGCGGTGATCCGTGGCGCCACCGAGCTGCTGCTGACCCGGCCCGGCCTGGACGAGAAGGTGCTGCAGCGCCTGCAGCGCATCCAGCGCGCCGAACAGCAGTGCAGCGATCTGATCGGCGCGCTGCTGTTGCTGTCGCGCAACGAGCGCGGGCAGGGCACCAGCAACGTCGCCCGCGTGGCCGAGCAGCTGCTGGACGCACACCGTGCGCAGCTGGGTGGCAAGCCGCTGGAGCTGCTGCTGGAAGGTGAGCGCAATCTGGTGATCGACGCGCCCGAGGCGGCGTTGTCGGTGGCACTGGGCAACCTGATCGGCAACGCCGTGAAGTACTCGCAGGACGGCGAGGTGCGCGTGTTCGTCGGCACCAACTCGGTGTCGGTAACCGACAGTGGCCCGGGCCTGAGCGAGGAAGACGCGGCCAAGCTGTTCCAGCGTGGCTACCGCGGCACGCATGCCGGCCACTCGCAGGGCGGCGGCATCGGCCTGTCGATCGTCAGCCGCCTGTGCGACCTGTACGGCTGGCAGGTAAGCGTGCGCCCCGGCGGCCAGCGTGGCGTGATCGCCACCCTGACGTTCTCGCCGAAGCCGTTGTAAGGGCCCCTGCTTTGGTGGGTGCCGACCTTGGTCGGCACGAACCCCGCCGACCTTGCATCGCGCCCTGTGTCGCTTGTGCCACCACCGTGATCGCTGCCGCGCCCCGCGCGTGTAGATCCACGCCATGCGTGGATACGCTTCGGTAGTGCCGGCCGCTGGCCGGCAACCAGGCCTCACCCCCCGGCCAACCCCAGATACCGCGCATGCAGCTGTTCCACCTGCACCTGCAGGTCCTCCGGCTGCCCATCATTGACCACCACGTCATCGGCCAGCGCCAACCGCTGTGCGCGGCTGGCCTGCGCAGCAATCATCTGGTCGGCCAGCGCCGCGTCGATGCCATCGCGCTGCATCAGCCGGGCGTGCTGCACAGCTTCGGGCGCATCCACCAGCAACACCCGGTCCAGCCACGGGTAGGCTTTCCGCCCACCCACCTCGGTCAGCAGCGGAATCGCGGCAATCGCATAGGGGCTCTCAGCCTGCTCGCACTGCTGTTGCATCAGCAGGCGGATGGCCGGGTGGGTGATGGCTTCCAGCGCCGTCCGCTCGACCGGGTCGGCAAACACGTGGGCGCGCAGGCGCCCCCGGTCCAGGCTGCCATCGGCCAGCAGCATGTCGGCGCCGAAGCGCTCGGCGATACGGGCCAGCGCCGGGCTGCCGGCAGCCACCACTGCGCGTGCGGCCAGATCGGCGTCGGCCACCGCGATCCCCAGCGCCTCGAAGCGCCGGGTCACCTCACTCTTGCCCGAGGCGATGCCGCCGGTCAGGCCAACCACATAGCGGCTCATGGGGACTCCCCTCAACGCAGCCCGCTCATCACCAGGTACTGCTCCACCAGCGGCGCACCCCACATGAAGTACAGCCAGCCGGCGATGGCCAGGTACGGCCCGAACGGGATGGGCGTGGCGCGGTCACGGCCCCGGCTGTACAGCCAGATCGAGCCGATGATGGCGCCCAGCACCGACGACAGCAGGATGATCGGCAGGATGCCCTTCAGTCCGCACCAGGCGCCCAGGGCCGCCAGCAGCTTGAAGTCGCCGTGGCCCATGCCTTCCTTGCCGGTCAGCTGCTTGAACAGCCACCAGACCGTCCACAGCGACAAATAACCCACCGCCGCGCCCACCAGGGCGGGCTTGGCTGGCATGTACAGGTTGTCGATGCTGCCTATCAGGCCCAGCCACATCAGCGGCAGGGTCAACTGGTCGGGCAGCAGCTGCGTTCGCAGGTCGATACCGGACAGGGCGATCAGGAAGCAGGTCAGCACGATGGCACCGAAGCCCTGCCAGCCGAAGCCGAACTGCCAGACGCAGGCCAGCACCAGTACCGAGGTCAGGGCCTCCACCAGCGGGTACTGCAGCGAGATCGGCGCCTTGCAATGGCGGCACTTGCCACCCTGGATGATCCAGCTGAACAGCGGGATGTTCTCGTACCAGCTCAGCTTGTGCTTGCAGTGCGGGCAGTGCGACGGCTCCACCACGATCCCCGGTGGGGGGGGCTCATAGAAGTCCGGTTCCTCCAGGACTTCGCGCGCATCGCGCTTCCACTGCCACTCCAGCCGCTTGGGCAGCCGCAGGATGACCACGTTCAGGAAACTGCCCAGCAGCAGTCCCAGGGCGGCCGCGGCGGGGTAGCCGAGGCCGGGGTGCTGGTCGAGAAATGCCATTGATACCTTTAGCCGACGACGGCGCCGAGTTTGAAGATGGGCAGGTACATCGCGATGACCAAGCCACCGACAATGGTACCAATGAACACCATGATCATCGGTTCCAGCAGGCTGCTCAAGGCATCCACGGCATTGTTCACTTCCTGCTCGTAGTATTCAGCCACCTTGAACAGCATGGCGTCCAGGGCGCCCGCTTCTTCGCCGATGCCGGTCATCTGGATGACCATGTGCGGGAACAGGTTCAGCTGCTTCATGGCCATATTGACCGGATAGCCGACCGAGACGTCGTCGCGCATGCGCAAGACGCCTTCTTCGTAGACCTTGTTACCGGTTGCGCCGGCCACGATGCCCAGCGCCTCCACTAGCGGTACGCCGGCCTTGAAGGTCACCGCCGTAGTGCGGGCGAAACGGGCGATCGAGCTGTTGTGCATGATCTGGCCGATCACCGGCACCTTCAGGATGGCTCGATCCAGACCATGCTGCATCTTTGGGGATCGCTTGTAGGCCATGATCGTTCCAACGACTGCAGCGACGATCACAATCACGATGGGCAGCCACCAGCTAACCATGAATCGAGACAGTCCCACGACCATCTTTGTGAAGGCCGGGAGGTCCGCACCGAAGCTGGTGAAGACTTCTTCGAATTGAGGGACGACCCATACGAGCAGGATGGTACTGACCAGGAAGGCCACTACCAGCACCATGGCTGGGTAGAACAGGGCCTTCTTGATCTTGCCCTTCAGCGCTTCGATGTTCTCCTTATAGGAGGCGATGGTGTCCAGCACCGTTTCCAGCACACCGGCGCTTTCACCTGCGCGAACCAGGTTGCGGTAGAGCTCGTCGAACTGGACAGGGTGACGGCTGATCGCCTCGTTCAGCGAAGAGCCGCCCTCGATGTCAGCCCGGATCCCATCCACCATTTTCTTCATGCGCGGGTTCTTGTGCCCGCTGGCAATGATCTCCAGTGCCGAAACGATCGGCACGCCGGATTTCATCATCGTGGCCATCTGCCGGCTGAAGAAAGCGATGTCCTTGGCATTGACCGCCTTGCCGGCTGCGCCGAACAGCGGCTTCGGCTTCGGCTTGACCTGGCCGGGATTGATCCCCTGCTTGCGCAGTTCGGCGCGCACCAGATTGGCGTTCTTCGCCAACTGCTCGCCTTTCATCTTGATTCCCCGCTTGTCGGTCCCCTCCCAGACAAACGGCTGCAGCTCCATGGTGCTACGCGCCACGGGCTCTTTCTTGATCGCACTGCGACTGACAGACATGTTGGCTCCCCAAGGCCCGCCATCCCCAGGCGGGCATCCTGACCGGCGATGGTAGCGGGTTCAGGGGCGTCCGGGGAGTCTGCTGGCGTGACGCCGCGCAGGGTTTTCGACCTGACGAGACGAAAGGTGACGTACCGCGTCACATTGCCGCGTCCATCGCAGATTGGGCTTAGGGGGGTTCCCATCCGCGAAATTGCTGCCATCATTGGCGCGGGGAAATCGGGGAGACGCTGCCATGGCAGTTTGGCACGTAACCTGCGTTGATCCACCCGCGGGGACGGGCAGCCTGCTCATCCGGTTATCCGACCGGCCGGCCGCCACCCCCGACATCAACCACCACTTATCTTGGGGATGTACCACCATGAAGAACCAGAAGGGCTTCACCCTGATCGAACTGATGATCGTCGTCGCGATCATCGCCATCCTGGCCGCCATCGCGCTGCCGGCGTACTCCGATTACACCAAGAAGTCGAAGGTCTCGGAAGTAGTGCTGGCCGCTTCGGCCCTGCGCACTGCCGTTGCTGAATACGCGTCATCGAACAACTCGCTGCCGGGCAGTGGTTGGAGTGGCTTCGAGGCCCAGTCGTCGAAGTACGTGAGCAGCGTCGGCTGGAACGGTTCGGTCATCACCGCAACCGCGCAGGGCATTGGTGCCGGCGTCGATACCTCGACCATCACCCTGACCGCCTCGCTGAACTCGACCAATGGCACCGTGGGCTGGACCTGCGGCGGTTCGATCCCGGCTAAGTACCGTCCGGGTAGCTGCCAGTAACTGTCGTCTGCTGGCTTTTGCCAGCACAGTACACAGTATTGTAGCGGTCCAGAAGCAGCCCCGCATAAGCGGGGTTTGCTTTTCATGGGGAATATTGGGGACGCGTTGTGGGGATGTCGACACTGCGCAGGCTTGCGCCATGGTGCTTTGCGCTGGCGCTTGTTATCTATCTGCGGCCATATACGGGAATACGCCATGATGCCACCTTGTATCTGGCGCAGGCATTGCGTCTGCTCGACCCGGATATCTTCAATCGTGACTTGTTCTTCGTTGCCGGCAGCCAGGCCGACTTCACCCTGTTCCCGCAGTTGCTGGCGTCCTTGCTACGTCACTTCCAACCTGGCGACCTTTTTCTCGTCCTGAGCTTGCTCGGACGCATCACATTCTACGGCGCCAGCTGGTATCTGATTCGCGCGCTGTTCCCCCCAGCTTGGCGCTGGCCGTCATTGTTGGCACTCATCGTGATGCCGACACGCTACGGCGCCTACAGCATTTTTGCGTATGCAGAGCCCTTCCTTACGTCGCGTCCCTATGCAGAGGCGATAGCGCTTCTCGGACTGGGGCTGCTGGTGCGGCGCAAGCACATGGCTGGCATCTTGGCGCTCGGCGCAGCCGGCATTCTTCATCCGCTGCAGGGGTTTGCCGCAGTGCTGCTGGCATGGTGCTGGCTGGTCCTGCACGACCGCCGCTGGCTTTGGTCGCTGTTGGCACTGGTTCCCGTCATTGCCCTTGCGGCATTTCGTGTCGGACCCTTTGCAGGCTTGGTGACAGCGATTGACTATGACTGGTGGGAACTCATCTACATGTCTAGTGGCCAGATCTATCTGGGGACATGGGAACCCAGGGACTGGTGCATTGTCCTAGCTGATTTCTACTTCCTCTACCTGCTAAGCCGACGTGCGCAAGCCGATAGCCTGCTCGCGCAGTTCTGTGCCGCTGCTTTGGCCGCGTTTGCTATCGGCATGACGTTCAGCGCTGTGCTTGCAGATTTGCTGCAGCTAGTATTGCCCGTTGGCCTGCAATCTTGGCGGGTGCTGTGGCTTGTGCATTGGCTCGCAATGGCAGGTATTCCCTATCTAGTCTGGGAGCAGTGGCAACGTACACCTCGTGAATGGGTGCCCGTGGCGCTTTTGGTGGCTATTGCGCTGACGGGCGCAAGCATCTCGCGTATTACGCTTCCCTGGGCTGTGCTCGGTCTAATCCCACTTCACATTCTGTGGCCGCGTGTGACACTCAAAGTGAGTGCGCCAACTAAGGCGATCGTATTGGTAGGCTTAGTTGCGGTCGTTGTCGCGGCCACATTCCGCTATCAGATGCGTGCTTGGCTGGTGTTCGAGGTATTTGGTGGTGATTTTGAGCGGGTTCGCCAAGACGTCGTGATCTTAGGCTACCCCTTGTTTGCCGGGGTGCTGAGTTTCGGTCTGGTCTGGCTTTATGGGCGTGGCCCTCGATGGGGAGCATTGCTCGGAGCGTTGAGTATTGTTGGACTGGTGGGCTCGCTCTTGCTCTGGGACTCCAGAAGTCCGTGGACGCGGGTAATGGAGGGATCCCACGGCGCCAACGTGTTTGGTGTCGCATTGCCGCGCGATGCAAGCGTGTACTGGTATGCAACCGAACCTTCACCTCTAGGGCCGTGGCTGGTGCTCAATCGCGCCAATTACTTCAGCATCTTCCAGCTGTCAGGGCAGATGTTCAATCGCGGCACCTCTATGCAGGGCATCCAGCGTCAGCTCCAAGTTGGGCCGGTCAACAGCCAAGGCGAGATCTGTGACATGGTCAACGCCGTCAACAAGGATCCTCATGCCTGTTGGATCGGAAAGCCTGGCCTGCAATACATGTGCTCGCCCTACAGGGACGTGCCAGCGCCGGACTATTTCGTCCTGCCGTTCCGGCAGCAGGAGCATGTACTGGGGCGCTGGACGCCGCGGCATCCAGACAGCGGGACGCCGTTGGGGACGTTCTATCTCTACCGATGCAGTGACTGGGCCGGGCAAGGAGTTCCAGAAAGTGAGAATCGCCTTCTCGCTCCGGAGGGTTTGAATGAAGCCTGAGCGTGCTGCTCGCGCGTTGCTGCTGCACATGCAAGCGCGCTTCGCAATTGTGGCGGAAGGCACACGCTACCTGATGGCATCGGCCGTTGCGTTGTGCGTGGACCTCGGCACTTTTGCATTGTTCTCGTGGTGGTGGGGCGGTTGGTACTACGCCGCTGCAGGCGGCTTTCTCGCAGGAAGTGTGGTCGCCTATTTGATCAGCGTTCGCTGGGTGTTCGCTCGGCGCGTGGTCAGCTCCGCTTCGGCGGAACTGGCCATTTTCGTGCTGATCGGTTGCTTCGGTCTGTTGGTCGTTCAAGGCGTCATGTGGGTAGGCATTGAGTGGCTTGGCATGCCGGGGAGCATTGCCAGGCTCGTTGCGGTCGGGTTCTCGTTCACGTCGAACTTCGCATTGCGCAAGTTGATTCTTTTCCGGTCGCGGGTGCGCGAACGGGCCATCGGGGAGGTGGCATGAGCAAGCATGTAGTAATCATCGGCGCGGGTCCGGCGGGTTTGACTGCTGCGTTGGAACTAGTGGGTCAGCCGGGGATACAGGTCACCGTGCTGGAGGCGGACGACTGCGTGGGGGGTATCTCGCGCACGGTCAACCACAATGGAAACCGCATCGATATTGGTGGGCACCGGTTCTTTTCGAAGTCGGACTGGGTGATGCAGTGGTGGGCGAACCTGATGCCCATCGAACACACAGGCGATGTGCCGTTGAATCTTCGCTACCAGGGGCAAGAGCGTGAGGGCTTGCCGACGGGGGCGCCCGTGGCAGAGAGCTCACAGTCGACTGCGATGCTGGTGCGCAATCGCCTGTCGCGCATCTATTTCAATCGGCGCTTTTTCTCTTACCCGTTGAAGTTGAATGCGGACAGTTTCCGAAACCTCGGGGTGGGCAAGTCCGTATTGTTCGGTTTCAGCTACCTGCGCTCGCAGGTCACCAAGATTGAGCCGGAATTGAGCCTGGAGGACTTCCTCGTGAACCGCTTCGGGCAGCGTCTTTATCGACAGTTCTTCAAGGAGTACACCGAGAAGGTATGGGGTGTGCCCTGTAACCAGATCAGTGCCGAATGGGGTGCGCAACGCATCAAGAGCCTGTCGATCACCAAGGCGGTGTTGCATGCTGCGCGAAGCGCGCTGGGCTTGAACGGAAAGGCTGAACAGACTTCGTTGATCGAGAATTTCTTGTATCCGAAGCATGGTCCCGGTGAGATGTGGGAAACGGCTGCCGCGCAGTTCGTCGCGCGTGGTGGCACGTTGTTGATGAAGCATCGCGCTGTTGGCCTGGAAGTGGGCGAAGGTCTGGTGCACAGCGTCACCGTACAGTCCGGGACTGGCGAAGCCTTCAAGTTGGAGTGCTCGCACGTTGTCTCGACCATGCCCGTGCGTGAGCTGGTGTCCGCCTCGCGGAAAAGCTGGCCCGAGGATGTGGCTGCGATCGCCGATGGGTTGCAGTACCGCGATTTCATCACCGTCGGGTTGCTTTACGATGCTGCCGATCTTCCGCGGGCACTGGGCGACAACTGGATCTACATTCAGGAGCCGGGTGTGAACGTTGGGCGGGTACAGGTCTTCAATAACTGGAGCCCCCACATGGTTCGTGACGCATCAAAGGTGTGGATGGGGCTCGAGTTCTTCTGTCGCGAGACTGACCCACTGTGGAACATGGATGATGCCGACCTGCAGGCACTGGCCCAGCGCGAGATGCTCCAGATCGGCTTGGTTACTACCGAGCGTGCACAGGATGCGGTCGTGATCCGAGTACCCAAAGCCTATCCAGGCTACTTTGGTGAGGCCTACGCTCAGTTCGACCGATTGCGGTCTGCATTGGATCAGGTACAGAACCTGTTCCTGGTGGGGCGCAATGGCATGCACCGCTACAACAATCAGGATCACTCGATGCTGACAGCCAAAGAGGCTGCTGATCAGATTCTGTCCGGCAATGTGGACAAGAGTCGGCTGTGGTCGATCAACGTGGACGATGAGTATCACGAAGAGGCCAAGGCCTGAGACCAAGGCCCTCCTCATGTCTCCTTCCCGGCGCGTGCCGGGATTGAGGAAGACGATAGTCCAGCGCGGTATTCGATCTGACGTGGAGTCATGCAGATGTGGAACGTCCTTGTCTGTGGAGGGGCGGGTTACATCGGTAGCCACATGTCACAGTGGCTGGCCGAACAGGGCCATGCGGTAACCGTGTTGGACAACCTGTCTACCGGTCACCGGCAGGCAGTGAAATGGGGGAGTTCATCCAGGCAGATCTACTGGACGAGTCTTCGCTGGTGCGTGCGTTCAGCGGGCGGCGCTTTGACGTCGTGATGCATTTCGCTGCGAGTTCGTTGGTTGCATCTTCAGTCGTCGATCCATTTCCCACCTATCGAAACAATGTGGCCGGTACGCTGAATCTACTGACGCAGCTGCGGCGCAGTGATATTGGCAAGTTGGTCTTTTCATCCTCGGCTGCTGTGTTCGGGCAGTCGTCGGCTTCCCTTGTCGACGAACAGCAGCCGATGCAGCCGATCAATCCCTATGGTGCCAGCAAGTTGATGGTTGAGCGGATGCTTGCTGACGCTTGGGAAGCGTATGGCTTGTCATCGGTGGTACTTCGTTACTTCAATGCTGCCGGTGCTCTTCCTGAACAAGGCATAGGTGAGGCGCATGCGTGCGAGACTCATCTGATTCCGAACGTGCTCAGGGCCGCCGCCGGACGGGCGCCACCGCTGAAGGTCTTTGGAGTGGACTACCCCACACCTGACGGGACCTGTGTACGGGACTATGTGCATGTGCAAGATCTCGCACGGGCTCATGGATTGGCGATGAACCTGATGGAGCGGAGCCCGGGAGCCCATGACTTCAATCTTGGCAGTGAACAAGGCTACTCAGTCATGGATATCGTTGAGGCCGCCGCGCAGGTGGTCGGGCGCGCAGTACCTTTCGAGGTCGTCGGCCGCCGGCCCGGGGATCCGGCCCGGCTGGTGGCGTCCAGTGCCAAGGCGCAACGGGAGCTGGGATGGGAGCGAAGCTGGCAGGACCTGGTAGCCATCGTCGAGAGCGCTTGGGGTTGGCATCGGGAGCAGCCGTTCTGAAGGCGGACTTTGGGTGTGTCTGGACAAGCGTTCACACGGGCTGCGCGGTTAGTATGTCAACCCTGTAGACAACACTATGGCCGCCACGTCGGCCGTCTTGGGCCAGTAAAGGAAGCGTATGAGCGCAGTCACCACCCCCAACCTCGTCGGCATCACCGGCCTGGCCCGCCGCCTGGTCCAGGACGGTGCTCTGGACGAGGCTTCCGCCCGCGATGCCATGGCCAAGGCCACGGCCGCCCGCCAGCCGCTGCCTACGTGGTTCGCGCAGAACAAGTTGGTCAGCGCCTCGCAGCTCGCCGCCGCCAACGCGGTCGAGTTCGGCATGCCGCTGTTCGACGTGTCCACGTTCGACACCAGCCAGAACGCGATGAGCTTGGTCAGCGAGGAGCTGCTGCGCAAGCACAACGTGCTGCCGCTGTTCAAACGCGGCGGCAAGCTCTTCGTGGGTACCAGCAATCCGACCCACGCGCTGGACGAGATCAAGTTCCACACCAATCTGGTAGTGGAACCGATCCTGGTTGATGAAGACCAGATCCGCCGCACGCTGGAGCAGTGGCACGCCAGCCACGACACCATCGGCGATGCGCTGGGTGGCGACGACGAGGGCATGGCCAACCTCGACGTTGGCCTGGGCGACGAAGACAACGCGGGGGGCGACTCTGGCATCGACGCCAAGGGCGACGACACTCCGGTGGTGAAGTTCGTGAACAAGGTGCTGGTCGATGCGATCCGCAAGGGCGCGTCGGACATCCACTTCGAGCCCTACGAAGATGATTACCGGGTGCGCCTGCGCATCGACGGCCTGCTGAAGATGGTGGCGCGTGCGCCGGTGAAGTTGAACCAGCGCATCGCTGCGCGCCTGAAGGTGATGGCGCAGCTGGATATCGCCGAAAAGCGCGTACCGCAGGACGGTCGCATCAAGCTCAACCTGTCCAAGACCAAGCAGATCGACTTCCGCGTGAGCACGCTGCCGACCCTATTCGGTGAAAAGGTGGTGCTGCGTATCCTCGATGGCAGCGCGGCCAAGCTGGGCATCGACAAGCTGGGTTACGAGCCGGACCAGCAGAAGCTGTTCCACGATGCCATCCACAAACCGTACGGCATGGTGCTGGTGACTGGCCCGACCGGTTCCGGCAAGACGGTGTCGCTGTATACCGCGCTGGGCATCCTCAACGATGAGACGCGCAACATTTCCACTGCCGAAGACCCGGTGGAAATCCGCTTGCCCGGCGTCAACCAGGTACAGCAGAACAACAAGCGCGGCATGACCTTCGCTGCGGCGCTGCGCTCGTTCCTGCGACAGGATCCGGACATCATCATGGTCGGCGAAATCCGCGACCTGGAGACGGCCGAGATTGCGATCAAGGCGGCGCAGACCGGCCACATGGTGCTGTCCACGCTGCATACCAACGATGCGCCGCAGACCATCGCGCGTCTGATGAACATGGGTATCGCGCCGTACAACATCACCAGCTCGGTGACGCTGGTGATCGCCCAGCGCCTGGCACGCCGGTTGTGCGGTAACTGCAAGCGACCGGCCAACCTGCCGGAGCACGCGCTGCTGGCCGAGGGCTTCACCCAGGCGCAGCTGGATGCGGGCATCCAGTTGTACGAGGCGGTGGGCTGCGATGAGTGCACCGAGGGCTACAAGGGCCGTACTGGTATCTACCAGGTGATGCCGATGACCGATGAGATCGCCACGATCGTGCTGGCCGGTGGCAACGCGCTGCAGATTGCCGAGGCGGCGCAGCAGATCGGGGTGAATGACCTGCGGCAGTCGGCGTTGAAGAAGGCGGCAGCCGGTGTGACCAGCCTGGCCGAGATCAATCGCGTTACCAAGGATTGAGGTAGATCCACGCCATGCGTGGATGACGCGATGCATGAGGTTGCCGGCCAGCGGCCGGCACTACCGCGTTGGTGGGTGGATCCACGCCATGCGTGGATGGCGCGGCGGTGCACGCCAACCAAGGTTGGCGCCTACCAGGGCCATTCGGCCCTTACTCCATCCCCAGCTTCTTCAGCTTGTAGCGCAGCGCGCGGAAGGTAATCCCCAGCTGCGCGGCCGTGCGGGTCTTGTTCCAGCGGTTCTCTTCCAGCGCGCGCTGGATGGCGCTGCGCTCCAGCTGCTCGATGTACGAGGGCAGGGCGGCGCTGCCGGGCTGCAGGTCGGCCACGGCTTCGGCGGGCGCGGCACTGCCGGGCGCACGCGGCGCGTGCTGCGGCAGGCGCAGGTCGTCGGCGCCGATGCAGTCTTCTTCGGCCAGTGCCAGCGCGCGCTCCAGAATGTTCTCCAGCTCGCGCACATTGCCCGGGAACGCATAGTGGGCCAGCGCTTCCAGTGCCGATGGCGCCAGCAGCGGGGTGGCACGGCCGTGGCTGCGGGCCAGGCGTGCCAGCACGGCGGCGGCCAGTTCGGGCAGATCCTGGCGGCGCTCGCGCAGCGGCGGCACCTTCAGCTCGATCACGTTGATGCGGTAATACAGGTCGTGGCGGAAGCGCCCGTCCTCGACCAGCTCGGCCAGGTCCTTGTGGGTGGCCGAGAGGATGCGTACGTCCACCGGCTCTTCGTTGGCCGCACCGACCGCACGCACCGACTTTTCCTGGATCGCGCGCAGCAGCTTCACCTGCATCTGCAGCGGCAGCTCGGCCACTTCGTCCAGGAACAGAGTGCCGCCGTGTGCAGCCTGGAACAGGCCCGGCTTGTCGGCATGGGCGCCGCTGAAGCTGCCTTTACGGTGGCCGAAGAACTCGCTCTCCATCAGCTCGCCGGGAATGGCGCCGCAGTTGATCGGCACGAACGGGCCGGCTGCACGCGCGCCCTGGGCGTGGATGGTGCGCGCGACCAGTTCCTTGCCCACGCCCGATTCACCGAGGATGTAGACCGGCGCCTGGCTGCGCGCGACCTTGCCGATGGTGGTGCGCAGTACATCCATCGCCGGCGAAGCGCCGAGCAGGCGTGCAGCCTGGTCGGTGGCGGGGCCGGGCACAGGGCGTTCGGTGTTGTTGAGTTCCAGCGCGTGCTTGACCAGGCCGCGCAGCACCGAGATGTCCACCGGTTTGCTGACGAAGTCGAAGGCGCCGGCCTTCAGCGCTTCCACGGCCAGGTCCATGCTGCCGAATGCGGTGATCATCGCCACCGGTGTGCGCGGGTAGTGCTGGGCGATCTCGCTGACCAGCTCGATGCCGTTGCCATCCGGAAGGCGCATGTCGGTGATGCACAGGTCGTACGGGTTGCTGGCCAGCAGCTCGCGCGCTTCGGCCAGGTTGGCGGCGGTACTGATGCGCAGCCCCATGCGGCCGAGGGTCAGTACCAGCAGTTCGCGGATGTCGCGTTCATCGTCGACGACGAGGGCGCTGCGGGTTTCGTTCATGGGCGGAAAGATAAACGAGGGGGCTGGAAGCGACAAATGTTTGACGCACAGAATTGGAATCAGGTGGGCAACAGCGTGTGCGGGCCGGGCAGCACCAGGCGGAAGCAGGAGCCGCCGGCGGGCACCGGGATGTAGTCGAGCCGTGCCTGGTTGGCGCGGCACAACTCGCGGGCGATATACAGGCCCAGCCCGGTTCCATGCTCGGAGGTGGTGAAGAACGGGCGGAACAGCTGTGAGGCCACGGTCTCGGGAATGCCGGGGCCACGGTCCATCACGTCGATCACCGCGCTGCGCTCGTGCTGCGCTACGCGCAGGCGCACGCGCGCCGGTTGCTGGCCGATGCGGCCGTACTTCAGTGCGTTGTGCACCAGCACGGTGAGCACCTGGTACAGGTGTTTGCTGTCGACCTGGGCCATCACCGCCGTGTCGCTGATGATCGGTTCGATGCTGTCGGTTTCCAGCGTCTGGCCCTGCTTGTACTCCAGCACGAAGCGGCGCACGAAGGCGACCAGGTCGACGTTCTCGGGTGTGGCGCGCTCGCGCCGTGCCAGCCCCAGCACGCTCTCGACGATGCCGTTGGTGCGCTGACATTGCTGGCGGATGATCTGCAGCAGGCGGCGGTCGCTTTCGTTGAAACCGGTGCCTTCCTCCAGCAGCTGCACGGCGTAGTTGATCGCCGCCAGCGGATTGCGGATCTCGTGGGCGAGGCTGGCCGAGAAGCGGCCCATCGCCGACAGGGTGAGCGATTCGGCGCGCCGCGAGACCACGCTGGAGTCGTCCAGGAATACCAGCGCCAGTTCGCTGCCGGCCAGCAGGCGGGCGAAGCGCGGTTGCACTTCCGGCTGGTCGGGGTTGAGCTGCAGCGGCAGTTCGTCCTGGGCCCAGCCGTTGCGCCAGCGCTGCAGACGGCGCGCCAGTTCCGGTGCGGCACTGGCCAGATCCAGGCGTCCTGTCTCACCGATGCCGTCGTTGTCGCCGAGCAGCATCGAGGCCGCTTCATTGGCCAAGGTGATGCGGTTGTCGGCGTCCACCACCAGCACGCCGGTGCGCATGCGGCGGATGATCAGTTCGTTGATCTGGAACAGGTTGGCCACTTCGTCGCCGCGCTGGTTGGCCAGCTGCTGGTTGCGGCGTGCGCGGCTGCCCACCTGGTAACTGATGAAGGCCAGTGCCAGGTAGCTGGTGGCGAACATGGCCAG
This sequence comes from Stenotrophomonas sp. SMYL11, assembly GCF_036320005.1. Taxonomy (NCBI): domain Bacteria; kingdom Pseudomonadati; phylum Pseudomonadota; class Gammaproteobacteria; order Lysobacterales; family Lysobacteraceae; genus Stenotrophomonas; species Stenotrophomonas sp. SMYL11. The sequence goes on from NZ_JAWIRS010000007.1 coordinate 58,728, forward strand.
CTCGGCCAGCGTGCGGGTGGGGTCTCCCCCTTCGAGCACCTTCCAGAGGTATTCGGTACCGGTGGCCAGGCTGGCAGCAACCGCCAGGCCCAGGCCCCAGCTCAACGGCAGCAGGGTGGCGGCGGCGGCGATGTTGAACAGCAGCGACATCGAGATGCCGGCGCTGGCACCGGGCAGGGCATGCGCCAGCAGGGTGGCGGCGATGATGTCCACCAGCACGCTGCTGACCACGATCGGGCGCAGCCAGCGTTCGTTGCGGCCGATCGCCAGGGCCAGCAGCGACAGCAGCAGATAGATGGCCGCGACGGTATCGGCCAGACGCGGGTGATGGGCCTCGCCGACCATGCCGGACAGGGGGCTGTAGAGCAGGCCAGCGATGACCGCGGCGATCAGCACCCGGTACAGCGCGAAGAAGTACAGCTCACGCCGCGGAATCGATTCGATGCGGTCGATCAATGAAGCACTGGGTGACACGCCGGAACTCCCCTTCTGGCTGCCTGGGTCTGGAATCGGCGGCGGCCCTGCCCGGGCATCCCCTGAAGCCGGGCGGATTCGTCGCTTCTATGTGGCCCGCGGTGGAAGCCGCCGGGCAAGCCCGAAACTACACACCTTGGTTGACCAGTATAGGGCCCCCGGCAGGACGCCGCCGGAGCCGCCCGGATCGCGCATTTGGCCTGCCGTGGATACCGGTGGTCAGCGCCGGCCCGGGCGCAACTGCCTGAATGGCGGTGGAAATCTGGCCGGGTGTGGCGTTTTGTACAGACTTCTTTGCGCCCCGGCGCTGGCTCGGCCACAATAGTGGGCCCGCCGCGGTCCATGCCGGCGCCCCGCCGGGGCCCTGAGGAATTGCGTGCGGTCGTTCCTATTCCCACGGTGACGCATGAATTTCCACGAATACCAGTCAAAACAACTGCTTGCCGAGTACGGCATCCCGGTCCCGGCCGGCAAGGTCGCTGCGACCCCGGACGAAGCGGTTGCCGCTGCCAACTCCCTGGGCCAGGGCCCCTGGATGGTCAAGGCGCAGATCCACGCTGGCGGCCGCGGCAAGGCTGGCGGCGTCAAGTTCTGCAAGACCACCGACGACGTGAAGGCCGCTGCGGCCAAGATGCTCGGCACCAAGATGGCCACCTACCAGACCGCTGGCGTTGAACTGCCGGTCAACCTGGTGCTGGTGACCACCGCCGGTGAGATCGTCAAGGAACTGTACCTGTCGGTGCTGGTTGACCGTGGCACCAAGACCATCACCTACATCGCCTCTTCGGAAGGCGGCGTGGAGATCGAGCAGGTCGCCGCTGAAACCCCGGAGCTGATCCACTCGCTGAACGTCGACTTCGTCGAAGGCGTGCAGGGTTACCACGGCCGTGATTTCGGCTTCAAGCTGGGCCTGACCGCCAAGCAGGCCGGCCAGTTCGCCAGCATCATGGTGAACCTGTACCGCCTGTTCAACGAAAAGGACCTGGCCCTGGTTGAAATCAACCCGCTGGCGATCCTGGACGACGGCAACCTGTACGCGCTGGACGGCAAGTTCGACAGCGACGACAACGCCGCCTTCCGCCAGAAGGCCCTGGTCGCCATGCGCGACAAGACCCAGGAAGATCCGACCGAAGTGATCGCTTCGGAGCTGGACATCAACTACGTCACCATGGACGGCAACATCGGCTGCATGGTCAACGGCGCAGGCCTGGCCATGGCCACCATGGACGTCATCAAGCTCAACGGCGGCGAGCCGGCGAACTTCCTGGACGTGGGCGGCGGTGCCAACAAGCAGCGCGTCATTGAAGCCTTCAAGCTGATCCTGTCCTCGGACAAGGTCGAAGGCATCTTCGTCAACATCTTCGGCGGCATCGTCCGCTGCGACATGATTGCCGAAGGCATCATCGCCGCCGTGAAGGAAGTGGGCGTCAAGGTTCCGGTCGTGGTGCGCCTGGAAGGCACCAACGTGGAAGAAGGCAAGCAGCTGCTGCGCGACAGCGGCATGGCCATCATCCCGGCTGACAACATCAACGATGGCGCCAAGAAGATCGTTGAAGCTGTCAAGAACGCTGCCTGATTCGACACCAAGGAATTCCCATGTCTGTTTTGATTAACAAGAACACCAAGGTGATCGTGCAGGGCTTCACCGGCCAGCAGGGCACCTTCCACGCCACTCAGATGATCGAGTACGGCACCCAGGTTGTCGGCGGCGTGACCCCGGGCAAGGGTGGCACCACCCATATCGACCTGCCGGTCTTCAACACCGTTGCCGACGCCGTGCAGAGCACCGGCGCCAACGCGTCGGTCATCTACGTGCCGCCGCCGTATGCGGCCGATGCGATCCTGGAAGCCGCTGCTGCCGGCATCAAGGTCATCGTCTGCATCACCGAAGGCATCCCGGTGCTGGACATGCTGCGCGTGAAGAACGTGCTGACCCGTTCGCATCCGGACACCGTGCTGATCGGGCCGAACTGCCCGGGCGTCATCACCCCGGGTGAGTGCAAGATCGGCATCATGCCGGGCCACATCCACCAGCCGGGCAAGATCGGCATCGTGTCGCGTTCGGGCACCCTGACCTATGAAGCGGTCAAGCAGACCACCGAAGTCGGCCTGGGCCAGTCCACCTGCATCGGCATCGGCGGTGACCCGATCAACGGCCTGAACTTCGTCGACTGCCTGAAGCTGTTCAACGAAGACCCGCAGACCGAAGGCATCATCATGGTCGGCGAAATCGGCGGCGACGCTGAAGAAGCCGGCGCCGAGTACATCAAGAACCACGTGAAGAAGCCGGTCGTCGGTTTCATCGCCGGTGCGTCGGCTCCGGCCGGCAAGCGCATGGGCCACGCCGGTGCGATCGCCTCGGGCGGCAAGGGCACTGCCGAAGGCAAGTTCGCCGCCATGGAAGCTGCCGGTGTCGTCACCGTCCGCTCGCCGGGCGACCTGGGCGCTGCCATCGCCAAGCTGGTGAAATAAGATTGTTGCCGGCCCTCGGCCGGCACGATCGGTAGAGTCGACTGTTAGTCGACTGCTCTACCTGCTTCAATAGAACAGCCGCCTCCGGGCGGCTGTTCTGCGTCTGGCAGTGTCGCGGTCGGCTCCATCCAGGCATGGCGTGGATCTACTGAGCCGGGGCTGTCCACGCAGTGAACGCGCCCGGCGTGCGCGTGGCCCGGCGTTACAATGGCGACATTGCAACCACAGGCTGGATTCCCATGGCTTCGATCCGCATCGCGATGGCGCAGTTCGACTTCCCGGTCGGCGATGTCGCCGGCAACACCGAGCGCATCATCGAGATGATTGGCCAGGCGCGCGAAGAGTACGGCGCCGAGCTGGTGATGTTCCCCGAGCTGGCGGTGAGTGGTTATCCGCCGGAAGACCTGCTGCTGCGCCCGGGCTTCCTGTACGAGTGCGAGCAGGCGATGGCCCGCATCGCTGCTGCCTGCCGTGGCATCACCGCCGTGGTCGGTTGGCCGCAGGCGGCCGGTGCGGTGGTCTACAACGCCGCCAGCGTGCTGCGTGACGGCCTGGTCGAGCAGACCTACCGCAAGCGCGAGCTGCCCAACTACGCGGTGTTCGACGAGCGCCGCTACTTCGATGTCGATCCGGATGGTGGCAGCTGCGTGTTCGAGGTCAACGGCATTCCGGTAGGCCTGCTGATCTGCGAGGACCTGTGGTTTGCCGAGCCGCTGGCCGACACCATGCGCGCTGGTGCGCAGCTGGTGGTGGTGCCGAATGCTTCGCCCTACGAGCGTGGCAAGCACGCGCAGCGCGACGCCGTGTTGGCCGCGCGCACCCGCGAAAGCGGCGCGGCGATTGCCTACCTCAACGTGGTCGGTGGCCAGGACGCGCTGGTGTTCGATGGCGCCTCGGTGGTGGCCGATGGCGACGGTACCGTGCACCCGGCCGCCGCCGCCTTCGTCGACCAGTGGCTGGTGGTGGAGTACGACGGTGAAACCCGCCGCTTCATGCCGCACGTGTGGATGGACGACGGCGACGAGAGCATGGACGCGCTGGCCTGGCGCGCAGTGACCCGTGGCATCCAGGACTACTGCCGCAAGAACGGCTTCAAGAAGGTGTGGCTGGGCCTGTCCGGCGGCATCGATTCGGCGCTGGTGCTGGCCATGGCCGTGGACGCGATGGGCGCGGAAAACGTCACCGCCGTGCGGTTGCCGTCGCGCTATACCGCGGGCCTGTCCAACGACCTGGCCGCCGAACAGTGCCAGGCACTGGGGGTGAAGCTGGAAGCGGTCTCGATCGAGCCGGCATTCAAGGGCCTGATGGAATCGCTGGCGCCGATGTTCGAGGGCACCACGCCGGATGTGACCGAAGAGAACCTGCAGTCACGCAGCCGTGGCGTGATCCTGATGGCGTTGGCCAACAAGTTCGGTGGCCTGCTGCTGACCACCGGCAACAAAAGCGAATACGCGGTCGGTTACGCGACCATCTACGGCGACATGTGCGGTGGCTATGCGCCGCTGAAGGACCTGTACAAGACCGAGGTGTTCGGCCTGTCCAAGTGGCGCAACACCGTGGGCGGCGCGCCGGTGATCCCGCCGGCCGTGATCAGCCGCCCGCCGTCGGCCGAGCTGCGCGAGAACCAGCTGGACCAGGATTCGCTGCCGGCCTATGACGTGCTGGACGGCATCCTGTACCGCTATATCGACCAGGAGCAGTCGCGCACGGAGATCGTGGCCGCCGGTTACGACCCGGCCGTAGTCGACCGCGTGCTGCGCCTGGTGCGCATCAGCGAGTGGAAGCGGCACCAGGCCGCGCCGGGGCCGAAGGTCTCGCGCCGGGCGTTCGGCCGCGAGCGTCGTTACCCGATCAGCAACGGCTACAAGGGCTGAGGAAGCGGGCCATCCACGCATGGCGTGGCTCTACTGCGTTCGGTAGTGCCGGCCGCTGGCCGGCAACCCCGCATACCGCGTATCCACGCATGGCGTGGCTCTACCGCGTTCGGTAGTGCCGGCCGCTGGCCGGCAACCCGTATACCGCGTATCCACGCACGGCGTGGACCTACTGGGCGTCCTCAAGCAGCTGTTCGAGGCTGGCAGTTTCCGCAGCGTCGTTGAAGCGTCCGTCCCCCAGCCGTGCCCGCACAAACGCCAGGCCATCCGCCGCCGCCGCATCCAGCGTGCCGCGGTGGTCGACCGGATAGCGACGGAATGCTACCGGCTCGCCTCGCAGGGCCAGGCCTGCGGCATACAGCAGGGTGGTCAGATAGGGCACATCGCGGTCCTCCCTGCCGTGGCCCAGCATCAGCGGTTGGCTGAAGCCGCGGCGCGGTACGCCGAGATAGTCGTACAGCGCCGCCCAGATGCCCGGCACGCTGGTCAGCGGTGCAGTGAACATGCTGCCGGTATCCGCGCCGTCCAGGGTGGCAGCCAGTTCGCCCAGGCACTGCTCGCGTGCCACTGCCACGCGGGCGCGACCGGTGTCGCTGAGGACGCGGTCGATCTGCGGCGCAACCTGCAACAGACCGTCGAGCAGATACGCGTGATAGGCGTTGAGCGCGCCAGGGTTGGCGGTGCGGTTGTCCGGCTTCATCACCAGCGCGGTCAGCTCGACGGCGGTGGGCGTGCCGGTGGTGAAGCTGCCGCGGTAGTGCAGGGAAGGGCCACCATAGGTGGGCGCCAGATGCCCGGCTGTGAGGGCTGCAGCGCCACCCTGTGAATGACCAACCGATACCCAGCGCGGCGACAGTGTTGCGTTGCCCAGGTACTGGCGGCTGGCCTTGACCAGGTCGATGGCGTTGCGCGCGGCGGTGCGGACGTGCAGATAGGCATGCTCGCCGGGGCTGCCGAGCCCCTGGTAGTCCGCGGCGACCACCGCATAGCCCTGGGCCAGGAACTGATCGAGGAAGCGCCCGTCGCGTTCGGGTTGGTAGGGGCCGGAGACCGAGGGCGCGCAGCGATCGGCGATGCCCTGGGTGCCATGTGCCCAGGACACCACCGGCCAGCCGCCCGCTGGAGCCGCGCCGGCGGGCAGGTACAGCAGGCCGGTGCCTTCGGCCAGCTGGCCGCGAAGATCCGGGGTGCGGTAGTGGAGCTTGTAGGCCTGCGCGGCCTTGGACGGCACCCATGACGCGCGATAGGGGGCAGCGGACAGCAGATCGCCCGGTGCAACCGGTGCGGCAGTCAGGGGGCCCGAGGACAGCGCCAGCAGGGCGGTGGCAAGGAGGCAGGCGAGGGGGCGGAAACGGCGGGGCGGTAGGGTCATGGGGCGCTCCTTCACGGCCGGGATGGCCGTTGCGCCGAAGTGTGGAGGACGTCGCCGGAGCGGGATGCGACCGGCGTCGCATCCGCCGGGAATTCGTAGAATTCCTAGGCGGGGCCCCGGGATGCCGCCGCGCGCTGAGCGTCCTGCAGGAAGCGGTCGAGCATGGCTCGACTCTACAAAAGGGAAGGGCCCCTTTCGGGGCCCTCTCTTATTTCTTTTCCAGTCGCGAGTTGCGCTGGCCGGTGCTGGCGGATTTCTCGCCGGCAAACGGGTTCAGCTTGCGGATCATCCACGGGTACTTCGGCCACTTGCCTTCCAGCCACGGGTGGTCCGGCTGGTTCAGCTGCAGGACGCGGCGGGCATCGTCGGCCAGGGTCTTGTTGCCCAGGTGGGTGTAGGAATCGGCCAGCACAGCCACGGCGTCGTACTGGAACGCGCTCTGCGGGTAGGTTTCCAGCAGGTAGTTGGCGCGGCCGGCGGCCGAGACCCAGGCGCCGCGGCGCATGTAGTACAGGGCGTTGTCCAGCTCATGCTGGGCGAACACGTCACGCAGCTCCAGCATGCGCTGGCGCGCATCGGCGGCGTAGCGGCTGTTCGGGTAGCGGTCCACCACGATGTTGAAGTCCGAATACGCCTGGTGCGGCGTGGACAGGTCGCGGCGGCTTGCATCCAGCGACCATACGCGGCGCAGGAAAACCGTACTGCGATTGGAGTTGGCCAGGCCGCGCAGGTAGTACAGGTACGCGATGTTGCGATGGGTCGGGTAGGTACGGATGAAGCGGTCGATGCTGGACACCGCGTCATCGTGCTTGCCGGCCTTGTACTGGGCGTAGGCGGTCTCGATCATCGCCTGCTCGGTATACGGACCGTACGGATACTGGGCCACCAGGCGGCGGAAGCTGGCTTCGGCGCCGCTCCAGTTGCCACCCTGCATCAGCTTGTGGCTCTTCTCGTACAACTGTTCGACCGGCGTCCCTTCATCGGGGCGATCACCCTTCTTGGCACCACGGTGGCAGCCGGTGGCGGCGATGACCAGCACCAGCAGCAGGGCGGTGAGGCGGACGGGCGCGGAGAGCATGGCGGAGCGTCGGATCATGGGGTCGAGGCGGGACGCGGCTGGAATACGAAGGGTCGATGATAGCCTAGTGTCCTGTCCAGCGACTGAAACCGGCCGCCGGGACCCCAAAATTTCAAAGAATGCCCCCTGCCATGTCTGAACAACCCTCTGAATCGGCCCGCCAGGCCATCGTCCCCGACACCGCTGCCGGCCGCCGTTTCGACGCCGTCGTGGCCGAACTGTTCCCCGAATACTCGCGTTCGCGCCTGACCGAGTGGATCAAGGCCGGTGAGGTGCTGCTGGACGGCGCCCAGGTGCGCCCGCGCGATCCGCTGCGCGGCGGCGAGCTCGTGACCCTCAATGTGGTGCTCGAGACCCAGACTGACGCCCAGCCGGAGGACATCCCGCTGGACGTGCTGTTCGAGGACGAGCACCTGCTGGTGATCAACAAACCGGTCGGCTTGGTGGTGCACCCTGGCGCGGGCAACCACAGCGGCACCCTGGTCAACGCTCTGCTGTTCCGCGACCCGTCGGTGGCGGTGCTGCCGCGTGCGGGCATCGTGCACCGCCTGGACAAGGACACCAGCGGTGTGATGGTGGTGGCCAAGACCCTGGAAGCGCAGACCGCGCTGGTCGAGCAGCTGGCCGCGCGCGACGTGCACCGCCAGTACCTGGCCATCGTGATGGGTGCGCTGGTGGCAGGCGGTACCGCCGATGCCCCGATCGACCGCCACCCGCGCGACCGCCTCAAGATGGCCGTGCGCGAGGACGGCAAGGAAGCGATCACCCATTACCGACTGCGCGAGCGCTTCCGTGCGCACACCGCGCTGGAGTGCCGCCTGGAAACCGGGCGTACCCATCAGATCCGCGTGCACATGGCGCATGTGCGCCATCCGATCATCGGTGACCCGCTGTACGGCGGTGCGCTGAAGCTGCCCAAGGGCGCCAGCGATGAGCTGGTAGCCGCGCTGCGCGGCTTCAAGCGCCAGGCCCTGCACGCCGAGACCCTGGAGTTCACGCACCCGATCACCGGTGAGCCGGTGCGCAACACCGCGCCGGTGCCGGACGACATGCTGCACCTGATGAAGGTGCTGCGCGAAGACAGCGAAGCCTTCGCCGCACGCGAGCGGGACCGCTGGTGATGGCCGCCGCGTTGCCTTTGCTGCAGGCGGACTGGCCGGCGCCTCCGGGCGTCCATGCGCTGACCACGCGTCGGCACGGTGCGGGCATTTCGCCGGCGCCGTTCGCGCAGTTCAACCTGGGCAACCGGCACGCGGCCGATGGTGATACCCCGGCCAACGTGGAGCACAACCGCCAGCTGCTGCAGCAGGGGCTGGCGCTGCCCTCGGCACCGCACTGGCTGCGCCAGGTGCACAGCAGCACGGTGCTGCGCTTCACAACGCCGCCGGTGCCTGGCGCAAGCGAACCGGTGGCCGACGCTGCGGTGACCTCGGTGCCCGGCGTGGTGCTGGCGATCCTGACCGCCGACTGCCTGCCGGTGGTGTTCGCCGCTGCCGACGGTAGCGAGGTGGGCGCCGCTCACGCTGGATGGCGCGGGCTGGCCGACGGCATGCTGGAGGCCACCGTGGCCGCCATGCAGACCCCGTCCGCGCAGCTTCGCGCGTGGCTGGGCCCGGCGGCCGGGCCGGCCGACTACGAGATCGGCGAAGAGGTCTTCCACGCCTTCGTCGGCCATGATCCGGCGGCCGAGGCGGCGTTTGTGGCGACACGCCAGGGGCACTGGAAGGTGGACCTGTTCGCCCTGGCACGTCAGCGCCTGCAGGCGGCGGGCATGGACCCGGCGCAGGTGTATGGCGGCACGGTGTCGACGATGGCCGATCCCGACCTGTATTCGCACCGGCGCGACCGTCGCACCGGGCGCATGGCGACCCTGGCCTGGATCGCGCCCTGACCACGCCGTTGTTCACGCGCGTGCTGGGGCCGGCCTTCGCCACCCTGGCCACGCCGGTGCAGGCGCTGCATGCCGCGCCGTTGCCGTGCCGCTACGTGGGGCAGGCGCGCATCGTGAGAGGGCGGCACTGGCTGGTGCCGCTGCTGGCCGCGTTGGCGCAGTTGCCGAAGGACGGCGACGCGCTGCCCACCGAAGTGGCGTTCAGTGCACACGGGCAGGGCGAGCAGTGGGCGAGGCGGTTTGGCCGCTGGCCGATGGTGTCGCGGCTGTGGGCGCACGAGGGGTACCTGCGCGAGCAGTTGGGCGCGGTGCGATTCGAATTTGATCTGCAGGCCCGCGACGGTGGCATCGACTGGTCGGTGCGGCGGGTCTGGGCGTTCGGGCTGCTGCCGCTGCCGAGGCGCTGGTTTGGTGGTGTGCGTTGCCGCGAAGCCTGGCAGGGTGAGCGTTACACTTTCCTGGTCGATGTGACCTTGCCCTGGGCCGGAGCCCTGATCCGCTATGAAGGCTGGCTCGAACCGCAGTGATTCCGCCGCCGAGGCCGGCAGCGCGGTGATCGTGTTCGATGGCGTGTGCGCGCTGTGCAACCGCTGGGTGCGCTTCCTGCTGCGTTTCGACCGCAAGGGCCGCTACCGCTTTGCGGCGATGCAGGGCGCGCAGGGCAGCGCGATGTTGCGCGCGCACGGGCTGGACCCGCAGGACCCGATGTCGTTCCTGCTGCTGGACGAGCAGGGCGCCTGGACCGATACCGATGCGATCCTGCGGGTGCTGGCGGGTCTGGGCGGCGCCTGGCGCCTGACCGGTGCATTGCGCGTGCTGCCGCGCAGTTGGCGTGATGCCGCGTACCGCGCGCTGGCCCGCAACCGCTACCGCTGGTTCGGGCGGCATGATGCCTGTTACCTGCCCGCACCGGAGCAGGCCGCGCGGTTCCTGGATTGACCGCCGGCCTGCTGTAGAGTCGAGCCATGCTCGACTGGGGTTTTTTTCCCTGCCGATAGCAGTCGAGCATGGCTCGACTCCACAAGAGCCAGTCGAGCAAGCTCGACGCTACAGGCGCGGCCTCGTCAACCTTCCAGCGCGTCCAGATAGCTGCGGCGCCAGTGGTTGATGTCGTAGGTGCGCAGGTGCTCCATCATCGCGTGCCAGCGTTCCTTGCGCCTGCGCAGCGACATCGTTGCCGCGGTGGCGATGGCGTCGGCCACGCCGTCCAGATCATGCGGGTTCACCAGCAGCGCCTGCTTGAGTTCGTCGGCGGCGCCGGCCAGCAGCGACAGCACCAGCACGCCGGGGTCTTCCGGGTCCTGCGACGCCACGTACTCCTTGGCTACCAGGTTCATGCCATCGCGCAGCGGCGTGACCAGGCCTACTGCCGCCGCCCGGTAGAAGCCGGTCAGCGTGGCATGGGTGAAGTTCTGGTTGACGTAGCGCAGCGGCGTCCAGTCCGGTTCGGCGTGGCCACCGTTGATGTGCCCGGCGATCTGTTCCAGCTGGCTGCGCAGCTGCCGGTACTCGGTGACATCGCCGCGCGAGACCGGGGCGATCTGCAGGTAGGTCAGCGAGCCGCGCTGATCCGGATGGCGCTCCAGATAGCGCTCGAAGCCGAGGAAGCGTTCGGGCAGGCCCTTGGAATAGTCCAGGCGATCCACGCCGATCGCCAGCTGGCGGTCACGCAGGCTGTTGCGCAGGTTCTTCACAGCGGCCTTGGTGGCGGCGGTGCCGGCCTGTCGCGCGATCAGCTCGGTGTCGATACCGATCGGGAACGCCGCCGCACGGAAGCGGCGCCCGCCCGGTGCTTCCAGCTCGCCGTTGTCGAGCACGCGGCCGCCGCCGAACAGGCGCAGGTAGGTCTGGAAGCGATCGGCGTCGCGCTGGGTCTGGAAGCCGACCAGATCGTAGGCGTACAGCGCGGAGAACAACCGAAGGTGGTCGGGCATGGCCTGCAGCAGGTCGGCCGACGGCATCGGGATGTGCAGGAAGAAGCCGATGCGGCAGCCGATGCCACGCTCGCGCAGCAGCGCACCAAGCGGGATCAGGTGGTAGTCGTGGATCCAGACGATGTCGTCCTCGCGCAGCAGCGGCGCGAGCTTGTCGGCGAACAGCGCGTTGACCTTATGGTAGGTCTCGCGGGTGCCCCGGTCGTAGTCGACCAGATCCAGACGGAAGTGCAGCAACGGCCAGAGGGTGCGATTGGCGAAACCGTTGTAGTAGCCATCGACCTCGCGCTTGCTCAGGTCGAGGGTGACGAATTCGATATCGCCATCCTTCTGCGTGTGCAGCGTGCCGCTGCCGTCGCGTACGCTCTTGCCGCTCCAGCCGAACCACATGCCGCCACGTTCCTTCAGCGCGGCCAGCAGGCCCACCGCCAGGCCGCCGGCGCGGTTCTCGCCCGGTACGGCCACGCGGTTTGAAACCACCACCAGACGACTCACGACGCCTCCTGCCAGGACCGCGACAGGCGCATTGCGGCGGTGATCAGGCCGACGTGCGAATAGGTCTGCGGGAAATTGCCCCAGGCCTCGCCGCTGTCGAAGGCCAGATCCTCCGACAGCAGGCCCAGGTGGTTGCGCTGTTTCAGCAGCAGCTCGAACATCCCGCGTGCTTCGTCCATGCGCCCAATCGCCGCCAGCGCATCGATGTACCAGAAGGTGCAGATGGTGAAGCTGGTTTCCGGTTCGCCGAAGTCATCCGGCGCGACATAGCGGTACAGCGAGTTGCCATGCTTGAGGTCGCGCCCGATGGCGTCGACGGTGGCGATAAAGCGCGCATCCATCGCGTCGATGAAGCCGATGTCGGCCAGCAGCAGCAGCGAGGCATCCAGCCGGTGGCCACCGAAGGTATCGGTGAAATGGCCCAGTTCTTCGTTCCAGGATTCGGCCATGATGCGCGCGTGGATGGTGTCGGCGCGCTGGCGCCAGTAGTGGGCGCGGTCGTCGCGCTTCAGGCGCACCGCGATCTTGCACAGGCGGTCGCACGCCGCCCAGCACATCGCGCTGGTGTAGGTGTGCACTTCGGTGCGGCCGCGGAATTCCCAAAGACCGGCATCGGGTACGTCGTGCAGGGCGAACGCCTGCTCGCCCAGCGGTTCGAGGCGGGCGAAGGTGTGCGCATCGCCCGGGTCCTGCAGGCGCCGGTCGAAGAACAGCTGCGTGGACGCCAGCACCACGCTGCCGTAGACATCGTGCTGGCGCTGCACCCAGGCCAGGTTGCCGCGCCGCACCGGGCCCATGCCGCGGTAGCCGGACAGGCTGGGTACTTCGTCCTCGTCCAGCTTGGCCTCGAAGCCGATGCCATACAGTGGCTGCAGCGTGCCGTCGGTGGTTGCCAGGTTGAAGATGTAGCCGAGGAACTGCTCCATCGTGCGCGTCGCGCCGAGGCGGTTCAGCGCACGCACCACGAACGCCGCATCGCGCAGCCAGCAGTAGCGGTAATCCCAGTTGCGCACGCTGCCGGGCGCTTCGGGAATGGAGGTGGTCATCGCCGCGATGATCGCGCCGCTGTCCTCGTACTGGCACAGCTTCAACGTGATCGCACTGCGGATCACCGCGTCCTGCCATTCCAGCGGAATGGACAGGTAACGCACCCATTCACGCCAGTAGTCGCGGGTGCGCTGGAATGACTCCTGCACGTAGCCGCTGATCGAGCGGTTGAGCGATTCATCCACGCCCAGGATCAGGTGGATGGGGTGGTTGAGCACGAACGGCAGGCCATCGCGGATGAAGCGCACCGGCACATCGGTGGTCAGCCGCAGCACGTGCTCGGGCAGGATCCAGCGCACATGGTTGCTGCCCCAGGTGGACTCGGGCACGCGCGCGCCCCAGTCGGCCAGCGGCCGTGCGTGCACGGTGATGCGTGGGCTGCCGGCCAGCGGGCGCACTTGGCGGATCAGGCTGACCGGGCGGTAGAAGCGGTCGTTCTGCCGCCAGCGTGGCGCGAAATCGAGGATTTCAAGTTCGCCACCGTGCGCGTCGCGCAGCACGGTACGCAGGATTGCGGTGTTGGTCAGGTATTCCTGCTCGCTGCTCGCGAAGTCCTCCAGTTCGATGGCGAAGTCGCCACCGGTCTGCTGGTTGGGGCCGAGCAGGGCACAGAAGGTGGGGTCGCCGTCGAAGGTGGGCAGGCAGCTCCAGACAACGCGGGCACGTTTGTCGACCAGGGCGCCGAAGCTGCCGTTGCCGACCACGCCCAGATCAAGATCGGGTTGGGTCATCACGCGGTACATCTCGGTTGCGGCCGTGGGGTGGCCGGGTCAATAGGCATTCTCACGCAGCCAGGCGTGCACGCTGCGTATGTCGGGCAGCGCGAACACCGCCTTGCTGGGTTCACGTTCGCCCACCAGCACGCTCCAGCCATGCTGGCCATTGGCGGCGTCGAAGCCGAACTCATCGGTCAGGTCATCGCCGAGAAACACCGGCAGGCGGCCGCGGAACGGCAGGTACTGCATCATCCGGCGCACGGCACGGCCCTTGTCGGTGCCGACCGGAACGAATTCGACCACATGGTCGCCGGGCTGCAGGCGGTAGCTGGCACGGCCACGCACATGGCGGTCGGCGAAGGCGCGGACATCACTTGCCGCGTGCGGCGCACCGCGCCAATGCAGCGCCAGGCCGACGCCCTTGTCTTCCACCAGCACGCCGGGATGGCCATGGGCGAAGCGCATCGCCTGCTGGTGCAGCGCGTGCAGCCACTCGGCGGTGTCGTCGTCGTGTTCGTCGCGCAGGACGCGACCGTCTTCGCCGCGCAGTTCGTGGCCATGCAGGCCGGCGGCGGGCAGCTTCAACGGCGCGAACAGTTGATCCAGCTGTTCAAGCGGGCGACCACTGACCAGTGCCACGGCACCTTCCAGGCGGTCGCTGATGCGGCCGATGGCTTCACGCACATCCGGCAGCAACTGCACGGCATCCGGGCGTGCAGCGAATTCGATCAGGGTGCCGTCGACATCGAGGAACAACGCACAGGCGTCATCCAGCAATGGCGGTGGCGGACGCAGGGGGAGCGGTTCAGCCATGACGCCCAGCTTGCCAGCGCGGGCGTGTACGCGGGGTCTAGGGCAGGCTACGGATTTGGTAGTGCCGGCCGCTGGCCGGCAACGTCATGATCCCTGGATGCACCCTGAGGTTGCGGGCCAGCGGCCGGCACTACCGGACTGGCGAAATCAGAACGTGTAGCGGACCCGGCCGTAGTAGTACGCGCCATTGCTGCCGATCGGCGACAGCACGTCATATGGCAGGTTGCCGAAGTAATGGATATCGCTGTTGGATCGATCCGGGTAGTTGTCGGTCAGGTTCTGCCCGCCGATGGCCACGCTCCATTGCGGGGTGATGCGGTACTCCACTTCCGCATCCAGCTGCCACTCGGCCTGGTAGGTCTGGCGCGGGATGTAGCCGTCACCGAAGTTGAACACGCGGGTGGCGCTGCCGTAGCGATTCACGCGGGTGCTCAGCGACCAGTGGTCGTTACTCCATGCGGCCGAGAAACTGCCACGCGTACGCGGCGTAGCATCGGTAAGAGTGTTGGTTTCTTCGATGCCGAACAGCACGTAGTCCGGATTCAGTGCACGTAGTTGTGCCGGCGTGGCCAGCACGTTCTTCAGCGTGGTCTTCGTGTACGCGTAGGTGCCGGTCAGCAGCAGCTGGCCATCGCCCAGCGACTGGCGCCAGTTGCTCACCAGCTCGGCGCCGCGGGTGCGGGTATCGGCCGCGTTGACGAAGAAGCTGGCGCTCTGCAGGCCAGTGACGCCGTAATTGGCGGCCGCGTAGTCGGTCAGCGCATCGCCGGTGATGCTTTCCGACAGCGCGATGCGGTCGTCGATGTCGATCTGGAAGAAGTCCAGCGACAGGTCGAAGTGCTCACCGATGCGGCTGGTGAAGCCCAGCGAGGTGTTGATCGACTTTTCCGGCTTCAGGTTCTGCGCACCCAGGCCGCGCGCGATCGGGTTGTTGACCGACAACAGGCGGCCCTGTACCAGCTGGCCGCCGGCGTTGTAGCCGGTGGAGGTGGATTCGTAGCCGATCTGCGCCAGCGACGGCGCACGGAAGTTGTTGGAGATCGCGCCGCGCAGCGCGAACGCCGGGGTGAATTCATAGCGCAGGCCGAGCTTGCCGGTCAGTTCGCCGCCGAAGTCGTCGTTGTGCTCGTAGCGCGCGGCCAGATCGGAGGAGAACTTACCGCCGAACTGGCTGGACAGGCTGGCATAGGCGCTGGCCACGTCGCGCGACAGGGTAGCCGCGTCCTGCGGGGTCAGACCGCCACCGGCCTGCGACCCGGTCGGGCGGTCGGTGTACGGGCCTGCGGCGTAGCTGGCCGGGTCACCCGGGCGGGTCTGGTAGCGCTCGTGGCGCGCTTCCACGCCCAGGCCCAGCGTGTGGCTGATGCTGTCGCTCTGGGTGAATACGCGACTCAGATCGAGGTTGCCCACAGTCTGTGCGTATTCGTAGTCAGCGGTCTTGAAGCGGGTCGGGCTGGCCGGGCCCAGCGACGCGTTGAGCGAATCACGCAGGCGGTAGGTGAAGTCGTTCTGGCCGTAATCCAGGCTGCCGTCGTAGCTCCATTCACCCCACTGGCCGCGCACGCCGGCCACAGCCTGCACGTCGCGGTTCTCGCCTTCGGAGATCGGCCGGTAACCGTTCGGATAGACCTCTTTCCAGTTGGCATCGCCATCGGGGTAGCGGAAGTAGTTCGCGCCTTCGGTATCCCGCTGGTTGAAGGTGCCGAACGCGTAGAACGTCGACGTCTGGCCCACCGGGATCTCGGTGTTCAGCCACAGGTTGATGTCCTTGCTCTTGCCATCGCCCAGCACATAGTTGCGCTTGCCCTGCAGCGCCAGGTTGTCCGGCGTCTGGTCCCACGGCGGAATCTGATCGAAGCCGGCGCGGTTGGTGCCGTTGCGGTGCTTGTACTCCAGGCCCACGCGCAGGAAGCCGCCGTCTTCGCCCAGCGAGGTGCCGACCTTGGCGCTGATGTTGCCGGTCTGGCCGTCGGTGAGAGTGCGGCCGATCGGCTTGAGGTCGGTGTGGTTGGCGCCGTAGCTGGCCTCGATCTCGCCACCGTCACCGCCGTTGTCGAGGATCACGTTGATCACGCCGGCCACGGCGTCCGAGCCGTACAGCGCACCGGCGCCGTCGCGCAGCACTTCGATGCGCTTGATCGCGCTGACCGGGATCGAATTGAAGTCGACCGGCGTGGTGCCCTTGCCGATCTTGCTGTCGGTGTTGACCAGCGCGGTGTGGTGGCGGCGCTTGCCATTGACCAGCACCAGCACCTGGTCCGGCGACAGGCCACGCAGCTGCGCCGCGCGCACGTGGTCGGCGCCGCCGGAGTTGGACTGGCGCGGGAAGTTGAACGACGGCAGCAGGGCCTGCAGCGCACTGCCCAGCTCACCGTTGACCACACCTGCCTTGCGGATGTCCTCGGCGGTGAGCACGTCCACCGGCGAGGTGGATTCGAGCACGGTGCGGTCGGCGGCACGGGTGCCGGTGACGATCACGGTGTCGAGGTTGGTGGCGTCCTGGGCCAGAGCCGGGACAGCGGTGGAGGAAAGCGCGAGGGCGATGGCGAGGCCGAGCGGCGACGCGGGCAGGCGGACGGACATGGGAGCTCCAGCAACAACGACGACGGGGAAGGGGGGGAGATGGTTTCACTTACATCCATCCGGATGAAGCGATATATTATCTTCGCGTGATGGCCGGTGCCGATGCAAGCCCCTGCTGGTTCGGCATGAGCTGATGCCCGGTTGGCATCAGCACGCCGGGCCGATGGCGCTGTACGCTGCCGGCTCGCCTTGTCCCCCTTCCCCGGAGCTGTACCAATGAAACACCTTGGCCTCGTCTTTGCCGTGCTGCTGGCCACCAGTGGCTGCGCCAGCCTGTCCTCGCAGGCGCCCAGCGCCTATGCCACGGCCACCACCGCCGAACTGAAGGGTGATGCCGCACGGCCGTCCGCTGGTCACGGCTGGGTGCGCAGCGAGCTGTACTTCGGCGTAGGTGAGGAGCAGGGTGCCGGCAACCGCCCGCAGGCCGACACCATCAGCGAGGCGCAGTGGCGCACCTTCCTGGACAAGGAAGTGACCCCGCGCTTCCCGGATGGCCTGACCGTGTTCGATGCGTATGGCCAGTGGCTGTTCCGCGGCGATGCCTCGCCCAATCGCCTGCGCACCAAGGTGCTGGTGGTGCTGCACGAGGACACCCCGCAGCGCCGTGCCGATATCGAAGCCATCCGCCTGGCGTGGAAGCAGCAGACCAGGCATCAATCGGTGCTGTGGTCGCGGCAGCCGGTCGAGGTATCGTTCTGAGTTGAAGGTGCCGCCGCGGTGCCGCAGGGAGCAATGATGAACTACAGGGAATGCCTGCTGGGCCTGGCATTGGCAGGCGTGCTGGCACCATCGGCGCAGGCGGGTGGGGACGACGGCGAAACGCTGCGCTTCCAGGTGGCCGCGCATGTGCAGGCGCATGCCGATCCCCAGCAGGACGGCAGCATCGCGGTGCAGCTGTCACCGTCAGGCACGCGCCAGACGCTTGAGGGCGTGGCCGATGCCGACGGCAATTCGCGCTGGTCGCTGGAAGACGTCGATTTCGATGGCTACCCGGAACTGGTCGCGCGTGCATCGGCGGGCATGGTCAACGAGGCGGTGGCGGTGTACCGCTTCGACCCGGCCAGTGCGGGCTTCCGCGCGCTGCAGGCCGACACCCATGGCAAGGACAGCTGCGGTGACCTGATGGGGTTGAGCGTGGATGCTGCCACTCGAACCCTGACCAGCAGCTGCCGCAGTGGCCCGATGTGGTACGCCGACCAGTACCGGTTCTCGGGCGCAACGCTCTACCTCTACCGCAGCGAGAGCGTGCTGATGCTGGGCGACACGGTGAACGCCGCGTTGCAATGGGAACAGACCGACGAGCAGGGACCACCGGCGGTCTGGCGCACCTATGATCCCGCCGGCCGCGTACTGGAGAGCGCCATCGGCGATGGCCTGGGCGCACCGCCGGATGGACCGCTGCGTGGTCAGCAGGCCACCGTGATTCCCGCGCGGTTGTTCCTGTTCGATCGGCCAGGTGCTTCCAGCACGAAGCGCTACCTGGTGCAGGGCGACCGCGTGGAAATGGTGGATGAACAGGATGGCTGGATGAAGCTGCGCTACCGCAACCCGAAGCAGGGCGCGGTGGAAGGCTGGATCAACGTCAACGATTGACGAGGGATCCGCCCCGGGTTTGCAGAACGAGGCGATGCGCGCCATGCCCACGGGGGCGTCACTTCATCAGGTCTAGCCTCGGACGTTCCCCCGTTCGAGGATGTATCCGATGAGCAAGCGCGTGGCCGAAATCGTGGTGGACGCCCTGCAGCAGGCTGGTGTCCGCCGTTGCTACGGCATCGTGGGCGATACGCTCAACCATGTGACTGATGCGATGCATGGCAGCGAGATCGCCTGGGTGCACGTACGGCATGAGGAAGTGGCCGCATTCGCCGCTGGTGCCGATTCGCTGGTAAGTGGCGAACTGACCGCCTGCGCCGGTTCCTGTGGGCCTGGTGGCCTGCACTTCATCAACGGCATCTTCGAAAGCAACCGCAATCGCGCGCCGATGGTGCTGATCGCCAGCCAGATCGTCACCAGCGAGCTGGGCATGGAGTTCCCGCAGGAAGTGGATTTCAAGGCGGTCTATGGCAGCTGCACGGTGTTCTGCGAACAGGTGCACAGTGCAGAACAGGCGCGACGCGTGGTGGCGCTGGCCTGCCAGGCTGCGATCAGCCGTCGCGGCGTCGCCGTAGTGATCCTGCCGGCTGACATCAGCGAGGCCGAGGTGAAGCACGATGTGCCGTTCTCGGTGCACTACACCCAGCCGGTGCTGCGTCCGTCCGACACCGAGCTTCAGCACATCGCCGAGCTGCTGGGGCAGGGCAAGCGCATCGGCATCTATGCCGGTGCCGGTTGCCAGGGCGCGCACGCGCAGTTGTTGGAACTGGCGCGCAGGTTGCAGGCGCCGGTGGCGCACACCTCGCGCGCCAAGGATTTCGTCGAGCCGGACAACCCGTACAACATGGGCATGACAGGCATCTTCGGCATCGAATCCGGCTTCCACACGCTGATGGAGTGCGACACGCTGCTGCTGCTCGGCGCCGACTTCGCCTGGGGCCAGTTCTACCCGGACAAGGCCACGATCATCCAGGTCGACCGCGATGGCAGCCACCTCGGCCGCCGCCATCCGGTGAACGTTGGCGTGGTCGGTGATATCGCGCCGACGCTGGACGCCTTGCTGCCGATGCTGCCGCCGCGCGAGGACAGCAGCTTCCTGGACGAATGCATCGAGCGCCGTGACAAGGCACTGAAGAAGCGCGAGAAGGAAGAGCAGCCCGGTGAGGGCGAGCTGATCCATCCGCAGCACCTAACCGCGCTGCTGTCGAAATATGCCACCGATGATGCACTGTTTACCGCCGACGGTGGCTCGCCGATGGTGTGGGTGTTGCGCCACATCCGCGTCAACGGCCGCCGCCGCACGCTGACCAGCCTGCTGCACGGCACGATGGCCAATGCGATGCCACAGGCACTGGGCCTGCAGAAGGCCTTCCCGGGCCGGCAGGTGATCTCGCTGTCCGGCGATGGTGGCCTGGCGATGCTGTTGGGCGATCTGTTGACGGCCGTGCAGGAAAACCTGCCGATCAAGGTGGTGGTGTTCAACAACGGCTCGCTGAATTTCGTCGAGCTGGAGCAGAAGGTGGAAGGCCTGCTGGACAACTACACCGACCTGAAGAACCCGGACTTCGGCCGTCTGGCCGAAGTGATCGGCTTCCATGGCCGCACGGTGACCCGCAGCGAGGATCTGGAGGAGGCGGTGCAGGATTTCCTGTCCCAGCGCGGCCCGGCGCTGCTGGACGTGCACACCAGCCGCGCCGAGCTGGTGATGCCGCCGCAGATCGAGGCCAAGCAGGTGGCCGGTACGGCGCTGTATGCCGCCAAGGCGGTGCTGAACGGCCGCTTCGACGACGTGAAGCATCTGCTGGTGGACAACTTCCTGAAGAAGTAGGGGTTTGTCGATGCAGGGCTGCGCCCTGCACCCGCTACGAGCCAGAGCCAGAGCCAGAGCAGAAGCTGGTTTGCTGAGGGATGGCGGGGTGGGGGGGGGGGGGGGGGGGGGGGGGCGGGGGGGGGGGGGGGGGGGGGGGGGGGGGGGCGGGGGGGGGCGCCCCCCCCCCCCCCCCCCCCCCCCCCCCCCCCCCCCCCCCCCCCCCCCCCCCCCCCCCGCCTTCGACAGTTTTCCGCTGCTGTTGGTAGGTGTCGACCTTGGTCGACACGGTAGATCCACGCCATGCGTGGATAACGTAAGAAAGATCGAAATGATCTTCTGTAGAGCCGAGCCATGCTCGGCTCAGAGGCTTCGCGTACAGCAGCCGAGCGTGGTCTCGGCTCTACAACGAGAGCCTGCCTTTGCTTTTGATCTCTTGATTCTCTTCCGTGGCTGGCACCCGCAGGAAACTGTCAGGGGCCGGGCGGGGGGCTGTGCAGGACCGTTGGCGCCATGGATGGCGCCATCGAGCCCCCAAGGGTGAGGGCGCTTTGCTTGCGAAGCACTGCTTCGCAAGCGCCCGAACGCACAGCCGCCAGCGGCTGGGCCGGTCTGGGGGTTTTCGGCGTGTCCTGCGCAGCCGACCCCGCACGGCCCACTCCGATAAACCCGCTTTCGGCGACCAACCCAGTCACGAGGGGCCCCGCCGTTGGCTGGAACCCATCATTCCACGACGGAATTGGCGCGCCGGCCCCGCTGGGCCTACCATCGGCGGTCCCCACCCCCACCGCCCCTTCCATGTCTGCTCCCGCTTCCGCCGCTCCGCGTCGCTGGTTCGTTGCCGGCGACTTCAACGGCTTTTTCGGCCTGGTCGTCGACAACCTCTCCATCCTCGGCTTCATCGCCATGGCCCTGGTCGGGATCTTCCAGTTCCCCGCCGACGTAGTGTTCGGCCGCATGTTCCCCGGCACCGCCTTCGGCGTGCTCGTCGGCAACCTGCTGTACACGCTGATGGCACGCCGGCTGGCTGCGCGTACCGGCCGCGATGATGTCACCGCCATGCCGCTGGGCCTGGATGCACCGACCAGCATCGGCATGGCGCTGCTGGTGCTCGGCCCGGCCTTCCTCGCGTTCAAGCAGCAGGGCATGGACCCGCACGCTGCGGGCATCGCCACTTGGCAGCTGGGCATGGCCGCGCTGGTCATCATGGGCGTGCTCAAGTTCGTGCTGTCGTTCTTCGGTGAAGCGGTCACCCGCGCGCTGCCGCGAGCCGCGCTGCTGGGTTCCATCGCCGGCATTGCGCTGGTGCTGATGGGCCTGCTACCGCTGCTGGAAACGCTGCGCTCGCCGCTGGTCGGCTTCACTACGCTCGGTTTGCTGCTGTACGTGCTGATCGCCAAGGGCAAGCTGCCGGTGCGTGGCCCCGGCGTGCTGCTGGCCTTCGTGTTCGGCACCGTGCTGTATTACGGGCTGGGCCTGGCCGGGCTGGGCGCGCCGGGCTTCCATGTGCCGGAGTGGGTGCCGCCGCAGGTGGTGCTGCCGCTGCCGACGCTGGGCTTCGTCGACGGCCTGCCCACCGCGATGACCTACCTGCCGCTGCTGCTGCCGTTCGGCCTGCTGATGGTGGTCGGTGGCATCAACGTGTCCGAAAGCGCACGCGCCGCTGGTGATGACTACCGCACCCGCGACATCCTGCTGGTGGAAGCGGTGGCCACGCTGGTCGCCGGTGTCTGCGGTGGCGTGGCGCAGACCACGCCGTACATCGGCCAGCCGGCCTACAAGCACATGGGCGCGCGCAGCGGCTACACGCTGCTGACCGGCCTGTTCGTCGGCATCGGCGGCATGCTCGGCATCATCTCCGGGTTGGTGCAGTGGCTGCCGCTGGCGGTGCTGGCGCCGATCATCGTGTACGTGGCCATCGACATCACCACCCAGGCGTTCCAGGCCACGCCGCGTCACCATACCGGCGCGATGGTGTTCGGTTTCCTGCCGTCGGTGGCCTACCTGCTGGCGATCAAGGCGCCGGGTTGGATCGCGCCGGACCAGCTGCCGCAGCTGCTGACCAAGCTCGACGGCCACGGCCTGCCGGAACTGGCGGTGATCTTCACTCTGGGCAATGGCTTCATCATCACCTCGATGCTGTGGATCTCGGCGGTGGCGGCAATGGTCGATGGCCGCCTGCGCCGTGCCTGCGGCTTCCTGCTAGTGGCCGCGGTGCTGACCCTGTTCGGCCTGATCCACTCGGTGGACCCGCGCGGTGGCATCTACCTGCCTTGGGAGCTGGAAGGGCTGGCACGCATCATCAGCTGGCAGTTCGCCGGCGCCTACGTGGCACTGGCAGTGCTGCTGGGCCTGCTGTCGCTGCAGAAGCAGGCGGTGAAACCGCTGGGTGAGAACAGCTGACCGCAGAGTAGTGGGGGGGGGGGGGGGGGGGGCGGCGGGGGGGGGGGGGGGGGGGGGGGGGGGGGGGGCGGGGCCGGCGCCCCGGCCCCCCCCCCCCCCCCGCCGGGGGGGGGGGGGGGGCCCCCCCCCCCCCCCCCCCCCCCCCCCCCCCACGACCGCTCCCCATCCAGCTCCGGGTAGTGGCGGAAGATGCCGTTGGTGTTGAACGGCAATCGCCGCTCCGAGGTCAGATAGGCGGCGATGCTGGGCCGCTTGGCCACCCGCTCCTGCAGCGCACGCAGCAGGGGCAGGTTCGGTTCCAGTGCCTGCATGCGGCGTGGGAACATGTAGTCCAGCCCGCTCAGCAGCTGGAACAGCGACAGATCCACATACGAGTGCTCGCGCAGTGCATGGCGGCCACCGTTGGCGGCCAGCACCTGTTCGAAGTAGCCGAGGAACTTCGGCAGCCGTTCGCTGCGCAGTGACGCGGCGCGTGCCTTGGCCTCGGTCTTCTGCTCTTCGTAGTACTTCGATGCAGCGATCGGATGGTGGGTGTCATGCACCTCGGCCACCAGGTCGGCGATGGTCAGCTGCAACTGCAGTGCCTGCATCCGCCGCGAGGCCGCCTGCGGCACCAGGTCCAGCGTCGGACCCAGGAAATCCAGGATCGCTGCGACCTGCGCGATAAGCTGGCGACCGGCCTTCAGGAACGGAGGCGCGAAGGGCTGCGCACCTTCACTGCTGCCATCGAGAAACACCTGCATCACTGCATCGCCGTGCACCCGCGCCATGTCGATGTAGTCGGCACCCGCATCTTCCAGTGCCAGACGCACGAACTCGCCACGGCCCTGGATGCCGGTCCAGTAGTACAGCGCGTATTGCATGGCAACGCCTCCACACGACAAGAGCAACAGCCTCGCGCGCGGCGTGCAAAGCGGGCGTGAGCATGGCTGCAGGTCCTGCGCAACCCAAACCGCAGCCGAACGAAGGGGGGAACCCTCGCCGACACGGGGGGTCACACCATCTCCATGCGTGTGAAACGAGGTGCTGCATCATGCAGAGTGGAAAGGCGGTATGGCCCTGGGTGTTGGGCGTGGTGGTGATCGGTGGCGCGGGCGGTTGGTTGTTCCGCGATCAGCTGAAGAGCCTGGCGGACGGCGTTTCGGTGCAGGTGCAATCCACTCCCGCCGGCAGCGCTGCACCTCCACAGCCAATGACGGCCGAGCAACCGGCTTCGGCACCTCCACCGATCAGGCACCCGCTGGAGACAGAGGCGGCCGCTGATCCAGCACTCCCGAAACTGGCTGACAGCGATGCCGCGGCCTGGGGCGCACTGAGCCAGTTGTTCCAGGGCGAAGGGCCGTTGACCCTGCTGTTGCGCGACCATTTGATCCAGCGCCTGGTTACCCAGGTCGACAACCTGGACAAGCCCAGCGTGCCGCCGACCGCGTTGGCCGCGCGCCCGCTGCCGGGCAACCTGCAGGTCGAGGCCGGTGAGGGCGGCGAACGCATCGCCGCCAGCAACGCGGCGCGCTATGCGCCCTATGTGCAGGCGTTCACTGCGCTGGATGCGGCGGCGACCGCCAGCGCCTACAAGCGCTTCTATCCATTGATCCAGCAGGCCTATGTGGACCTGGGCCGGCCCGAGGGCTATTTCAACGACCGTCTGGTGGCGGTGATCGACCACCTGCTGGATACCCCGGAGCCGGCCCAGCCGCCGTTGGTGGAACGCGATGAGCGTGGCCGCTACCGCTTCGTCGACGCCACCCTGCAGTCGCGCTCGATCGGGCAGAAGGTCCTGCTGCGCATGGATGTGGCGCAGGCAAGGGCCATCAAGCAGCAGCTGCGGGCGATCCGCAGCGCGATCACCCGCTGAGCCCGTCCACCGCGCGGAACTGATCGGGATCAACGCGCCGACCACACCCGTTCCGGCATGCTGGCCGCAGGCTGACTGGCCTCGGGGTGCAGTCGCAGTCACCCTTGAAACGGGGTGGGGCAACCGCATCTTTCCAGCATCGCCGGCACAGGCCGGCCCTGATGACCGATGAGGATTCGCAATGCGGATGGACAAGCTCACCTCGCGTTTCCAGCAGGCGCTGGCAGACGCACAGTCGCTGGCCGTGGGCCGCGACAACAGCATCATCGAACCGGTTCACCTGTTCAGCGCCCTGCTGGACCAGCAGGGCGGCAGCACGCGCCCGCTGCTGGCCCAGGCCGGGGTGAACGTGCCGGTACTGCGCGAGCGCCTGACCGAGGCGCTGGATGCGCTGCCCAAGGTATCCGGCCAGGCCGGCAACGTCTCGATGGGCAATGACCTGGGGCGCCTGCTGAACCAGACCGACAAGCTGGCCCAGCAGAATGGCGATGCCTTCATTGCCAGCGAGTGGTTCGTGCTGGCGTCGCTGGAGGATGGCGGCACGCTGGGCATGGCGCTGCGCGCCGCCGGTGCCGACAAGACCCGCCTGCAGGCCGCCATCGACAAGCTGCGCGGCGGCGAGAACGTGCAGTCGGAGAATGCTGAAGAACAGCGGCAGGCGCTGGAGAAGTACACCATCGACCTGACCGCGCGTGCCGAGAGCGGCAAGCTCGATCCGGTGATCGGCCGTGACGAGGAAATCCGCCGCACCATCCAGGTGCTGCAGCGGCGGACCAAGAACAACCCGGTGCTGATCGGCGAGCCCGGCGTGGGCAAGACCGCGATCGTGGAAGGCCTGGCCCAGCGCATCATCAACGACGAAGTGCCCGAGGGCCTGCGCGGCAAGCGCGTGCTGTCGCTGGACATGGGCGCGCTGATTGCCGGTGCCAAGTTCCGCGGTGAATTCGAAGAGCGCCTGAAGGGCGTGCTCAGCGACCTGGCCAAGAGCGAAGGGCAGATCATCCTGTTCATCGACGAGCTGCATACCATGGTCGGCGCCGGCAAGGCCGACGGTGCGATGGATGCGGGCAACATGCTCAAGCCCGCACTCGCACGCGGCGAGCTGCACTGCGTGGGTGCCACCACCCTGGATGAGTACCGCAAGTACATCGAAAAGGATGCCGCGCTGGAGCGCCGCTTCCAGAAGGTGTTCGTGGGCGAGCCGTCGGTGGAAGACACCATCGCCATCCTGCGGGGGCTGAAGGAAAAGTACGCGGTGCATCACGGCGTGGAAATCACCGATCCGGCCATCGTGGCGGCTGCGACGCTGTCCAACCGCTACATCACCGATCGCCAGCTGCCGGACAAGGCCATCGATCTGATGGACGAGGCGGCCTCGCGCCTGCGCATGGAGATCGACTCCAAGCCGGAGGAGCTGGACCGCCTGGAACGCCGGGTGATCCAGCTGAAGATCCAGCGCGAGATGCTGAAGAAGGAAAAGGACGAGGCCTCGCGGCAGCGCCTGGCCGATCTGGAAAACGACATCGATGCGCTGGAGCGCGAGTTCTCCGACCTCAATGAAATCTGGAAATCGGAGAAGGCCGCGCTGCAGGGTGCAACCAAGATCAAGGAGCAGGTCGAACAGGCCAAGCTGGAGCTGGAATCGGCGCAGCGCCGCCAGGATTTCGCCAAGATGAGCGAGATCCAGTACGGCCTGCTGCCGCAGCTGGAAAAGCAGCTGGCCGCTGCGCAGGAGGCCGAACACAAGGACTTCAAGCTGGTGCAGGACCGGGTGACCGACGAGGAAATCGCCGAGGTCGTCTCGCGCTGGACCGGCATTCCGGTCAACAAGATGCTGGAAGGCGAGCGCGACAAGCTGCTGCGGATGGAAGAGGTGCTGCACAACCGCGTGGTCGGCCAGGAGGAAGCGATCAAGGTCGTCTCCGACGCCGTGCGCCGCTCGCGCGCGGGCCTGTCCGATCCGAATCGTCCGGCCGGTTCGTTCCTGTTCCTCGGCCCGACCGGTGTCGGCAAGACCGAGCTGTGCAAGTCGCTGGCCGAGTTCCTGTTCGACAGTGCCGACGCCATGATCCGCATCGACATGAGCGAGTTCATGGAGAAGCACAGCGTCGCCCGCCTGATCGGTGCCCCCCCGGGCTACGTTGGTTACGAAGAGGGTGGCTACCTGACCGAGGCCGTGCGTCGCCGTCCTTACTCGTTGATCCTGCTGGACGAAGTGGAGAAGGCACATCCGGATGTGTTCAACATCCTGCTGCAGGTGCTGGACGACGGCCGCCTGACCGATGGCCAGGGCCGCACCGTGGACTTCCGCAACACCGTCATCGTGATGACCTCGAACCTGGGCTCGCACCAGATCCAGGACATGAGCGCTGATGACAGCCCGGAGGCCTACACGCAGATGAAGGCGGCGGTGATGGGCGTGGTGCAAGCGCACTTCCGTCCGGAGTTCATCAACCGCCTGGACGACATCGTGGTGTTCCACCCGCTGGACAAGCAGCAGATCAAGCAGATCGCGCGCATCCAGATGCGTGGGCTGGAAAAGCGCCTGGCCGAGCGCGGCTTGAAGCTGATGGTGTCCGACGCAGCGTTCGACCTGCTTGGCAACGTGGGTTTCGATCCGGTGTACGGCGCACGTCCGTTGAAGCGTGCGATCCAGGCGCAGCTGGAGAATCCGCTGGCGCAGAAGATCCTGGCCGGTGCCTTCGTCAACGGCGACACCATTGAAGTCGGCAACGACGGCGGCCATCTGGTGTTCGCCAAGGCGTGATTCACACGGGGCGCTGCCTGGCTGCAGCGCCCCGTTTCCTGCGGAGTACGCCGGGCCATGCCCGGCGCTCACTCAGAAGCGGTGTGTATAGCCGCTCATCAAGCCGAACTGGTTCGCCTTCTGCACGATCGGGCTGTCGGCCGCATCGCCGAGCAGGCGCGTGCCTTCGGCCGAGATGTACCAGTTGCCATTGCGGCCCACGCGGTGGCTCCATTTCAGGCCGAGACCGGCGCTGACCAGGCCAGCCTTCGGCGTGTGCTGGGCAAAGCCGGTGCGCGCCGCCTGTTCCGGGCTGACGCCGTACCAGGTCTGCATGTAGCCACGGTTGCCGTAGTCGGTGGAAACACTGCCACTGACCACGCCACCGGCCAGGTCGAACAGCGGCATGCTCAGATTCAGATGGATCTGCTGGGTGGCCAGGCCGTTCTCGGCCTTGTCCTCGTCCTTGCGGGTGAACTGCCAGGAGCCGCTCAGCACGGCTTCGCCCAGCGTATAACCAGCGGTGAGGCCGACCAGGGGACGGGTATCGATATCACCCATGCCGCGCAGGAAGTCGGAACCACCGAGCAGGGAGTCCTTGTCGCGGCGGATGCCGCTGGCGCCGATGTAGGCACGCACGCGGGTGTGCTCGCCGATGGACGTGCCCCAACCGATGCCACTGGTGCCCAGAAACCAGCCCCCCGGCGAGGTGACATCGAAGGACAGTGACGGCGTCGCACGATACTCCTCGCTGCCGCTGTAGCGCGGGGTCACGCCACCACCAGCGGCGAGCTCGAAGGTCCAGTGGTCATCCTTGGCGTGGGCGATCGGCGCGGCGAACAGCGGCAGCAGGGCCAGGCAGAGCAGGGTGGGGGAACGGCGAAGCTGGGACATGGAATCTCTCGACAATGGGAGGAAAGCAGCGCGCGCATCCGGCGAGTGCTGCAGGGTCGCCAGCGTGGCGATATGCCGGCGACCGATCCGTCCGCAGTTGTGCGGGAGTTGTAATCAACTGTAATGACGCCCTTGGGCGTTCAGCTGGCAGCCAGCGGCCAGTGCATTTCCAGGCGCGCGCCGCCCAGCGTGGCGCGGCTGATGCGCAGCTCGCCGCCGTGGCGGGCTGCAATGCGGTTGACAATGGCCAGGCCCAGCCCGAAGCCGCCGGTATCGCGGCTGCGGCTGTCATCCAGGCGGGTGAACGGACGCATCACCTTCTCGTGGTCGGCTTCGGCGATGCCGGGGCCGTCGTCATCCACGCGCAGACAGGCACGGCCAGCGACACCCACCAGCGAGACTTCCACCTGCGAACGCGCATGGCGCAGCGCATTGCCCACCAGATTGCTCAGCGCCAGCTGCAGCAGCCGCGGTTCGGCATCCACCCGCGGCAACGCACTGGGCTGCACGCGCAGGACCACGCCGGCTCGTTCGGCATCACGGCGTGCATCGGCCAGGCAGGCCTGCAGCCAGTCGTTGGCTTCAATGCGCTGCATCGGCTCGCCTTCCCCGGGATGCTCCAGGCGCTCATAGGCCAGCAGTTCGCTGACCAGCCGGTTGAGTTCGGCCAGGTCGCCGTGCAGCCCCTGTGCCAGCCGTGTACGGCGTTCGTGATCGTCGCTGTCCTGCATCAGGTCCAGGCCGAAGGCCACGCGCGCGATCGGCGTACGCAGCTCATGTGAGATCGCGTGCGTGAGGTCGCGCTGGCGCTGAACCAGTTCGGCCACGCGTGCGGCCATGCGGTTGGAATGGTCGACGATGACGCGTATCTGCGAGCGTGGCGAAACCTGCGCGCGCGCCTGCAGATCACCGGCGCCGATGCGGTCGGCATGCACGCGCAGCGCGTCCAGATCGCGCCAGAGCAGGCGCACCCAGGCGTACAGGCACAGCCCGAACAGGGCCAGCATCACCGAATAGGCGATCAGGGTGAGATAGAGGGTCATCGACGGCTCGCCCGGCAGGTGCAGGCGCAGCCAGGGGCCATCGGGATGCAGTGGATCAAGCGGCGCCAGTACGATCTCGAACTTCTGCCGGGAGATGAGCCCGTTGCGCCGCAGCTGTTCCTGTTCGCCCGTCGCGAGGGCAGGTGCTGACGGCAGCAGAGCCAATGCGATGCCATAGTGGGGTTGCCATTGCGCCAGCTGATCCTGCTGGGCGGCGGAGTCCTTTCCGTCCAACCCCTGCCGCAATGCATACAACTGGCCGCGCACCTGCTCTGCGAACACATGCTGCTGGAACGGCAGGTAGATGCGATCGAAGATCACGTTGATCAGCAGCAGGGTGATCAGGAAGCTCGCGCCGACCACCAGCCACAGGCGCAGGAACAGCCGCTTCATGCCGACCAGGACGAAGGATTGAACTGGTAGCCGCGGCCCCACACCGTCTTGATCCGCCGCGGTTCGCGCGCGTCATCGCCCAGCTTGCGGCGCAGCTTGCCGATGCTGACATCGACACTGCGGTCCAGCCCGTCGAAGCCGATGCCGCGCACCGCCTGCAGGATCTGGTCACGCGAGAGAATCTGCCCGGGCTGGCTGGCCAGCAGCCACAGGATCTCGAATTCGGTGGTGCCCATGTCCACCGGCTGGCCGTGCAGATGCACCTCGCGCTGCATGCGGTCGATCAGCAGCTCGCCGTGCATCAGGCGGCAGGGGGTGCCGGTGTTGCTGCTGCCATGGCGGCGGCGCAGCAGGGCGCGCAGGCGGGCCAGCAGCAGGCGCGGCTCGATCGGCTTGTGCACATAGTCGTCGGCGCCCGATTCCAGACCCAGCACCTGCTCGATGTCGTCCTCGCAGGCGGTCAGCATCAGGATCGGCACATCGGAGAAGCTGCGGATCTGCCGGCACACATCGATGCCACCGAGGCCAGGCAGCATCAGATCCAGCACCACCAGCTCCGGCGCATGCTGGCGGCAGGCCGCACCGGCGAGGTCGCCACGCGCCACATGCTGCACGGCGAAGCCGTGTTCGTGAAGGTAGTCACTGACCAGCTCGGCCAGGCGGCGGTCGTCCTCCACCAGCAGGACCGGGGTCGGCGTACCGCTGGCGGTGGGTGTCCAAGGGGATGGCTGCATGCGCGTTGGGCCTCCGTGCCCGGGCAGGAGCGCCCGGCGGCGAAGCCTAGCAACGGCCCATGACGGCTGCCTGAATCGCGGCCAACCTGATAACCGGTGGTACTGGTGTCATCGCCAGCAGCTTTCAGCGCACGGTTCTGGCTGGCCTATGGTGGCGGTTTCCCTGGATGGAGCCTGGCGCAATGAGCGACCCGCAGTGGCAACTGGAAACCCTGGCCGTGCATGGCGGCTACCGTCCCGACCCGACCACCCGCGCGGTGGCGGTGCCGATCTACCAGACCGTGGCGTATGCGTTCGATGACACCCAGCACGGCGCCGATCTGTTCGACCTGAAGGTGCCCGGCAACATCTACACCCGCATCATGAACCCCACTACCGACGTGCTGGAACAGCGCCTGGCCGCGCTGGAGGGTGGCATCGGCGCGCTGGCGCTGGCCTCGGGGCAGGCCGCGATCACCTACGCGATCCAGACCATCGCCGAGGCCGGTGACAACATCGTCGCCTCCAGTGCGTTGTACGGCGGCAGCCTCAACCTGCTGGCGCACACGCTGCCGCAGTACGGCATCCAGGCGCGCTTTGCCGATCCGTCCGATCCGTCCGCGTTCGCAGGGTTGATCGACCTGCGCACCAAGGCGGTGTTCGTCGAATCGATCGGCAACCCGCGTGGCAACGTCACCGACATCGCGGCCATCGCCGAGGTCGCACATGCCGCCGGCGTGCCGCTGATCGTGGACAACACGGTGGCCACGCCGTTCCTGCTGCGCCCATTCGAGCATGGCGCCGACATCGTGGTGCATTCGCTGACCAAGTACCTGGGCGGCCACGGCAATAGTCTCGGCGGTGCGATCATCGACTCGGGCCGCTTCGACTGGGCCGCGCAGCCCCAACGCTTCGCCCGCCTCAACCAGCCTGACCCGAGCTACCACGGCGTGGTCTACACCGAAGCGCTGGGGCCGGCGGCCTACATCGGCCGCGCGCGGGTGGTGCCGCTGCGCAATACCGGCGCGGCGCTGTCGCCGTTCAATGCGTTCCTGATCCTGCAGGGCATCGAGACCCTGGCCTTGCGTATGGAACGCATCAACGCCAACGCGCTGGCCGTTGCACAGTTTCTGAAGTCACATGCAAAGGTGGCCTGGGTGCGTTACGCCGGGCTGGCCGACGACCCCGAGCATGCCGCCGCGCAGCGCTATCTGGGTGGACACGGCTCGGGCGTACTGACCTTCGGCCTGCCGGGCGGCCGTGAGGCGGGTGCACGTTTCCTCGATGCGCTGAAGCTGTTCACCCGCCTGGTCAACCTGGGCGATGCGAAGTCACTGGCCACCCATCCTGCCTCGACCACTCATCGCCAGCTGGATGCAGCGGAGCTGGCCAAGGCCGGCGTCAGCGAGGACACCGTGCGGCTGTCGATCGGCATCGAGCATATCGGCGACCTGCGTGCCGACCTGGAGCAGGCCCTGGCAGGCGCCTGATAGCCGCACGCTTGGTCGTCATCGCCACAGGCGATCACCACCGGCACCGCGATGCGCTACGGTGGAACTGCCTCTCCAAGGCATGGCAACGTGGCGATCCAGATCCCCGGTCGATGCGGGTCGACCGGGGATTTTTTTGTGCCGCCGTGTCGACCAAGGTCGACACCCACCAACAGCAGCGGCGCTCTGTCGGAACCGGACCCACCCCGCCATCCCAGGGATAGTCAGCTTTTGCTTTTGCCGTTGCCTTGGCAGGTGCAGGGCTGCAAGCCCTGCCGCACACCCCTCACACCACCGGAATGCTGTGCTGCCCCAGATTCCGGTACGGCGGCGTCGACATGATCATCTCCGCCAGCGAATAAGCCAGCTCGCGCTCGGCCATCACCGTGCCATCGGCACCGTGCTCCAGCAGATGCTTCACTTCCGCATCGCTGTGCGCACGGGCCAGCAGGGTCAGCTCCGGGTTGATCGCCCGCAGCTTGGCCAGCGCCTCACCGGCTTCCAGCGGCTGAGGAATCGCCAGCACCGCAATCTTGGCGCGCTCCGGATGGGCCTCGGCCAGCACCCGGTCGGCGGCGGCACTGCCACGAATCGCCGCCAGGCCCTTGGCGTGCGCCTGTTCGACGTGTTCCTTGTTGTCATCGATCACCAGCACCGGCACACCACGGTCGCGCAGCACCTGCGCCAGTTCACTGCCGACCCGGCCGTAACCAATGACGATGGCGTGGTCATGCAGGTCGCGCGAGGGACCGGTGGCCTCTTCGGGCTCGGCGGCCTGGGGCGACTGTTCCTGTTTGGCCTGCCAACGGTCAAGCAGCCCGAACACCAACGGGTTGAGCATGATCGACACCAGTGCACCGGCCAGTACCAGCGACTGGCCTTCCTTCGGCAGGATCTGCAGCGCGACACCGAGGCCGGCGATGATGAAGGCGAACTCACCGATCTGCGCCAGGCTGGCCGAGATGGTCAGCGCGGTGCTGGTCGGGTGCCCGAACGCGCGCACGATGAAGAATGCGGCGGCCGACTTGCCGAACATGATGATCAGCACCGTAGCCAGCACCTGCCACGGGTGCTGGACGAGGATGTTGGGGTCGAACAGCATGCCGACCGACACAAAGAACAGCACCGCGAACGCATCACGCAGTGGCAGCGAATCGTGCGCGGCCTTCTGGCTCAGCTCCGATTCGTTGAGCAGCATGCCGGCGAAGAACGCGCCCAGCGCGAACGAGACGCCGAACAGCATCGCCGAGCCGAACGCCACGCCAAGCGCGATGGCCAGCACCGACAGGGTGAACAGCTCGCGCGAACCGGTACCGGCGATGCGCTCCAGGATCCACGGAATGACCCGGCGCCCGACCACCAGCATCACCGCCACGAACAGGCCCAGCTGCACGAAGGTCCAGCCGATGTCGGCCAGCACGCTGCCCAGCGAGTGCGACTCCTTGGCCGCATCGGGGCCGAACACACCTGCCATCACCGGCATCATCACCAGCGCCAGCACACAGGCCAGGTCCTCCACGATCAGCCAGCCGACCGCGATCTTGCCGCGCATGGTTTCCAGCAGGCGGCGTTCTTCCATGGCCCGCAGCAGCACCACGGTACTGGCGGTGGCCAGCGAGAAACCGAAGATGACGCCATGCAGGGCTGGCCAGCCCATCAGCGAGGCCACGCCCCAGCCGAGCAGGGTAGCGACCGCGATCTGGCCGATGGCACCGGGGATGGCGATGGCCTTGACCGCCATCAGGTCCTTCAGCGAGAAGTGCAGGCCGACGCCGAACATCAGCAGCATCACGCCCAGCTCGGCCAGCTGGTTGGCCAGCGCCTGGTCGGCGACGAAGCCGGGGGTGAACGGGCCTACGCAGATGCCAGCAACCAGGTAACCGACCAGGGGAGACAAGCGGAGCTTGTTGGCCAGCGCGCCGAAGATGAAGGCGAGCCCCAGGCCAACGGCAACGATGTTGATCAGGTCGGTGTCATGGTGCATCGGCACTCGCAGAAAATCGGGGGTACCCGATTTTCACCGATGCGGCCAGATACGGCAAACCCGCCGGCCAGGTACCGTGGCCGGCGGGTTTGCCCACGCATTTCTCCTCTCCCCCCGCCTCCGGCACGCCCCTTCAACAAGAATGGGCTCTCCTGCAGATGCGGCCCGGGGGTTGCCGGCCAGCGGCCGGCGCTACCACTTACCAGGTGTACTTGATCCGCCCGTACACGTACGCACCGTTGAAGCCGAACGGCGAGTAGTTGCTGTACGGCAGCATGCCGAAGGTGGAGTTCTGCAGGTCTTCGGTGCGGTCCGGGTACTTGTCCAGCAGGTTGTCGGCGCCCACGGTCAGGGTCCAGTTGCTGCTCGGCTTGTAGCTGGCCGATGCATCCACCACCCAGGCGTCGCCGTAGGTCTGGTCGCGCAGTGCGGTGGCCGAGTTGCGCACCGTGAATTTGCCGTAGCGGGTCGCGGCCAGGCCCAGTTCCCAGTGATCCGAACGCCAGGTGCCGCTCAGGATCGCCTTGTCACGCGGATAGCTGTCCTCGATGCGGCCGATCTCATCGCGGCCGATCAGCGACTGGGTCAGGCCCAGCGTGCCGAACACCGCCGGGGTGCCGCCGACGCGGCGCACTTCGGTGTCGTTATAGCTGTACGCGGCGGTCAGTTCCAGGCTGCTGGCGCTGAAGGGCACCGTGTAGCTGGACACGAAATCGACACCGCGGGTGCGCGTATCCAGGCCATTGGTGAAGTACGAGAACGCGGTCACCTGCGGCAGGCCCAGCGTGCCCAGCAGCGCGCTGGTGGCGGCGTTGGTGGTGATGCTGGACGACAATGCGATGCGGTCATCGATGTCGATCTGGTAGGCGTCGACGGTGATGTACAGGCGGTCGACCGGCTGCAACACCAGGCCCAGGCTGTAGGAGGTGGAGGTCTCGGCCTTCAGCGGCGAGGCGCCCAGCGCCTGCGCAGCCGGGCTGGTGGTGGGGAAGGTGCCGCGCTCGACGAACACACCATTGAGGAACTGGCTGGTGACCGCCTGGTAGCCCTGCTGCGCCAGCGACGGTGCACGGAAGCCGGTGGACGCGGTGGCCCGCAGCGCGACCTTGTCGGTGAATGCGTAGCGCGCCGACAGCTTGCCGGAGAAGCGGTCGCCGAAGTCCGAGTAATCCTCGTAGCGGCCGGTGATGCCGGCCGAGAACTTCTCGGTCAGGTCCGCTTCCAGACCGGCATAGACCGCGTAGTTGTGGCGGTCGGCATGCACTTCATTGGTGGGGGTGAAGCCACCGAAGCCCTGCGCGCCACTGCCGGTGTACGAGTTCAGCTCGCCCGGCTTCTGGTCCCACTTCTCCTTGCGGTATTCACCACCGAAGGACAGCGTGACCGGGTAGGCCAGGCCCCAGTCCAGCGACTTGGTCAGGTCGGCATTGAATATGTCCTGCTGGTACTTCAGTGTGCCGTCGTAGAACGAGCGCGGGCTGGTTGCGCCGAGGCTGTAGTTGATGCTGTTGCGGGTGTGGAAGTCGAGGGTGTTCTCGCCGTGGTTCAGGCTCAGGTCCCAGGTCCAGCCGTTGCCGGTGTTGCCCTTGACCCCGGCCACCAGCGAGCGGTCCTTGGAGTACTGGTTGATCTCCGGCACGAAGCCGTCCGGGTAGGTCTGCGCCAGCAGCGCGCTCTGCCCGCTGTGGTTGCGCGAGCGGTAGAACGCGAACGAGGTGATGTCGCGGTTGCTGAGCAGCGCGCTGGCATAGCCGGTCACGCGGTCGCTGAAATCGAAGCTGGCGTTGACCGAAGCCGCAGTCGCATCCACGCGCGGGTCGCCGACGATGAAGGTCTTCTGGCCGATGCTCGGGAAGTTGCCGGTGTTCGGGGTGGTGCCGCGGTACGGGCCGGCGCGGTTGCTTTCGTCCTGCTGGCTGATCTGGCCGGCCACGTGCACGCGGCCACGGCCGTTGCCGAACTCGACACCGGTATCGCCGGAGAGCTGGTACTTGTTGCCGTCACCGGCCGAGTACTGGCCGTAATCCACCGCCAGGCTGCCGCCACTGCCGCTGCCCTTGAGCACGATGTTGATGACGCCGGCGATGGCGTCCGAGCCGTACTGCGCCGACGCACCGTCGCGCAGCACCTCTACGCGCTCGATGGCGGCGATCGGGATCGCATTGATGTCCACCGCCGACGAACCACGGCCGATGCTGCCGTTGACGTTGATCATCGCCGAGGTATGGCGGCGCTTGCCGTTGACCAGCACCAGCACCTGGTCCGGCGACAGGCCGCGCAGCTGTGCCGGGCGCACGCCGCTGGTGCCGTCGGTCAGGGCCGGGCGCGGGAAGTTCAGCGAGGGCAGCGCGCGCGACAGCGCGGTGGCCAGCTCGCTGGTGCCGGTGGACTGCAGGGCTTCGGGGGTGATGATGTCGATCGGCGACTGCGACTCGGCGACCGTGCGGTCGGCCACGCGGGTGCCGGTGACGATCACCGTGTCCAGGGTGTTGGCGGCGGTGCCGGCCTGCTGGGCAGCGGCAACGAACGGAGAGCCACCGAGTGCGACAGCGACGGCGGCGGCGATCAGGCTGGTCTTGCGGGTCATCGGGACGGAGCTCCGGTTGGCGGGGGCGGCACCGGAATCGACATCACGGGGGTGAGGCGGACGGCGGTTGTTGCGGTGCGCAAAGCAGGAATTAACGGGATATTCAGCGCCTGTCAAATGCCGGTCATCGGAAAAAACGTTGCAGCAGCAACCATTTAGCCCGGATCGGCACTGGCGGGGGAGGGAGCCCGGGACGCGCGCGGCGAGGACGTGGGAGAGAGGAACGCCGGCCGCCGCGCATCCCGGGACGCGTCAAGTATTCGTTAACGCTAGAATTGCGTCGCAGGAACAGTGCTCACCAGCACATTCCATCTGGTTATATGGACGCCTCCCCCGATGATTTCCCTTCGTAATTTCGCCTTGCGCCGCGGCGAGCGGCTGCTGCTGTCCAATGTCGACCTGACCCTGCACGCCGGTTACCGGGTGGGTGTGGTCGGCCGCAACGGTGCTGGCAAGTCCAGCCTGTTCGCGGCAGTGAAGGGCGAGCTGGAGGCGGACAAGGGCGATGTCGATCTGCCCGGCAAGGTGCGCATCGCCAGCGTCGCCCAGGAAACTCCGTCGCTGCCCGACCCGGCGCTGAGCTTCGTGCTCGGCGGTGACATCGAGGTGGCCGCCGTGCTGGCCGCCGAGGCCGAGGCGACTGCGCGCGAAGACTGGGAAGCGGTGGCCGAGGCGCACACGAAGATGGCCGAGCTCAATGCCTACGACGCCGAAGCGCGCGCCGGCAAGCTGCTGCACGGCCTCGGTTTCCCGGCAGAGACCCACCACCGCGCGGTGTCCTCGTTCTCCGGCGGGTGGCGCGTGCGCCTGAATCTGGCCCGCGCGCTGATGATGCCCAGCGACCTGCTGCTGCTGGACGAACCGACCAACCACCTGGATCTGGACGCGGTGTACTGGCTGGAGCAGTGGCTGCTGAAGTATCCGGGCACCCTGCTGCTGATTTCGCATGACCGCGAGTTCCTCGACAACGTGGCCACCCACACCCTGCACCTGCACGGTGGTGGCGCCAAGCTCTACCCGGGCGGCTACACCGATTTCGAGCGCCAGCGCGCCGAACAGCTGCGCCAGCAGCAGATCGCGCACGAGAAGGAGCAGGCCGAGCGTGCCCACCTGCAGAGCTTCATCGACCGCTTCAAGGCGCAGGCCAGCAAGGCCGCGCAGGCGCAGAGCCGCATGAAGCGCCTGGCCAAGCTGGCCGGCACCGAAGCGGTGCGTGCCGAGCGCGAGTTCCGCATCGAGTTCGCGCCGCCGGCCAAGCTGCCGTTCTCGCTGATCCGCCTGAACCACGTCGAGGCTGGCTACGGCGAGGACGCGGTGATCCTGCACAACGTAGGCTTCGGCCTGGAAGCGGGCCAGCGCATCGGCCTGCTCGGCCCCAACGGTGCCGGTAAGACCACCCTGGTGAAGACCCTGGTAGGCGAGCTGGCACCGATCGTCGGCGAGCGCATGGCGCACCCGGACCTGAAGATCGGCTACTTCGCCCAGCACACGGTGGAGTCGCTGCACGAAGGCCAGTCGCCGATGGAGCACTTCCGCGAGATCGCGCCGGACGCACCGAACCAGTCGTTCCGCGATTTCCTCGGCAAGTGGAACTTCCCGGGCGACCGTGCATTCGAGCCGGTGGACGGTTTCTCCGGTGGCGAGCGCGCGCGCCTGGCGCTGGCGCTGATCGCCTGGCAGCAGCCGAATGTGCTGCTGCTGGACGAACCGACCAACCACCTTGACCTGGAAATGCGCGAAGCGCTGGCCGAAGCACTGGCCACCTTCGAAGGCGCGATCGTGATGGTCTCGCATGACCGCCATCTGATCGGCCTGGTCTGCGATACCTACTGGCGCGTGGCCGATGGCGTGGTCGAGCCGTTCGACGGCGACCTCGACGCCTACGCGGCCTGGCTGCGCACCCGTCCGCAGGCGCAGGGCACCAAGGCGCGCATGGAACAGGTGGAAGAGCCGGTGGTGGTCAAGACCGCGCCGGTGGCTCAGGTGGTGCAGAAGAAGCCGGTGAATCCGCACAAGCTGGCCGCCGCCGAAGCCAAGGTGGCCGAACTGGAAAGCGCCCTGGCCGAGCTGGATCGCCAGCTGGCCGACCCGGCCAACTACGCCGATGCCACCCGCATGGCGGTGATCGGCCGTGACCGCGAAACCGCTGCCGCCCAGCTGGAAAAAGCCGAAGCCGCCTGGATGGAACTGCTGGAGTCCTGATCACGCAAAAAAGGGGACGGAGGGGATTAAGTCGTTTGTGCCGCAAACGACTTAATCCCCTCCGTCCCCTTTTTCATCCCTGTGCCTGCAGCCATTCGCGGAACCGCTTCGCCGGCTCACGCTCGGCACGCGAGCGCAGTCGCGTCAGCCAGTAGCGCCCCAGCTCC
This sequence comes from Stenotrophomonas sp. SMYL11, assembly GCF_036320005.1. Classification (NCBI taxonomy): domain Bacteria; kingdom Pseudomonadati; phylum Pseudomonadota; class Gammaproteobacteria; order Lysobacterales; family Lysobacteraceae; genus Stenotrophomonas; species Stenotrophomonas sp. SMYL11. The sequence continues at coordinate 97,354 of NZ_JAWIRS010000007.1, forward strand.
AGCGCGGTGCTGAACGGCTGCAGCAGGCGACCCTCGGCCAGTTCCTGCTCGAACATGCGCAGCGGCAGCAGCGCCACGCCGGCACCACCCACTGCGGCCATCGCCACCGTCAACGACGAATCAAACACCGGCCCGCGGGCTTCCACGCCACTCACTCCTGCCGCCTGCAGCCAGCGCGGCCATTCGTCGCTGCGGTAGGAGCGCAGCAGGGGCAGGGTGCCCAGGTCGCGTGGCTGTTTGAGCCGCCGCGCCAATGCCGGTGCGCACAGCGGTGCAAACGGCGCGTCGAGGATCGCTGTGCAGGCCTGGCCCTGCCAGTCGCCATCACCGAAGCGGATCGCCAGGTCCAGGCCCTCGCCGGCCAGATCAATGCGGTTGTTGTGGGTCTGCAGTCGCAGCTCGATGTCCGGGTGCGCGGCCTCGAACGCAGCCAGCCGTGGCAGCAGCCAGCCGGTGGCGAAGGTGCCGACCACGCCCAGCGTCAGTACTTCACGGGCCGGGCCACCGGTGTAGCGCGCGATGCTGGCCGAGATGCGCTCGAACGATTCGTTGAGCACCGGGTACAGCGCCGCGCCCTCGTCGGTGAGCGCCACGCCGCGCGGCAGGCGATGGAACAGGCGGATGCCGAGGCGGTCTTCCAGCCCACGGATCTGGTGGCTCAGAGCGGCCTGGCTGACACACAGCTCCAGCGCGGCACGGGTGAAGTTCTGGTGGCGCGCGGCCGCCTCGAAGGCGCGCAGGGCGTTCAGTGGCAGGGTAGGGTGCAACATTGCGCAGTCGTGAGCTGGAGTGATGGCTGATCCTAACGCTTGAACCATGGATTTCGGAGAATTAAGGGGTTGAATGCGCTAGGCATTAATTGAATTCATGCCTCCCGTTGTATTTTTGCGCTGGTCGCCCCCGATCGAGGCTTCAATAATCGAGCGGTCCCCCAGGAGAACCCCGTATGCTCGCCCGTCGCCGATTCCTGCAGTTCAGTGGTGCTGCCGTTGCTTCCTCGCTGCTTGCCCCTGCGCTGGCGCGGGCGGCTGCCCCTTCGTCCGGCACACCCGCCGCGAACGCCGCCATTGCTGGCGCCGCCGATTTCGCCGCGCTGGAAAAAGCCAGCGGTGGCCGCCTGGGCGTCACCGTGCTGAACACCGGTAATGGCCGCCGCATCGGCGGGCATCGGCAGGACGAGCGCTTCCCGATGTGCAGCACGTTCAAGTCGATGCTGGTTGCCCATGTGCTGAGCCTTGCCGATGCAGGCCGCGTTTCGCTCGACACCCGTGTGCCCATCGCCGGGAAGGATCTGCAGTCCTACGCCCCGGTGGCGCGCCGCCATGTGGGCAAGGACCTGACGGTGCGCGATCTGTGCCGGGGCACGCTGACCACCAGCGACAACACGGCGGCCAACCTGCTGCTGGAGGTGGTGGGCGGGCCGTCGGCGCTGACGGCATTCCTGCGCGGGCAGGGCGACAGCGTTACCCGCAATGACCGCAACGAGCCGGACGTGAATCTGTTCGCGAAGGGAGACCCGCGCGATACCACCAGCCCGGCCGCGATGGCCACCAGCCTGGCCCGCTTCGCGGTGGGCAATGGCCTGCAGCCGGCATCGCGCCAGCAGTTCGCCGATTGGCTCATCGACAACCAGACCGGCGATGCCTGCCTGCGCGCCGGGCTGGGAAAGCGCTGGCGGGTGGGGGACAAGACCGGCAGCAACGGTGATGACACGCGCAACGACATCGCCGTGCTGTGGCCGCATGCGGGCGGTGCAGCGTGGGTGGTCACCGCCTATCTGCAGGGCGCGTCGGTCGATGACGACCAGCGCGCAGCGGTGCTTGCACGGGCGGGGGCGCTGGCCGATGCGATGATCGGATGAGGTAACCGGGGTCATTCGAAAATGGCTTGCCGGATCGGTTCGGCGCGCGCATCCTGCGCGCGTTCGAACCCCACGGAAGACCCCCGATGAGCCATGAGTTGATCTACCTGCTGCTGATCTTCGCGCTGCTGGTGATCCCGCGCGCGCTGCAGCGTTTCAGCCTGCCCGCACCGCTGACCTGCCTGCTGTTCGGCATCATCGGCATGCTCTGGCTGGGCGACCAGGCGCACGACGCGGTGATCGGTCTGCTGGCCACGCTGGGCATTTCCTCGCTGTTCCTGTTCGCCGGCCTGGAAGTGGATCTGCAGGCACTGCGCCGTGGCATGTGGCCGCTGCTGGCGCATCTGGTGATCCGTACCGGCACGCTGTTCGGTGTGGGCTGGCTGGCCTGGCGCTACGCGGGGCTGCCGTGGCAGGCGGCTGGCCTGCTGGCGCTTGCGCTGCTGACGCCGTCCACCGGCTTCATCATGGATTCGCTGTCGCGGCTGGGCCTGAGCGAGGACGAGCGGTTCTGGGTGACCAGCAAGGCCATCGCTGGCGAACTGCTGGCGCTGGCGGCGTTGTTCATCGTGCTGCAGGCAGGTGATCCGGGGCACATGGCGCTGTCCAGCCTGGCCCTGCTGGCGATGATGGTCGGCCTGCCGCTGCTGTTCATCGCGCTGGGCCGCTGGGTGGCGCCGCATGCGCCGGGCTCGGAGTTCTCGCTGCTGGTGATGGTGGGCATGGTCGCGGCCTACATTACCTATCTGCTGGGCGTGTACTACCTGGTCGGTGCGTTCATCGCCGGTCTGGTCGCCCGCCTGCTGCATCAGCGCATGCCGCTGCTGGCTTCGCACGAGAACCTGCACGCGCTGCGCCTGTTCGCCTCGTTCTTCGTGCCGTTCTACTTCTTCAACGCCGGCACCAAGGTGCCCAGCGAAGCACTCAGCTTCGAGGCGCTGGGGCTGGGCATCGTGATCACCCTGGTGGTGCTGCCGCTGCGCATCGGCGTGGTATGGCTGCAGCGCCGGGTGATGTTTGGCGAGAGCTTCCGCAGCAGCCTGCGGGTCTCGCTGGCGCTGGCCCCGACCCTCATCTTCACCCTGGTGTTGGCGGCGATCATGCGCGAGCGCTTCCAGATCCCGGCGGTGTTGTTCGGTGCGCTGTTGCTGTATGCGGCGCTGACCACGCTGCTGCCGTCGCTGGTGTTCCGCACGCCGTTCGATGTCGATCCGGTCGAGCAGGAGCCTGCGGGTGAAGGCGAAGCTGCGCCGGTGGCGGCCACCGAAACCCTGCCGGCGGCATCTGCAGTCGATCGCTGAGCGGATGCTGCGCGTGCGGTTTGCGCACTTCGGCCATGGCCGTTAGGGTTGGGGCATGAAACTGCCTGCCGTTGTCACCGCTTCCGCCCTCCTGCTCAGCCTTGCTGCGTGTTCGCAGCGCTCCGACACGGTTGCCCATGATCTGGCGACCGCACCGGCCGATGCCTTCATGGCCGCCATCGCCGCGCATTGCGGCCAGGCCTATGAGGGCCGGGTGGTGGAGGATACGCCGGCACCGACCGGCAAGGATCCGTTCGCCGGCCAGCGTCTGGTCATGCATGTGCGCGGCTGTGCCGATCCGGCGCACGAGCTGCGCATCCCGTTCCATGTCGGCGATGATCACTCGCGCACGTGGGTGCTGACCCGCACCGAAAACGGCCTGCGCCTGAAGCACGATCATCGCCATCAGGATGGCAGCGCCGATGCAATCACCCTCTACGGCGGCGACAGCACGCCGCCGGGCACCGCCGAGCGCCAGCAGTTCCCCGCCGATGCTGATTCGGTGGCGATGTTCCGCCGCGCCGACATGCTGGCCTCTACGCACAACACCTGGGCGATGGAGATTGATCCCGACCAGACCTTCGTCTACGAGCTGACCCGCCCGGAGGGCCGCCGCTTCCGCGTGCAGTTCGACCTGAGCAAGCCGGTTGCCCTGCCGCCTGCACCGTGGGGCGACGACAAAGCGTCCGCCCCGTGATCCCAGGGTCGGATCCCTCCTGCGGAGGGCCCCGACCCCAGAAAGACCCTCCGTAGATCCACGCCATGCGTGGATGCGGGATACCGGACCGGGGTCAGAGCCCTGGCCGTCGGCCAGGGATCCGACCGTGTACTTACCGCGTACCGAAACGCGCGCGGCAGCCGTTGCTCACCCACACCTGGCCACGTGAGTAGCCCCAGCTGCGGCCCTCCTGGCAGGCGCTGCCGGACAGTTGCTGCTGCAGCACTGGCCGACCCTGGCGCTCGTCCCAGTCGCAGGTCTGCGAGCGGTTGTTGTTGCTGCTGCAGGTAACCGAGTAATTGCTGTTGCCGCCGCCCCAACCGCCACCGCCGCCGCCCCAGCCGCGGGCCTCGGCGAATTCGGCGCGGCAACCGCCACTGACCCAGATCGCGCCATTGCGCACGCCCCATGTACGCCCTTCGTTGCAGGGGCTGCCGGACAGCTGGCGGACCAGGCGGGCATTGCGCCAGCCGACCGGGCAGCTGCGCTCGCGGTTGTTCTGGCTCTCGCAGCGGATGGTCTCGCCGGGGCGGCCGTTGTTGCCGCCCCAGCCACCGCCATTGCCGCCGCCCCAGCCACCGCGGGCCTCGACGAATTCCGCGCGGCAACCGTTGGTGACCCAGATGCTGCCGTTTCGGCTGCCCCAGGTGCGTCCTTCATCGCAGTCCGAGCCGGACAGCTGGCGCACCAGCTGCGCATTGCGCCAGCCGGTGTTGCAGACCCGTTCGCGGTTGTTCTGGCTTTCGCAGCGGACCACGCCGCTCTGCGCATGCGCGGAAGGGGCGGGCAGGGCAAGGGTGCCCGCGGCACCCAGGCTGAGGGTTACGGCCAGGCTGGCCAGGGACAGCGGTTTCATGGCGGCATCCCATACGGTGGCAGGTGCCCGACTATAGGGATGGGGGCGATCAAGCCGGTGTGACTGGCCGGATTTGCCCCGGCCGGGGCCTCGGCCGCAGAATACGAGGCTTTCCGGCCCCCATCCGGTGCCGGCGTTCTCCAGCGGAGCTTCCCCCATGCGTACCCACTTCTGCGGCCTGGTCGATGAGACCCTGATTGGCCAGACTGTCACCCTCGCCGGCTGGACCGACGTGGCCCGTAACCAGGGCGGCGTCTGCTTCATCGATCTCCGGGATCATGAAGGCATCGTGCAGGTGACCGTGGAAGTCGACAACGCCGACGTGTTCGCCGTGGCCGCGTCGCTGGGCTACGAGGACGTGCTGCAGGTGGAAGGCGTCGTGCGTGCCCGCCACGCGGTGAACGACAAGATGCGCACCGGCAAGGTGGAAGTGATCGCCACCGCCATCACCGTGCTGAACAAGGCCGCGCCGCTGCCGTTCCACGCCCACGAGAATCCGGGCGAGGAAACCCGCCTGAAGTACCGCTACCTGGACCTGCGCCGCCCGGAAATGCAGCGCATGCAGCGCACCCGCATCAAGCTGGTGCAGGCCCTGCGCCGCCATCTGGACGAAAAGGGCTTCCAGGACATCGAGACCCCGATCCTGACCAAGGCCACCCCGGAAGGCGCGCGCGACTTCCTGGTGCCGGCGCGCATGCACCCGGGCGAGTTCTACGCCCTGCCGCAGAGCCCGCAGCTGTTCAAGCAGATCCTGATGGTGGCCGGCTTCGACCGCTATTACCAGATCGCGCGCTGCTTCCGCGACGAGGCCCTGCGTGCCGACCGCCAGCTGGAATTCACCCAGCTGGACATGGAATTCGCCTTCGTCCGCGAGCGCGACGTGCAGGATTTTGTCGAGGACATGATCCGCGCCATCTTCAAGGAAGTGGTCGACGTCCAGCTGGATGCCAGCTTCCCGCGCATGACCTGGGCCGAGGCGATGCGTCGCTACGGCTCGGACAAGCCAGACCTGCGCATCGCGCTGGAACTGGTGGACGTGGCCGAGCTGGTCAAGGACAGTGAATTTGCCGTGTTCACCGGCCCGGCCAATGATGCCGAAGGCCGCGTCGCCGCGCTGCGCATCCCGGGCGGTGCAGCGCTGAGCCGCAAGCAGATCGACGAGTACGCCGCGCACGCCGCCAAGTACGGCGCCAAGGGCCTGGCCTACATCAAGATTGCCGACAACGGCGAAGTCAGCTCGCCGATCCAGAAGTTCTTCAGCGAGGAATCCTTCGCCGCGCTGGTCGCCCATGTCGGCGCCGGTAACGGCGACATCGTGTTCTTCGGCGCCGGTGGCTACAACAAGGTCTCCGACTTCATGGGCGCGCTGCGCCTGAAGGCCGGCAAGGACTTCGGCCTGGTTGCCGACGGCTGGGCACCGCTGTGGGTCACCGACTTCCCGATGTTCGAGTGGGACGAGGAAGAACAGCGCTATGTCGCCCTGCATCACCCCTTCACCGCACCGGCCGTGGACGACATCGCCGACCTGCGCGCCAATGCCCGTACCGCCGTTTCGCGCGGCTACGACATGGTGCTCAACGGCAATGAGATCGGCGGTGGTTCCATCCGTATCCACCGTCCGGACATGCAGAGCGCGGTGTTCGAGCTGCTCGGCATCGGCGCCGAAGAAGCCCGCGCCAAGTTCGGCTTCCTGCTCGACGCGCTGAACTACGGCGCGCCGCCGCACGGTGGCATCGCCTTCGGCATCGACCGCATCGCCGCGCTGATGGCCGGCACCGAGTCGATCCGCGACGTCATCCCGTTCCCGAAGACCACCGGTGCGCAGGATCTGATGACCGATGCGCCGTCGCCGATCGTCGACACGCAGCTGGCCGAAGTGCACATCCAGGTTCGCCCCAAGACCAACTGATCAGGAGATCCAGGCAATGACCGAGTTTGCGTTTTCGCTGGAGTGGGAAAAGCTGGGCAATGAAGGCGCCGAGGCCAATCTGGTCACCGAGCGTGCGCGCGTGTTCGGTGGTTGGCTGGTTCGCGTCGGAACCAACCCGGCGGCGATGGCCCTGACCTTCGTCGCCGACGGCGAAGGCCGTTGGGACGGTGAAGACTTCGGCGTCGAGGATTACGAGGACGACGAAGAGGAAGAGTACGACGAGGACGAGGAAGGCGAAGAAGAGGACGAGGACGAAGAGGAATACGAGGAAGAGGACGAGGAAGAAGAAGCGGAATCGCCTGAAAAGGCTTGACCCGCGCTTCGCCCTGACGTCAACTTCCTGCATGTATTCGATCCGCCGCGCCACCGTGGACGACGCGCCGACCCTGTCGGCGCTGGCTGCCCGCACGTTCACCGAAACCTTCGGCCATCTGTATCCGCCGCAGGACCTGCAGGCCTTCCTCGAGGAGGCCTACACGGTCGAGCGCCAGCGCGTGATCCTGGCCCACCCCGATTACGCGGTGTGGCTGTTGGAGCTGGACGGGGAGGCGGTCGGCCATGCCGCCGCCGGCCCCTGTGGCCTGCCGCACCCGGACGTGAAGCCCGGTGACGGCGAACTCAAGCGCCTGTACCTGATCAAGACGCAGCAGAGCTGCGGCTGGGGCAGCCGCCTGCTGGAAACTGCGCTGGCCTGGCTGGAACACGAAGGCCCGCGCACGCTGTGGCTGGGCGTGTGGTCGGAGAACTTCGGCGCACAGCGTTTCTACGCCCGCTATGGATTCGAGAAGGCGGGCGAGTACCTGTTCCCGGTCGGTGACACCCAGGACCTCGAGTTCATCCTGCGCCGCGCACCGCGCGCGATCTGACGTTCACCGCCGCTTGCTGCGCGCGCGTGTTCAATCACCGTACGTTTCCGCCCCGCTGACCGCCAGGCTGTTTGCATGACTCCCCCCGTATTGCTGCTGCATGGCATCTGGAATGCCCGTGCCTGGGTCGGGCCGCTGGCCTGGCGCCTGCGCGCGCGTGGTTTCCAGGTGCACGCGTTCGGTTACTCCTCGGTGTTCGGTGGCCCCGACGTGGCCGTGCCGCAGCTGCTGGAGCGGCTGGCCGATGCCGGCCCGTTGTCGCTGGTCGGCCACAGCCTGGGGGGATTGCTGGCGTTGGAGGCCTTGCGCCGCCAGCCGCAGCTGGATGTGCAGCGCGTGGTCTGCCTGGGCTCGCCGCTGCGCGGCAGTGGCACTGCGCGTTCGCTGTCCGAGCACGGCTGGGGCCTGGCGTTGGGGCGCAGCAGCGATCTGCTGCTGGATGGCCTGCCGGACTGGCAGGGCAGGGCCGAGGTTGGCCTGATTGCCGGTTCGGTGCCGCACGGGCTGGGCAGCCTGCTGGGCGCCATCGACGATGCCTCCGACGGTACCGTGGCCCTGGCCGAGACACGCCTGCCGGGCCTGGCCGACCATTGCGTGGTGCGTACCAGCCACAGCGGCCTGGTGGTATCGCCCGATGCTGCGCGGCAGACCGCGCATTTCCTGCGCCACGGCCAGTTCGACCACAGCCGCGACGCCGCCGCCGCGTAAGGCGGTTCGCCGGGCAGGGCGATGCACTCTCGGTAGCGCCGGGCCATGCCCGGCGGCAGTAGTTCCACGCCATGCGTGGATGGCGCCTTCCCGATATCCCTTCGGCCCTAGACACGGTTGCCGCCCCCGATCAGGTAGAATCCGCGCCTTGATCCTGAAGCAGCCAGACGGTAGCACCCATGGGTAGAGGCCCCTCCATCGAAGCCCGCAAGAACGCGTCCGACGCGAAGCGCGGCAAGATTTTCACCAAGATCATCCGCGAGATCGGCGTTGCCGCGCGCGGCGGTGGAGGCGACCCCAACAACAATCCGCGCCTGCGTGTGGCCGTGGACAAGGGCCTGGCCGTGAACATGTCCAAGGACGTGATCGAGCGCGCCATCAAGAAGGCTACCGGTGAACTGGAAGGCGTCGATTACGAGGAAATCCGCTACGAGGGCTATGCCCCGGGTGGCGTGGCCGTGATCGTCGACTGCCTCACCGACAACCGCGTGCGCACGGTGGCCGATGTCCGCCATGCGTTCAGCAAGTGCGGCGGCAACATGGGCACCGAAGGCTCGGTGGCCTTCATGTTCAAGCGCCTGGGCGTGCTCAGCTTCGCCCCGGGCGCCGATGAGGAAGCCATCACCGAAGCGGCCATCGACGCCGGCGCCGATGACATCGTGGTCTACCCGGACGACGGCTCGATCGACGTGGTCACCAGCCCTGACGCGTTCAACGCGGTCAAGGATGCGATGGCCGCCGCTGGCCATGCCGCCGACCACGCCGAAATCACCTTCCGCGCGGACAACGACATCAAGGTCGAGGGCGAGGTTGCCCTGCAGGTCAAGAAGCTGCTGGACATGCTTGAAGACCTGGACGACGTGCAGGACGTGTACTCCAACGCCGAACTCGGCGCCGACGCCTACGCCTGAGCCGTCTTCGACGGCCTGGGCGCGGGCCGTTGAACGGTCACCGCGGACAGTCATGAGCCCATACGCCTGCCAGCGCCTCCCGTTCCGCCCCGCCAGGAGTGCAGCATGACCCGCATCCTCGGCATCGACCCCGGTTCGCAGCGGACCGGGGTCGGCATCATCGATGTCGACGCCACCGGCCGCGTCAGCCACGTGCACCACCAGCCGCTGGTGCTGCTCGGCGCCGACGATTTCCCGCAGCGCATGAAGCTGCTGGTGCTGGGCCTGGCTGACCTGTGCCGCGAGTACCAGCCGCAGGAAGTGGCCATCGAACGCGTGTTCATGGCCCGCAACCCCGATTCGGCGCTGAAGCTGGGCCAGGCCCGCGGCGCGGCGATCTCGGCGGTGGTGCTGCGCGATCTGCCGGTGCACGAATACGCCGCCAGCGAGATCAAGTTGGCGGTGGTCGGGCGCGGTGGCGCCGAAAAGCAACAGGTTCAACACATGGTCGGGCTCATGCTCAACCTGAAAACCAAGCTGCAGGCCGACGCGGCCGACGCGTTGGCAGTGGCGATCACCCATGCCCACGTAAGGGCGACGGCCAACCGCCTGGGGCTCAGTGCCCGCCAGGCGTGGGGCCGCAAATGAGGAGCTGCACGCAATGATCGGTCGACTGCGCGGCATCGTCGCCTACAAGGCGCCGCCGTGGCTGGTGGTGGACGTGAACGGAGTAGGTTACGAGCTGGAGGCGCCGATGAGCACCTTCTACGACCTGCCCGAGCTCGGCCGCGAGGTCACCCTGTACACCCATTACTCGCAGAAGGAAGACAGCGTCTCGCTGTACGGCTTCCTGCGCGAAGGTGAGCGGCGCCTGTTCCGCGACGTGCAGAAGGTCAGTGGCATCGGCGCGAAGATCGCGCTGGCCGTGCTGTCCGGCGTCACCGTCGAGGAATTCGCGCGCATGGTCCAGGCCGGTGACATCACCGCGCTGACCCGCATTCCGGGCATCGGCAAGAAAACCGCCGAGCGCATGGTGCTGGAGTTGCGCGACCGCGCTGCCCAGTTCGGTGCCGGTGGCGCACTGCCGACCGGCAGTGGTCCGGCCCCGGCCGATCCGCTGTCCGATGCCACCGTGGCCCTGCAGCAGCTGGGCTACAAGCCGGCCGAAGCGGCGCGCATGGCCCGCGATGCCTTCAACGAAGGTGACGAAGTGGCCACCGTGATCCGCAAGGCGCTGCAGTCGGCGCTGCGCTGACCCGCCTTCCTTTCCCCCAACCCACCGCCTGAGCCTCGCCAGGAGTCCCATGTCCAGCAGTCAAACCCCGCACGCGGCCGCCCCAGGCGGTCATGGTCACGCCCCTCCAGCCGGAGGCCTGGCGCTGATCATCGGTGCGATCGGCGTGGTCTTCGGCGATATCGGTACCAGCCCGCTGTACACCCTGAAGGAGGCGTTCTCGCCGCACTACGGGCTCAACAGTGACCACGATACCGTGCTGGGCGTGCTGTCGCTGGCGTTCTGGGCGCTGAACATTGTGGTCACGCTGAAGTATGTGACCATCATCATGCGCGCCGACAACGACGGCGAGGGCGGCATCATGGCGCTGATGGCGCTGACCCAGCGCACGCTGCGCAACGGGTCGCGCTCGGCCTATGTGGTCGGCATCCTCGGCATCTTCGGTGCCTCGCTGTTCTTCGGCGATGGCGTGATCACCCCAGCGATATCGGTGCTGGGTGCGGTGGAAGGCCTGGAGGTTGCCGCGCCAGGACTGCACGCCTTCATCGTTCCGATCACCGTGGTGGTACTGCTGGCGGTGTTCGCGGTACAGCGCTTCGGTACCGCGAAGATCGGCAAGCTGTTCGGGCCGATCACCTCGATCTGGTTCATTTCGCTGGCGGCGATCGGCATCTACAACATCGTCGATGCACCGGAAGTGCTGAAGGCGTTCAACCCGTGGTGGGCGATCCGCTTCTTCATGGAGCATGGCTGGCACAGCATCTTCATCCTCGGCGCGGTGGTGCTGGCAGTGACCGGCGGTGAGGCGCTGTACGCCGACATGGGCCACTTCGGTGCCAAGCCGATCCGCCACGCCTGGTACTTCTTCGTGCTGCCGTGCCTGGTGCTGAACTACCTGGGGCAGGGCGCGCTGGTGCTCAACCACCCCGAGGCGGTGAAAAATCCGTTCTTCGAAGCGGTGCCGTCGTGGGCGCTGTATCCGATGATCATCCTGGCCACCATGGCCGCGGTGATTGCCTCGCAGTCGGTCATCACCGGCGCGTTCTCGGTATCGCGCCAGGCCATGCAGCTGGGCTACATCCCGCGCATGCGCATCAAGCACACCTCGCACGACACCATCGGCCAGATCTACATCCCGGGTATCAACTGGGGCATCGCGGTGATGGTGATCGGCCTGGTGCTGGCCTTCCGCAGCTCGTCCAACCTGGCGGTGGCCTATGGCATCTCGGTGTCGGCCACCATGCTGATCGACACCCTGCTGCTGGCACTGGTGGCGCGCACGCTGTGGCCGAAGGCCCGCAACTGGATCCTGCCATTGTGCGTGGTGTTCTTCATCATCGACCTCGGCTTCGTCATCGCCAACGGCGCCAAGCTGCTGCAGGGCGCCTGGTTCCCGGTGGTGCTGGGCATCTTCCTGTTCACCATGATGCGCACCTGGCGCCGTGGCCGCGAGCTGCTGCGCGATGAGATCCGCAAGGACGGCATCCGCCTGGATACCTTCCTGCCGGGCCTGATGCTGGCACCACCGGTACGCGTGCCGGGCACCGCGGTGTTCCTCACCGCCGACCCGACCGTGGCCCCGCACGCGCTGATGCACAACCTCAAGCACAACAAGGTGCTGCACGAGCGCAACGTGTTCCTGCACGTGGAAACCCTGCCGATCCCGTATGCGATGGAAGGGCAGCGACTGAAGATCGAATCGGTGGGCGACGAGTTCTACCGCGTCTACGTGCGCTTCGGTTTCATGGAGACCCCGGACGTGCCGCTGGCGCTGATGCGCTCGTGCGACCACGGCGGCATCTACTTCGACCCGATGGACACTACCTTCTTCGCCAGCCGCGAGACCATCGTCGCCACCGCCAACCGCGGCATGCCGATCTGGCGCGACAAGCTGTTCGCGCTGATGCACAGGAACGCCGCACCGGCTACGGGCTTCTTCCGGATTCCGGGTAACCGCCTGGTCGAACTCGGCGCGCAGGTGGAGATTTAATCTCCACCTGCGCTACGTCCCACGATTTGCGGTGCAAATCGTGGGCCCCGCGCGCATTCCACCTTATCCCCGCGCCTGTCGGCGCGCCCCCTTGAAACGCAGGCGCCTTGGGCGCCGGCGTTCCGCGCATCCCACCTTATCCCCGCGCCTGTCGGCGCGCCCCCTTGAACAACAAGGGGGCTCCACTTGCGGAGGCGCCGCGCGCTTGAAGCTTGGCCTACTCTGCTCTCCAGTTTCCTCCACGCCTGGATCTACCGTGTCGACCAAGGTCGACACCTACCAAGAGCAGCCCATGTCATTCCGACAGATCGCAGGACTCTGTCGAAGGCGGGGTGGGTCCGGTTGCGGGGCATCCGCGCCATGGATGGCGCGGCTGAGCCCCCATGGACGGGTTTACGGCGTCCCCGCAACCGGACCCACCCCGCCATTCCCCAGGAAGCCCGCTTCGGCTGTTGCTTTGGATGTTGCCGTTGCCTTTGCGGGTGCCGGGCGCAGCCCGGCCGAAACCCGTACTTTTGCCGCATAATCAGCACATGACCGACGACCGCATCATCGGTGCCGGCGCCACCCGCGAGGATGACGCCGCCGACGCCAGCATCCGCCCCAAGCGCCTTGCCGACTACCTCGGCCAGGTGCCGGTGCGCGAGCAGATGGAGATCTACATCCAGGCGGCCAAGGGTCGGGGTGACGCGCTGGACCACGTGCTGATCTTCGGGCCACCGGGCCTGGGCAAGACCACCCTGAGCCATGTGATCGCCAACGAACTGGGCGTGGCACTGCGGGTCACCTCCGGCCCGGTGATTGAAAAGGCCGGCGACCTCGCCGCGCTGCTGACCAACCTGCAGCCGCACGATGTGCTGTTCATCGACGAGATCCATCGCCTGTCGCCGGTGGTGGAGGAAGTGCTGTACCCGGCGATGGAAGATTTCCAGATCGACATCATGATCGGCGAAGGCCCCGCCGCGCGCTCGATCAAGATCGACCTGCCGCCGTTCACCCTGATCGGTGCCACCACCCGGGCCGGCCTGCTGACCGCGCCGCTGCGCGACCGCTTCGGCATCGTCCAGCGCCTGGAGTTCTACAGTGTCGAAGAGCTGACCCGCATCGTGCGCCGCTCGGCCTCGATCCTGGCCATCGACTGCACCGCCGACGGGGCAGGGGAGATCGCGCGCCGTGCGCGTGGCACCCCGCGTATCGCCAACCGTCTGCTGCGCCGCGTGCGCGACTATGCGCAGGTGAAGGCCGGCGGCCACATCGACGAGGCCGTGGCCCAGGCTGCGATGAAGATGCTGAAGGTCGACCCGGAGGGCTTTGACGAGCTTGACCGGCGCCTGCTCAAGACCATGGTCGACTACTTCGATGGCGGCCCGGTCGGCATCGAATCGCTGGCGGCGGCGCTGTCTGAAGAGCGTGGCACGCTGGAAGACGTGGTCGAGCCGTACCTGATCCAGCAGGGCTTCCTGGTGCGCACCGCGCGTGGCCGCATGGCCACCCACAAGGCCTACCGGCACATGGGCCTGAAGCCGAAGAACCCGCCGCAGGACCTGTTCGCGGAGGTTCCCGATGTCGGTTGAGCCCCGATTCAGTTGGCCGACACGCATTTACTGGGAAGATACCGACGCAGGTGGCGTGGTCTACCACGCCCGCTACGTGGCCTTCATGGAACGGGCCCGGACCGAATGGATGCGCGCGTTGGGCTACGGTCAGGAGCGCATGCGCGCCGAGCACGGGATGGTCTTCGCGGTGCGCTCGATGCAGATGGATTTCATCAAGCCGGCACGGCTGGATGACACCCTGCAGGTGAGTGCCCGCCTGGTCCAGCTGAAGAAGGCCAGCATGGTCTTCGACCAGCAGATCCTGCGCGACGGCGAGCTGCTGCTGTCGGCGCAGGTCCGCATCGCCGCACTGGAAGCGGCCAGTTTCCGCCCGCGTGGCATGGACGAGGCCGTCCTTGCCGTGCTGCAACCCCACCTCCACCCCGAATCCGAACACTGAGGAACAACGGATGATCGCAACGCTCCTGGCCCTGCAGGCCACGGTCACCGAGGCACTGCCGGCCGATGTCAGCAACGCCGCGACCCAGACCCTTGCCCAGGCCACCACCGGCGGCGGCATCAACTACCTCGAACTGATGGCCAAGGCCAGCTTGCCGGTGAAGATCATCGTGCTGCTGCTGCTGATCGGCTCGTTCGTCAGCTGGGTGATCATTTTCCGCAAGGCCCGCGTGTTCAAGCAGGCCACCCGCGAAGCCGACGAGTTCGAAAACCGCTTCTGGTCCGGCGCCGACCTGGGCAAGCTGTACAGCTCGGCCACCGACCGCAGCCGCAATGTCGGCGGCCTGGAAGCCATCTTCGAAGCCGGCTTCCGCGAGTACACCCGCCTGCGCGACAAGCGACGCCTGGACGGTCGTGCCCAGCTGGAAGGTGCCCAGCGCGCGATGCGCACCACCTACACCCGCGAAGTGGACCAGCTCGAGCGCAACCTGGAGCTGCTGGCCAACATCGGTTCGACCGCGCCGTACGTGGGCCTGGTCGGTACCGTGTTCGGCATCATGGTGACCATGCACGACATGATCAGCAGCGGTGCGCAGGCTGGTATCGCCGCCGTCGCGCCGGGCATCTCCGAGGCACTGTTCGCCACTGCCATCGGCCTGTTCGTGGCGATCCCGGCGGTGTGGGCCTACAACCGCTTCACCACCCGCGTAGAGCGCATGTCGGTGCGGTTCGAGACCTTCGCCGAAGAGTTCAGCTCCATCCTGCAGCGCCAGAGCGCTGGCGACGAGTAAGCGCCTGACCCGGGAGTCCAAGCCATGTCCGCTGCCATCGGTCGCCGCAAGCGCCGCAAGCTGAAATCGGAAATCAACGTCGTTCCCTATATCGACGTCATGCTGGTGCTGCTGATCATCTTCATGGTCACCGCACCGCTGCTCACCCTGAGCTTCGACGTCGACCTGCCGCAGTCCAACGCCAAGGCGCTGGAGAGCAAGCAGGACCCGGTGATCGTCTCGGTGCGCCAGGACGGCCAGCTCAGCCTGAAGCTGCCCGACGCCAAGGAACCGACCGCCGTGTCGGCCGAGGAACTGGAAGGCCGCCTGGCCGGCATTGCCGCCCAGGACAAGGGCGTGCGCGTGATCGTTGCCGCCGACCGCGCCGTGGCCTATGAACAGGTCATCGCCGCGATGGATGTGATCAAGCGCGCCAAGGTAGACAAGGTAGGCCTGGCCACCGATGCACGCTGACGCCCTGCCACCTCCGCATCAGCGCGAACCCGGCTGGGGCCTGCCCCTGGCGCTGGCGTTGCTGGTGCACCTGCTGGTCGCGCTGGTGTTCATCGTGGCCTGGTTCTGGTCGCCTGAGCGCA
Organism: Stenotrophomonas sp. SMYL11; assembly: GCF_036320005.1. Classification (NCBI taxonomy): domain Bacteria; kingdom Pseudomonadati; phylum Pseudomonadota; class Gammaproteobacteria; order Lysobacterales; family Lysobacteraceae; genus Stenotrophomonas; species Stenotrophomonas sp. SMYL11. The sequence continues at coordinate 113,068 of NZ_JAWIRS010000007.1, forward strand.
ACACCGATGCTGCCGCCGGCGACCCGTCGGTCGAGGCTAGCCTGGCGCTGTCGGCGTCCGAGGCGTCCGCCGCGCGCCAGGCCCTGCGCCAGTCGGAAAAGCTGGAAGACCTGCCGCCGCCGGTGGTCGAGCCGATTCCGGTGCCCGAAGACACCATCCCGCCGCCGCAGCCGATTCCCGAGCCGCGCCCGCAGGACGCCCCCACGCCGCAGCAGCAACAGGCGCAGGAGCGTGTCGCGCAGCCGGACACCAAGGACCAGGAAGCGGTGAGTGCGCTGGCCATCTCGCAGGAGAAGGCCAAGCAGGAACAGGAAGCCAAGCGCCGCCAGGAGCAGATCGACCTGACCGAACGCAAGCGCCAGGAAGAAGCGGAGCAGAAGCTGCGCCTGGCCAAGCAGCAGGAAGCGGACGAGAAGAAGAAGCAGGCCGAGCAGGAGCGCGTGGCCGCTGACAAGGCCGAGGCCGAGAAGCAGAAGAAGATCGCCGAGATCCGTGCCCGCCGCGAGCAGGCCGAGAAGGAAGCCAAGCTGGCCGAGCAGAAGCTGCGCCAGGTCGCCGCCGCGCGCAACGCGGCCGGCAGTGCGGCTGCCGGTGCCAGTGGTGCCTCCCGGCCGGCCGCCGGTGGGGGTGGCAGCAGCGATGATCTGACCGCCAAGTACGCTGCGGCGATCCAGGCCAAGGTGCGCGACACCTGGACCCGCCCGGACAGCGTGCCGCTGGGACAGAAGTGCCAGGTGACCATCACCCAGATCCCGGGTGGACAGGTGCTGCAGGCCAAGGTCGGTGCGAACTGCCCCTATGACGAGGCCGGCAAGCGCTCGATCGAGGCCGCCGTGCTCAATGCCCAGCCGCTGCCGTACCGGGGCTTCGAGTCAGTGTTCAACCGCACGCTCAACCTGACCTTCACTGCGCAGGATTGATCGGGCAGGGCAGGGCAGGGCGGTCATCAGGCCGCCCGCGCCCAGGGCTGTCGCGCTTGCCTCTGGTGCGCTCGGTTTCGACCGGGCAGGCTGTCGGTTGCTGTCGAACACTGCCTTCTAGGGGGCGGTGTGGCCGGGGCAAGCGGGCGCGATGTTAGCCACGAAGTTAACGGTGCGTGAGAAGACGGGCTGGAACTGACCCGGAATTCACGTACCCTTGGTTCATGATTGCGAAGCGGTTCACTCCCGCTTTGTTATCCCTCGTTCCGGTTTCCCCCTATTGAGCGCTCCATGAAAAAGATGCCTCGCTGGCTTGCCGTGTTTGCGGCCCTGTTGCTGCCCTTTGCTGCCGTCGCGCAGCAGAAGGGGCTGGATATCGACATCATCGGCGGCAATGCCTCCGCCCTGCCGATCACCATCGTGCCGATGCCCTACCAGGGTTCGTCGGCCGCTCCGCAGACCGACGTCGCCGGCGTGGTCCGCGCCGACCTGGAGCGCTCGGGCCAGTTCCGCACGCTGCCGGAAGCGCAGATCGTCGAGAAGCCCGTGCGTGGCGGTGAGATCCAGTTCGCTACCTGGCGCGCGCTGAAGCAGAACTACATCGTGGTGGGCCGCGTGCTCGACGCCGGTGCCGGCGCCTACCGTGTCGAGTACGAACTGTTCGACGTACCGAAGGGCGAGCGCCTGCTGGGCCTGGCGATGACCGCCCGTGGCAATGCCATGCGTGACGTGGCCCACCAGATGGCCGACGCCATCTACGAGAAGATCACCGGTGTCCGTGGCGCCTTCTGGACCCGCATCGCCTACGTGACCGCCAGCGGCAAGGGCGACGCCATGCGCTACGCGCTGATGGTGGCAGACTCCGACGGCTACAACCCGCAGACGATCGTGCGTTCGGCCGAGCCGCTGCTGTCGCCGTCGTGGAGCCCGGATGGCAGCAAGCTGGCCTACGTCAGCTTCGAGCGTGGCAATTCGGCGATCTACATCCAGAACATCGGCACCGGCGCGCGCGAGCTGGTCACCAGCTTCCGTGGCATCAACAGCGCTCCGGCGTTCTCGCCGGACGGCCGCAAGCTGGCCCTGACCCTGTCGCGTTCGGGTAACCCGGAAATCTACGTGATGGACCTGGGCAGCAAGCAGCTGACCCAGCTGACCAACCACTTCGCCATCGATACCGAGCCGACCTGGGCACCGGACGGCAGCGCGGTGTACTTCACCTCCGACCGCGGCGGCCGTCCGCAGGTCTACAAGGTCGGTGCGGGCGGCGGCAGCGCCGAGCGCGTGACCTTCCAGGGCAACTACAATGCCAAGCCCTCGGTGTCCTACGACGGCAAGAAGATCGCCGTCGCCCAGGGCTCGGGCAACAGCTACAAGATCGCGATGATGGACAGCTCGCTGGGTTCGCCGCGCTGGAGCACGCTGTCCCCGGGTTCGCTGGATGAATCGCCGAGCTTCGCGCCCAACGCAAGCATGGTGTTGTATGCCGCCCGCGAAGGTGGCCGTGGTGTGTTGTATGCCGTCTCGGCCGATGCGCGGGTCCGCCAGCGCCTGGTCCTGGCCGATGGTGATGTGCGCGAACCGGCATGGTCCCCATACCGTACCCAGCGCTAAAAGAGTGTTAATATTTTCGTTGTCTTGAACCCCTCATCGGCCTAGGAGCCACAAAGGTATCGCCATGAACAAGTCCACCCGCGTTCTGCTTGTTTCCCTGCTGTCTGTGGCCGTCCTGGCCGGTTGCTCGAAGAAGGTGAAGGAAGAGCCGGCAGCCCCGGTCGACACCGGCACCTCGACCACCACCCCGACCGGTCCGTCGACCTCGGGCCTGTACGGCCCGGGCGACCTGGACACCGACGCTTGCCTGCGCCAGCGCGTGGTCTACTTCGACCTGGACAAGGAAGACGTGAAGCCGGAATTCCAGGCCATCATGGCTTGCCACGCCAAGTACCTGCGTGACCGTCCGTCCTCGCGCATCACCCTGCAGGGCCACACCGACGAGCGCGGTTCGCGCGCGTACAACCAGGCCCTGGGCGAGCGTCGTGGCAACGGCGTCAACTCGGCCCTGCAGGCCAACGGTGGCTCGGCTTCGCAGCTGACCGTCGTGTCCTACGGTGAAGAGCGTCCGGTCTGCACCGAGTCGAACGAGTCCTGCTGGTCGCAGAACCGTCGCGTCGAAATCGTCTACACCGCGCAGTAATCCATGCGTATTGGCATCAAACTGATGCTGGTCGTTGCGGCAGCCCTCGTGGCTGCCGCACCGGCGCATGCACAGCGACAGAGCCTGGCCGACCGCGTTGGCGCGATCGAGCAGCAGATGTACAACAACAGTGCCAACCAGGACCTGTTGAACCAGATCAATCAGCTGCGGCAGCAGGTCACCAGCCTGCAGGCCTCGATCGAGCAGTTGCAGCACGACAACGCCCAGCTCAAGCAGTCCGCCCAGGACCAGTACCTGGATCTGGACAGCCGCCTGAACCGGTTGGAAGGGGGCAATGCCGCCCCGGCCCTGCCGCCCGTTCCGGCGAGCGTGCCGAAGGCCGCTCCGGCCCCGGCAAAACCCGCAGCGGCGGCCACTTCCGAGCGGCCGCCTTCCGTCCATGGTGATGCCGGCAGCCTTGCCGCCACCGGCGACGAGCGCACCTCCTACAACGTCGCCTTCGATTCGCTGAAGGCCGGCAAGTACGATGATTCGGCGCAGCTGTTCCTGAGCTTCCTGCAGCTGTACCCGAACGGCGTCTATGCGCCGAATGCGCTGTACTGGCTGGGCGAGAGCTACTACGCCACCCGTAATTTCCCGATGGCCGAGACCCAGTTCCGTGAACTGCTCTCGCGCTATCCGACCCACGACAAGGCCGCAGGCGGCCTGCTCAAGGTTGGCCTCTCGCAGTACGGCGAGGGCAAGGTCGACCAGGCCCAGCAGACGCTGGAGACCGTCGTGGCGCAGTACCCTGGCTCGGACGCCGCGCGCACCGCGCAGGACCGCCTGCAGTCGATCCGCCTCGGCAAGCAGATCCGCTGATCCACTGACCGGGCGTACAATGGGTGCCCTGTAGAGCCGAGCCCATGCTCGGCTGCTTTCGTTTCCGGACCGGCAAACCCGCCCGGATCCGGTAGCGCCGGGCCATGCCCGGCGGCTTGCATTACCGGCTGGGCCACACCCGACCGGCTGCAGTTGTAGAGCCGAGCCATGCTCGGCTGTTTTCGTTACCGGCCACGGTAGCCCACCCGCCACGTGTCCCATCAAGAAGTCCCCGCCATGACCGCCGTTACCCCGTCCAGCGCCGCCGCCACACCCAGCGAGATCGTGCAGTCGCCGCTGCCACGCCTGAAGATCACCGAGATCTTCACCTCGCTGCAGGGCGAAGCCGATACCGCCGGCTGGCCGACCGTGTTCGTGCGCCTGACCGGCTGTCCGCTGCGTTGCCAGTATTGCGACACCGCCTATGCCTTCCATGGCGGCACCTGGTGGGACATCGATGACATCGTGGCCGAGGTGCTGGCCCAGGGCGTGCGCCACGTCTGCGTGACTGGTGGCGAGCCGCTGGCACAGAAGCGCTGCCTGGTACTGCTGCAGAAGCTGTGCGACGCCGGCATGGATGTCTCGCTGGAAACCTCCGGTGCGCTGGACGTCAGCGCAGTGGACCCGCGCGTGTCGCGCGTGGTCGACATCAAGACCCCGGGCTCGGCCGAAGTGGCGCGCAACCGCTGGGACAACCTGCCGTTGCTGACCGCCCGCGACCAGATCAAGTTCGTCATCTGCAGCCGCGAGGATTACGACTGGGCCAAGTCCCTGCTGGCCGAGCACGATCTGGTGAAGCGTTGCACCGTGTTCTTCTCGCCGAGCAAGGGTGAGATCACCGCGCGCCAGCTGGCCGACTGGATCGTCGAGGACCGGCTGCCGGTGCGCTTCCAGATGCAGTTGCATAAAATCCTGTGGAACGACGAGCCGGGCCGATGAGCCCGGGCAACGTTCCCTGATGTAGCTCCGGCGCGGGACAGCGTGCTGGCTTTCCCCTCCCAACCGGATGTTTTTCCCATGAAGAAGGCAGTCGTGCTTCTCTCCGGCGGCATGGATTCAGCCGCCGTCATCGCCATGGCCCAGGAACAGGGCTTCGCCGTGCATGCCCTGAGCGTGCGCTACGGCCAGCGCCATACTTCCGAACTGGATGCCGCCGCCCGCGTGGCCAAGGCGCAGGGCGTGGTCGCGCACAAGACCGTGGACGTGGACCTGCGCAGCATCGGCGGTTCGGCGCTGACCGACGATATCGACGTACCCGAGGCCGGCGGTGCCGGCATTCCGGTCACCTACGTGCCCGCGCGCAACACCATCATGCTGTCGCTGGCGTTGGGCTGGGCCGAAGTGCTCGGCGCCAATGACATCTTCTGCGGCGTCAACGCCGTGGACTACTCCGGCTACCCGGACTGCCGTCCCGAGTTCGTGGCCGCGTTCCAGGCGCTGGCCAACCTGGCCACCAAGTCGGGCGTGGAAGGCGCAGGCATCAAGGTGCACGCGCCGCTGCAGTTCCTCAGCAAGGGCCAGATCGTCAGCGAAGGCGTGCGCCTGGGCGTGGACTTCGGCCTGACCGTGTCCTGCTACAACGCCGACGCCAACGGCGCCGCCTGCGGCCACTGCGACGCCTGCCGCCTGCGAGCGCAGGGCTTTGCCGAAGCCGGCGTAGCCGACCCGACGCTGTACGCCTGACCATCTCTGGTAGTGCCGGCCGCTGGCCGGCTTCCCTGATGGGTGTGAATTCCCAGATGGTGGTTGCGAACTGCTCCTCGGTGGGTGCCAACCTTGGTTGGCACTGTCCGCCAGGCAAGGCCCGGCGTTATCTCTGCCGCAACCACCCCGACGCGTCAATAAACGCCCGTACCGCCTCCGGATCGGCATAGTCCAGCTCGATCATCCGCGCGATCGCCGCCTTCTCATCAGCCTGTTGTCGCATGTACTCCTGCGTGATGCGATACCCGGCGTAGTACCCCACATCACTCACCCCGAACGGATTGCGGGCGCTGTTGTAGAGCCAGTTGTCGAGATTTTCCCCGTTCATCTCAGCAATGAAGCGCGTGCGGATTTCCGCTTCGTGTGCTGCGCCGTAGTCGTAGAAGGGCAGTGCTGGCCGGCGCCCGCTCAGCCGCTCCGCCACATACTCGGCCACACCCTCGCGCACCGCGTACTGGGCCAGGCTGCCGGTGGTCTCGCGCTGCTGGGTATGCACGTACTCGTGCAGGTTGTTCTGCGCGTTGTTCGCCCCCGGGCGGCTGTCGTAGAAGATCCGCAGGCGGCTGCGCATCGGCTCAGGCAGCTCGCTCACGTCCACGCGCTCATCGCCCAGCGCCATCTCCGCTCCGATCAGCACCTTGTCATCCAGCGTGGTGCCGCCGGTACGCAGAACACCGACCGCATAGGTGATGGTGGCGGGGCGCAGGGCGGGGTAGAGCGTACGGAAGGCGGTCAGGTCCCGTTCCAGTGTGGCGCTGGCCTGCTGCGCGTTGGCGGTCAATGGGCGTACCGACGTCCAGAATCGAGGCCACGCACGCATTGCCTCGGCGTATTCGCGGGCGGTGTAGTTGCGGACCTGCATCAGCGCATGCAGGCCGGGGCTGCCCGGATCGATGTAGTGCTGCTGGACCAGCGCCACCTGGCGCTCGGCATCAGGCTCGGCGCGCACCGCGTCATAGGTGGCCCAGAAGCGGCCGATGTCGTCGGTGACGACCTGGGATGGGGCGGCCAGTGCCGCATAGGGCAGCAGCAGGGCGGCAATGAGGCAGAAGGGCAGGCGCATTCGTGGCTCCGGGCAGGAATCACAGCTGGGATGCGTCGGAGGCCCGAAAGGTTTAAGGCGGCGGCCCAGATCGGGGTAGTGCCGGCCGCTGGCCGGCAACCTCATGCATCAGGGTTTCACCCGGCCCGGCAAAGTAGGGTAGAATGCCGACCCCGCCGAAAGGCTGGGGCAGTGCAATGGGCCGTTAGCTCAGTCGGTAGAGCAGAAGACTTTTAATCTTTTGGTCGAAGGTTCGAATCCTTCACGGCCCACCATTGCATCCAATGACCCAGGTCATCCAGAAAGGCACCGCCAAGCGGTGCCTTTTTTGTGGCGCTCGTCTAGGGCAACTACTTCGTCCGCGCATTCTTCGCTTTAGCCGCCGCCGCGTCGGCAGCCTCCTGTGCGGCCGTTGCTGCCGCATTCGCAGAACGTGCCGCCTCCGCTCTTGCGGCCTCGAAATAGGTGAGCCGCTGCAGACTGGTTCTGCGTCCCAGTTCCATCGCTGCGGCGAAGCTCTCCGGATGCTTTGCAGCACAGGCCTCCTGCACCAGTTGCACGGCACGATCAGACAGCCCGGGCTGGATGTTGCCGAGCAGGCAATCGGCATACGGTACGGGCGCGGCCGGGCTGGCGGCCAGCGCGGCGATGAGTACGGCACTCAACATGCAAACCTCCTTGTAGGTTTCGAAGGGACTGGTGACCAGTCCATCCCAAGTATGGACCGGTTCCGGGTACAACGGCGGGTACGCCGGCCGGATATCCCGGCACACCAGTTCCGCCAGCCCGCGGCAGGCGAAGAACGACCCATCGACCGGCAGCGCTCAGCGGCGTGCAGCATTTCCGCCACAGTCAGCATGCCAACGGCGGCACGCTTCGCGCGTGGCATCGCGGATGCGCTTGAGGCATCCCCAGAATGCGCATCCACGCATGGCGTGGATCTACTTTCGCCTGAGAACAATCGCTGCGATGACGGCTGCGATGCCGACCGGGATCAGGATGACCGCCAGAAGAATGATCCAGTGCCAAATGCTGAAGCCCCCCATGTCCCAACTCCTTGTAGGAAACGACGAATGCTAGCAAAACGCGATTGCAGTCATTTCCCGATACAGTTCAAGCATCGCGCAGCGCCGTAGCATATGTGCAGGCATGCCGAATCGGCCGACGCCTCGGCCTCGGCGTTATGCTCGGCACTTTCCCAGGATGGGCCGCTCCATGCGCTTGATCGTGCTGTCGCTGTTGTTGTCCGCTGTCTCCGCCGCGCCGTTGATGGCCGCCGAGCCGGCGCCGTCCGCACAGGTCGCCGCCGTAACCCCGCTGGTCATCGGCGAGACCTTCACCATTGAATCGAAGGCGCTGGGCGAAACCCGCCGCATCAACGTTTACCGCCCGCAACCCTGGGGTCTGGACCCGAAGGCACCATTGCCGGTGCTGTACATGGCCGATGGCGGCATCGGCGAGGACTTCCTGCATGTGGCCGGGCTGGTGCAGGTGCTGAGCGGCAACGGCAGCATGCGTCCGTTCCTGCTGGTAGGCATCGAGAACACCGAACGCCGCCGCGACATGACGGGCCCCAGCAAGGACCCGCAGGACCAGAACATCGCGCCCCGCATCGGTGGATCGGCGGCCTACCGCAGCTTCCTGCGCGATGAACTGATGCCGCAGGTGCGCCAGCGCTACCCGACCACCGACGAGCGCGCGCTGATCGGTGAATCGCTGGCCGGCCTGTTCGCGGTCGAGACGCTGCTGCAGGAGCCGACGCTGTTCAACAGCTACATCGCGCTGGACCCCAGCCTGTGGTGGAACCGTGGTGCAATGTTGGCCGGAGCGACCAAACAGCTGCCGGCGGTGACGCGCGCACAGCCGCAGGTGTTCCTGGCCAGCAGCGGGCAGCCGGAACTGGCCGCATCCACTGCACGACTGGCCGAGTTGTTGCAGCAGGCTTCGCCGTCGCCGCTGGTGAAGTACCTGCCGCTGCCTGAGGAAACCCACGCCACGATCTATCACCCGGCCGCCCTGCAGGCGCTGCGCACGCTGTTCCCGGCGCCGCCACCGGCCTCGCCCTGACCTGGCGTGGCACTGCGTCGCATGACGTGTGAGGATGCGGTAGCGGCGCCAACCGGGTGCGTCGCCCGCAACGGGAGAGCGTGGATGCAGCGTGTGCGTGGATGGAGTGTGGCGGCCTGCCTGGCCGTGAGTGGCTGCGCGATGTCGGTGGCGCCACCGGCAACGCAGAGTGAAGCGAAGGAAAGCGCGGCAACTGCAGCGCCGGGCGTGGTGCTGCCGGATACCGAAGCGCTGCGCGTACATGACCCGGTGGGGCGCGATTACCCGATCTGGGTGGCGCTGCCGGCCGACTATGCCGCGCACCCTGAAAAGCACTATCCGGTGCTGTACGTGACCGATGCGCTGTACAGCTTCCCGCTGGTGCGCAGCGTGCGCAACATGGTCGGGCAGAAGGGCGTCAACATCGAGGATTTCATCCTGGTCGGGCTGCCGCCGCAGGAGGGCCTGACTTCGAAGCAGAGCCGTTCGCGTGATTACACCCCCAGCAATCCGGCGCGCACCGATCCGCGTGACTACAGCGATGACGTCAGCTATGGCGGTGCGGCACATTACCGCGATTTCCTCGCCGAGCACGTGCTGCCAATGATCGATGCACGCTACCGCACCGATCCGGCGCGACGCGCCTATGCTGGCCATTCCTACGGCGGCCTGTTCGGCGCCTACGTGCTGACCACGCGTCCGGACATGTTCCGGACCTACATCCTGTCCAGCCCGTCGCTGTGGTTCGACAACCACCTTGTGCCGCGCCTGCAGGCCGAGGCCACGGCGCCTGCGCAGCCGACCACCGTGGTGCTGTCAGTCGGCAGCTTCGAGACGGTCAAGCCCGAACCGCGCTATTTCACCCGCAACGACATGCTGCGCCACAACGCCGAGTTCGCCGAGCAGCTGCGCGGCAGTAGGCGCTCGTTGAAGGTGGACAACATGGTGATCGACGACGAGGACCACTTCACGGTGTACCCGGACATGATCACCCGCGCGTTGTTGAAGGTGTTCCCAGGCAGTAGGCCCTACAGCAGTGGCTGATCCCAGGTTCAATCCACGCATGGTGTGGATCTACCGATGGTGCTGACGTGGATCCACGCCGAAGAGAAACGGAATCAGTAGATCCACGCCATGCGTGGATGAATGCCTCAGGCCGCGCTGGCCTGCGGCGGCGGTATCAACGTGGCATCCGCTGCATGGCGGAAACACAGGCGGATGGCATCGAGCAGCTCGCTCATGCTGTACGGCTTGGGCAGGAAGTGGATGCCGGCGCGCAGCTGCGGCAGCACGCGGTGCTGGTCCATGCCGGAGGTGACCAGGATCGGCAGCTGCGGCAGGTGCTCGCGCACGCGGTTGGCGGTTTCGATGCCGCTGATGCCGCCCAGGCAGACGTCGGTGAACAGCAGGTCGAACGGTTCGCCGGCGTTGAGCAGGCCCAGTGCGGCCTCGGCGCTGCTGACGGCGGTGACCTGGCAGGCCTGGCTTTCCAGGGCGAGGCGACTGAGTTCCTGGGTTTCCTCGGCGTCCTCGATCAGCAGGACGCGCGGTTCCACAAAGCGCTTGGACAGCAACATGACGCGGCAACTCCGGACAACAGGGGGAGCGAAAGGCGCGCAAGTATGCGCAAGCCGGTAGTGATCCCGGCGTGCACGGCAAGCTAAGTGGGCGTTACAGCTGTCCGCGCCGCTGGCGGCGGACGTGCCAGGCCAGCACCAGCACGGCCAGCAGGGCGGTGCCGATGCGCAGGCTGGTGGCCTGCCAACCCAGAGCGAGCGCGTCGTCGAGGCTGAACACGTTCCAGGCCAGGTTCATCGAAATGTGCAGGACCAGGCCGCACCACAGGGTGTCGCCGTCGAGGTGGTCGAGCCAGGCGAAGATGAAGCCGCCCACGGCGATCACCGCGCCGACGAACAGCGCGATGCCGCCACCGTCGAACCCACCGAAGCCGAGCCAGTGCACCATGCCGAACAGCAGTGCCTGCGGCAGTGCGAGCAGCTGCCACGGACCACGCATGAGCTTCATCAGCAGCACGAAGCCGAGGCCACGGAACAGCACTTCCTCGGCCAGCGGGAACAGCACGGCCAGCATGGTGGCGTCCAGCGCGGTCAGCGCGGTGTTCGGGGTAGCGAGCACCGCCAGGCCCAGCCAGCAGGGCAGGCTGGCCAGCAGCACCCACATCGGGCCGCCCCAACCGTTCCCGCGCAGCCCGAGGCTGGCCAGCAGGCCCATGCCACGGGGCCGCAGCAGCGCGGCCAGCAGTAGTGCCACCAGCACCGCCAGTGCGTTGTCCAGCAGGCTGCCGCCGTAGGGAATGGGCAGGGCGGGAATCGGCGTGCCGATGGCTGCGGCGATATCGCGCAGGTTCAGGCCGAGGCCGACGCCCAGCAGGACCAGCAACAGGCGCGCGGCGTTGGGCAGGCGGGACAACGCGGTCATGTACGCACTCCTTGCGGAACAGGGGCTCAGTGTGTGCGACTGCTGCCGCATCGGCACGCGTCGGAAGTCCCTGTGCCATCGGTCATGCGTTGCCGCACAGTCATCACAGGGCAGGTACAGTCGTTACCAGACCGACAGGAGCAATGCCGATGCTGTGCCCCGTGTGCAAGACCCAGACCCTGCAGATGGCCGAACGCCATGGCATCGAGATCGACTACTGCCCCGGCTGCCGAGGCGTGTGGCTGGATCGTGGCGAACTGGACAAGATCATCGAGCGTGCCGGTGCCGGTGCCGGTGCCGGTGTGGCCGTGCCGCCGCCCGCGCCTGTGCAGCAGCATCCGGCATCCTCTCCGCCGCCGGTGATGCACCGTGATACCCGCCACTTGGGCCAGCGCTACGAGGACAACCGGGGCCACGGATACAAGAAAAAGAAGAAGGACAGCTTCCTGTCTGAGTTGTTCGACTTCTAGTTTGTAGAGTCCAGCCATGCTCGACTGTTGGCGGTAACAGCCAGTCGAGCAAGCTCGACTCTACATGGGGCGCGTGATCACGGCCGCCGCAGGATGAACTCGCGGTCGTGGGTGTCGCCGACGATGAAGTCGTACTCGCCAACCTTGCTGCAGCCGTAGCGCGCATAGAAGCGCTGTGCGCCGAAATTCTCTTCCCACACGCCCACCCACAGGGTGCGACGCTGTGGTTGGTCCAGCCACGCCATGAACGCGTCCATCATGCGTGCACCGTGGCCGTCGTTCTGGTATGCGGCCAGGATGTAGAACCGCTTCAGTTCGATGTCGCCCCCGCGTGACTCGGCATGCGGCAGGGTGTTGGCACCGGCGGCCAGATAGCCGACCACCGACTCACCGTCCATCAACAGCCAGATGGCACTGCGTGGATCGGACAGTTCGATGCGCTGCGGCTCGCTGCTGTAGTGGTCCTGCAGGAAATCGTGCAGCTCCTGCGGTGGATAAGAATCGCCCCAGGTTTCGTTGTAGGTGGCAATCGCGATGGCCGACAGCGCGTCGACGTCGGCAAGGGTGGCGCGGCGGATCTGCAACGACATGGCGGTGCCTGCATTGGAACGTGGCGCAGTGTAGCCGGCCCCGGCGGCTGCCGGGGCTGGCCATTGCTCACGAACTGCTGCTCAGAACCACATGCGCACGCCGGCCACCCAGCGCGTGTCGCGCGCGTGGTCACCGGCGTAGTCGGCGGTGTCACCAAACGTGCGTTCGTGGCTGATGCCGATGTAGGGCGCGAAGCGGCGGCTGAACTCATAGCGCAGTCGCAGACCGGCTTCGACCTTGTTCAGGCCACGACCGATGCCGTACTCCTTCTCGTCCTTGGCCGCGACGGTGGCTTCCAGCAGCGGCTGCAGGATCAGGCGGTTGGTCAGCAGCACGTCGTACTCGACCTCGGCCTTGGCCAGTACCTGGCCGCCGGAGCCCATGTACAGCGTGGCCGAGCTCTCGAACTTGTACGGCGCCAGGCCCTGGATGCCGACGGCCGCCCACGTGCGCGAGTCGGCCGGGCGGAAGTCCTGGCGCACGCCGACCAGCACGTCCCACCACGGCGAAACGCTGCGGCCATACAGTGCTTCCAGCGACGACGATTCCGTGCGGCCGCGGCTGCGTTCGCCGTCGGTACGCAACCACAGGCGGTTGATGTTGCCGCCGATCCAGCCAGTGGCCTCCCAGGCCTGGCCGTTGCTGCTCTTGCCATCCCAGTGTTCAAGACGGTCGATCAGCAGCAGGCTGTTGATCTCCGGTGCGTGCTCCATCGCACCGTGGGCGATCGGCGGGAATGCGGCGGCACGGTCGGCATCGGTCGGCACCGGAATGGGTTCGCGCGGTTCGGTGGGGGCGGGCGCGCCGTGGCCCATGGCCGCGTGGTCCATCCTGGAATGGTCCATGCCGGCATGATCCATCGCACCGGCATCCATCTTTGAATGATCCATCTTCGAATGATCGACCGGTTCGACCGGCGCCTTCGCGGTTTTCGCGGGCGCGTCCATCGCGGCCATGCCATGGCCGGCATGCGACTGCGCGAACACCGGCAGCGCCGCCGCCAGGCCCAGGGCCAGCAGGCTGGGAGAAAGGAGTGAGCGGCTCATTCTTCGATCCTCACTTCGCGCATCATGCCCGCTTCCATGTGGTACAGCAGATGGCAGTGGTAGGCCCAGCGGCCGAGTGCATCGGCACGCACACGGTAGCTGCGGCGGGTGCCCGGTGGCATGTCGATGGTGTGCTTGCGCAGCTGGAACTCGCCCTGCGCGTTTTCCAGATCACTCCACACTCCATGCAGGTGGATCGGGTGCTGCATCATGGTGTCGTTGACCAGCACGATGCGCATGCGCTCGCCGTAGTTCAGTCGAAGTGGTTCGGCACTGGCGAAGGGAATGCCATCGAACGACCAGGAGAACTTCTCCATGTGGCCGGTCAGATGCAGTTCGATCTCGCGGCTCGGTTCGCGGCCATCCGGATCCTCGAACAGGCTGCGCATCGCGCCGTAGGTCAGTACCTGGCGGCCGTTGTCGCGCAGGCCGATGCCAGGGTCATCCAGCTTGGGTTCGCTGGCCGAACTCTGCATGTCCACCAGCGGGTTGTTGCGTTCGCTGGCCGGGTGCTTCGGTGCCTTGCTGGCGGAATCGCCGCCGCCATGCGCGCCGTGGCCCATGCTGGCGCCGCAGCCACCTTCCATGCCCTTCATCGCTGCCATGTCGTGGCCACCATGGCCACCACTGCCCATGTCGTGGCCCATGTCGCTCATTGTCAGCAACGGGCGTGGGTCGCGCGCGGGGATCGGTGCCTGCAGGCCATGGCGAACCGCCAGTGTTCCGGCGGCGTAGCCGGTGCGGCCCATGTCCTGGCAGAAGATCGTGAAGGCGTCCTGGCCGGTGGGTTCGACCAGCACGTCGTAGGTTTCGGCGGGAGCGATGCGGAATTCGTCGATGCTGACCGGGTGGATGTACTGGCCGTCAGCGGCGACCACGGTCATCTTCAAACCGGGGATGCGCACGTCGAAGTAGGTCATCGACCCGCCATTGATGAAGCGCAGCAGCACCTTTTCGCCACTGCGGAACAGGCCGGTCCAGTTGCCGGCCGGGGCGGTGCCGTTCATCAGGTAGGTGTAGGTATGCGCGTTGATATCTGAGATATCGGTGGGCGTCATCCGCATCCGGCCCCACATGCCACGGTCGGACAGCGCCGCCGACCAGCCGTCGCGTTTCGCGTCGCGCAGGAAGTCGGGCAGGGTGCGCTTGTAGTAGTTGTCGTGCTCGGCCAGCTTCTTCATGCGGCGGAACAGCGCGCCCGGGTCCATGTCGGTCCAGTCGGACAGCATGATCACGTGCTCGCGGTCGTGGTGGTACGGCGCCGGTTCGGCCGGATCGATGATCAGCGCGCCGTACAGGCCGGCCTGCTCCTGGAACATCGAGTGGCTGTGGTACCAGTAGGTGCCCGACTGCTTCAGCTCGAAGTGGTAGTGGTAGGTCTCACCGGGGCCGATGCCGTTGAAGCTCAGGCCAGGCACGCCGTCCATGTTGGCCGGCAGCAGGATGCCGTGCCAGTGGATCGAGGTCGGATGCCGTTCCAGCGTATTGCGCACGAACAGGTCCACGGTCTGGCCTTCGCGCCAGCGCAGGATCGGCGCCGGCAGCGAGCCGTTGACGGTGATCGCCGGGCGGGTGCGGCCGGTGAAGTTGGCCAGCGATTCGCCGATGGCCAGTTCAACGCGGGTATCGCTGAGCACGGCAGGGGCGCCGGCCAGGCGGGGGGCGGCGCTGGCAGCAGCAAGCGCGCGCTGCGGCACGCCGACAGCGGTGATGCCGGCAACCACGCCACCTGCGGCGAGGCCCTGTACGAACAGGCGGCGCGACGGCATGGGCACAGCGCCCGGGCCGGGGGGGATGCGGGTATTCATGGTGGTGACTCCAGACACGTAAAGACGCCGGCAAGCGGCCGGCTGCGGTGCGCAGGGCGCACGATGCGTGTGGAATCAGCCGATGGGAGGACGCGAGATCGGCGGCAGCGGCGGCGCCGGGCGGCCGGTGGCCGGCATCGGCTGCGGGGCCAGCGACAATGCCGGGCCGGCCATGACCGGCAACGGCAGCACTACCAGCAGCGGGTGCTGGGCACAGCTGCGCACGCAGTCCTTGATCTGGCAATGAGCGTCGTGGGCGGGAGCTTTGGCCTGCGGAGCCTCGTCGGCCTGCATGCCCGCGTGATGGTGGCAGTCAGGGTCACCGCCGTCGGCGGCAGTGGCCACCGCGTGCGCCATCCGGCCCATTTCCTCATGACCGCTGGCCATGGCCGCGTTCAGCCCGTTGAGCAACAGGCTGAGCATGAGCACGACACGGAGCAGGGTCGAGGCCAGGGACATGACGCTAATCTAGCTGCAAGTGGGCGCGGATGCACTTCCGGCTGAATGGCCGGTTCAAGGTTGGAGCAGCACCAATGTAGAGCCGCTACCCTTCTTCGCGCACGATCTCGATCAGGCGCGGGCCGTAGCGGCTCAGCTTGGTGCCACCGATGCCGCCGACCCGGGCCAGTTCATCCAGGCTGGTCGGGCGCTGTTCGGCGATGTTGCGCAGAGTGCTGTCGTGGAAGATCACGAAGGCCGGCACGTTCTGCTCGCGCGCCAGCTCGGCGCGCAGGCCGCGCAGGGCGTTGAACAGGGCCAGATCCTGCGGCAGCACCGACAGGCCGGTGCGCTGTGCGCTGCGCTCGCGCCCGCTGGTGCTGCTGGCCGGGTCGCGGCGCATGCTGATCTGGCGGCGGCCGGTCAGCACGTCGCGGCTTGCATCGGTCAGGCGCAGGCCACCGTGGCCCTCGCTGTCCACTTCCAGCAGGCTGGCGGCGACCAGCTGGCGGAAAACGCTGCGCCAGGTGCGTGCATCCAGGTCACGGCCGATCGCATAGGTGCTGAGCTTGTCGTGGCCCTGCTGCTTCACCTTTTCGTTCTCGCTGCCGCGCAGGACATCGATCAGGTGGCCGACGCCGAAACGCTGGCCACTGCGGTACACGCAGCTCAGCGCCTTCTGCGCCGGAATGGTCGCGTCCCACGAGGCCGGCGGCGTCAGGCAGTTGTCGCAGTTGCCGCAGGGCTGGGGATAGGTCTCGCCGAAACCGGCCAGCAGCACCTGGCGGCGGCACTGCATGGATTCGCAGTAGCCCAGCAGGTGGTCCAGCTTGGACCGCTCCAGCTGCTTGCGCTCTTCGCCCGCTTCGGATTGCTCGATCATCTGCTTGAGCAGCACCACGTCACCCAGGCCGTAGCACAGCCAGGCCTCGGCGGCCTCGCCATCGCGGCCGGCGCGACCGGTTTCCTGATAGTAGCCTTCCATCGACTTGGGCAGGTCGGTATGCGCGACGAAGCGCACGTCCGGCTTGTCGATGCCCATGCCGAAGGCGATGGTGGCGCACATCACGATGCCATCCTCGCGCAGGAAGCGGCGCTGGTTGTTCGCGCGCACGTCCGGCGGCAGGCCGGCATGGTAGGGCAGGGCGTTGAAGCCCTGTCCGCAGAGGAATTCGGCGGTCTCCTCGACCTTGCGCCGCGACATGCAGTAGACGATGCCGGCCTCACCGCGGTGGCCGCGCAGGAAATCGGTCAGCTGCTTGCGGGCGTTGTCCTTCTGCACCACTGCATAGCGGATGTTGGGGCGGTCGAAGGAGCTGACGAAGTGGCGTGCTTCCTGCAGATCGAGGCGCTCGGCGATCTCTCGCTGGGTCGGCGGATCGGCGGTGGCAGTCAGCGCGATCCGCGGGATCTGTGGCCAACGCTCGTGCAGCACGGTCAGCTGGCGGTACTCGGGGCGGAAATCATGGCCCCACTGCGACACGCAGTGTGCTTCGTCGATGGCGAACAGGGCGATCTGGCTGCGCGACAGCAGCGACAGGAAGCGGCCGGTCAGCAGGCGCTCGGGGGCGACATAGAGCATGTCCAGCTCGCCCGCGAGCAGTTCGCGCTCGACGCGGCCGGCGGTCTCGGCGTCCAGGGTCGAGTTCAGGTACTCGGCACGCACGCCGAGCTGGCGCAGGGCCTCGACCTGGTCCTGCATCAGCGCGATCAGCGGCGAGATGACAATGCCACATCCGTCACGCAGCAGGGCCGGCACCTGGTAGCAGAGCGACTTGCCACCGCCGGTGGGCATCAGCACCAGGGCATCGTGACCGGCAGCCACATGCTCCACGATGTCCTGCTGGGGACCACGGAAATCGTCGTAACCAAAGACGCGTTGGAGCAGGTCGTGCGCAGGACGGGAAGCCATCCAGCTAGTTTACCCCGGCGGGGGTGGTAGGGGTTCGGCAGGGCTGCGCCCTGCACCTGCTAACAGCCAGAGCAACGTCAAAGGCAACAGCCGGCTCTGGGGTGTCTGCTGGTTGGGCGGGGCGGTGTGGACTTGCAGGACACGCCGTAAACCCATCCATGGGGGCTCGATGGCGCCTTGCTCGTGCGCGCTGTCCTGCGCACACGGCAAGACCGGGGTTGGGCATCCTGCCCAACCCGCCCGAGGCATGCCTCGGGCCCATGGCGCCAACGGTCCTGCAAGCCCACACCGCCCCACCCTCGACAGATTCCGTGTGCTGTTGGCAGGAGTCGACCTTGGTCGACACATCTGTCAGATATCGAATG
Organism: Stenotrophomonas sp. SMYL11; assembly: GCF_036320005.1. Lineage (NCBI taxonomy): Bacteria > Pseudomonadati > Pseudomonadota > Gammaproteobacteria > Lysobacterales > Lysobacteraceae > Stenotrophomonas > Stenotrophomonas sp. SMYL11. The sequence goes on from NZ_JAWIRS010000007.1 coordinate 130,865, forward strand.
AATTCATCCGTGTCGACCAAGGTCGACACCTACCAGATCGGACGCTGTCCCGGCAGATCGCGAAAAACTGTCGAAGGCGGGGTGGGCCCGGTGGCAGGGGTGTCCGCGGCATGGATGCCGCAGCCAAGCCCCCAAGGACGGGTTTACGGCGTCCCCTGCCACCGGACCCACCCCGCCAACCCGCAGGAGACCAGCTTTTGCTCCGGCTGTTGCCGTTGCCGTTGCCTCTGCGGGTGCAGGGCGCAGCCCTGCCGAGCCCCCCAAACTCTTACTGGAGGAGCGAGCGCAGCATCCAGGCGTACTTCTCGTGGGTCTGCAGGCGCTGAGTCATCAGATCCTCGGTCGGGGCATCGTCACCCTTGGCCGCCACATCCAGCACTTCACGTGCCGTACGGCAGACCGCTTCGTTGGCGACCACCAACTGGCGTACCATTTCACGCCAGTCCGCACTGTCGGTCAGGCCCGGTTCCTCGGCGATCGAGGTCAGCGCAGCGAATTCCCGGTAGGAGCCCGGGGCATTGAAGCCCAGCGCGCGGATGCGCTCGGCCACGTCGTCCAGTGCCGCCCACTGCTCGGTGTACTGCGTCTCGAACATGGTGTGCAGCGAGTTGAACATCGACCCGGTCACGTTCCAGTGGAAGTTGTGCGTCTTCAGGTAGAGCGTGAACGCATCGGCCTGGAAGCGCGACAGACCGTCGGCGATCTTCTTGCGGTCGCTCTGGGTGATCCCGATATCGATGTTCGGCGCCGACGGTGCCGCCGCTGCAAGCTTCTGCTTGCCGGTCTTGGCCTTGGTCGTGCTCTTGGTCTTCGCCATGGGGTTCCTCCTTGTGGAATCGTTGGCCTTCACAATAGACCGGTCGTGATGACTGGTCGCTTTCAAAGTTTTGAACGAACCTATTGATGAACTCTATCGATAAAAATCCATCGCCCCGCCTGCGCCAGCAGCGCGCCGCCATCGACGGCGCCATGAGCCGCGACCGGGGCCGTTTGCTGGGGATGCTCTCGCGTTGCCAGGCCAAGCCACAGGATGCGGCACTGGCCGCCACCTTCGAGCAGGCCTTGCAGGCGTCGGTGCAGCGCCGGATGACACGGGCGCAGCAGCAGCCGTCCATTACTCTGGACCCGCAGCTGCCGATTGCGCGTGAAGCCGACGCCATCATCGGGCTGATCCGCGACCATCAGGTCGTGGTGATCGCTGGTGAAACCGGCTCGGGCAAGACCACCCAGCTGCCGAAACTGTGCCTGGCCGCAGGCCGTGGCCAGGCCGGCATGATCGGCTGCACCCAGCCGCGACGGATTGCCGCACGTGCGGTGGCCAGCCGCGTGGCGCAGGAACTGCAGAGCGAACTGGGCCAGCTGGTCGGCTACCAGGTGCGCTTCAACGACAAGGTCAGCGAAGACAGCCGAATCAAGTTCATGACCGACGGCATCCTGCTGGCGGAAATCGCCAGTGACCGCTGGTTGTCGAACTACGACACCATCATCGTCGACGAGGCGCACGAACGCAGCCTCAACATCGACTTCCTGCTGGGCTACCTGAAGCAGCTGCTGCGCAAGCGCCCGGACCTGAAGCTGATCGTCACCTCGGCCACCATAGACACCGAACGCTTCGCCCAGCATTTCGACAATGCGCCGGTGATAAGCGTCGAAGGCCGCACCTACCCGGTGGAAGTGCGCTATCGCGCGCTGGAGGGCGAGGGCGAAGACCAGGGCGAACGTACCGTCAACGATGCCATCGTGTCGGCCATCGACGAGATCACCCGCCTGGACGCGCGCGGCGACGTGCTGATCTTCCTGCCCGGCGAGCGCGAGATCCGCGATGCGCACCAGTCGCTGGAGCGCCGCAAGTACCGCAACACCGAGGTGCTGCCGCTGTACGCGCGGCTGTCCAACCAGGATCAGGACCGGGTATTCAACCCCGGGCCGAACCGGCGCATCGTGCTGGCCACCAACGTGGCCGAAACTTCGCTGACGGTGCCGCGCATCCGCTACGTGGTCGATCCGGGCTTTGCCCGCGTCAAGCGCTACAGCCCGCGCAACAAGCTGGACCGCCTGCACATCGAGCCGATCTCGCAGGCCAGCGCCAACCAGCGCAAGGGCCGCTGCGGCCGTATCGCCGAGGGTATCTGCTACCGCCTGTACGCCGAGGCCGATTTCCAGGCGCGGCCGGAATTCACCGATCCGGAAATCCGCCGCTCCAGCCTGGCCGGGGTGATCCTGCGCATGCTGCAGCTGGGCCTGGGCCGCATCGAAGAGTTCCCGTTCCTGGAAGCACCGGATGAGCGTGCGGTGGCCGATGGCTGGCAGCAGCTGACCGAACTGGGCGCGATCGACGCCGAGCGGCGCATGACCACCATCGGCAAGCAGATGGCACGCCTGCCGGTGGACGTGAAGCTGGCGCGCATGCTGGTCGCCGCGCAGGCCGCCGGCTGCCTGCGGCCGATGCTGGTGATCGCCTCGTTCCTGGGCATCCAGGACCCGCGCGAGCGCCCGCCGGAAGCGCGCGGTGCGGCCGACAGCGCGCATGCGCAGTTCGCCGATGGACGCTCCGAGTTCGTCGGTGTGCTGCGCCTGTGGGATGCCTATCGGCAGGCCCATGAAGACCTGACCCAGTCCAAGCTGCGTGACTGGTGCGGTCGCCACTTCCTTGGCTTCCTGCGCATGCGCGAGTGGCGCGAGCTGCATCGCCAGCTGCGCCTGCTGTGCGAGGAACTGGGCTGGAAGGAAGAAGCCAGTGATGCCTCGATGGCACCGCTGCTGGCCGGCAGCAGTGCACCGGCCCCGGCACGTGATGATGCCGCCGCAGTGAAAGCCACTCGTGGCCAGCTGCACCGTGCCGCGCGCCTGGCCCGCGAAGGCAAGGCCGAGGCGGCCCCGGCGCCGGTGCCCGCGCGTGCGCAGAAGGAACAGGCGCCGGCGGGCGGCGGTTTCAGCGAGCGCGTGCGTGCCGCTGCGTACCAGACCCTGCATCGGGCGCTGGTGGCGGGCCTGCCGACGCAGATCGGCCACCGCACCGAGAAGGGAGATTTCCAGGCGCCACGCCAGCGCCGCTTCCTGCCGTTCCCGGGTTCGGCGCTGTCCAAGCGGCCGCCGCCGTGGCTGCTGGTGGCCAACCTGCTGGATACGCAGAAGGTGTGGGGCATGACGCTGGCCGCGATCGAGCCGGACTGGGTCATCGCCGAGCTGCCGCACCTGCTGCTGCGCAAGCACTTCGACCCGCACTGGTCGCGCGCGCAGGGCCAGGTGCTGGCCTCCGAGCAGATCAGCTTGTTCGGCCTGGTGCTGGCGCCGAAGAAGCCGGTGCACTACGGCCGCATCGCGCCGGGCGAGGCACATGACATCTTCGTGCGCCAGGCGCTGGTGACCGGCGAGATCAACACCCGCGCCAGCTTCGTGGCCGACAACCAGAAAGTGCTGGAGGTCGCCCGCGAAGAAGAAGCCAAGCTGCGCCGCGCCGGCATCGTCGCCGACGAGGACTGGCAGGCGCGCTGGTACCTGGACAGGGTGCCGCCGCAGATCCATTCGGCCGCGGGACTGGATACCTGGTGGAAGGGGCTGGCACCGGAACAGCGCAAGACCCTGCACTGGTCGCTGGTCGATCTTTTGCCGGGTGAGGGCAGCGAACAGGAGCGCTACCCGAAGTACCTGCCGCTGGGCCAGGCGCGCCTGCCGCTGCATTACCGCTTCGAACCGGGTGCCGACGACGATGGTGTGACCCTGGACGTACCGCTGCACCTGCTCAACGCACTGGATCCGGTGCAACTGGGCTGGCTGGCGCCGGGTTTCGTCGCCGACAAGGCCTCGGCACTGATCCGCAGCCTGCCCAAGGCGATGCGGCGCAACTACGTGCCGGCACCGGACTTCGGCCGCGCGTTCTACGAGGCGTTCCCGCAGCCCAGCGCCGATGCCATCACCGGCGAACTGGCGCGCTTCCTGTCACGTGCGACCGGCGCAACGGTGACCGCGCTCGATTTCGAGCCTGGTTCGATCGAACCGCACCTGCACATGAACCTGCGGCTGCGCGACGAGCAGGGCAAGGTGCTGGCGACCTCGCGCGATCTGGACGCACTGCGCGCGAAATTCGGTGGTCGTGCCGGCGATGCGTTCGCTGCACGCGCTGGGCGCGAGATGGCCGCCGATGGCCTGCGCACGTTCCCGGCCACGCCGATTCCGCTGCAGGTACCCGGTGAAGCGGGCGTGCCGGCCTATCCGGCGCTGCTGGACGAGGGCGACAGCGTGGCGCTGCGCATCTTTGCCGATCGCCAGCAGGCGCAGGAGGCCCATCCGCTGGGCGTGCGCCGGCTGCTGGAGATTGCCCTGGCCGAGAAGGTGAAGCAGGCGCGCAAGCAGCTGCCGGTCGGCGCCAAGACCGGCCTGTTGTATGCCGCCATCGAATCGCAGGAGCGCCTGCGCGGTGACCTGGTCGATGCGGCGATGAACGCGGTGCTGGCCGAGGGCCTGGAAGACATCCGCGATGCGGCGGCCTTCGAACAGCGCCGTGAGCATGCGGCCAAGGCGTTGTTCGGCGAGGCCATGTCGCGGCTGAAACTGGCCGAGACCATCCTGGCCCTGGTGGCGGAACTGAAGCCGATGCTGGAAGCACCGTTGATGGGCTGGGCGCGCGGCAATCTGGACGACATGGAAGCGCAGCTGGTCGGCCTGATCCATCCCGGCTTCCTGCGCGATACGCCGGCTGACGCGCTGGCACAGTACCCGCGCTATCTGAAGGCGATGATCCTGCGCACCGAGCGTGCCAAGCGTGATCCGCCGCGTGACCAGGCGCGCATGCTGGAGCTGCACCCGTTCCTGGAAGCGCTGGACGTGGGTGAGCAGCAGGGCCTGCGTGAGCGCCCGCAATGGCAGGCGCTGCGCTGGGATCTGGAAGAGCTGCGGGTGTCACTGTTCGCGCAGGAGCTGGGTGCGCGCACCGGCATCTCGGCGAAGAAGCTGGCGCAGCGGGTGACCGCATTGCGCCAGGCGTGACGTCGTTGCTGCAGAGCCGGGCCCACGCTCGGCTCTGCAGCAAGGTCACGGCGTTACTTGGTTCGGCGCACCTTCGGCTGGGTGTTCACGCCGTCGACCTTCAGGTACCACACGCCCATCACACCAGGCTTGATGCTGACGGCGGGGGACTGCTTGCGCACACCGGCCAGGGTGCTTGCATCGGTCTGCTCCCATTCCTGGCCGTTGTCCAGCACGTAGACGCGGCCCTTGCCGAAGCCGCGGAACTCGCCCTGCAGCACGCCGGTGATCGGCTCGCTGCTGCCGAAATCGAAGAAGCCGCGATTCTTCACGATCACTTCCTGACGGCCTTCCTCGCGCGCCGTTTCCCGTACGGCCGCAACCGCCTGGGTGGTGGCCGCTTCGACCTTGCCCTGCAGCCAGCGGTTCAGCGTGGCCAGTTCCTGCGCGTTGAGCTTGTCCAGGCCGGCAGCCTTGAACTCGGCCGGTGACATCTGCTGCTGCAGGTCACCCTCCACCATGCGCTGGGCCAGCGCAGGCGCCGACAGGGACAGCAACAGTGCGGCACAGGCCAGCAGCTGTAGGCGGAAACGCGGGACGATCGAGGACATGTCGGGACTCTCCTGGGTTTGCCCGCGAGTGTAGCGGCATGTCTTCATGCCGGGTGATGGTGGCCGCGGTGATTGTCCCTGAACGGCGCCGGCGCTAGTGTAGGAGCCTCTGTCTTGCCTGCTCGATGCTGTGAACCGCGCTTCCGTCCCCGGCCTGGATGCCTTGTTGAACCGCCCCTCGGCAGCCGTGCTGCCAGCTCCGCTGCGCCAGGCCCTGCGCGGGCACTGGGAAGCGCCGGACTGCGACCACCAGATGCGCGCCAGCTGGTCGGTGCTGGGCGACACCCTCGACGCACTGGCGATGCTCTCCGCCGACGAAGGCGCGGTGGTCGCGGCCCTGCTGTTCGACCTGCTTGGCCTGCGGGCGAGCCTGGAGCAACTGCCGCTGGGCAACCACAAGGCCGCAGTGATCGGCCTGCTGGATGGCCAGGATGCGGCCGATCCGGTGTGGGCGCTGCACGCCGGCCGCGAGGCCGGGCGCAACAGCGAGGGCCTGCGCCGCCTGCTGCTGGCGATCATCCGTGACCTGCGCGTGGTGCCCATCCTGCTGGCGCGGCAGCTGGCGCGCATGCGCGCGGCCGACAAGCTGGACGACGAGCAACGCCGCGCGCTGGCGCAGCTGACCCGCGACATCCATGCGCCGTTGGCCAACCGCCTGGGCATCTGGCAGCTGAAGTGGGAGCTGGAGGACCTGGCGTTCCGCCACCTGGAACCGGAGACCTACCGGCGCATTGCACGGGAGGTGGACGAAACCCGCATCGCCCGCGAGCGTTACGTCGAGAACGTCAAGAAGGTGCTGTCGCGCGAACTGGTCGCGCAGGGTATCAAGGCCGAGGTCAGTGGCCGCCCGAAGCACATCTACAGCATCTGGCGGAAGATGCAGAAGAAGCGGCTGGCGTTCGACCAGCTGTACGACATCCGTGCGGTGCGCGTCATGGTCGACGATGTCGCCGCCTGCTACGCCGCGCTGGGCGTGGTGCATGCACTGTGGGCGCCGGTGCCCAGCGAGTTCGACGACTACATCGCCCGGCCCAAGGCCAACGACTATCGCTCGCTGCATACCGCCGTGGTCGGCCCGGAAGGACGCACCATCGAAGTGCAGATCCGTACCCACGAGATGCATTCGCAGGCCGAGCTGGGCGTGGCCGCGCACTGGAAGTACAAGGAAGGCGGCAAGGGCGCGGAGAAGTCCTTCGACCGCAAGATCACCTGGATGCGCCAGCTGCTGGAGCAGGCGCAGGACGGGCAGGGCAATGAACTGGCCGGGGCGCTCGATGCCGAGCTGACCGAGGACCGGGTCTATGCACTGAGCCCGAAAGACGAGGTGCTGGACCTGCCGCAGGGCGCCACGCCGCTCGATTTCGCCTACCAGGTGCACACCATGGTGGGCCACCGCTGCCGTGGTGCGAAGGTCAATGGCCGTATCGTGCCGCTGACCTACCGCCTGCGCAGCGGCGACCGCGTCGAGATCCTGACCGGCAAGGAGGCCGATCCGCGCCGCGACTGGCTGATGCCGGCCAACGGCTTCCTGGCCAGCAACCGCTCGCGCGAAAAGGTGCGCAGCTGGTTCCACAAGCTGGACCGCGCGCGCAACGTGCAGGCCGGGCGCGAACTGCTCGAGCGCGAGCTGAAGCGTCTTGGCCTGCAGCATTCTGATCTGGCCGTGGCGGCGAAGAAGTTCCATGCCGACAGCGTTGACGACCTCTACATCCAGGTGGCGCTGGGTGACACCGGCCCGAACCAGGTCAGTCGTGCCCTGCTGGAAGCCGAACGCGCAGCGAGCCAGCCGGCGCCCGCGCCAGCCCTGCCGCGGCCGACCGCGCGCCGCGAGAACCTGGGCAAGTCCAAGTTCACCGTGCAGGGCGTGGGCAACCTGCTGGTGCAGCTGGCACGCTGCTGCCAGCCAGTGGCCGGTGAACCGATCGTCGGCTACCTGACCCGTAGCCGGGGTGTCACCGTGCATCGTGCAGACTGTGCCGCGCTGGCCCGGCTGGCAGCCACCAGCCCGCAGCGCATCCTGCCGGTGGAGTGGGGCCAGGCCGGTGGCGGGTACGAAGTGGACGTGGTGGTCACTGCGGTTGACCGCCGCTGGCTGCTGAAGGACATCACCAACCTGATCGCCCAGGAAGACGCTTACGTGCTCGACATCCACAGTGACAACGTGCGCAACAGTGGCCGTGCCCACCTGCGCCTGCGCCTGAAGGTGAGCGACTACGGCCAGCTGTCGACCCTGCTGGGCAAGCTGGATGCGCTGCCCGGCGTGAGCGAGGCGCGTCGCCTCGGCTGAGCTTCACGCTGCCCCGGCTACCCTGCACGCATGGAACGCGAGCCTCCGCATCGCCCGCATGGCGCTGAACATCCTGCGCTGGACCGCGTCCGCCGCGAAGGTCGTTGGTGGTGGCTGCAGGCACGCCACGCGCGCCGGGTGTGGCGCTGGGCGCTGGTCGCGGCGCTGGCGGTGTTCGTGCTGCTGGTGCTGCTGCGCAAGCCGCTGGCCGACTGGTTCTGGGATGAGCCTCAGATTGAACAGTTGCTGGCCGAAGGCGATCGCGCACTGGCGGCCGGGCGGCTGAGTGCCGCCGATGGCAGTGGTGCGCGTGAGCGCTACCAGGCCGTGCTGGCGCTGGATGGTGATCGTCCGCAGGCCCGTGAGGGGCTGGCCCGTACCGGCGCCGCGGCCCTGCAGCAGGCCAGCGAAAAACTGCAGGCCAACGACCTCGAAGGCAGCGCGCAGGCGCTGGCACTGGCCCGGGAACTGCAGGTGCCGCAGGGCGATGCGGACGCCGTGGCACGCCAGCTGCAGGCCCGGCGCAGCGCAGGCGCCGGCATCGGTGCACTGCTGGCGCAGGCGCGCAACGCCTTTGCAGCGGGCCGGCTGGACGACGGTGACAGCAGCGCGCTGCCCCTGTTCCAGCGCATCCTGGTACTGCAGCCGGACAATCTGCCGGCGCTGGAAGGTCGCGAGGACGCACTGAGCGATCTGCTCCAGCAGGCCCGCATCCTGGCCGGGCGCGGCGAGCTGGCCGAGGCAGCCGCGATACTGCAGCGTGCGCGCCAGTTCGATGCCGGCCACGCCGATCTGCCCGCCAGCCAGGAAGCATTGGCACAGGCCGTCGACCAGCGCCTGCGCCAGGCCCAGCGCGCCTTACAGCGTCGGCAGCTGGAATCGGCAGCGAAGGGGTTCCTCGCCGTGCTGGCAGTGGCGGTTGATGATTCCAGTGCCCAGCGCGGCCGCGAACAGACCTTGCAGGCGGTGCTGGCACGCAGCCAGAAGCAGGCCGACGATTTCCAGTTCGAAGCGGCGCAGGCGGATGCCGCGTTGGCGGCGGAGCTGGGTGCTTCGCCGGCCGCGCAACAGCAGCTCGCGCAACGCCTGCAGCGCGCCCAACAGGCACAGAAGGCGCTGCAGCAGCCGGCGGTCAGCAACACGCAGCGCGAGCGCCAACTGCGCGACCACCTGCGCAGGATCGAGCGCGCCGAACGTGCCGGGCAATGGATCAGCCCCCCTGGCCACAGTGCGTTCGACGCGTTGCGCGAAGCGCAGTCACTGGCGCCACGCGATGCACGGGTGAAGGCTGCCGCAGGGCGGCTGCTGCCCGCCAGTCGTCGCTGCTTCGACGACAACCTGCGGCAGAACCGCGTGCAGGCCGCAGGTGCCTGCCTGCAGGCGTGGCAGACCCTGTCGCCGACCGCGGTTGGACTTCCCTCGGCACGCCTGCGCCTGGCCCAGCGCTGGCTGGCGATCGGCAGCGAACGGCTCGGCAATGGAGACCTGGCGTTTGCCGCACACGCCGCCGAACAGGCCCGGTTGCTGCAACCGGACCTGGCCGAGCTGCCGGCGTTCGAAGACCGCCTGCGCCGCGCCGGCGGTCGCCCGGATTAGGTGAAGAACACCCGCTGCACGGTCTCGCGGGCAGCGTCGAGGGAGAAGTGTTCAGCGATGTTGGCCAGGCCGGCGTCGGACAACTGCTGCCACAGCTGCGGATCCTGGTACAGGCGGACCACCGCATCGGCGAAGCCCGCCGCATCATCCGCCACCAGCACGTCCTGGCCCGGGTGCAGGTGCATTCCTTCCACGGCGCAGGTGGTACCTACCACCGGCTGGCCATGGGCCATGCTCAGGTTGATCTTGCCTTTCACGCCGGCACCGAAGCGCAGCGGCGCGATGGAAATGCGTGCGCCGTCCATGTAGGGCGTGATGTCCTCGACGAAACCGTGCATCTGCACGCCGGGCTGGCGTGCGGCCAATGCCAACAGCGATTCCGGTGTGGCGGCACCGATGCAGTGCAGGCGTACCTCGGGCAGGCGGGCGCGGATGCCGGCAAAGACTTCGCCGATGAACCACTCCATGGCATCCAGGTTCGGCGGATGGCGGAAGCCGCCGACAAACACCAGATCATGGCGCTGTTCGAACGGCTTGCCGGCGCCGGCGACGTCGTGCAGGTTGGAGATCAATTCAACCTGCACGGAAGGGGCGTCGGCCTGCAGCTGCTCGCGCTCGGCGGCACTGACCAGCACGGTGACGTCGCACTGCTCCATCACCGCCAGCTCGCTGGCGCGGGTGCGCTCGGCGGCGCGCAGCAGCCCGGCATCACCGGCGACTTCGGCACCTCGACGTTCGCGCAGGTAGTGCAGGTCCACGGTGTCGAACACGGTGCGGGCCTGCGGCGCATACCGCTTCAGCAGCGGCAGGCACTCGTGGGCGACATGGTGGCGGACCAGCAGCGCCACGTGGAAACGCGCACCGTGCGTTCGCAACCAGCTGGCGACGCCATCGAGGAACGGTGCATACCAGACTTCCACGCCCATCCGCTGCAGTGCTTCGGTGGCGGCACCGCCATGTTCGCGGCGGGTGGGAACAAACACCACATGAGCGCCGCCCTGCAGCAGCAGGCGGATCAGGTTCACCTGGCGCAGTGATGCCGAATCGCGATCCGGCTGGGGTACTTCCTCGTCCAGGATCAACACCTGGCGTCGGCCACGCAGCAGCAGTGCGGGTGACGGCACTTCGCCCACCGCCGGATGGCGGGCCAGCTCGGTGGCCCAGCGGGCGGCGAAGACGGCCTGGTTGCGCACCTGGTAGGCCTTCACTCCAGTGCCGGTGTCGGTGCCGTTGCTGGTGCCTTCATCGTGGATCACCCGGCTGGCTGGCTGCACCAGCACACGCAGGCCCTGGGCGCGAACGCGGAAGGCCAGATCGGTGTCCTCGTAGTACGCCGGCTTGTAACGGGTGTCGAAGCCGCCCAGCTGCTGCCAGAGGGCGCGCGGCAGCATCAGTGCCGCGCCGGAGCAGTAGTCGACGTCGCGCAGGCTGGCAAAACGCGGGTCGTCCGCCGCCTCGAAACGGCCGTAGCTCCAGCCGCTGCCGTTGGCGAAGATCACACCCCCTGATTCCTGCAGGCGGCCATCCGGGTACAGCAGCTGGCTGCCGACCAGGCCGGCGTCGGGCGTGCTGGCGAACGTGTCCAGCAGGGCATCCAGCCAGCCCGGCTGTGGCACCGTATCGTTGTTGAGCAGCACCACATAGCGGCCGCGTGCGCGCGACACGCCATCGTTGCAGGCCTCGATGAAGCCGCCGTTGTGCTCGCGCACTTCATAGCGCAGTCCGGCGACCTGCGGCATCCATTGCACGGTGGCGTCGCTGCTGCCGTCATCCACGACCAGGATCTCGCACGCCGCCAGCGGCGGATGCGCCGCCAGCGCGCGCAGGCAGGCCAGGGTATGGCCGACGTGGTTGTAGACCGGGATGACGATACTCACTTCCGGCGTTTCGCTGAACGGCACCGTGAAGGGGGCGAAATCCTGTGCCGGCGGCAGGAACAGCGGCGTTCGCGGCGCGGGAACGACGCGCTGGGTATGCACGCGGATGCGCTGCCAGGTCGCCCGCCACCCACGGGTACGCAGGCTGGCCAGGCTCCGGCGGGCCAGGCCCGTGAGGCGGTTGATCAGGTATCGGATCTCGGCCAGGGACATCGCCATCCGGTTGCAACTCCAGCTTAAGCAGGGGAACCCGGGAGAATTCGCCAGCCGCAGCGGCTGGGGTAGACTCGCCAGACCCTACATTCTCGCATTCCCGTGCCCCGACGCTACGATTCCGACGACATCGACGATTTCGACGACGACGACCAGCAGGACAACGGCCCGCTGTGGCGGCGCCGGCTGATCACCTGGAGCATGGCTGCGGTCGCGTTGGGATTGGGTTTCCTCATTCCCTATACGCTGTACCTGAACCAGCAGGTGACCCAGCGTTTCGGCGAGCTGCGCTGGCAGATCCCGACGCGCGTCTACGCGCGCCCGCTGGTGCTCACCCCCGGCAGGGCGATGGATGCGTCCACGCTGAAGACCGAGCTGGCCGCCTCCGCCTACCGCGATGACGGCCAGGGCAAGGAGCCGGCCACCTATGCGGTGAACGGCGGGCGTTTCGTCATCTCCAGCCGCGGCTACAACGACGTCGATGGCCGGGTTGCCCCGCGCCGGCTCGAGCTGTCACTGGCCGATGGTGCGGTCGCCTCGCTGCGCGACGCCGACAACCGCAAGGCCTTGAAGGCCGCGCGGTTGGACCCGGCCCGCATCGCCACCCTTTACGGCCAGAAGCAGGAAGAACGCCGCCTGATCCGCATGGACGAGGCGCCGGACCTGCTGGTGACCGGCCTGCAGGCGGTGGAGGACAAGGACTTCAACCGCCACCACGGCATCGACCTGTCCGGCATCGCCCGCGCGGTGTGGGTGACCATCCGCTCCGGTGGACAGAGCCGACAGGGCGCGTCCACGCTGACCCAGCAGCTGGCCCGCAGCGGCCTGCTCGGCATCGGCAAGGAGCAGACGGTTACCCGCAAATTCAACGAAGTGCTCTACGCGCTGATCATGGAAGCGCGCTACGACAAGCGCACCATCTTCGAGGCCTACCTCAACCAGGTGTACCTGGGCCAGCGTGGCAGCCAGGCGATCCATGGCATGTCCTCTGGCGCCGAGTTCTGGTTCGGTCGCGACCTGCAGTCGCTGGAGACCGAGCAGATCGCGCTGCTGATCGGCCTGGTCAAGGGCCCGTCCTTCTACGACCCGCGGCGCAATCCGGAACGCGCGCTGGATCGCCGCAACTTCGTGCTGGGCAAACTGCACGAAGCCACGCTGATCGATGACGCCGAGTACCAGCGTGCGTTGAAGGCCCCGCTGGGCGTGCCCAAGACGCCGGGCCTGGTTGCCGCCAACCGCTTCCCCGCCTATGTCGATCTGGTCCGCCGCCAACTGGGTCACGACTATCCGGAATCTGCCCTGCAGGGCGCCGGCCTGAGCGTGATGACTGGCATGTCGCCGTCCGCGCAGGCCTATGCCGAAGGCGCGGTGACCCGCACCATCAAGTCGCTGGAGAGCAAACGTCGCCCCGAACTGCAGGCCGGCATGGTGCTGACCGATGTGCACAACGGTGACGTGCTGGCGGTAATCGGCAGCCGTGAAGTGTCCGAGGTCGGCTTCAACCGTGCGATCGAAGCACAGCGCCCGGTCGGCTCGTTGCTGAAGCCGTTCGTGTACCTGCTCGCGTTGGCGCAGCCGGACCGCTACTCGCTGGCCAGCTGGGTCGACGATTCACCGGTGACCGTCCAGCTCGGCCGCGGCCGCAACTGGAATCCCGGCAATGCCGACAACCGCAGCCACGGCACCGTCCGCCTGAGCGACGCGCTGGCGCATTCCTACAACCAGGCCACGGTGCGCGTGGGCATGCAGGTCGGCCCCGAGCGCGTGACCCAGCTGATCCACGTGCTGGCCGGCATCAAGGCCGAGGCCAATCCGGCGGTGATTCTCGGTTCGACCGACCAGAGCCCGTACGCGATGGCCCAGCTGTACCAGTTCCTCGCATCTGGCGGCGAAATCCAGCCGCTGCATGCGGTGCGTGGCGTGCTCGATCCGCAGGGCAAGCTGCTCAAGCGTTACGACAAGACCCCGGCACCGGCCCAGGAAGGCGACTCGATTGCCGCCAACCTGATCAGTGTCGGCCTGCAGCAGGTGGTTGCCAGCGGCACCGCGCAGCGGCTCAACGCCGATGGCCTCGGCCGCCTGCAGCCGGCCGGCAAGACCGGTACCACCAACGATGGCCGCGACAGCTGGTACGCCGGTTACACCGGCGATCATCTGGCGGTGATCTGGATCGGCAACGACCAGAACGAGCAGGCAGGCCTGTATGGTGCCACCGGCGCGATGCGGGTCTGGTCGGGCATCTTCCAGCGCCTGCCGAGTGCTCCGCTGCGGGTCAGCAACAAGGGCCTGGACTGGCAGTCGGTGGCGCCGACCGGACTCAACAGCACGGATGAAGGCTGCCCGGGCGCGCGTCGTTTCCCGTTCGTGGTGGGCTATGCGCCGGCCTATGCTCCGTGTGCGCCGGCGGTGTCGCCGGACGGGCAGGGTGCCGAAGGCGAGGGCGGTGGCTGGCGCAGCTGGTTCGGCCTGGACCGCAAGCCGGAAGCACCTGCCGAACCTGCCGCGGCGCCCGCCGCCGCCACTCCTCCCCCGAGCCGATGATGCCGATGAACATGCGATCCCTGCTGCAGCCCCTGGCCCTGACCGGTCTCAGCCTGGCCCTGGCCGCCTGCGTCAGCAGCGCACCGCCGGTGGCCAAGCCGCCGGTTGATACCACCACGCCGGCACAGCGCCTTGCTGCAGTGGATGCGGCCGCAGGTCCGGACGACAAGGAGCTGTCGGTGCAGCCGCTGCGTGATTCGCAGGTGGAAGACCTGCGGGTGACCGCACAGGCGCAGCGCCAGGCCAACGACCTGGCCGGTGCCGCCAGCAGCCTGGACCACGCGCTGGAAATCGTGGCCGGTGACCCGGCGGTGTTGCAGGAGCGTGCCGAGCTGGCGCTGTTGCAGGGCCAATGGGCACAGGCGGAGACGTTCGCGCGCAAGGCGGTGGATCTGGGGTCGAAGACCGGGCCGCTGTGCCGCCGGCACTGGGCGACGATCGAGCAGTCGCGTCTGGCGCGGGGCGAGAAGGAGAATGCGGTGTCGGCGCATGCGCAGATTGAAGGCTGCACCGTGCCGGGGATCAAGCGGTACTGAGGTATTCCACTCCATCGGGCGCTGCCCCCTCTGCAGCAAGCGCTCGCACTGATGGATGGTCGCGATGGGCCGTGTGGGTGGGGCGTGCAGGACACGCCGTAAACCCATCCTTGGGGGCTCGATGGCGCCATCCATGGCGCCCACGGTCCTGCACGCCCCACCCACCCGGCCCGCCCTACATCCCGCGGGCCGCAGGCCAAGAACAAAATCAAAATCAAAATCAAAAGCGGGTCGCGCGCTGCGCGCGCTCGCTGCCATTTCCTTTCTTCTTTCCCCGTTACTCCCACCGCTTCTGAGCTGCCAGTCGAGCAGGCTCGACTTTGCGAAGCCTGTCTCTCCGTCACCGGGAATCTGTCGAAGGCGGGGGACTGTGGGTTTGCGGGGTGTCCGCGGCATGGATGCCGCGGCCAAGCCCCCAGGGACGGGTTTACGGCGTCCCCGCAAACCCACAGTCCCCCGCCAGTCCCCAGTACAACCCAGAGCCATGAACACCGCTGTTGCTGTTGCTCTGGCTCCGGCTTGAAACGGGTGCCGGGCAGCGCCCGGCCGGGTATCCTTTCCCTCTGATGTCCGACCTTGTCCATGCCAGCCGCGAAGCCCTCAGCGACGGTGGCGCGCTCGCCTCGCACCTGGATGCATTCGTCCCGCGTCCGGCACAGCTGCACCTGACCGAAGCCATCGCCGATGCGCTGCAGCAGCGTGATCTGCTGCTGGCCGAGGCCGGCACCGGCACCGGCAAGACGTTTGCCTATCTGGTGCCGGTGCTGCTGTCCGGGTTGCGCACCATCATCTCCACAGGCACCCGCGCGCTGCAGGACCAGCTCTACCACCGCGATCTGCCACGGGTGCGTCAGGCACTCGGGGTCGGCCTGCGCAGTGCGCTGCTGAAAGGGCGTGCGAACTACCTGTGCCGCTATCGCCTGCAGCAGGCGCGCGGCGAGCCGCGTTTTTCCAGCCCCGAACAGGCGGCGCAGTTCCAGCGCATCCTGGCCTGGTCCGGTCGCTCGGAGTTCGGTGACATCGCCGAGCTCGACGGGCTGGCCGACGACTCCCCATTGCTGCCGATGGTCACCTCCACCGTCGACAACTGCCTGGGCACCGATTGCCCGTTCTGGGATGACTGCTTCGTGGTGCGTGCGCGGCAGCGTGCACAGGCTGCCGACGTGGTGGTGGTCAACCATCACCTGCTGCTGGCCGATCTGGCCCTGAAGCAGGATGGCTTCGGTGAACTGCTGCCGGGCGCGCAGGCCTTCGTCATCGACGAGGCGCACCAGCTGCCCGAACTGGCCGCGCAGTTCTTCGGCGAGGGTTTTGGCATGCGCCCGTGGCAGGAGCTCGGGCGCGATTGCCTGGCCGAAGCGCGTGGTGTCGGAGGCGTGCAGTCGGCGCTGCAGGAACCGGTCGACCAGTTGCAGCAGGCGCTGCTGGCGCTGCGTTCGGCGATGGAGGGACTGCCGCTGCGTGGCACGCAATGGCGCGCGCTGGCGATGCCACAGGTGCGCGACGGATTCGATACGGTGATGGCAGGGTTGGTGACCCTGGAGCAGGCATTGCAGCCGCTGCGCGAAGCGGCGGCGGGTCTGGATGCCTGTCATGCGCGGGCGCGTGAGGCGGTCTCGCGGCTCAGCCGCTGGCTGGGCGATGACGAGCCCACTCTCGACTTCGATACCGATCCGGCGGACACATCCAGTGCGGCTGATGTGCTCTGGTACGAGCTCACGCCACGCGGTTTCCGCTGCCAGCGCACGCCGATGGATGTGTCCGGCCCGTTGCGCGAGCATCGTGAGCGTAGTCGCGCGGCATGGATCTTCACCTCGGCGACGCTGACCGTGGGCGGTGGTTTCGACCACATCGCCACCCGACTGGGCCTGGATGACCCGCATACGCTGGTCCAGCCAAGCCCGTTCAACTGGCCCGAGCAGGCGCTGTGCTACCTGCCCGAAGGCCTGCCTGATCCGGCCGCGCGGGGTTTCGGCACTGCGCTGATCCAGACTCTGCGACCCGTGTTGCAGGCCTCGCAGGGCAGGGCCTTCCTGTTGTTCGCCTCGCACCGTGCATTGCGTGAGGCCGCCGAGGCATTGCGCGACGGGCCGTGGCCGTTGTTCGTGCAGGGCGAGGCACCGCGCGCGACGCTGCTGCAGCGCTTCCGTGAATCCGGCAATGGCGTGCTGCTCGGTTCGGCCAGTTTCCGCGAAGGCGTGGATGTGGTCGGCGAAGCACTGAGCGTGGTGATGATCGACAAGCTGCCGTTCGCGGCGCCGGACGATCCGGTGTACGAGGCGCGGCTGGAGGCGATCCGCAGCCAGGGCGGCAATCCGTTCCGCGACGAGCAGTTGCCGCAGGCGGTGATCGCGCTGAAGCAGGGCGTCGGCCGCCTGATCCGCAGCGAGAGCGACCGCGGCGTGCTGGTACTGTGCGACCCGCGCGTGCTCAACCGTGGCTATGGCCGGGTCTTCCTCGATTCGCTGCCACCATTCCGGCGTACCCGCAGCCTGGCCGATGTGCAGGCCTTCTTTACGCCACAATGGGCACCCGTGGCCGATGATGCGGCTGCCCCGGCCGCCGTTGCGGCCGGCCCCGAGCCGGCGCCCGGTGCCACGTTCCCCCTGTTCTGACCCGATCCGATGAAACTGCTCGCCTTTGAAACCGCCACCGAAGCCTGTTCCGTTGCCCTGCATGTCGATGGGCAGGTGCTGGAACGCTTCGAGATCGCCCCGCGCCGGCACGCCGAACTGAGCCTGCCGTGGGCGGAGGCGCTGCTGGCCGAAGCCGGCATCAGCCGCCGCCAGCTGGACGGCGTCGCGCTCAGCCGCGGCCCAGGTGCGTTCACCGGCGTGCGCCTGGCGATCGCCATTGCGCAGGGCATCGCGCTGGCGCTGGACCGCCCGCTGCTGCCGGTCTCGACGCTGCAGGTGCTGGCGCTGCGTGCTCCCGTTGAAGAAGTGCAGATCCTGTCGGCGATCGATGCGCGGATGGGTGAACTGTATGTCGCACGCTTCGAGCGTGTTGACGGCTTGCCGGTGGCGCGTGATGCCGAGCGCGTATGCGCACCCGCTGCGGTATCGCTGCCGGAAGGACTGTCCGCCTACGGCGTTGGTACCGGTTTTGGTGCGGCCGAGGGTGCGCTTGTTACGCAGTTGGGCGCTGGCCTGCGCGGATTCGATGCGACAGCACTGCCGCGGGCATCGGATGTGCTCGCACTGGCGGTACCGGCGTTCGCGCGTGGCGAGGCGATTGCGCCGGAGAAGGTCGAGCCCGCGTACCTGCGTGACAACGTGGCATTGACCCTGGTCGAGCAGCAGGCCGCGCGCGAGGCGAAGGCGAAGGCCAACGGCTGAGCCCCTCGTGGCAGAGGATCGGTAGAGTCGACTGTTAGTCGACTGCAACAGCCGCGCCTGGCCGGGCGGGGTGGGTTCGCGGGGGACACCGTGAATCCCCAGTCCGGCCCAGCCGCTGGCGGCTGTGCGTTCGGGCGCTTGCGAAGCAGTGCTTCGCAAGCAAAGCGCCCTCACCCATGGAGGCTTGTCCGCGGCATCCATGCCGCAGACACCCCCGCGAACCCACCCCGCCCGACCTCTGACAGTTTCCGTGTGCGTCCGCCACGGAAAATCAAAAAAGAAAAATCAAAATCAAAGTCAGAAGCCGATCGCTTCGCTCGCATCCACGCATGGCGTGGATCTACCGAAACGGGCAGTTGCGTCGCGCGAAGTAGGCACAGAAGCGCCGCGATCTGTCAGCGGTGGGGCGGTGTGGCTGGGCAGGACCGTTGGCGGCATGGATGCCGCCATCGAGCCCCCAGGGACGGGTTTACGGCGTGTCTTGACCAGCCACACCGCCCCGCCAAACCTACAGCCCAACCGCCGCTTTTGACGTTGACGTTGACGTTGACGTTCAGCGGGTCCCGGGCCGCAGGCCCGGGCAACAAATCCCTACCGGTCGTCGTGCAGGGTGCCGCCCGGCAGGAACACCCACGTGCGGGTGACCTGCAGGATATCGATCTCATCCTCGGTCTTCGGCAACGGCGGGAACGGCTGCGCCAGCTTCACCACCCGCAGTGCCGCCTCATCCAGCAGCGGCGTGCCGCTCGAACGCAGGATCCGGCTGCTCTCCACGCTGCCATCGCGGCGCACGCCCACGCTGATCACCACCTGGCCACCCAGCCGGCGCTGCCGCGCCTCATCCGGGTAGTTCAGGTTGCCGACGCGCTCGGCGCGATCGACCCAGGCACGCAGGTAGTTGGCATAGGCATATTCGCGCGTGCTGGCCGATACGAACTTGCGGTTCGGGCGCTTGGCGTACTGCGCCGAGCGTAGATGGACTTCAGCGGCCAGGCGGGCCATTTCCACATCGCGCTGCTCGCGCGCGCTCAGCGGTGCGTCCGGTTCGGGCTGATCCGGCGTGGGCCGGGACTGCGCCTGCGCGACCACTTCTTGGCCATTGCGGCTGCTGACCACCCGTGCCTGTGGCGGCGGAACCGGCGCGGCCGATTGCTGCTGCTGTGGAACCGGGCTGATTCCGGACTGGGCCTGCGGCACGATGCCGGCCTGGTTGTCGCGCGGACGCTGTGCGCGATCGTGCTCGCCACCGCCTTCCTGGTTGGCCGCGGCAAGGAAATCAGCCTGCTTCGGCGTCAATGCGGTGCGGGTCTGGCTGAAGATCACTTCCAGCGTCGGCACCAGCGGTGCATCGCCCTTCACGGCAAAGCCCACGCCCAGGATCAGCAGGGCGTGGACCAGCACAGACAGCGCGATGGTCGCCCCCAGCCGTTGCGCTTCGCGCGGCGGCGGGGGCAGTACGGCAGGTGCGGACGGCATCAGCGCAGGCCGGCCTCGAGTGCGTCGAACAGGGTGCCGGCAATGTTCAGGCCGTACTGTGCGTCCAGTTCGCGCACGCAGGTTGGGCTGGTCACGTTGACCTCGGTCAGGTAGTCGCCGATCACGTCCAGGCCGACGAAACGCATGCCGCGGCGCTTCATCTCCGGCCCGACCTGGGCGGCGATCCAGCGGTCGCGCTCGCTCAGCGGGCGACCTTCGCCACGGCCGCCGGCAGCCAGGTTGCCGCGGAACTCGTCACCCTGCGGAATGCGGGCCAGGCAGTAGTCGACCGGTTCGCCGTCGACCAGCAGGATGCGCTTGTCGCCGGCGCTGATGTCCGGGATGAATTTCTGCGCCAGCGCCAGCTTGCGGCCGCCGTCGGTCAGCGTTTCCAGGATCACGTTCAGGTTGGGGTCGCCCTGGCCGCTGCGGAAGATCGAGCGGCCGCCCATGCCATCGAGCGGCTTCAGTACCGCCTGGCCGTGTTCCAGGGCGAAGGCCTTCAGCGCCTTGGCATCGCGGCTGACCAGGGTCGGCGGGCAGCACTGCGGGAACAGCAGGGCGGCCAGCTTCTCGTTGTAGTCGCGCAGGCCCTGCGGGTTGTTGACCACGCAGGCACCGGCCGCCGCAGCCACGTCCAGCACCTGGGTGTCGTAGATGTATTCGGCGTCGACCGGCGGATCCTTGCGCATCAGCACGATCTGGCCGGGGCCGAACTCGGTGCGGCTGAATGCGCCCAGCTCATACCAGCCGGCCGGGTCGTCGCGCACCTGCAGTGGCGCGGTCTGGGCCACCGCCACACCACCTTCCAGGGCCAACCCGCCCGGGCGCACGTAGTGCAGGGCATGGCCGCGGCGCTGGGCTTCCAGCAACATGGCGAAGGTGGTGTCCTTGGCGATCTTGATGTGGGCGATGGGGTCCATCACCACGATGACGTTCAACGGCATGGGCGCACCTGTCTGGCAAGGCGTTGATGGTAGCGGCAACGCCGGTCGCGCGCCTCCCCGCCGTACTGCAACGCAGCGTCCGCCCTGCGGTCGCGCACGCATTGCGAAACCCGTCACGTTCAGGAGGGTGCCATGCCCCACGCCATGGGGCGGCCTTGAAGCGGGCGCGGAAAGTGCGATATAGATACGCTTTCGTAGCGGCCCCCGCCAGAGATCGGGCCGTGCGCTTGGGGATAGGCAATGACTGAAAACACGACTGCGGGCGGGGAACTCGCAGGACTCCGGGTGATGGTCATCGATGATTCGAAGACCATCCGCAGGACTGCGGAAACGCTGCTCAAGCGCGAAGGCTGCGAGGTGGTCACCGCCACCGACGGCTTCGAAGCGCTTGCGAAGATCGCAGACCAGCAACCGCAGATCATCTTCGTCGACATCATGATGCCGCGCCTGGACGGGTACCAGACCTGTGCGCTGATCAAGGGCAACCAGCTGTTCAAGGCGACCCCGGTCATCATGCTGTCGTCCAAGGATGGCCTGTTCGACAAGGCGCGGGGACGCATCGTCGGCTCGGAGCAATACCTGACGAAGCCTTTCACGCGTGAAGAACTGCTGGGTGCCATCCGCACATACGTCAACGCCTGACCAGGGGGGAAAGGCACAATGGCTCGTATCGTTCTGATCGAGGATTCACCGACCGACCGCGCGGTGTTCACCCAGTGGCTGCGCCGTGCCGGCCATGAGGTGCTGGAAGCGGACAACGCAGAGGATGGACTGCAGCTGGTGCGCGACCAGGTGCCGCAGCTGGTGCTGATGGACGTGGTCCTGCCCGGCATGAGCGGCTTCCAGGCCACCCGCGCGATGGCCCGTGACGCGGCGATCAAGCACATCCCGGTGATCATCGTCAGCACCAAGGCGATGGAAACCGACAAGGCATGGGGCCTGCGCCAGGGCGCAGCCGATTACATCGTCAAGCCGCCGCGCGAGGATGAACTGATCGCGCGGATCAACGAACTGGTGGCCTGATGCGCTCGCCCTTCGACATTCTCGAAGCCTACGAACGGCGCAGCCTGGCCCACGCGGTGCAGCTGCCCGAACGGCAGTTCGCCCAGGACCTCTGGCGTGGCGTGGGCTACCGCGTCGGCCAGCGCCGGCTGGTGTCCGATTTCCGCGAAGTGGTGGAAATCGTGCCGATGCCGCCGGTGACCCCGGTGCCGTGCGCGCAGCCGTGGCTGCTGGGCGTGGGCAACCTGCGCGGCAACCTGTTCCCGGTGGTCGACCTGAAGTACTTCCTGGAAGGCACGCGCACCGTGCAGCAGGAAGGCCAGCGCGTGCTGATCATGCGCCAGGCCGGCGGCGACGTCGCCCTGACCATCGATGAACTGTTCGGCCAGCGCAGCTTCGAACTGGACCAGCAGATCGCGGCCGGCACGCTGGCCGAAGGACGTTACGGCCACTTCGTCGATCGCGCCTTCCACGCCGACGGCCATGACTGGGGCGTGTTCTCGCTCTCGCTCCTGTCGCGTACCCCTGAATTCCGGCAAGCCGCGGCCTGAGGCCGGGCATCGCCCCCTGCATTGAAGATCGAGGTTGAACGATGAGTACTGCTTCGGACGCCACCAAGACCGGCAAGCTGCGGCTGGGCGGCAGCAACCTCTGGTTGTTCCTGCTGCTGGCATCGATGATCCTGTTCGGCGTCAACACCGGCGTCGCCACCTGGCAGGGCAGTCGCCTGGCCGATGCCGGTTCCAAGGCAGCCGACCTGCAGGTACTGTCGCAGCAGCTGGCCAACCAGGGCCGTGATGCGGTGGGCGGCAACGCGCAGGCGTTCACCGCCTTCAAGGCCACCCGCAACGCGATCGAACAGAACGTGTCGACCCTGCAGGGGCGCTACGGCAAGGAACCGGGCGTGTCCGGTGCGATCGCCACCCTGGCCGAGACCTGGGCGCCGCTGGGCAAGCAGGCCGGGCAGCTGGTCGCCAGTGAACCGGCGGTGCTGGCGCTGGCCGGCAATGCCAACAACTTCACCGGCGCGGTGCCGGGCCTGCAGGCCCAGCTGAACGAGCTGGTGCGTGCGATGTCGGCCTCGGGTGCGCCGTCGTCACAGGTGTACAGCGCACTGCAGCAGGTCGTGGTGGCCGGTTCGATGGCCCGCCGCGTGACCGAAATGCGTGCCGGTGGCAGCGCCGCTGCCACCTCGGGCGATGCACTGGCACGCGACATCACTGTGTTCTCGCAGGTGCTCGACGGCCTGCGCAACGGCAACGAGGAACTGGGCATCACCGCCGTGCGCGGTGCCGCCGCCGTGGCCGCGCTGGAGCAGTCGCAGCAGAAGTGGGAAGCAATGAAGCAGGACGCCGACGCGATCCTGGCCAGCTCGCGCCAGCTGTTCGCCGCACAGTCCGCCGCCACCGCGCTGGGCCAGGGCTCGGCGCACATGCTGGACGACAGCCGCAAGCTGTTCGAGGCGTTCTCCTCGTTCGGCTCGGTGTCCGATACCCGCCTGTTCCCGAACTTCTGGATCGGTGTGGTGTCCGGTGCGCTGTCGCTGATCGCGATCATCGGCTTCGTCTCCACCAACGTGCGCAGCCGCTCGCGCGAGCAGGAACTGCGCTATCAGACCCAGGTCGAGTTCAACAGCCGCAACCAGCAGGCAATCATGCGGCTGCTGGACGAAATCTCCTCGTTGGGTGAGGGCGACCTGACCGTGAAGGCCTCGGTGACCGAGGACATGACCGGCGCCATCGCCGACGCGATCAACTACGCGGTGGACGAGCTGCGCCACCTGGTGACCACCATCAACGACACCTCGGCCAAGGTCGCGCTGTCCACCCAGGAAACCCAGGCCACCGCCATGCAGCTGGCAGAGGCGGCGGGCCATCAGGCCAACCAGATCACCTCGGCCTCGGACCGCATCGGTGAAATCGCGGCGAGCATCGAACAGGTGTCGCGCAACTCGGCCGAGTCGGCCGACGTGGCACAGCGCTCGGTGGTGATCGCCGCCGAAGGTGCCGGCGTGGTGCGCGAGACCATCCAGGGCATGGACCAGATCCGTGACCAGATCCAGGAAACCTCCAAGCGCATCAAGCGCCTGGGCGAGTCGTCGCAGGAAATCGGCTCGATCGTGGAACTGATCAACGACATTTCCGAGCAGACCAACATCCTGGCATTGAACGCGGCGGTGCAGGCGGCTTCGGCCGGTGAAGCGGGCCGCGGTTTCGCGGTCGTGGCCGACGAAGTGCAGCGCCTGGCAGAACGCACCTCGGGCGCAACCCGACGCATCGAGAACCTGGTCCAGGCCATTCAGGCCGATACCAACGAAGCGGTCACCTCGATGGAACAGACCACCGCCGAAGTGGTGTCCGGTGCACGCCTGGCCGAGGACGCCGGCACCGCACTGACCGAAATCGAGCGCGTGTCCAATGCACTGAACACCCTCATCAAGAACATCTCCATCGCCGCCCAGCAGCAGTCGGCTGCGGCCTCGGACATCACCCGCACCATGGGCGTGATCCGGCAGATCACCGGCCAGACCTCGCAGGGTGCCGGGCAGACCGCCGAATCGATCGGTCACCTCGCGCAGCTGGCGGCCGACCTGCGTCGTTCGGTCGCCGACTTCAAGCTGCCGGCGTGACGCGGGCAGGGCGGCGAGCAAGGAACCAGTCGATGAAGCATTTCCATTCCCCACGCCAGAACTCGCGCGGCCTCCGCGCGGCGGCGAACGGAGCGCGTCCATGAGCAGTCTGCGCGATGCGATGAGCCACGCAGCGCTGGGCTGGGTCAAGCCCGAGCTGGACGAGACCCTGCGCCAGGTGCGCAACGAGGTCGAGTACTACGCGGAAGACCCGGCCGATGCCAGCCGCATGCGCATCTGCGCCGGCTACCTGCACCAGGTGCAGGGCACCCTGCGCATGGTCGAGCTGTACGCCCCGGCGATGGTGGCCGAGGAGCTGGAACAGCTGGCCAATGCCATCGGCGCCGGTAGCGTGGCCGATCGGGATGAAGCCTGCGCGACCCTGATGCGTGGCAGCGTGCTGCTGCCCGACTACCTGGAGCGGCTACAGAACGGGCATCGCGATATTCCGATCGTGCTGATGCCACTGCTCAACGAAATCCGTGCCGCGCGTGGCGAAGAAGGCGTGCATGACAGCGTGCTGCTGGCGTTCGCGCCGGACAGCGTCAGCGCCACCGAGGCCGAGCTGGACCATGCCCGTGGCAGCCTGAGCGGGCGCAACCGCGAGCTGCTGGATACCGTGGGCAGCGCGGTGAAGGAAGAACTGCTGCGCATCAAGGATGCGCTGGACCTGCACCTGCGCACCGGCGGTGCGCCTGAACAGCTGCAGACCCAGGCCAACGAACTTGGCGCCGTGGCCGATACGCTGGGCATGATGGGCCTGGGCGTTGCCCGCGGGGTGGTCGTGCAGCAGCGCGATGCGCTGCGTGGCGTGGTCGAAGGGCGCCAGCAGATCGACGAGAACCTGCTGCTGGATATCGCCGGCGCATTGCTCTACGTGGACGCGTCGCTGGACGACCAGGTCGCCCATCTGGGCGCCGGCAGTGGCGAAGATGACCCCAGCGCGGTTGAAAACCGGCGCACGGTGGAGGTGCTGGCACATGAGGCCATCGCCAACTTCGCCGCCGCCCGCGAGCATTTCGTCGCCTTCATCGAAACCAGCTGGAACCATGCCGAGCTGCAGGACGTGCCGCGCCTGCTGGGCGATGTGTCCGGTGCGCTGCGCATGCTCGACCTGAACACCGCCGCCGATTACCTGCGCGGTGTGCAGCAGTACATCGAAGCCGAGCTGATCGGTCGCCAGCGCGTGCCCAGTGGCCGCCAGCTGGACACCCTGGCCGATGCCATGGCCAGCCTGGAGTACTACCTCGAGGCTCTGCGCGACCGCCGCCCGGGCCGCGAGGACATCCTCGACATCACCCGCAGCAGCCTTGAAGCGCTGCGCTACTGGCCGTTGCCGGACCGCAATGCGGTGGAGCCTGTTGCCGCCGCGCCGATTCCGTTCGCATCGCTGCTGGTGGATCGCGAGCCGATCGCGCTGCAGGCCGAGCCGGTGCAGCCGGAGCCCATCGAGATTCCGGTGCAGCCGGCCGCGCCCGCCGCCGGCACGGTGCCGGTGCCGCTGCCGGACTTCACCTTCGATCCGCCACCGGCCACGCCTGCACCGGAGGTGGTGGACAACCGCCCGATGTTCGGGGCGCTGGGGAGTGTCGCCTCCACACCGCTGTCGCTGCATGACGACGCGGATGCACCGCTGGTCTTCGCTGCCTCCAGCGCGCCCGCGCCCGAGGTGCCGCAATGGGATCTCGCACCGTTCCATCCGGACTCCGAACCGACCGCGAGTGCCGAAGACGAGCGCAGTCCGACTTTCGCCAGCTTCGACCCGGTCAGTTTCGAACGGGCCGAAACCAGCGTGGAACCGGCGCCGCAGTGGACACTGTCGGAGGCAATACCACCGGCATCGGCCGATGTGGCTGTAATGGATGTCGAGGATGATGTCGACGCGTCGGTGCCCTTCGACACCGCTGACTTTGCCGCGCCCGTGTTCGACCCGGTGGCTGCCGAGCACGATGTGGTCGCCGCCGGTGACGACGTGGTGTTCCGTTTCGACGCCGATGCGCTGGACAATGCCGACGACGTGCTGTTGCTGCACGCGATGGAGACGCTGTCGCTGGACGACGACGCCGGATTGCACCCGGCGCTGGAGATCGTCGATCCCGCTGCACCCGTGCGGGTGGACGAAAGCCCTGTGGTTGCCGAAGCGGACGCGGTTCCGGCGGATGTGCAGGAGGACGTGCCCGCGCCGATGGCCGAGGTGCTCACGCCGGTCTCCGATGCATCGGCACCGGCGGTGTCGGTGATTGATATCGACACCATTGCGCCCATCGACTTCAGCGAAGCCGACGCGCAGTTCTTCGCCGAGCTGAGTGCCGCGGCGGCCGACTTCAATCCGCAGGCCATGGCGGCTCCGCCCGCTGCGGACATCCCGGTCGTGGCCGGGACCGAGACCGGCTTCGAGGCCGGCTTCGACGACGATGCCGAGAACATCGACGAGGACATCCGCGAGGTGTTCCTGGAAGAGTTCGACGACGAGCTGGCCAACCTGGGCACGCTGCTGCCGGCATGGCGCATGCAGCTGGACAACATGGACCGGCTGCGGCCGATCCGCCGCATCTTCCACACCCTCAAGGGCAGTGGCCGCCTGGTGGGGGCACGTACCCTGGGCGAGTTCGCCTGGAAGATCGAAGGCATGCTCAATCGCGTGCTGGATGGCAGTCGCCCGGCGACTCCGGCGGTGCTGGCGATGGTCGACAACGCCCATGCCGCGCTGCCGCAGCTGAACGCCGCGTTGCGCCATGGCCAGCGCATCAGCGTGGACCTGCAGGCGATGCAGGCCATCGCCGATCGGGTCGGTGCCGGCGAGGAGACCTTCTACGTACCGTTGCCGGCTGCGGCCGCACCGGCAGCGACACTGGCCGAGCCCGAAGGCGAAGACGAAATCAGCCGCCTGCTGGAAGCCGAGGCCGCTGCATCGGCGCAGGCCGATGCCACGGCAGTGGCCGAAGACGCCGGTACCCCGGCCAACATCGACAGCGTACTGCGCGAGATCCTCGAGGCCGAGGTCGAAGTCCACCAGGCGACCCTGCAGGAATGGCTGCGCTCGGCGCAGCAGGCACCGCAGCCGGTCAGCGACGCACTGCTGCGTGCGGTGCACACCATGAACGGCGCCTTCGCGATGACCGAAGTGCCGGAAATCACGGCGGTCACCGGCGGTGCCGAGTCCTACATCAAGCGCGCACTGGCCGCCGACGTGGTGCCTGGCGACGAGGGCGTAGCCGCACTGGATGCGACCGCGCAGGCGATCACCGCGACCATGGAGGCGCTGCAGGCCGAACAGCCGCGGATTGTTCCGCAGGGCGCGCTGGTGCAGCGGCTGCAGGCATTGGCCGGCGAGCTGCCGGAAGCGCGCTGGCCGCTGTTCGCGCGGGAGGACGAGGACGAAGAGGGCGTCGAGCTGGCGCCTGATGCCGAGCAGGCATCCGCGGCCGAAGCGCCGCTGGCCGGGCTGGACACGCTGGAAGAAACCAGCATGCCGTCCGCTTTCGATGCGGCGACCGATCTCATTGCCGAGCCGCAGTCGCATGCCGAAGATGCGCTGGAACCGGTTCCAGCTGCAACCGAACTGCAGGCGCTGGATGTCGCAGCCGACAGCGGCCTGGACGTGGGCGAGCTGACCGCCAGCGACGATCTTTCGCGTTACTTCGACGCCGACTGGCCATCGGTACCGGGCGAAGGTGAACCTATCGTGGCGGGCACCGGCGCGATTGAATCGATCCAGCCGATTGAAAGTGCGCCTGATGTTGCACAGGACGAAACAGATGCCGTGCCGGCGATCGCGACGGTCGATGACGCTGACCTGACCATGGCAGACGATCTGTCGCCGTACCTCGACGCCAGTGCGCTGCCGGTGGATGACCGCGACGCGGAAGCGTTGCCGGTGTCTGCGGAAGTTGACGCGATCGACCTGAATACGCCGTTGCCGTTTGATTCGGACAGCGGCGATGACAACGTCATTGAAGACGCTGCTGCACTGCCACTCGACAGCGAGCTGTCGAGCCTGCAGGATGAAATGGCTGTGCCGGGTTTTGCAGAACCGGTCACGCTGGCAGCCGCGCTCGAGGCCGGCCTGCACGTGATCGAGGAGGAGCAGACCCTGGACGACGACGGGCAATGGCCCGTGATCGGCCTCCAGGCCAGCGAACTCGCGCCGGGCGAGGCAGATGCCTTTGCCGAGGATGCGGACGTCGGCGGGGAGGCGGCGGTCGGTGAAGGAGAGAGCGCCGATCAGCCGTCCCCGGCGACGGTGATTGAGGAGATCACCGCGGAGGCGTCGCAGGGCGGCACTGCTGCGGTGCGCTTCTTCGAAATGGAAGAAGCACCGGGCCAGGGCACGGTCGATGCCCATGCACAGGTTGCAGCGACCGACATCGTGTCCCGCGCGCTGCACCACGAGCAGGCACCTGCTGCGGCGGATGCCGAAGACGGCGCCGATGCACTTGACTTCAGTGTGTACGACCGCGAGCTGGTCGATATCTTTGTCGAAGAAGGCAAGGACCTGCTCGACCACTGCGATGGCCTGATCAGCGAACTGCGCGATTCACCGCAGGACCGCGAGGTGCTGGCTGGCCTGCAGCGTGATCTGCACACCCTGAAGGGTGGCGCACGCATGGCTGGCATCAATGCCATCGGCGACCTTGGCCACAGCATCGAATCGCTGCTGGAGGCGGTGGCCGCTGGCCGCACCGAGATCGAGCGCCGCGACGTGCAGCTGCTGGAGCGTGGCTTTGACCGCCTGCACCAGCTGCTCACCCGCACCGGCGCGCACCGCGTGGTGGAGCCGGCGCAGGATCTGGTCGAAGCCTTCGAGGTCCGCACCACCATCGATATCGCCGCAGCCGCTGCGGCCGCGCGTGCGGCCAGCGAGATCGAGACCGTGCCCGCACAGGCCGCGGGTCCGCTGGCGACCCCGATCGAAGCGCCGCTGTCGGCTCCGCTTCCGGCCGAGGGCGAGGTCGATGAAGATCCGCTGGCGCGTCCGCAGCAGGAGCAGGTGCGCGTGCGCGCCGACCTGCTCGACCGCCTGGTCAACCATGCCGGTGAAGTGGCGATCTACCGCTCGCGGCTTGAACAGCAGCTGGGTGCCTTCCGTGGTGCCATGGGCGAACTGGAGCGCACCAATGCGCGACTGCGCGACCAGCTGCGCCGACTCGACCTGGAAACCGAGGCGCAGATCGTCGCCCGCTACCAGCGCGAGCAGGACCAGGCCGACCAGAAGTTCGATCCGCTGGAGCTGGACCGCTTCTCCACCCTGCAGCAGCTCAGCCGTGCGCTGAACGAGTCGGCGGCCGACCTGGGTGGCCTGCAGGGCGTGCTGGACGATCTGTCGCGCCAGTACGATTCGCTGCTGCAGCAGCAGTCGCGCGTCAGCTCCGAGCTGCAGGATGGCCTGATGCGCGCGCGCATGGTGCCGTTCGATGGCCTGGTGCCGCGCCTGCGCCGCGTGGTCCGCCAGTCCGGCATGGATACCGGCAAGCAGGTCCACCTGACCCTGGAAGGTACCCACGGCGAACTGGACCGCAACGTCCTCGACCGCATGGTCGCGCCGCTGGAACACATGCTGCGCAACTCCGTGGCCCATGGCCTGGAAGCGCCGGAACAGCGCCGCGCCGCCGGCAAGCCGGAGGAAGGCGAGATCGCCATCCGCCTGCACCGCGAAGGCTCGGAAATCGTGCTGGAAGTGGCCGATGACGGTGCTGGCCTGGACCGCGAGGCGATCCGCCGCCGCGCCATCGACCGTGGCCTGCTGGCCGCCGATGCGCAGCCAAACGAGCAGGAGCTGGACAACCTGATCTTCGCGTCCGGCTTCACCACCGCCGACCAGGTCAGCCAGCTGGCCGGTCGTGGCGTGGGCATGGACGTGGTGCGCAACGAAGTGCGCCAGCTCGGTGGCTCGGTCGACATCCAGTCGGTGCGGGGCCAGGGCGTGCGCTTCACCCTGCGCCTGCCGCAGACGCTGGCCGTCACCCAGGCGGTGTTCGTGCAGATCGGCGAAACCACCTTCGCGGTGCCGGTGGCCTCGGTCAGTGGTATCGGCCGCCTGTCGCGCGAGCGTTTCGAAGCCGCCGACAGCAGCTACCGTTACAGCGGCGAAGACTATCCGCTGTACGACCTCGGCAGCCTGGTCGGGCAGGCCCCGGCGCGTGCCGATGGCCAGGACCAGGTGCCGCTGCTGCTGGTCCGTGCCGGTGATCTGCGTGCGGCCGTGGCGATCGACCAGGTGCTGGGCAACCGCGAAATCGTGGTCAAGCCGGTCGGCCTGCAGATCGCGTCGGTGCCGGGCATCTACGGCGCGACCATCACCGGCGATGGCCGCGTGGTGGTGATCCTGGACGTGGCGCCGCTGGTGCGCCGCTTCCTCGCCAACCCGACGCCGCCTGTGCTGGCCAACGCACCGCGCCAGGAGCGCCAGGTGCCGCTGGTGATGGTGGTCGACGACTCGCTGACCATGCGCAAGGTTACCGGTCGCATCCTCGAACGCCACAATTTCGAGGTCAGCGTTGCGCGCGACGGCGTGGAGGCGCTGGAGCGCCTGGAAGAGCGCGTGCCGGACCTGATGCTGCTGGATATCGAGATGCCGCGCATGGATGGCTACGAGCTCGCCACCGCGATGCGTGCCGACCCGCGCTACAGGGACGTGCCGATCGTGATGATCACTTCGCGCAGCGGTGACAAGCACCGCCAGCGCGCCTTCGAGATCGGTGTCCAGCGCTACCTGGGCAAGCCGTACCAGGAACTGGACCTGATGCGTAACGTGTACGACCTGCTGGGGATCGCCCGTGTCCGTGAGTGAAACCCAAGCGGCTCCGGCCGTGGCCCTGCTGGCCCGTCCCGGCGCGGCGCGTGAGCGCCTGCGCGAGGCGCTGTCGCATGCGGATGTGCAGCTGGTGCTGGAAGATGATCCCAACACGCTGGAGGCGCGGGTCCTGCAGGAGGCGCGCCCACAGTTCGTGGTGATCGCGCTGGAGGCCGCCATCGAGGACGCCTTGGAGCGCCTGGAAGCGGTGCTGTCCGCACCGGGCCTGACCCTGGTCTTCGACGAGGCCGAACTGGCTGCACGTCGTGATGGCTGGGAGGCTCAGCGCTGGGGCCGTCATCTGGCCGCCAAGCTGCATGGCCACCAGCAGGTGTTGCCGCCGGGGGCCGAAGAAGAACCCAGCCTTCAGCTGGAGCCGGGCCACCCGGCACCGGCACCGGCGCCGCAGGACGAAGCGCTGCAGCCGCACCTGGAGCAGGCATTGAGCTGGGCCGACGAGGTCCCCGCTGACACTCTGTACTCGCCGCCTGCGCAGCTGCACGAACCGATCGCGCTGGAAAAGGCGCTGGCGGCGTTGCAGCCGGTCGTGTCGGAGCCGCTGGAGGCCCCCGCACTGCCGTCGCTGGCAGAGACCGCGTCCGCAGCACCGCCGCTACCGCCGGTCTCCTTCGACCACACCGCCTGGTCGCTGGTCGAGGACGAGGCCGATACCTCGGCAACCGCTCCGCACCACGCTGCGGTGGAGGCTCCGCTGTCTTCCTTCGATACCGGTCATCTGAGCCTGGTCGATCTGGATGCCGCAGCGCCCGTGGGCGCACGCGCCGGATCGCTGCTGGTGCTGGCCGGCATCGGTGGCCCGGATGCGCTGCGTCGCCTGCTCGGCGCGCTGCCGTCTTCGCTGAGCGTGCCCGTCCTGGTGCACATGCGGCTGGATGGCGGGCGCTACGGCAACCTGGTCAAGCAGATGGCACGCGTGTCGCCGTTGCCGGTGCAGCTGGCTGAAGCCGGCCAGCGTGCAACACCGGGTGAAGTGCACGTGCTGGCCGATGACATCGGCGTGCAGGCAGCCAGTGACGGCCTGCATTTCGTCAGCGACGCGCTGGGCATTGCGATTGCCGCGCTGCCGGCTGACCACACTGCGCTGGTCCTGCTCAGCGGCGCTGACCTTGCGCATGTCGGTCCGGCGCTGGATCTGGCCGCCGCCGGTGCATGGGTGGCCGGGCAGGTCGGCGAGGGCTGCTACGACCCGGCTGCAGCCACTGCGGTGGTTGCTGCCGGCATGGTGGCCGGTGAACCGCAGGAACTGGCGCAGGCGATTGCCGCGCGCTGGGGTGAGCAGGACGACAACGGAGAAGCACCATGAGCTATGCCAGCAATGACGAAATCCGTGGCGTCCTGATCCAGGCCGGCAACGCGCGCGTGCTGCTGCCCAATGCCACCGTGGCCGAAATGATGTCGCGCGTGCCGGTGCAGCCGGTCTCCGGTGCGCCGCGCTGGTTGGTCGGCGAGATCGGCTGGCATGGCTGGCAGGTGCCGCTGGTGTCGTTCGCACGTCTTTCGGGACTGGGCGAAGAAGCCGTGAGCGGCCATAACAAGGTGGTGGTACTGAAGGCCCTCAGCGGCAACGCGCAGCGTCCGTACTACGCGCTGCTGACGCAGAACTTCCCGCAGCTGATTTCGGTGCCGCGCGACGGCCTGCTGGCTGACGCCTCGGAAGAAACCCTGCCGGACATCGTGCACATGCGTGTGCTGCTGGGCGAGCAGAGCGCGCTGCTGCCGAACCTGGACGCGCTGGAAGCCGCCCTGGATTCGCTGGCGGCCTGATCGGACATCCGCCGGGCATTTTGAATTCCTGGTAGTGGCGGGGGGGGGGGGGGGGGCCCGGGGGGGGGGGGGGGGCGGCCCCCCGCGCGCGCGACCCCCCCACACTCTTTATGTGGCGTGGGGCGCCGGGGCGGGGCCCCGCCCCCCCCCCCCCGCGCGCGCCGCCCCCCCCCCCCCGCCACTACCAGGAATCGGGCCTTACCCCAGATCCCCCAACCGCGCCTGCAGTGCTGCAATCGCGGCCAGGCCGGCCGTTTCCGTGCGCAGAATGCGCGGGCCCAGCTGCAGGCCCTGGAATCCTGCCGCCGCCAACTGATCCCGGTCGCGCGGCGACCAGCCACCTTCCGGGCCGATCGCGATCACGATGCCGCCTGCCGGAGCGGCCGCCAGCGTCGACAGGCGATGTGTGCCCAGCGGGTCCAGGGTCAGCCGCAGCGTATCGGCCGGCAGTGCTGCCGCGGCCTGCGCCAGCGACAACGGTGAACCCACCTGCGGAATGCGCGCGCGCCCGGACTGGCCGCAGGCCGAGGTCACCACATTGTTCCAGTGCGCCACGCGCTTCTCCGCCCGTGCTGCATCCAGCTTCACCTCGGTGCGCTCGGCGTTGACCGGAATGATCGCCGCCACGCCCAGTTCGGTGGCCTTCTGCAGGATCAGGTCCATCTTCTCGCCACGGGCAATGCCCTGCAGCAAGGTGATCGCCAGCGGCGATTCATTGGCGATGGCCTGCACAGCGTCGATGCGCACCTGCACCTCGCGCTTGCCGGCCACGGTCAGCGTCGCGCTGTAGTCGTTGCCATCGCCGTTGAACAGTACGCAGGTATCGCCTTCGCGCAGGCGCATCACCCGTACCAGGTGGTTGGCCGTCTCTTCCGGCAGGGTCACGGTCTGGCCGCTGTGCAGCGCCAGGTCGATAGGGCAGCGGGTCACGCGCATGCAATCGCCTCGTCAATCGCCGCCAGCGTGGTATGTGCCAGCAGCTCCAGTTGTTCGTCATCCACGCAGTAGGGTGGCATCCAGTACAGCACGTCGCCCAGCGGACGCAGCACCACGCCACGTTTCAGCGCGGCCTTGTAGGCGTGCAGGCCCAGCCGCATGGCCGGGTCGAACGGTGTGCGCTTGTTGCCATCGCGCGACAGCTCGAACGCCACCACCATGCCGGCCTGGCGCACGTCGGCCACGTGCGGGTGGTCGGCAAACGGTGCGGCCAGCGTGCCCATCACCGAGGCGATGCCCCGGTTGCGGGCGATCACATCGTCGTCGCGGAAGATGTCCAGCGTCGCCAGCGCCGCGGCGCAGGCCAGCGGGTTGCCGGTGTAACTGTGCGAATGCAGGAAGGCGCGCTCGCGCGAGTCGTCGAGGAAGGCGTCATACAGCGCCTGCGTCGCCAGTACTGCGGCAAGCGGCAGGAAGCCGCCGGTCAGGCCTTTCGAAAGGCACATCAGGTCCGGCATCACTCCGGCCTGCTCGCAGGCGAACAGGGTGCCGGTGCGGCCGAAGCCGGTGGCGATCTCGTCGGCGATCATGAACGCGCCATGGGCATCGCACAGTTCGCGTACGCGCTGCAGGTAGACCGGGTCATGCATGCGCATGCCGCCGGCACACTGCAGTCGCGGTTCCAGGATCACCGCGCAGATCTCGCCCGGGTGCTGGTCGAACAGCGTGGCCAGGCCATCGGCCGCCTGCCGCGCGCGATCGGCCGCGCTCTGGCCCGGTTCGGCCAGGTAGGCGTCGGGCGAGGGCGCGAACAGCCCTTCGGCCAGCAGCGGCGCATAGACGCGGCGATACAGCGGGATGTCACCCAGCGCCAGCGCGCCCAGGGTCTCGCCGTGGTAGCCGTTCTCCAGTGCGATGAACCGCGTGCGCCGCGGCTCGCAACGGTTCTGGAAATACTGGAAGGCCATCTTCAGCGCCACTTCCACGCCGGCGGAGCCGTTGTCCGCGTAGAACACCTTGGCCAGCGGTTCGCGGCCAGGCTGGTGCGGGGCCAGCGCCAGCAGGCGTTCGGCCAGGGTGATGGCCGGCTCATGGCCGAAGCCGGCCAGCATCACCTGTTCCAGCTGCCCGGCCTGGGCGGCAATGGCGCCACCGATGCGCGGTTCGGCATGGCCGAACAGGTTGGTCCACCAGCTGCTGACCGCATCCAGATAGCGGTTGCCGTCGTGGTCGATCAGCCAGGCACCTTCGCCGCGGGCGATCGGCACCAGCGGCAGGGTGTCCGGATGCTCGCGCATCTGCGTGCACGGGTGCCACAGCACCTGCAGGTCGCGCTGCCGCCAGTGCTGGGCCAGCGGGGAAGGGGTTGGGTCTGCTAGCATTTCGGGCTCATGAACATGTTGCTGCCTGCACATTCTATCGGCCCCGGCGCAGGCGCCGGCCGCCGCGGAGATTCCGCATGAACGATGACCGTGCCGGCCGTCGCTTGCCGATCATCCATCGGATCACCGATGAGGAGAACGGTCCCTTCCAGCGCCAGCACCTGGACCTGGAGTTCTCCAACGGCGAACGCCGCCGCTTCGAGCGGCTGGTCAGCCGGGGGCATGGCGCGGTGGTGGTGGTGCCGATGCTCGATGACGAGACCGTGCTGCTGGTACGTGAATACGCCGCCGGCATGCACCGCTACGAACTGGGCCTGGTCAAGGGCCGGATCGATGCCGGCGAGACCCCCGAGCAGGCCGCGGACCGCGAACTGAAGGAAGAGGCCGGTTATGGTGCGCGCCGGGTGGACGTGCTGCGCGCGATGACGCTGGCCCCAACCTACATGAGCCATCAGTCGTGGCTGGTGGTGGCGCGCGACCTGTACCCGGAAAAGCTGGCCGGCGATGAGCCGGAAGAACTGGAAGTGGTGCCGTGGAAGCTGGCCGAACTGGACCAGCTGATGTTGCGCGAGGACTTCTCCGAGGGACGCTCGCTGGCGGCGCTGTTCATCGCCCGGCAGTGGCTGCAGGGAACGCGATGATCAAACTGACCACGGACCTGCGCGAGACCGCCATCGCCATCGCCCAGGAAGCCGGACAGGCCATCATGCAGGTCTATGCCGATGGCTTCGACGTGCAGATCAAGGATGACAACAGCCCGGTCACCAGTGCCGACCTGGCGGCCAACCAGGTCATTGAACAGGGCCTGCAGCAGCTGACCCCGGATCTGCCGATCCTGTCCGAGGAGTCGGCGCAGGTGGGCTGGGAGCAGCGCCGTCACTGGGGTGCCTACTGGCTGGTGGATCCGCTCGATGGCACCCGCGAGTTCGTCAAGCGCAACGGCGAGTTCAGCGTCAACATCGCGCTGATCTACCAGGGCGCACCGGCCTTCGGCGTGGTGCTGGCGCCGGTCACCGGCATCGTCTGGCATGCCATGCGCGGTGAGCTGGCGTACCGTCGCCAGGGCCTGCATGACACCGTGCTGCGCACCCGCATGCCGGCCAGCGCACCGCTGCGGGTGGCCGCCAGCCGCTCGCACCGCTCGCCGGAAACCGAGGCGCTGCTGGCGCGCATGGGCCGCATCGAGACCATCGCGCAGGGCTCGTCACTGAAGTTCTGCCGGATCGCCGAAGGCGGCCTGGATGTCTACCCGCGGCTGGGCCCGACCTCCGAATGGGACACCGCCGCCGGCCAATGCGTGCTGCACGCTGCCGGTGGCGCGGTGCTGTCAGCGGCCACCGGCAAGCCGTTCCGCTACAACCGCCGCGAGACCCTGTTGAACGGCGATTTCATTGCCCTTGGTGACACCAGCCTGCCCTGGCGCGACTGGTTGTCCGATTGACCCTGGAGACTGCATGAGCGCGCACGACACCCCCACCACCGGCAGTGCCGCCAGCAACGAACTGGAGCGCCTGCTGTCGATCATGGCGCGCCTGCGCGATCCGCAGGGCGGCTGCCCCTGGGACCTGGAGCAGGACTTCGCGACCATCGCGCCGTACACCATCGAGGAAGCCTACGAGGTCGCCGATGCCATCGATCGGGGCGACCTCGATGATCTCTGCGATGAGCTGGGCGACCTGCTGCTGCAGGTGGTGTTCCATGCGCGCATGGCCGAGGAGCAGGGTGCCTTCGCCTTCGCCGAGGTCGCACGCGCGATCAGCGACAAGATGCAGCGCCGCCACCCGCACGTGTTCGCCGATGTCAGCGTCGATGACGCCGACGGGGTGACGCGCAACTGGGATGCGATCAAGCGTGCCGAGCGTGCCGCCAAGGGCGAGCAGGACACCTCCGCATTGGCCGGCATCTCGCGTGGCCTGCCCGAATGGCAGCGGGCGGTGAAGCTGCAGTCGCGTGCGGCCAAGGTCGGTTTCGACTGGCCAGGCCCGCTGCCGGTGCTGGACAAGGCGGCCGAGGAACTGCAGGAGCTGCGCGAGGAGTTCGAGCGCGGCGATATTGCCGGCAACAAAGCGCGCCTGCAGGAAGAGCTGGGCGACCTGCTGTTCGTCTGCGCCAACCTGGCGCGCCACGCCGATATCGATCTGGGTGCGGCGCTGCGCGGGGCCAACCACAAGTTCGAACGCCGCTTCCGTGCGATGGAAGCGCAGGCCGAAGCGCAGGGCAGCGCGTTGGCGACACTGGATCTGGATGCCCAGGAAGCGCTGTGGCAGCACGCCAAGGCCGGCGAAAAAGCGTGAAGACGCTCGGCCTGTTCCTGCTGACTGCGCTGGCCGAGATCGTCGGCTGCTACCTGCCGTGGTTGTGGCTGCGCAAGGGCGGCAGCGCCTGGCTGCTGCTGCCGGCGGCCGCCAGCCTGGCGCTGTTCGCCTGGCTGCTGACCCTGCACCCGACCGCCAGTGGCCGGGTCTATGCCGCCTACGGTGGCGTCTACATCGGCACCGCGCTGTTCTGGCTGTGGCTGGTCGATGGCATCCGCCCCAGCCGCTGGGACCTGTTCGGCGCAGCCCTGTGCCTGGCCGGCATGGCGGTGATCATGTTCGGGCCGCGCACGCCCCCGGTGTAGCGTCGAGCCATGCTCGACTCTGCAAAGGCAGTGCCACCGGACACGCACTGCCTTGTCAGAATCGGCCACGCCGTCCAGGCCGCTTTCCCTCCCAGGAAGGCGCATGATGGCGGTGACCACGGCCCCCGGAACACGTACATGTCCCGCTTCGCCAGCTTCCGCGAGTTCTATCCGTTCTATCTCAGTGAGCACCGCCACCCGGTATCGCGCCGGCTGCACTTCGTCGGCAGCTGCGGCGTGCTGCTGCTGGTCGTTGCAGCGATCCTGCGCGGGCAGCCGGTGCTGTTGCTGGCCGCCTTGTTCTGCGGTTACAGCTTTGCCTGGGTCGGCCATTTCTTCTTCGAGAAGAACCGCCCGGCCACCTTCCAGCACCCGCTGTACTCGTTCATGGGCGACTGGGTGATGTTCGCCGACATCCTGCGCGGGCGCGTGCCCTGGTAGCTCTGCTGTGAATGTGGCCTTCACCCGCTATGCTGGGGCCTGGACGTCATAGATAAGGAAAGCAAGATGTTCCCGACCATGTTCTTTACCGTGGTACTGGCCTTCGTGGCCGTGGTGATCCTGTTCAAGGCAGTACGGATGGTGCCCCAGGGCTACGAGTGGACCGTCGAGCGCTTCGGGCGCTACACGCACACCATGACCCCCGGCCTGCATTTCCTGATCCCGATCGTGTACGGGGTGGGGCGCAAGGTGAACATGATGGAGCAGGTGCTGGATGTGCCCAGCCAGGAAGTGATCACCAAGGACAACGCCGCCGTGCGCGTGGACGGCGTGGTGTTCTTCCAGGTACTGGATGCCGCCAAGGCAGCCTATGAGGTGGCCAACCTGGAAGTGGCGATGATCGCCCTGGTACAGACAAACATCCGTACCGTGATCGGTTCGATGGACCTGGATGAATCGCTCAGCCAGCGCGAGGTGATCAATGCCCAGCTGCTGAGCGTGGTCGACCATGCCACCAATCCCTGGGGCGTGAAGGTCAACCGCATCGAGATCCGCGACATCCAGCCGCCGCGCGATCTGCTGGATGCGATGGCGCGGCAGATGAAGGCCGAGCGCGAGAAGCGCGCGCAGATCCTCGA
Source organism: Stenotrophomonas sp. SMYL11 (assembly GCF_036320005.1). Lineage (NCBI taxonomy): Bacteria > Pseudomonadati > Pseudomonadota > Gammaproteobacteria > Lysobacterales > Lysobacteraceae > Stenotrophomonas > Stenotrophomonas sp. SMYL11. The sequence goes on from NZ_JAWIRS010000007.1 coordinate 169,478, forward strand.
AGCGGAAGGTTCACGGCAGTCGGAGATCCTGCGCGCCGATGGCGAGAAGCAGGCCACCGTGCTGGAAGCCGAAGGCCGTCGCGAAGCTGCGTTCCGCGATGCCGAGGCGCGCGAGCGCCTGGCCGAGGCCGAAGCGATGGCGACCAAGGTGGTGTCGGCGGCGATTGCCGAGGGTGACGTGCAGGCGATCAACTACTTTGTCGCGCAGAAGTACGTGGAAGCGTTCAAGGAGCTGGCCAGTTCGCCGAACCAGAAGCTGGTGCTGATGCCAATGGAGGCCAGTGGCGTGATCGGTTCGATCGCGGGCGTGGCCGAACTGGCGAAGCAGGCGCTGGCCAGCCAGGACAACAAGGCCGCTGGCAAGCGGCCGCCGCCGCTCGGAGGCTGATATGCGCTGGGAAGTCGTCGGTTGGGGCGCGCTGGCGCTGCTGCTGTTCGCGGCCGAAGCGCTGGCGCCGGGTGCGTTCATGCTGTGGATCGGCATTGGCGCGGCGGCAGTGTTCGTACTGGTTGCGGTGTTCAGCGACATTCCACTGTTGTGGCAGGTGATCGCCTTCGTCCTGCTGAGTGTGGTCTCGATCCAGTGCTACCGGCGTTGGGGGAGGCCGCGGGCACGGCCCAGCGATGCGCCGTTGCTCAACCGCCGTGCCGAGCAGCTGGTCGGCCGGGAGGTGGTACTGCAGCAGGGCATCGTCGGTGGCCAGGGACGGGTCAGCATTGACGATGCGTCCTGGCAGGTGAGCGGTCCGGAGCTGCCTGCAGGTACGTGGGTGCGTGTAGTGGCGGTGCAGGGCAGCACGCTGGTGGTCGAAGCGGTGGCCTAGGGGTTCCCAGCCAACGGCGGAGCCCCTCGTGGGTGGTCGCGGAAGGCGGTTCATGTGTCTGGGTCGGGGGGGGGGGGGGGGGGGGGGGGGGGGGGCGGCGGCGCCCCGCCGGGGGGGGGGGGGCCGCGGCGGGCGCGGGGGCGGG
>NZ_JAWIRS010000007.1:170456-179361 GCF_036320005.1 Stenotrophomonas sp. SMYL11
CCCGCCCGCCCCCCCCCCCCCCGCCCCCCCCCCCCCCCCCCCCCCCCCCCCCCCCCCCCCCCCCCCCCCCCCCCCCCCCCCCCCCCCCCCCCCCCCCCCCCCCCCCCCCCCCCCCCCCCCCCCCCCGACAGTTTCCGTGCGCGTCCAGCCCACGGAAAAAGAAAAAGAGCGAAGAGCAAAAGCACTCGCTCCGACCCGCCTGGGCCGAGTCAATCCAGAGCCGATGAACTCAGGCTTTGCGCTCCAGCTGTAGAAGGCGGCGCCGGCCGCAGGCCGGCCAAACACCCCGCTGCGCTGCGGCGCGACCTGCGGGCGACCGATCTGGGATAATGGGGATTCTTGTTTCCTCTGCTGCCGGACCCGGTCATGACCCAGAAGACGCTGCTCAACGATACCCACCGCGCCCTTGGCGCCAAGATGGTCGATTTCGGGGGTTGGGACATGCCCATCCACTACGGCTCGCAGCTGGACGAGCACCACCTGGTTCGTCGCGAGTCGGGTGTGTTCGACGTCAGCCACATGACCGTGGTCGACCTGCGCGGTGACCAGGTCAAGCCGTTCCTGCGTCGCCTGCTGGCCAACTCGGTCGACAAGCTGAAGGTGACCGGCAAGGCGCTGTACTCGTGCATGCTGAATCCGCGCGGCGGCGTCATCGACGACCTGATCGTCTACTACCTGGGCGACGATTTCTTCCGCATGGTGGTCAATGCCTCCACCCGCGAGAAGGACCTGGCCTGGCTGCGCGAGCAGGCTGCACCGTTCGGCGTCACCGTCGAGCAGCGCCCGGACCTGGCCATCCTCGCCGTGCAGGGCCCGCAGGCGCGCGACATCGTTATCGGCCTGGCCCGTGATGCGGACCGTCAGGCGCTGACCAAGCTGGGCCGCTTCGCCGCCCTGCAGGTGCAGTCCGATGACGGCGTCGAACTGTTTGTCGCCCGTACCGGTTACACCGGCGAAGACGGCTTCGAAATCCTGCTGCCGCAGGACGCCGTGGTCGCGTTCTGGAACCGCCTGCTGGCGGCGGGAGTGAAGCCGGCCGGCCTCGGCGCACGCGACACGCTGCGCCTGGAAGCCGGCATGAACCTGTACGGCCAGGACATGGACGAAGAGATCAGCCCGTACGAAGCGGCGCTGGCCTGGACCGTGTCGCTGGACGAAGGTCGCGACTTCATCGGCCGCGACGTGCTGGAAGCGCAGAAGGCTGCCGGCACCGCCCGCCAGATGATCGGTCTGGTGATGGACGAGAAGGGCGTGCTGCGCCATGGTCAGGCGGTGACCACCGCCGGCGGCCAGGGCGAGATCCTGTCCGGCACCTTCTCGCCGACCCTGGCCAAGGGCATCGCCTTCGCCCGTGTACCGGCCGGTGAACTCGGCGAGGTCACCGTCGACATCCGTGGCCGGCAGGTGCCGGTGCGCGTGGTCAAGTTCCCGTTCGTGCGCGAAGGCCAGGCCCAGCCCGGCGTGCTCGCCGACGCCTGATCCGAACGTGCCGGTCGTCACTGACAGCAGTGGCGGCCGGTTGGTTACACTAGCCCCGTTTTTTCCACCCCTGCATATCTCTGGAGCAGTCCCATGAGCGAGATCCCCGGCGACCTCAAGTTCCTCAAGTCCCATGAGTGGGCCCGTGTCGAAGGCAATGGCCGCGTCACCGTCGGTATTTCCGACCACGCCCAGGGCCTGCTGGGTGACCTGGTCTACGTCGAACTGCCGGAAGTCGGCGCCGACGCCAGGGCTGGCGAGCAGATCGCCGTCGTCGAGTCGGTGAAGGCCGCCTCGGACGTCTACAGCCCGATCAGCGGCAAGGTCGTCGAGGTCAACTCGGCGCTGTCCGACAAGCCGGAAACCATCAACGAAGATGCCTACGGCGAAGGCTGGATGTTCGTGGTCGAACTGACCAACGCTGAAGAGGTCAACGATCTGCTGGATCCGGACGCGTATGCCGAAGCCCTGGAAAACGACGACCACTGAGTCGTCACTTCCGGGTTCTGGAACGGCCACCTTCGGGTGGCCGTTTTTGTTTTGGCGAGTGCGTCGGACTCATGACGGCGGGTTCGCTCTGCACCCTCGGCGTGGCATCAGCCGACAGACGAACCGTGCCGATCAGCGTGCGCAGTTTTGCGCAAATCCGCGTTTCCGCCCTGCGCCGAAGCGATCGAATGTGAAAACTTTTCGCCCCCCGTTGCGGCCCCGTTGTGCTGGCGTTGGCGACGGTGCCGGTGACTATCGGCGATGCACGTGCGCTGTCGCCCAGAATATGTGCCTATCTGCGCAGAGTGCTTATTTCAAGTGTTTTTTGTTCAGAGAGCGCATCGACTTCGTCGTATGCGGCGCGCGTGCGCGCCGCTTCAATGGTCGTTGCAGGGCGCGCATGGCGGTGGCGAGGGCGGCGTCCGGGATGGCGCGGATGTGAAAATTTTTCGCGGGGGTTGTTGACAGTAAAAAAAACCGTGATTAGGTTTCGCCTCAGCAGACCTTGCCTGCCCAACCGAGTGCGCAGAATCAATCGTCCGATGCGAAGCAGCCCCTTCAAGACCACCGCGACCCTGATGACGGTGGACATGGCCCCGCTTCCCCCGGAGAAATGCAAGGCAACTCCCGTTCCGATGTCCGCTCCGCCGATCGAGGCGGGCATTGCCGCATCCGTAACGGCGCGCCTGACGCGCCGGCGGTCCCCGCACGCAGCATCCGCGGGTTTGATCCACCTGGGCGTTTCAACTCCCTATCACTGACGAGGAGCCATCCCATGGCAACCAAGAAAGCTGCGAAGAAGAAGCCTGCCGCCAAGAAAGCGGTGAAGAAGGTCGCGAAGAAGGCCGCTGCCAAGAAGGCAGTGAAGAAGGTCGCGAAGAAGGCGACCGCCAAGAAGGCAGTGAAGAAGGCTGCGAAGAAGGTCGCCAAGAAGACCACTGCGAAGAAGGCAGTGAAGAAGGCGGCGAAGAAGGTAGCCAAGAAGTCCACTGCCAAGAAGGCCGTCAAGAAGACCGCGAAGAAGGCCGTCAAGAAGGCTGCCAAGAAGGCCACCAAGAAGACTGCCAAGAAGGCAACGGCCCGCAAGCCGGCCAAGAAGGCCGCGAAGAAGGCAACTGCCAAGAAGGCCGTCAAGAAGACCGCCAAGAAGGCAGTAAAGAAGACCGCGAAGAAGGCGACCAAGAAGGCTGCCCCGAAGAAGGCAGCGAAGAAGGTTGCCAAGCGCAAGCCGGCCGCCCGCAAGAAGAAGGCTGCTCCGGTCGCTCTGCCGGCAACCCCGGCGCCGCTGATCTAAGTACTTCCCGATAGCCGCATCCTGAAACCCCCTTCCCCGGCTGCCCAGCGGGGAGGGGGTTTTTTTATGGGCCGTTTGCAGGGTCGAGCCGTGCTCGACTGCTTTTCTGACGGTCGACGCTAGCGGTGCGGCGCTGGTGGAAAGCGCTCCACCAGGAAGTCCAGGAAGCTGCGCAGGCGGGTCGAGTGGTAGCGATCGTGGGCGTAGACCACGTGCATCGGCCGACCGGTCTGGCCGAACTCAGGGAACAGCTGCACCAGGCGCCCGGTGTCGATGTCGGCAGCCAGCAGCAGTGCCGACTGCAGCACGATGCCCAGCCCATGCAACGCCGCCGTTCGCAGTGCTTCACCGTTGTTGACCTGCAGCCGACCGTCGGGCGCACGCTCGAGTTCGCCAGCGTCGGCCTGCAGCCACTGCGCGAGTGCGCTCGGTTCGAAGGACAGGCACTGATGCAGGGCGAGGTCCTGCAGGCTGCGAGGCGTGCCATGCCTGGCCAGGTACGCCGGCGATGCGCACATCATCAAGCGATACGGTGCCAGCGCACGCGCCACCAGCATGCTGCTGTCGGCCAGCGTGCCGATGCGCAGCGCCGCTTCGAAACCCTCCTCGGCGAGGTCGACCACGCGGTCGCTCAGCGTGACTTCGACCCGGACATCCGGATGGCGCGCCATGTATTCGGCCAGTGCCGGTACCAGTGCGTGCGTGCCGAAGATCACCGGCGCACTGATGCGCAACGTGCCCGCCGGTGCCAGCTGCTGGTGCTGCGCCTGTGCGTCCGTTTCTTCCACCAGCCGCAGGATCTCCCGGCAACGGGTGTAGTAGTCCTCGCCGAAGGGCGTCATGTGCTGGCGCCGGGTGGTACGGCTCAACAGCTGCATCCCCAGCCGTGCTTCCAGCGCACGCAGGTGCTTGCCGGCCATCGTCGCCGAGATATCCATCGCCGCCGCCGCAGCGCTGAGGCTGCCCTTGTCCACGATCAGCACGTAGACCTGCATGCTCTCCAGCAGGTTCATCTGACACCCCGGGTGTTGAATGCTGAAACCTGTGCGGAGTTTATCAATCAGGGGTGATCAAACAGCATGCACCGCACGGGCCGGATGTACCGGCTGGCTGATTGGGAGAACAACATGGATCTGGGGCTTGAAGGGCGTACCGCGCTGGTCACCGGGGCGGGTAGTGGCATCGGTGCCGGTGTGACCAGGTTGCTGGCGGCACAGGGAGTACGCATTGCGATCAGCGCACGGCGTCTGGAACCGCTGCAGGCGCTGGCTGCCGAGATTGAGGCCACGGGTGTGCCGGCGCCGATCATCCTACTCGGCGACGTCACCGATGCGGAGGATGTACGCCGCATTGCGGATGCAGCCCTGGCGGCGCTGCAGCGCGTCGACATCCTGGTCAACGGGGCGGGGGGATCGCGACCGACCACGGTGGATGCCGGTGACGATGTCTGGGAAGAGGCAATCGCACTGAATTTTTCCGCCGCGCGAAGGTTGACCCAGGCGCTGCTGCCAGCGATGCAGGTGCACGGTTGGGGGCGGGTGATCAACTTCAGCGGTTCGATGGAACCACGCGCGGTGAACGCGGCTACCGCCGCGAAGGCGGCGCTGCACCTGTGGGGCAAGGGGCTGGCGTCGGAAGTGGCCGGGCAGGGCATCACGGTCAACGCAATCGCGCCGGGACGGATCAACAGCGCACAGATCCTCGGCCGCCTGCATCCCACCGAGGAAAGCCGGCGTGAGTTCATCGAACGCAACATTCCGATCGGGCGTTTTGGTGATCCGGAGGAGGTGGCGCCGCTGGTGGCCTTTCTGGCCTCGCCCTTGGCCGGCTACATCACCGGCGCGGTGATTCCGGTGGATGGCGGCATGCACTACTTCGCGCATTAGCCTTCCGTTTGTAGAGTCGAGCGGTGCTCGACTGCTTTGCTCTACAACTACCAACAAAAAGGGCGACCCGCAGGCCGCCCTTTGCACACACGGTGAAGCCCGCCAACTCAGCGCGGCGAGGCCACCGCACGGTTGCTCGAAGCACCCTTGCCCTTGCGCTTGTCCTGCGCCGGGCTCGCGCCTTCGGCCATCAGGTTGTCGCTGCCGAAGTCGGTGTCCACGTCCAGCCAGCGCTGCGTCGGCAGGCCGAGCGCGGAATCGAGCACCGTGGGCAGCAGGCCGCTGGGCAGGCCGCTTTCGCCGTTCCACATGATGGCGATGCCGAGATCGCGTTCCGGCACCAGCGCGACAAGGCCGCGATAGCCCTGCACGGCACCGGCATGGAACACCACATCGTGGCCGGCGTAGTCGAAGGTGCGCCAGCCCAGTGCGTAGCCGGCCGAATGCAGGCGCTCGCGGCGCCAGCCCGAACGCATTTCGCCCGGGGTGTTGATCAGGCTCGAATGCAGGGTGGCCAGCAGCGGTGCCGGCAGCACGTCCGGGCGATGGCCGGTGTGGGCCAGCAGCCACTGCGCCATGTCGCTGGCGCTGGCGTTGACGCCGGCGGCCGGGGCGACGCGGTAGTAGGTCGGCTTCGGTGTCAGCGACACCCAGCCGTTGCGGCTGCGCACGTGCGGCCGCGCCCAGCGCGAGCTGGCCTGGATGCCTGCCAGGCCGAGGCTGGCATCGTTCATGCCCAGCGGCTTGAAGATGCGGCGCTCCACCGACTGCTCGTAGAAGCTGCCCGAGGCGGCATAGACGACGTCGCCGATCAGGCTGAAGGCCACGTTCTGGTAGGCGTAGCAGTCGCCCGGCAGGCACTTCAGGCTGGTATTGGCCAGCTTCTGGGTGAGTGCGTAGTACTCGGCGTTGCCTTCAATGTCGCGGTCGTAGGCGTTGTACGGCAGGCCGACGCGGTGGCTGAGCACGTCGGCCACGGTCAGGCGATCAGTCGCTTCCGGCGAGTTCAAGCGGAAGCCCGGCACGTAGTCGGTGACCTTGCTGTCCCAGCGCAGGGTGCCGTCGTTGACCAGCAGGCCGGCCATGGTGCCGGCAAAGGCCTTTGACAGCGACGCCAGGCGGAACACGGTGTGGGCATCGACCGGCAGCGGGTTGTTGACGTCGGTGACGCCATAGCCACGCGCGCTGAGCACGCGGCCGCCCTGCACGATCGCCACCGCCATGCCCGGCACGCGCTCGCCATAGGTGAGCTGCTGCGCCATCGATTCGATGTGGGCGACGTTGAAGCCGGCGGCGGGCAGCTGCACTTGCGGCACCAGGCCGGTGCGGTAGGCCGCAGGCTGGGTGTGGGCGACTGCGGTGGTGGCAGCGGATTCGATGTTGGCCGGCATCGGCGGCAATGGCGGCGGGGTCTGCGCGGTGGTGGACAAGGCAACGGGCATCAACATGCCCAGCAAACCGGTGGCCGCCGAACGGATCGGACGACGCAGGCTGTTCTTTTTCATCGTGGAGACCCGTGCGCGACTGCTGATGGCGATTCTAGCGCCGCTTTTCCCTTGTGCACAAACAAAGCGAAGATGAATGCGCATCTCGTTGAAAAAGTTGGAATTTTGGCGCCCCGATAGCATGTGTCAGAACGTGTCGTCTGGACGGGGCTGTGACACTGCGTTGCGGCCTTCTGCGTGGCTGCTGCTGGCGATGTTGCAGTGCATTGGCTAACGTACGCGCTTCACCGCCCCCGGAGCCTGCCATGCCGCTGTCCAACCGCCGTCTTCTGGCGAGGGACACCGCGTGAGCGCGGTGAAGGGCAAGGGGCCGTTGCGTGGGCTGACGGCGGCACTGCGTGAGTCGCCGGCGCTGTGGTGGTCGTTCCTGTACTTCTTCTGCCTGCTCAGTGGCTACTACGTGCTGCGCCCGGTGCGGGAGGCGATGGCCGCCTCGGCCGACCTGGAAACGGTGTTCCCGCCGATGCTGATCGCCTGGTTCGCCAGCCATGGCATCGCGCTGAAGGATTTCGTCCTGCAGTTCCTGTTCTCCTGCGTGTTCGTGATCATGCTGGTGCTGCAGCCGGTGTATGGCTGGCTGGTCAGCCGCTTCCCAAGGCGGGTGTTCCTGCCGGCGGTGTATGGGTTCTTCATCGTCACCTTGCTGGGTTTCTACGTACTGTTCGACAGCGGTGTGCCGGGCCGAGGCATGGCGTTCTTTTTCTGGATCACCGTCTTCAACCTGTTCGCGGTGGCGGTGTTCTGGAGCTTCATGGCCGATGTGTTTTCCAACGCGCAGGCACGTGCCTTCTACGGTTACATCGGCGCGGCCGGCACCATTGGTGCCTTTCTCGGTCCGATCATCACCGGTGCGCTGGTGCAGCGTGTGGGCATCGCCAACCTGATGCTGGTCTCGGCCGGATTCCTCGCCATCTGCCTGTTGAGCATCTGGCGGCTACGGCACTGGGCGGTGCTGCGTGAGCAGGAGCAGCAGCTGGTATCCGGCGAGCAGCCGATGGGTGGCAGCGTGCTGGACGGTCTGAAACTGATCGTGCGTGAGCCGTTGCTGCGCTGGCTGGCGATCATGGTGGTGTTCGGTGTGGGCGTTGGCACCCTGCTGTACAACCAGCAGGCCAGCATCGTGCGTGCGGCGTTCAACGATGCAGGTGCTGCCACGGCCTTCTTCTCGCGTATCGATCTGGCGGTGAACGCACTGGCGCTGCTGATGCAGCTCGGCCTGACCCGCTGGCTGCTGTCGCGCCACGGCATCGCGCCGGCCCTGTTGATCCCTGGCTTTGCGATCCTGATCGGCTTCTCGGTGCTTGCCGCTTCACCCATGCCGTTGATGGTCGCAGTGGTGCAGGTGATGACCCGCGCCAGCGAGTTCGCATTGGCCAAGCCGGCACGCGAAACCATCTATACCCGCGTGGACCGGCAGTGGCGCTACAAGGCCGGTGCGGCCATCGATACCGTGGTGTACCGCGGCGCGGACCTGAGCTTTGCGTGGGTGCACAAGGGCTTGTCGCTGTTTGGTTCACACGTGGTGTTCATCGGCGGCGTGGTGGTTGCCGCGTGCATGACCGCCGCCGCATTCGGTGTGCTGCGCGAAGAAAAGAAGCTGCCGCGCGACCGCTGAGCCGCGCGGGGTCGGATCCCTCTCCCACGGAGAGGGCTCTGACCCCATCACCCCATCCATCTATCCAAGGAACCGCCCATGTACTGGATCGCACTCGCCCTGACCCTGCTGGTCGCCTTGCTGCACGTCTATTTCCTGGTGCTGGAAATGTTCCTGTGGACCCGCCCGCTGGGCCTGAAGACCTTCCGCAACACGTCCGAGAAGGCAGAGACCACGCGCGTGCTGGCGGCCAACCAGGGCCTGTACAACGGCTTCCTGGCGGCGGGCATTGTGGTGGGGCTGGTGATCGATCAGCCGGTACTGGTGACGTTCTCGCTGGCCTGCGTGGTGGTGGCGGGGTGCTATGGCGCGTACAGCGTGAGCCGGCGCATTTTCATGATCCAGGCGCTGCCGGCGATCCTGGCGCTGGTTCTTCGCGCGGTGGCGTGAGTTCCAGCCAACGGCGCAGCCCCTCGTGGGGGGGGGCGCGTAGAGCGGGTCATGTGTTGGGTGGGGTGGGTGGGCCGTGCAGGGGACGCTGCAAGTACGTCCATGTAAGCTCGATGGCGCCATCCATGGCGCCAACGCCCCTGCGCGGCCCCCCCCCCCCCCCCCCCCAAATGTCCCAGCGCCGCCCCCCCCCCGCGCAAACAAACAA
>NZ_JAWIRS010000007.1:179371-192359 GCF_036320005.1 Stenotrophomonas sp. SMYL11
GGGCGGTGGCCCCGTTCCACTACCGCCCTTGTAGGCGCGGGCGGCCCCCCCCGCCCCCCCCCCCCCCCGCCCCCCCCCCCCCCCCCACCCCCGATAGTCTCCCTGCGCGGCCAGCCCACGGAGAAGAAAAAGAAGATCAAGAGCAACAGCAACAGCAACAGCAACAGCAAAAAGCGGCCAGTGGGCCGCTTTTGCTTTTGCTCTTCTTTTCTCTTCCGTGGGTGGACGCCGCAGAGATCTGTCAGAGGCTGGGGGCGGTGGGTTCGCGGGGGTGTCTGCGGCATGGATGCCGCGGTCAAGCCCCCAGGGACGGGTTCACGGCGTCCCCCGTGAACCCACCGCCCTCAGCCAAACCTGGGCTTTCCGCGACCAACTGCCCACCCACGAGGGGCTGCGCCGTTGGCGGGAACACTACTTCGCCGGCGACATCCACATGTCGATGACCGCGCTGAACACCTCCGTCCCCGCGCGATCGCGCACGCTTACCGTCACCGGCAGCGCATAGCCCTCGGCCGCGACCACGATCGGCTGCGCCGGAAGCGCCACCGCATGCAGCGTGCCACGCGCCTTGGCCAGGTACTGCACCTGCATTCCCTTCGGAATCCAGCGCATGCCCTTCGGCAGCGAGGCATCGACCATCAACCCGGCGGTCAGTTCGGCCAGGTTGCACATCGCGATCGCGTGCACCGTGCCGATGTGGTTGCGCACCTTGCGGCGGTCGGCCAGCGTGCCTTCGCAGCGGCCGTGCTCCAGGCGCGTGATGCGCGGTGCGATGCTGGCGAAGTAGGGCGCCTTGAAACACACCGCGCGTGAGAACAGCCAGTTGCCGGCAGGCCAGCGCTGCAGGCGGTGGTAGAGCGAGAGCAGGGGCGTGGACATGAGGGGTATTCCGGTCGGCGGATAAAGCGACGGCGGGCCGAGGCCCGCCGTCGAGGCAACGCGTGTCGCGGGCGATCAGGCCGCCTGCGAATGCGGGTCCTTGTGCTGGCGGTCGTAGTAGCTGGCCGCGCGCAGTTCGTGGGTGTCGAAGTCGTCCACGGTGATGGTGTCCAGGGTCAGCGTACGCAGTTCTTCCAGCAGGCTGCGCTCGTCCTGGGTGATCACGCCTTCGGCCACGGCCTCGTCCAGCTGGCTCTTGAAGTCCAGCGCCTCGATGCCCTTGCTCTTCAGCGCCTTCAGGAACTTGCGCTCCACCGGCTCGGCCATGATCGCCTTGCTCAGGTAGCTGTTGATGCGGCCGCCCGGGTTGTTCTCGCACGGGGTCAGGAACACGCCACTGGCCAGGCGGTCGCGGGCTTCATTCGGTGCCATCAGCAGAGCGGCAACACGGCGGCTCAGGCGGTCGCCGGGGGCCTCGGCACGACGGCCCAGCGGGAAGATCAACGCCCACATCAGCCAACCGATCGGACGGATCGGGAAGTTGCGCAGGGCCGCCGACAGCGACTCTTCGATCTTGTGCACGCTGTCATGGAAAGCCCAGGCCAGCAGCGGCTGGTCGGCCTGCGGTGCGCCTTCGTCGTGGTAGCGCTTGAGCATGGCGCTGGTCATGTAGACGTGGCTCAGCACGTCGCCCAGGCGGCCGGACAGCGATTCCTTGAACTTCAGCTTGCCGCCGAGGGTCATCATCGAGATGTCGGCCATCAGCGCCAGGTTGGCCGAGTAACGGTCCAGCTTGCGGAAGTAGCGGCGGGTGTAGGCGTCACCCGGGGCAGCACCGAAGCGTGCACCGGTCAGGCCGAACCAGAACGAACGCACGGCATTGGAGAGGCCATAGCGGATGTGGCCGAACAGGCTGCGGTCGAACTCCTGCAGGCCGGCACGGGTATCCGGATCCTGCGCGGCCTTCATTTCCTTCAGCACCCACGGGTGGCAGAGGATCGCACCCTGGCCGAAGATCAGCAGGCTGCGGGTCATGATGTTGGCGCCTTCCACGGTGATCGCGATCGGCGCGGCCTGCCAGCTGCGGCCGGCGAAGTTGCGCGGCCCCAGGATGATGCCCTTGCCGCCGATCACGTCCATCATGTCCGAGATCACTTCGCGGCTCATGTTGGTGCAGTGGTACTTGGCGATCGCCGACGGCACCGACGGCACGTCACCACGGTCAACCGCCGCGGCGGTGGCCTGCGACAGCGCGCTGATCTTGTAAGCCTTGCCGCCGATGCGGGCCAGCGCTTCTTCCACGCCTTCGAAGCGGCCGACCGACAGGCCGAACTGCTTGCGGATGCGCGCATAGGCGCCGGTCACGGCGGCACCGGCCTTGGCACCGCCACTGGCGGTGGACGGCAGGGTGATCGAGCGGCCCACGGCCAGGCACTCGTTGAGCATGTTCCAGCCCTTGCCGGCCATGGCAGCGCCACCGATCAGCTGGGTCAGCGGAATGAACACGTCCTTGCCGCGGATCGGACCGTTCTGGAACGTCGAGTTCAGCGGGAAGTGGCGGCGGCCGATTTCAACACCGGCGGTGTCGCGCGGCAGCAGGCCCAGGGTGATGCCGATGTCGCGGGTATCGCCGATCAGGCCATCCGGGTCGTACATGCGGAAGGCCAGGCCGATCAGCGAAGCGACCGGGGCCAGGGTGATATAGCGCTTGTCGAAGGTCAGCTTGACGCCGAGCACCTGCTCGCCGTTCCACTCGCCCTTGCAGACGATGCCGTAGTCCGGAATGGAGGTGGCGTCGGAGCCGGCGAACGGACCGGTCAGGCCGAAGCACGGCACTTCGCGGCCATCGGCCAGGCGCGGCAGATACTGGTCCTTCTGTTCCTGGGTGCCGTAATGCACCAGCAGTTCACCCGGGCCCAGCGAGTTGGGCACGCCGACGGTGGAGCTGACCACCGAAGACACCGACGCCAGCTTCTGGATCACCTTGTGGTGGGCCAGCGCAGAGAAGCCCAGGCCGCCGTATTCCTTCGGGATGATCATGCCGAAGAACTTGTTCTTCTTGATGAAGGCCCACAGTTCCGGCGGCAGGTCGGCGTGGACGTGGGTGATTTCCCAGTCGTTGACCATCGTGCACAGCTCTTCCACCGGGCCATCGAGGAAGGCCTGTTCTTCGGCGGTCAGCTGCGGCTTGGGATAGTTGAGCAGGATGTTCCAGTCCGGATCACCGGTGAACAGTTCACCCTCGAAACCGACCGAGCCGGTTTCCAGCGCGATGCGTTCGGTCTGCGACAGCGGCGGCAGCACCTTGCGGAACACCTTCATCATCGGGCCGGTCAGCAGCGGCTTGCGGATGAACGGCAGCAGCAGCGGCACGGCGATGACGGCCAATACAGCGGCTGCGACGATCGTGGCGGTCTGGTTGACGTAGGGAATGAACCAGCAGGCGGCCAGCAGGGCCACGCTGATCAGCGTCCAGGTAACCAGCCGCATGCGGTGGTAGGCGACGAACGCGCCTGCCAGCAGCAGGGCGAGGAAGGGAAGAACGATGCTCATGAGCGTGCTCCGGTGACGTGCTCGTTTGTGGCGGACGAAGCCGCAGCGTCTGCTGCGGGCAACACGTCCAGATAGTCCAACACAGTAGCGGTAAAGGCGTCGTTGTCATCGCCGGCGACCATGTGCGTGGCCTGCGGCAGCTGTACATGACGCGCGTGCGGCGCCAACGCCAGGAATTCGGCCACGGTCTGCGGCGTGACCAGGTCGCTGCGTCCGCCACTGACCAGCAGCAGCGGGCACTTCACCTGGCGCGCGGCCTCGGCCAGTGCATCCTGGTGCTGCTCGCTGTCGCGGGCCAGCTCGGCCACCAGGCGCGGGTCCCAATGCCAGCGCCAGCGGCCATGGCCGTCCTCGCGCAGCAGCGCGCGCAGCGACTGCTCGGATTTGCGTGGACGGTGCGGCATGTACGCCGAGATCACGTCGGCGGCCTGGGTCAGCGAGGCGAAGCCGTCGGGATGGGCGGTCATGAAGGCCAGGATGCGTTCGACGCCGGCGGTGTCCCAGCGCGGCGTGATGTCGACCAGCACCATCGCCGAGAACAGGCCTGGCCAGCGCGACTCGGCCAGCAGGCCGAACAGGCCGCCCATCGAGGCTGCAACCAGCACCGGCGGGCGCGGCTGTTCACCGGCCAGCACGATCAGGTCATCGGCGAACTGTTCGCCGTGATAGGGCAGGTCGGCGGCATTCCAGTCCGAATCGCCGTGACCACGTGCGTCATAAGCCAGCGTCTGCAGGCCGGCTGCAGACAGGGCACGCGCGGTGGCATTCCAGGCGTGACGGGTCTGGCCGAAACCGTGCGCGAACAGCACCCGGCCACGACGACCGTGGTCGCTGGCAGTGGCGGCGAGGCGGGCACCATGGGCCGCCTCCAGGTGCAGGTCATGGAACGCAGCGGGAGTAGGGGACGTAACCATACTTGCTAGTATGGATCGCTTGTGAGGGAAGTCAATACTGCATCGTATGGTGCGGTGCGGCAGCCCTGCGGGAGAGTCCTTTGACGGTTTCGCCCGCAACGGCGTACTGCAACGAACCCCGGCGTATGGTTAAATCAGCCCATGAATCAACCTGACGCTTCTGCCGGCGAACCGCGCGCCGGCCGCAACAGCCGCCTGAGTGCCGAAGACTGGGCCCAGGCGGCCCTCGACCTGATTGCTGAACAAGGCGTAGGCGCCGTTGCGGTGGAACCGCTGGCGCGGCGACTCGGCGTGACCAAGGGCAGTTTCTATTGGCATTTCCCCTCGCGTGACGCCTTGCTGCAGGCCGCGCTGGAACGCTGGGAACTGTTCGAACAGGAACAGGTGTTCGGCAGCCTGGAAGACGTACCGGACCCGCGTGTGCGCCTGCGCCAGCTGTTCCAGATGGTGGCGCATGAAGTGCAGCCGCACATCATCTACAGCGAGCTGCTGAAGGCATTGGATCATCCGATGGTGCGTCCGGTGATCGACCGCGTGTCGCAGCGCCGCCTCGACTATCTGATCGCTTCGTTCCGCCAGGCAGGCCTCAGCTCCACCGATGCGCGCCACCGCGCACGCCTGGCCTACGCCGCCTATGTCGGCTTCCTGCAGCTGTCCCTGCAGCTGCAGCAGCCCAAGCAGGCGCGGGAGGATTTCGAGGCCTATGTCGAGCATCTCATCGAGACGCTGATTCCGAACGGTTGAAGATCGCCGTACTGGTCACGAGAAAGCCGCGGCATTGCCGCGGCTTTTTTCTTGCGTGCCACACGTACTGCCGGAGGCACAAAGAACAACGGCCCCTTGCGGGGCCGTTGCTGCATCAGCTGATCAGTGGATCGATCAGAACTTCTGCTTGTACTGCATGTACATGTAGCGGCCCGGCAGGTCGTACTGCGGGTCGAACATGTTGTACGAGGTGTAGTACGAAACCGGCGGGCTCTTGTCCCACGCGTTGTTCAGGCCGACCATGATGGTGCCCTTCCACGGCGTGTTGTAGCGGAACTGGATGTCGTGGTAGGTCGTGGCACCAATGTGGTTCGTTCCCTTCGCGCCATCAGAGCAGTATGCGAAGGTTTCCGGTTCCTCGACTGGATCAAACGGGCACGGTTCGGTCATGCCGGACTTGTAACGAATGCCGTAGTTGACCCCGAAGTCCCCGTAGGACCAGTCGACATACAGATTGGAACGGATGCGCCAGTAGGGATCCTGGTCGAGATAGCGTCCCTGGCGACCCTCGATCGGAGCATCCTGAGTCGACTTGGTATCCCACTTGGACAGGTAGGTGCCGTCCAGAGTGATGGTGAACTGGCCGATCGAAGTTTCCGGCAACTTGTACAGGATGCCCAGATCCCAACCTTCCACCTTGTACGACGCCAGGTTCTGCAGCGGCATGTTGACGTTGGTGATGGTGTAACGCTGGTTGGTGCTGCCGTAGTTCGGGTCACGCGTGATCAGGCCGCAGTTGGCTGCCTGCTCCTGCGCGGTGCCGCCATAGCAACGATCCATGATGTCCTGGATGGCCGGACGGGTGATGGCGTCCTCGATCTTGATCTGCCACCAGTCCAGGGTCACGTTCAGACCCTGCACGAAGCTCGGGCTCCACACCAGACCCAGCGTCTTGCTGGTCGAGGTTTCCGGCTTCAGGTTCGGGTTGGCCTGCCAGGTGAACGGCTCAGGAGTCTGCTTCGCACCACTACCAGCGCCCGGCTGAACGAAGCCGACCGGCACGCCCTCTGCCGCACATTGTGCCGCGATAGCGCCAGTACGGCGACCGGACGTTGAGGAGCACGGATCGATGTAGGTCTCGAACGAGTCAGCATCACCGCGATACAGGTTGTTGATGCTCGGGGCGCGGAAGCCTTCCGAGTAGTTACCACGCACCATCAGGTCGTCGATCGGCTTCCAGCGGAAACCGAACTTGTTGTTGGTGGTGTTGCCGAAGTTGCTGTACTTCGAGTAGCGGGTTGCCGCGCTGAAGTCGAGCAGCTTGGCGCCCGGCAGGTCAGCCAGCACCGGGATCGACAGTTCCAGGAAGAACTCGTCCAGGTCATAGCTACCCTTGGTGGGCGATGCTCCGTTGCCGGTGCTCAGGCCCGAGGCGATGAAGGCGTCCGGATCGAACTGACCGGTTTCCTTACGATATTCGTAACCAGCTGCGAAGCCCAATGCACCCGCCGGCAGCTGCACGATTTCGCCGGAGATGTTGGCGTAATAGCCCTTGGACACCAGGCTGGCGGAGTCATGCGCGGTGAACGAGGTGTAATCCAGTGCCTCCTGCGAGATCGAACCCAGGCCACCCAGCGGATTGATCGGGGCGCAGCCCGGAATGATTGCGCCCGCGGCGTTGAGGCACACAGCCTTGCCATCGCGGATCGCCGAGGGCCCATATGCCTCGGCCAGACGCTGCTTGTTGAACAGGCCGTAGGTCAGATCGTTCTGGTCGGTCTTGTCGTAGCGGTAGCCGACATCCCAGTCGAAATTGCGGTCGGCGAATTCGAAGAAGCCCTCGAAACCACCGTAGAAGTGCCAGTTCTTGACGTTCTGGTTGAACGAACGTCCACCGGTTTCGTTGAAGCGGCGCGCGACGCCAGTCAGGTCAACGCCGTACGGATTGTACATGCTGCCCGCGCTGAGGCGCTGACCGGTGACCGGCATGGCAGCCAGCAACTGTTCGGACTTGCGTTCGTTGTACATCGCCTCGGTGCGGAAGGTGATGTTGTCGGTAACGTTGTAAGAACCCACCGCGAACAGCGAGGTGCGCTCGTTGGGGGTCAGCAGGTAGTTGTCCGGCGCGGTGTTGTAGCCGTGAACATTGGGATCGAACGGCGTTTCCACGCCGTTGAGGATGATGTAACGCTCGTCGTTACGCAGATACGAACCCGGAATACCGGTGCTGCTCTGGCCGCTGAAGAACGGCGGGCCACCGGCGGAGATCTTGCGATCGCCGGCCATCACGGCCTTTTCGTTGACGTAGGAGACGCCCAGCACCAGCGAAGCGCGGTCAGTGGTGGTGCCCAGAGTGAAGTCGGCCGCTTCGCGGTCGCCGTCACCGGCGCTGTACTGGCCCTTGTAGAAGTTGGCTTCCGCGCCATCGAAGTTCTGCTTGGTGATGATGTTCACCACGCCGGCGATGGCGTCCGAACCGTAGATGGTCGATGCGCCGTCCTTCAGGACGTCGATGCGCTCGATCATCGCGGTCGGGATGGTGTTCAGGTCGACGCTGCCATCCAGGCCGGTGGTCCAGCGACGGCCATTGACCAGCACCAGGGTGCGCTCGGAACCCAGGTTGCGCAGGCTGACGCCGGCCGAACCGTCACCGCCGTTGTTGTAGGTACGGTTCAGGGCGGCGCCGTTGGCGGCAACGCGCTGCAGGATGTCGGCGACCGAGGTCACGCCCTGCTTGTCGATGTCGGCGCGGGTCAGACTCAGGACCGGCTGCGAGGTTTCGATGTCGGTGCTCTTGATGCGCGAACCGGTGACCGAGATGCGGTCAAGGTTGGTCGCTTCCTGGGCCTGGGCGGTGGCAGTGGACGCCACACCGGCAACGAGCGCGACCAGAACGGCATCGCGCAGCTTGTTGGACTGGAAATTCATTGGCTCTCTCTCTCCAAGAAATCTTGGCTGGGTTAATGCCCGGCGGGGGAGCGAAAAGCGCTCCCAAATCGCGAGGCTGAGCCGATAGTAGCGGGCGTTCGCCAAGAATTAAAGCTGCGTTAATCAAGTCTATGATTTTGGTAAAAATGAAAATTGATGCACGAAATCAAGGGGTTGAATCGCAGGTGACATCACTTTGTCTCGTTTGTTAGCTCAAAGTGACGAAAAAAGTTTCCGTTGATGTGTATCGCAGTATGTCGACATGAATTGCACGGTATCCAATTCGTCGAAAAGCGCTCTGCGTGTATCACGATCGCGCATACGCAACGGGCGCCTTTCGGCGCCCGGGAGAAGTCACTGCAGGAAGACC
This sequence comes from Stenotrophomonas sp. SMYL11, assembly GCF_036320005.1. NCBI lineage: Bacteria > Pseudomonadati > Pseudomonadota > Gammaproteobacteria > Lysobacterales > Lysobacteraceae > Stenotrophomonas > Stenotrophomonas sp. SMYL11. The sequence goes on from NZ_JAWIRS010000007.1 coordinate 187,721, forward strand.
CGGGAGGTGGGGTCAGAGATCCTGTTCGTAACGCACATACGGCACGGTGCCGTCGTCATTGCTTTCATTGCGCGGGGAGAACGGATTCTTGCCGCGGCTGATCACGTTCTCGGCGCCAACAGTAAGCTGGCCAGACCACGGGGTACGCCAGGTCAGGCCGATGCCCAGGCCTTCCCACTTGCCGGGCTTGCCCGGCACGTCGATCACACGGCCGATGATGCTGCCGGTGAAGTTGCCGTAGCCGGCGCCGATGCTCAGGCTCTTGCTGTCCCAGCGGTCGACGATGGACGGTGCGGCATCGGCCAGCGGTACCAGGCGGGCCTTGGCGTAGGTACCGGCGATCGAGACAAAACCCTCGCGGCCGATGTTCTTCTGCGCGAATACGGTCAGATCGTTCTGCTCGGCGCGCAGCGAGGGTGTCTTGTTCGGGCCGGACAACCACGCCGGCAGCGTTTCACGGCCGGTGCCGGCGGTGATGCCGAGACGGCTGCTGCCGCGGTTCAGCGCGGCGGTACCGGTGAAGCGGCGGCTGTTGAGGTCGTCGTCGTCACCCAGGCTGGCCAGCATGCAGTGACTGGCCAGGCCGCTCATGCTGGTTCCGCTGCTGCTGTTGCAGAGCAGGCCCAGCGAATCGCCGGAGGACAGGCCGAAGGCCGCATCCAGTGAGTTGCGGCCGAAGTGCCAGCGGGCGCCGGCGGCCTGTTCACCGGTGGGCTCCAGGTACAGCAGGGCCTCGACCTTGCCGCTGCCCTTGTTCCATACCGGCAGCACGGTCCGGGTGTCCTTGCTCTGCGCGTGCACGCCCGTGATCGCGCCAAGGGCGATCAGCAGGGCCAGCGGTAGACGCAGGAAGGTACGCATCGGACCAGTTCAGACAGGGACGGACAACGGAAGTTCCCGCGGAGACGGGAACTTGATCCTAGGGTGTTTATGAATTCTTAACAAGCCTTGATCCCCCCAGATGCAAGACAAGCCGTTTACTGAAGCCGTTCAGGCGCCGGTACAGTCCCCTCGGCACCGTGGAACAGTATGCCGAACTCCGTCAAAGGAAAGTGATACTCCCGCCCGCAGAATTCGCAACGGACCTCGACGGCGCCGGTGTCCGCGGCCGCGGCACGGGCCTCGTCCTCGCCCAGCGACTGCAGCATCGACGCGACCCGCTCGCGGGAACAGGAGCAGGCGAAGGACAGCGGCTTGCCGCCCATCAGTTCCGGCTTCTCTTCGTGGAACAGGCGGTGCAGCAACTGTTCGGCCGGGGTCGCCAGCAGCTCGGCCTTGCCCAGGGTCTCGAACAGGGCGCTGGCACGCGCCCAGCCGTCCTCGTCACCCTCGTCGCCCGGCAGCTTCTGCAGCAGCAGGCCGGCGGCGCCGTTGCGGTCGGCGGCCAGCAGCAGGCGGGTCGGCAGCTGTTCGGACTGGCGGAAGTAGTCCTCGAAGGCCTCGTCCAGCTCCGGTGCGGCCAGCGCGACCAGGCTCTGGTAGCGCTGCGGCTCGCGCGGGTCCAGGCCCGGGTTCTCGATGGTGATCGCGAGCAGGGCGTCATCACCCAGGCTGGACAGGTCGCGCGGCGCATCGGCGCCCTCGCTGAGCTGGGCGATGCCGCGCAGGGTACCGGCGGCGGTGCACTCGGCAAACAGGGTGCGCAGCGCGGTGCTGCTGCGCAGCTGGATCGAGAGGCGGCCATCGATCTTGGTGTGGCCGGTGAACAGCGCCGAGGCCACGCAGGCCTCGCCGAGCAGCTCGGCGGCGGTATCCGGGTACTCGGCGTGGGACAGGATCTCCTGCCAGGTAGCCTGCAGGCGCACGTGGACGCCACGGACGCCAGCGTCGGGAAGCAGGAAGCGGATCAGGGAATCGGGGTTGGCGGTCATCGGCTCACATCGCGCGTAAACGAGGGCGGTTGCCGGATAATGCGCCGACAACCGGATAGAAGAAGGATGCACCAGTAATGGGGGCAGGGGGAGAGCAGCACAAGGTGGAGGCCATCGCGCAAGTCCCGCGCCGCGGGCGCTGGCGCTGGAAACGGCTGCTCTGGCTGCCGCTGCTGCTGGCCGCTTTCAGCTGCCTGCAGGTACTGGTGCTGCGATTCATCGACCCGCCGGTATCCACGGTCATGCTATGGCGCTATGGCGAGGCATTGGGAGAGGCCGACTGGTCCTATCGCCTGCACTACCAGTGGCGCGACCTGGACCAGATGGCAGCGAGCCTGCCGATCTCGCTGGTGGCCGCGGAAGACCAGCGCTTCCCCGACCACAACGGCTTCGACCTGCAGGCCATCGAGAAGGCCCGCGACCACAATGCCAAGGGCGGACGCCTGCGGGGGGCCAGCACGATCAGCCAGCAGGTCGCCAAGAACCTGTTCCTCTGGCAGGGCCGCAGCTGGGTCCGCAAAGGCCTGGAAGTCTGGTACACGGTGCTGATCGAAGCACTGTGGCCGAAGGAGCGCATCCTGGAGATGTACGCCAACATCGCCGAGTTCGGCGATGGCGTGTATGGCGCGCAGGCAGCGGCGCAGACGTTCTGGGGCAAGGATGCGTCCCGGTTGAGTCCGGCCGAGAGTGCACGGCTGGCGGCGGTGTTGCCGGCACCGCGGCGCTACAACGCGGCAAAGCCAGGGCCGTACGTGCAGCGGCGCGCGGCATGGATCCAGCGCCAGGCACGGCAGCTGGGCGGCGCGGCTTACCTGTCGGAAGACTGAGGACACCTGTCCTCGGGGTGGCAGGCCATGTACCTGCAGGCAACGTACAATCAGGGCATGAACCGCGAACGCCTTACTGTCGTCATCGCCGCCTACAACGAGGAGCAGGCGCTGCCGTGCCTGCATCCCCGCCTGTGTGCCGTGCTGGACGGAATGCCCGACATCGATGGCCACATCCTGTATGTGGACGATGGCAGCCACGACGGCACCTGGCAGGTGATCGCAGGATTGGCGCAGGACGACGCACGCGTATCGGCGTTGAAGCTGTCGCGCAATTTCGGCAAGGAGGCCGCGCTGACTGCCGGGCTGGATCTGGTGCGCGACGGCGCGGCGATGATCCTGGATGCCGATGGCCAGGACCCGCCGGAACTGATGCCGCAGTTCGTTGCGCGCTGGCGCGAGGGCCATGACAACGTCTATGGCACGCGCATGGCCCGCGATGGCGAAGCCTGGATCAAGCGCGCCACGGCGGCGGCGTTCTATCGGGTGATCGGTCGCCTGTCACGCACGCCGATCCCTGCCGACACCGGTGATTTCCGCCTGTTGTCGCCACGCGCGCTGAGTGCGCTGCGCGAGATGCGTGAACGCCACCGCTTCATGAAGGGCCTTTTCAGCTGGGTCGGATTCAAGCGTATTGCTGTGCCCTACCACCGTCACGCGCGGGTGGCCGGCTCCAGCAAGTTCAGCCTGTGGCGGCTGTGGAACTTCGCGCTGGAGGGCATCACCGGGTTCTCGACCGTTCCCCTGCGGGCGGCGACCTACATGGGCCTGGCAACGGCGGCGGTGGCCTTCGTATTCGGCGTGTGGGTGATTGCCAAGGCGGCCCTGTACGGTGACCGCGTGGCGGGTTGGCCGACGATGATGGCGGTGATCCTGTTCCTGGGCGGGGTGCAGTTGATCGCGCTGGGCCTGATCGGCGAGTACCTGGGACGGCTGTACGAGGAATCCAAGCAGCGCCCGTTGTACCTGGTTGACGCGTGGCTAGCATCCGCCGTGGCAGACTCGGCCCTGCAACCCACCCTCGGAGGGCAGGCAGATGACCACGGTACGGCAACTGTTGGACGGCAAGTCTCCTGAAGTACATGCGGTCGCGCCGGATGCGGCGGTGATCGATGCGATCCGGTTGATGGCGGAAAAGGGCATTGGCGCGGTGCTGGTGATGGACGGTCCGCGGCTGGTCGGGATCCTTTCGGAGCGCGACTACGCGCGCAAGATCGTGCTGCGTGATCGTTCGTCGCGGGATACGGCGGTGGCCGAGATCATGACGGCGAAGGTGGTGACGGTGTCGCCGGGTGAGCGGGTGGAGCATTGCCTGCAGCTGGTGACCGACTACCGCATCCGCCACCTGCCGGTGGTGGAGAACGGGTCGGTGCTGGGGGTGATCTCCATCGGCGACCTGGTGAAGGCGGTGATCGACGCGCAGCGGCGGGAGTTGGATCAGCTGCAGCAGTACATCGTGGCCGGGTGATTTTTTTTCGCTGGCGGGCTTGCAGCCCGCCGGCCCGCTTTTCGAAGCCAGAGCCAGAGCCAGAGCCAGAGCTCAAGAGCAGCGCCTTCCTGATAGGTGGGGAGGCGGAGGGCATGGCCGTGCAGGACACGCCGTAAACCCATCCATGGGGGCTCGGTCGGCGCATCCATGCGCCTCACGGTCCTGCACGGCCATGCCCCCTCCGCCTCTGGACACGTTCCTGCGAGCGCGGTGCGTTTCAGCGCCGACCATCCGCTCCTGGTAGCTGCCAACCTTGGTTGGCACAGCTTTTGATCCTGCTTCTTCTTTTAATTTTTGAATTCCTGCTCTCGTTCCGCGCGTGCAGGAAACTGTCAGGAGTGGGACGGGTGGGCCAGGCAGGACCGTTGGCGCCATGGATGGCGCCATCGAGCCCCCATGGTGAAGTGACCCCCGAGACTTGGACGGGGTCACGCGGCCGATTGGGCCTGCTC
>NZ_JAWIRS010000008.1:0-23353 GCF_036320005.1 Stenotrophomonas sp. SMYL11
TGTCCGCGGCATGGATGCCGCGGCCAAGCCCCCATGGACGGGTTTACGGCGTCCCCGCAATCCGACACCGCCCCGCCAAGCCACAGACAACCCAGAGCCGCTTTGGCTTTGGCTTTGGCTGTAGACGTCGCCCTGGCTTGAAGCAGGTGCAGGGCGCAGCCCTGCCGACCCACCCTTCCCCTGCGCACGAAAACGATTTCACTGTTTTCAGCAAACCGTCATCCCTTCGCCACGCCAGTACCATATTGCGGAGCAGCATGCGCCCGCGGGCGACCCATGCTAAAAAACGCCCGCCCATCGCTTAGATCGATCCAAGAACGACACTGCGATGGCCGGGAGTTGGGGGAGCAGCAACAGGACGTACCAGGCCACGCGCGCGGTGCTACTGCCACTGCATGGCGATAGCAACAAAAGTCACTTCAAATTAGATCGATTCAAGTTGTCCGTGCCACGTCACCGGATCAATCCAGGAGAGAGGGAGAGATGGGAATGAAGCATTCAACACGCACGCATGGCCAGGACGCACTGGCGTTGGCCATCGCGCTGGCATTGGCCGCCGCCGTCATTCCGGCTGGCGCCGCCGCGCAGCAGGCCACGTCCACCGGCGCGCAGGATGCCACCACGCTGGACAGCGTCCAGGTCACCGGCTACCGCTACGCCATTGAAAAGAGCCTTGAGCAGAAGCGCGATGCCAACGCGGTGGTCGAAGTGATCACCGCCGAAGACGTCGGCAAATTCCCCGACAAGAACGTCGCCGACGCACTGCAGCGCGTGCCCGGCGTCGTCATCACCCGCAGCGGCGGCGAAGGCAAAAGCGTCAGCGTGCGTGGCCTGGCACCCGACCTGACCCTGACCCAGTTGAACGGCAACTACGTGGCCACGTCGGAAACCAACGACGAAGCAACCCGTTCCTTCAACTACACCCTGCTGCCGTCGAACATGCTGTCCAGCGCAGAACTGTTCAAGTCGCCGGAAGCACGCATCGACGAAGGCGGCATCGGCGGCACGGTCATCCTGCACACCCGCCGTCCGCTGGACATGGAATCCAACTCGGGCTTCGTCACGCTCGAGGGCACCTCCTCCGATACCCACCACGATATCGACCCGCAGGCGTCGGCCCTGTATTCGTGGCACAGCAAGGACGAGCGTTTCGGCGTACTGATCGGCGTGACGCAGCAGAAGCGCACCACCCGCACCATGGAAGCCAGCACCGAGGACTACCAGTGGTATGGCGCCGGCAAGGCGCGCGATGCCTATGGCAACGTGCAGGCGCAGGATGGCATCCACTACTGGTGGGGCAAGTCCGGCTTCAACAACCAGACCGGCGGCAATTACAGCGACTTCTTCATGCCGACGTCGGTCAACTTCGCGGTGAAGGAAGAAAAGCGCGAACGCAAGGGCGGCCAGCTGACCTTCCAGTTCAAGCCGGTCGACAACGTCACGATGACGGCCAACTACTTCCGCTTCGAGCTGCAGGGTGACTACACCCAGAACATGCTGAAGATTCCGGAATGGAGCATGGCCCGCTTCAACGGCGATGGAAACTGGGCCGGCGGCCGCCTGCTCAACGGCCTGGACTTCGACCCCAGCGGCAACACCGTTACCGGCGCCCAGTTCGAAAAGCTGGCTGGAAAGACCTACTACTGCAGCGAAGACCAGGCCAAGGCCGCTGGCCTCAAGCCCGGCGGCTGGGGCCCAGACGACTGCACGGTTCCGACGCCGCAGCTGACCGGTGGCTACAGCAAGGAAAAGGCGCTCTCGCAGACCGCTGACCTGACCATCGACTGGGACATCAGCCCGCTGTGGAAGGCCTCGTTCACCGGCGGCCGTACCTGGTCCGAAGGTGGTCCTTCGATGAACTTCCGGATGTCGGCCAAGCCGCGCCGCAAGGTCGGCAACGATTACCTGCCGGGCAACCTGTACAGCGCCTGGGACCTGACCGGTACGCCATCAGCCACCTTCTCGCCCGACCTGCAGCAGCAGCTGATGAACGGCATCGCCGAAGTCGACACCGGCTCGACCGATTCGTCGTGGAAGCGCACCGAGGTCAAGCAGAATTACTTCCAGGCTGACGTGACCAAGCTGTTCGAATCGGGCTGGCTGGACTCGATCCAGTTCGGCGCCAAGTACCGTGACGGCAAGGTCCATCGCAATACCGGCAATACCTACTGGGTGTGCCCGGGCCGTGACCCGGCCGACTATGACAACAGCCGCTACCAGAGCGGCTGCGATCCGACTGCCGGCGATGCGCAGCCTGGCTTCTTCCTGTCCAACCCGATCAGCAACATCGCTGGTGGCTTCAATGCCAACGTGTTCCCGGGCATCAACTACCCGGCCTACATCGACTACCTGAACAAGACTTACGGCGGCTCGCACAACCGCACCGAGGAAGACTTCGTCTACAACGTCAACGAGAAGATCTACTCGGGCTACTTCCAGGCCAACTTCCGCACCGAACGCGTGCGCGGCAATGTCGGCGTGCGCGTGGTGCGCACCAAGCAGTTCGCGCAGTCCTCCGACTCGATCGAGAAGTTCAACGACTACTTCCTAGACAACGCGTCCGGCGCACCGATGGCGTGCACCGATCCGGCCGCTGCGGCCTACCCGACCTACAGCTGCGAGAGCGGCTTCGTGCGCCTGCCGCACGATCTGGCGCAGAGCAAGACCTACAGCCTGATCGGCGTGGATCGCACCTACACTGACGTACTGCCGAGTTTCAATATCGCCTGGGACATCACCGACACGCTGGTGCTGCGTGGTGCCGCATCGAAGGTGATCGCCCGCCCCGGCTACACCGACATCGCCGCACCGGGCGCACTGAGCTACTACAGCGAGGAGTACGTCAATGATCGCCGCGTCGCCGGTGGCGCATCGACCGCAGGCTGGGTCGGCCAGGGCAGCAACAAGCAGCTGGAACCGTTCAAGGCCACCCAGTTCGACCTGGGCCTGGAGTGGTACTTCCAGCCGGGCGCGGTCGCCGGCGTCGGCCTGTTCCGCAAGAACGTGGACAACTTCACCCTGCCGGTGGTGCGCGACACGCCGATGGTCATCAACGGTGAAGCGGTGAACGTGCAGCGCTACGAGACCCAGGCCAATGGCCGCGATGGTGTGTCGCAGGGCGTCGAGCTGTATGGCCAGTACACGTTCGATTTCGGCTTCGGCGTACAGGCCAACTACACCTACAACGACACCAACCTGGCCTCCATTGTTCTGGACGGTCAGGAAATCGGCTCCTCGCCACTGGTCGGCAGCGCCAAGAACCAGGCCAACGTGACGGTGTTCTACGAGAACGAGAAGTTCCTCGCGCGCGCCTCGTTCAACCGTCGCGGCCAGGTTGTCGGTGGGCTCAACAATGGCCTCACCGTCTACACCGAGCCGTATGACCAGCTGGATCTGAACGTGGCCTACAACCTGACCCCGGACTGGACCCTGACCGCCTCGGTGATCAATGCCACCAAGTCCGAGCAGCGCGTGCACCTGGGAAGCGACACCAAGGCACGCCTGATCTCCAATACCTACGCAGGCCGCCAGCTGTACTTCGGCGCTACCTGGAAGTTCTAAGGCAGCACCGGGTTGCCCGGGCCCGCCCCGGTGCAACCCACGCCCCGCCCTGGCGGGGGCGTTCCTCCACGGCAGCCACGCTGGTACAGGTGGCTGCCGTTTTCATTGGTGCTTTGTCTTCGGTTCAGACCTGCGCTTGACCCTGCCAATGTTGGAAGGTGCACACTGGCTCCACCCCCAAGAGCACCGAAGGAGCTACAGATGGAATTCCACGTGGAAGGCATGACCTGCGGCGGCTGCGCACGCAGCGTGACCAAGGCGATCGAGCTGGTCGATCCGCAGGCCAGCGTGCAGGCAGATCCCGCCAGCCGTCGCGTGCAGGTACAGACCTCGGCCAGCGAAGCGCAGATCGTGGCGGCACTGACCGATGCCGGCTTCCCGCCGCGCACGGACTGATCCTCTACTCCTTGCCTGCAACGCAAAAACCCGCCCGGTGCAGCTGCACCCGGCGGGTTTTTTTCATGCTTGCAACCTGGGATCAATGCTTCTGCGCCCGCCGCCGCACCGCACCGGTCTTTGCCGTATCGACCGGCACCGGCGTCTCATCGTCCTCACCCAGCCGCTGCAGGATCGGGCATTCCGGACGCTCATCGCCCGCGCAGCAGCTGATCAGCGATTTCAACGTGCCGGCCATCTGCCGCATGTGCTCGATGCGCTGTTCCAGATCGGCGATGTGCTGTTCGGCCAGGTGCTTGACGTCGGCGCTGTGGCGCGAGGTGTCGTTCCAGAGGCCCAGCAGATCGGTGATCTCGGCGACCTGGAAGCCGAGATCGCGCGCGCGGCGAATGAAACGCAGGCGGTGGATGTCCGCCTGCGAATACGCCCGGTAGCCGGACTCGGTGCGATCGGCTGCGGGAATCAGGCCGATCTGTTCGTAGTAGCGGATCATCTTCGCCGAAACGCTGGACGCCTTGGCGGCTTCACCGATGTTCATGCGGTTCTCCTTCAGTGGCTCGCAGCGGGGGCATCCGCCATCGGCGGCTGGAAGCGGCGCAGGCGCAGCGCGTTGCCCAGCACGAACACGCTGGACAGCGCCATCGCACCGGCGGCGAACACCGGCGACAGCAGCACACCCCATACCGGGTACAGCACGCCGGCCGCCACCGGAATCAATGCGGTGTTGTAGGCAAAGGCCCAGAACAGGTTCTGCCGGATGTTGCCCAGCGTTGCCTTCGAAAGCGCGATGGCATTCGGCACGCCCTGCAGGTTGCCCGACATCAGCACCACATCGGCCGACTCCACTGCGATATCGGTGCCGGTCCCGATGGCCAGGCCGACATCGGCCTCGGCCAGCGCCGGCGCATCGTTGATGCCGTCACCAACAAAGGCGACGTGGCCATGCGTGGCCTTCAGGCGGCGCACCGCCTCGACCTTGCCTTCCGGCAACACCTCGGCCACTACCTCATCGATACCCAGCTGGCGTGCGATCGCCTGCGCGGTGCCGGCATTGTCACCGGTGATCATCGCCACCTTCAGGCCAAGCTGATGCAGCGCCGCGATCGCGGCCGGCGTGCTCGACTTGATCGGATCGGATACTGCGATGATCGCTGCCAGGCGTCCATCGATGGCCGCGTACAACGGCGACTTGCCCTGCGCGCCGAGTTCGCCCGCCAGCGCCGCAAACGCGGTGATATCCACACCAAGGTCGCGCATGAAACGATCGGCGCCGACCTCCACCCGTGCGCCGTCTACGCTGGCGCGCACGCCCATGCCGGTGACCGACTCGAAATCAATCATCGACGGCAGCGCGAGGCCCTGCTCGGTGGCTGCATCGACAATGGCGCGAGCGATCGGATGCTCCGAACGTGATTCCACGGTGGCGACGGCGGCCAGCACTGTGGCGCGATCAAAGCCGTCGGCGATCTCCAGGTCGGTCAGGCGCGGGCGGCCTTCGGTCAGCGTGCCGGTCTTGTCCACCGCCACCACCTGCGCGTCCTTCAGCAACTGCAGTGCTTCACCCTTGCGGAACAGCACGCCCATTTCGGCGCCACGGCCGGTACCGACCATGATCGACGTCGGCGTGGCCAGACCCATTGCACACGGGCAGGCAATGATCAGTACCGCCACCGCATTGACCAGCGCGAAGCTCAGCGCTGGCGATGGGCCGAAGATCAACCAGACCGCGAAGGTCGCCAGTGCGGCCAGCATCACTGCCGGCACGAACCACAGGGTGACCTTGTCTACCACCGCCTGGATCGGCAGCTTCGAGCCCTGTGCCTGTTCGACCATGCGGATGATCTGCGCCAGCATGGTCTGCGCGCCCACCGCCGTGGCACGCACGGTCAGTGCACCGTTCTGGTTGACCGTGCCGCCCACCACGCTGCTGCCGGGCTGCTTCTCGACCGGAATCGGTTCGCCGCTGATCATCGACTCGTCGATGTAGCTGCGGCCCTCGATCACCTCGCCATCGACAGGCACGCGCTCGCCCGGGCGCACTTCCACCACATCGCCGCTCAGAACCTCGTTGACCGGGATCTCGATCGTGCGGCCGTCACGGATCACATGCGCGACCTTGGCCTGCAGGTTGACCAGGCGCTTGATCGCCTCGGAGGTACGGCCCTTCGCGCGCGCCTCAAGGAAGCGGCCGAGCAGGATCAGCGCGACGATCACCGCCGCTGCTTCGTAGTAGACGTTCACCGTGCCCGGTGGCAACAGCCGCGGTGCAAAGGTCGCTACCAACGAATAACCGAACGCCGCGGCGGTGCCCACCGCCACCAGCGAGTTCATGTCCGGCGCCAGCCGCAGCAGTGCCGGGAAGCCCTTCTGGTAGAAACGGCGGCCGGGGATGGCCAGCACCAGGAGGGTCAGCACGAACTGCAGGTACCAGCTGGCCTGCATGCCGATGGTGGCCATCACCCACTCGTGCATGCCGGGAATCAGGTGCGAACCCATCTCCAGCACGAACACCGGTAGCGCCAACGCGGACGCCACGATCAGGTCGCGTTTCAGTCCGGCGCGCTCGGCATCCTTCTTTTCTGCAGCCTCATCGTCGGACTGCACACCGGCCTGGATCAAGCGTGCGGCGTAGCCGACCTTGTCGATGGCCGCCACCAGCGCGTCCACGCCCGCCACGCCGCGCACGGTCGCGCGCTCCGTGGCCAGGTTCACGCTGGCCTGGCTGACGCCCGGCACCGCCAGCAGCGCACGCTCCACGCGGCCCACGCAGGAAGCGCAGGTCATGCCTTCCACGGCCAGTTCAACGGTAGCGGCAGGCACGTCATAGCCCACCCGCTCCACCGCCTGGATCAGCGCGGCCCGATCGACCGGGCCCGACGGGCGGATATCCGCACGTTCGGTGGCCAGATTGACCGAAACACTGCCCACACCTTCGACCTTGGACAGCGCGGCCTCGACCCGGCCGACACAGCTGGCGCAGGTCATGCCCTCGATGGGCAGGCTGATGGTGGCGGGGCTTGCGGGGGCTGCAATGGCGCGGGGCGTGCTCATGATCGGATTCCCGGGGTTCCTTCTGGATGCGGACAGGCTAAACCTTGCCATCGTGGGAAGGTCAAATCCAGCCTGTCCGCGTGCCTGAAGGGGCCCCCGGTCTTCACATCCACGCATGGCGTGGATCTACCAACGCCCGGCAGCACAGGGCCCGACGCCCCCGCCGTCCACCTCAGAAGGTGAACACGTACTCCAACGCGAACTCGCGGCCAACCGCGCCGAGCAGGCGGGTCGGGGCGAAATCGTAGTCCAGCTTGTACGGGTCCTTGTGGTTCCAGCTGGCCGAGTTGAACGCGTTGTTGACGTAGACGTTGACCTTGGCGTGCTCGGTCACCTGGTAGCCCACATTGAAGTTCCAGGTGATGAACGGGCCCACCCGCCCGTAGTAGCGCGCCGTCTGCTGGCCGGCGTTGGGATTCGGATTCGGCGAGCCGTCCGGACGCGTGGCCGGCTCCAGGCAGTTGAGCGACGGGCTGTCGCTGGGCACGTAACCATCGGCGAACGGCAGGCAGCCGCCAGGATTGTTCAAGCGATCGGTGCCCCAGTGGTAGCGCACGCCCGGCACCGAACCGATGCGATCGGCATAGACGTTGGCATTCCAGTTGCCACGCTGCCAGGCCAGGCTCGCGCGCAGCTTGCTGCGCAGGTCGCGGTCACGACGCTCCGGGTTCGGATCGTTGGCGTAACGCTGTTCCTTGGTTGAGATCTGGTTGGTGTAGTTCAGGCCGAGCTGGAAGCTGCCCCACTGCGCGGTTTCCAGGCGATAGCGCGCGGTCAGGTCGATGCCGCGCACTTCGCGGCTGGCCAGGTTGAACGGGCCGCGCTCGATCGATACCAGACGGCCGGTGCTGTCACGGTTCACGCGGGCGAGGATCCCGGCGCAGTATTCGCCACCGGCCGGATTTGCCCACGGCGTACCGTCCATGTTCTTGCCGGTCAGGCAGCCCGCTTCGCTGGCCAGCACCTCGTCGGCGCCAACGTCGACGATCATGTCTTCCAGCTTGATTGCCCAGTAATCCGCGCTGACCGACAGATTGGGCATCACGTCCCAGACGAAACCGACCGTCCACGAATCACCGGTCTCCGAGCGCAGCAGCGGCGTGCCACGCCGGTTCACATCGAACGTGTACCAGACATCGGTATTGCCCACGCCACAGTTGTTGACCAGGTATGCACCGCTCTGGATGCAGCGCAGGCGGTCATAGGTCTGTACTTCGGAGCTGCTCGGCTGGCCCAGCAGGTAATGCATGTCCGGCGCATGGAAGCTGGTGGCATAGGAGCCGCGCACCAGCAGCGCTTCGATCGGACGCCATTCCAGGCCGACGTTCCAGGTGGTTTCCTTCTGGCTGCCGATGTCCAGCGCTTCGCTGCTGTTGTCAGCCTTGTAGCTGCCATAGCGGTCATAGCGCGCGGCCGCAGTGGCGGTCACGCTTTCCAGCAGCGGAATCTTGAACTCGACGCCGGCCGAATAGCGGGTGCGCTCGCCGCCACCACGATCGACGTTCTGCAGGTCGAAGTCGATGCCGGCGCGCGGGTCCGGACTGAGGTGGTAGCCCTGCTGCGCGACTTCGGCCACCGCCGCAAACGAGATCGGGCCGGCCCAGCCTTGGAACAATTCGCCGGTGATATCCGCCGAAGCCTGGTTGACCCATGAGGACGCACGGTTCTTCGCCACGGTGCCCATCTGCCAGTACTGCTCCGGCGTCAGCGGGTTCCACCAGCGCGATTCGTTCAGTGCGTAGATCGCCTCGCCGTCGGCGGTGGTGCCCAGCTTTGGGCCGAGGAAATAGTCGTACGACTTCTGCTTGTCGACCACGTTCTGCCGTTCTTCCACGCGGTAGTAGGAACGGCCCACCGTAGCGCTCCAGTCGAAGCGGTCGGCCAGGCGGCCACGCAGGCCCGCGCTCCAGTCCCAGGACAGTTCGCGGTTGGTGTTGCGCAGCGTATCCAGGCCGCCCACCTCGTTCGGCGTGAACTGGCGCACGCCGAGGATCGGGCGGTTGCGGTTGGCATCCCAGTAGTAGCCGTTGTCATCGTCGATCAGCGATACGCCGGGCGGATTGGTGCCCCAGATCGCTTCGGAACGGTATACCGCCAAGTTGGTCCAGGCCTGCAGGTCATTGCTGAAATCGAAGGTGGCATACAGGTTGCCGGACACGTTCTCGGCACCGCCGGTGAGCAGCCAGTTGGCGTAGTCGGCGCTCATGCCGCACAGGCGGCCGGTGTTGCTGATGGTGTTGGCGGCGTAGTTGTAGACCAGGCGATCGGCGGTGTAGTACTCCCCGTCGAACTTCTCGCAGGTGCCGGTGGGCGGCGCCAGGCGCTGGCCGGTGGTCGGGTCGATCAGCGCCAGGCCGGACGTCGGACGGAATCCGACCTTGCGCTGTTCCATGTTCCAGGACGGGTACGGCGCATCGTCGGCATCATCCATCTGCGGGCGGTCACGGCCGAACAGCGGATCGCGCTTGGTGTACTGCAGCGCGTAGGTAACGCTCCAGTTGTCGCCGGTCCTGCCGCCGGCCCAGGACAGATCCCAGGTATCGCGGCCGCCTTCGGTGGAGGTGCCGCCGCGCACGCGCACTTCGTCGCCGTCGTAGTTGGTCTTCAGGATGACGTTGACCACGCCGGCGATCGCATCCGAGCCATAGATGGCCGAGGCGCCACCGGTCAGCACTTCGATGCGCTCGACTGCGGCCGCGGGAATGTTGCCGTAGTTGGAAAAGTTGGTTTCGCCGCCGTAGGGCAGCGGGTAGTCCGCTACACGGCGACCGTTGACCAGCAGCAGCGAGCGGTTCGGCCCCATACCGCGCAGGTTCAGGCCGCTGGCATTGGGCGTATGCGATCCCCACTGCGAGGCGGCTTCAACGGTGCCGGTGGCTTCAGTGAGCGTCTTCAACGCGTCGTAGACGCTGACGAAGCCTTCCTTCTGGATCTGCGCGGCGGTGATCACGTTGACCGGCGCCGGGCCTTCAACGCTGGCGCGCTTGATACGCGAACCGGTGACGGTGACCGCATCGAGATCCTTGGTGGACGAGTTGGCGGCCTCCTGCGCACTGGCAGCCAGGGGCGCCAGGGCCAGGACCAGGGCCTGGGACAGCAGGTGACGGCGCTTGCGGACGATCTGAGCCATGGGTGGTTGCTCTTCGAAAGTGTGGACGCACGGACGGGTGGTGGCGCGGCTCTACGGCTGATCAGGGCGCCTGGAGCGGTTCAAGACCGTCGCGGCGCCCTCCCCTGTGGATCGATCCAAACTAAAGCACAGCTGAACCGCGCCGGGCATGCGGCGACGCAGCAACACGTGGCGTAATGCCGTTATCGGCCATCGCCAGCCATGACAATCAAAGAGTTGCGTGATATCGCTGAAAGAACAGCGCACGAAGTAGTGACACGATCGCGACAATCTCGCGCGGAACGAACTTGTCCGCACCGAGCCCAGGACGGGGTCGGATCCCCTCGCAGAGGGCTCTGACCCGTTTGCGCCTGGGTGGGGTCGGAGACCTTCTGCGAAGGGATCCGACCCACGCGGCTTTCAACCGTCCAGCGCCTGCCGCAGCGCGGCTACGGTGGCGGTGGCGGTCTGGCTCCAGTCCGGGTCCAACCCTCGTAAAGCCGGGTTCTGGAACTGCATGGCCGAGCGCCGCAGGCCCTTGGCGGAAGCGTGCAGTTCAGTACAGCCGCTCCGACGTGCCACTGCGGCGATATTGGCCGGGCCCAGCCCCGCGCCGGCCATCACACTGATACGCCCCGCCGCTTGTGTGACCAGGCCCGCCAGCACATCGGCGCCGGCCTCGGCACTGACCTGGCCGCCCGAGGTCAGCACGCGCTGGCAACCCAGCCCGATCACCTGCTCCAGCGCGGCCGGCAGATCGCGGGCAGCATCGAAGGCGCGGTGGAAGGTCACCTGCAACGGCCCGGCAGCCTGCACCAGTTCGCGGCACAGCGGCAGGTCGATGCCACCCTGCGCATCCAGTGCGCCAATCACCACGCCATCGCAGCCCAGCGCGCGGCATTGCGCGATGTCACGCAGCATCAGCTCGGTTTCCAGCGTGTCGTATTGAAAATCGCCCGGGCGCGGCCGCACCAGCACGAACAGCGGAATCGACAGGCGTTCACGGGCGATGGCGATGCTGGCGAACGACGGCGTGGTGCCGCCCTCGGCCAGGTTGTCGAACAGCTCGATGCGATCGGCGCCGCCGGCCTGCGCGGCCAGCGCCGAGGCCAGCGAGTTGCTGGCGATCTCCAGGGTGAGCCGCGTGCTCACGCCTGGGTGCTCGGGTAGATCGACGCCGAATCGCGCAGGTCATCCTGGCGCTGCGCATCGCACACTGCGTAGACAAAGCCGCGATGCAGCGCGTAAGCGCCGACCTCGCCCTGCTTGTTCATGGCCAGGAAGCAGACCTGCAGCGTCTTGCTCGCTTCGGGGCGCTTGCGCACCACGCGGTCAATTGCTTCGCGGCAGGCCTGCGCCGGCGAGCGCCCTTGGCGCATCAGTTCGACCACCAGGAACGAAGCGGCGTTGCGAATCATCTCTTCGCCCACGCCCGAGGCGGTGGCTGCGCCGACTTCGTTGTCGACATACAGGCCGGCGCCGATGATCGGGCTGTCGCCGACGCGACCGTGCAGTTTCCAGGCCATGCCGCTGGTGGTGCAGGCGCCGGCCAGATTGCCCTTCGCATCCAGCGCCAGCATGCCGATGGTGTCGTGGTTGTCGCTGTTGCCGGGAAGCCCGCGGCGCTCGGCGTTGATCTGCGGCTGGTACTTTTCGGTCTTCAGCCACTCGCGCCACGCCGCTTCGGCCTTCGGGGTCAGCAGCTGCTGGCGCTCGAAGCCCTGCTGCAGCGCGAACTGCCGGGCGCCCTCGCCCACCAGCAGCACGTGCGGGCTGTTCTCCATCACCTTGCGGGCCACCGACACCGGATGCAGGATGTCGACCAGCGCAGCCACCGCGCCACAGCGGCCATCGCCATCCATGATGCTCGCGTCCAGGCTCAGCACACCGTCGCGATCGGGGTTGCCGCAGTGGCCGACGGTGGGGTTGCACAGCTCGCTCTCGGCCCAGCGTGCACCGGCTTCGACTGCATCCAGTGCGCTGCCACCCTGTGCCAGCACTTTCCACGCAGCCTGGTTGGCCGGCACACCGAAGTCCCAGGTCGAAACCACCCTGGCCCCACCCTGCGTGCGCGCCTGCACGCCCGGCAATGCCGCCATGCCTGCGGCCAATGCGCCAGCCTGCAGGAACTGCCTGCGATCCACCATCATCCCCTCCCAGTCTGCAATGCACGGCCGGCCCGATGCCGGCCCTGCCGATCAGTCGTGCGTGGGCTGCCGTGCGGCGTGCCAGACCGCTGCACCGAGCACGCCCAGTTGGCCGTGCTCCACCCGCCATACCGGCACCTGGCGCAGCACCTCGGTCAGCACGCCCTTGTTGAGGAAGCGCTCGCGGAAGCGGCCATCGGCCAGGAAATCCTGCACATGCGCGGAAATGCCCCCGGCCAGGTACACCGAGCGCGCGCCCACGGCGATCGCCGCGTCGCCGGCCAGGCTGCCCAGCCAGGCACAGAAGACCTGCAGCGTTTCCACCGCCAGTGCATCCTCGCCGCTGCGCGCCGCGCCGATCAGCGCCTCGGTAGTGGTCCATACCGGGGTGATACCACGTAGTTCGCATAGGCACGGATACAAGTTCATCAGGCCGCTGCCGGAAAGCACGCGCTCGTTGTCCACGTGCGGCCAGCGCTGCAGCAGCTTGCCCAGCACCTGCAGTTCCAGCGTGTTGCCGGCGCCGAGCGCGGCATGGCCGATCTCGCTGGCGAGCACCGGGCGCTCGCCATCGGCAAAGCGCAGTGCGGCGCCCAGGCCGGTACCGGCGCCCAGCACCAGTGCCGGGAAGGCCTGCGCCGGATCGGCGTCGCCGTTCAGCGGCACCAGGGTATCCGGCTGCAGGTACGGGATGGCCAGCGCCACCGCCTCGAAATCATTGATCAGCTGCAGTTCGTGCAGCCCGGACTGTTCGCGCGTGGTTGACAGCGAGACCGTCCACGGCAGGTTCGAGTTGATCAGCACATCGCCATCGAGCAGGCCGGCGATGGCCACCACCGCGGTCTGCACCGGCTGACAAAGGCCTGCGGTGAAATCGGCCAGGATCGCGGCCAGGCTGGGATGCTCGGCGCAGGCATAGGTGCGATGGCTGCCCAGTAGCGGCGCCTGGCCGGGCTGGGTCTCAGCCAAGGCCAGGCGGGCGAAGGTGCCGCCGACATCGGCAACGACCAGATGGCGCGGAAGACCGCCGCGGGCGGAGTCGGAGGAAACCGGGGACGCTGCTGCGATGGTCACGCTGGCCTGCTTGGATCGATTGAATCGCCCCGATTCTCAGGCATCGGGGCGGCTTTGCCTAGCGCGCCGATGGTTCAGGTTGGCCTACATGCCTTCCTGTTCGGCCACCTGCACACCATCCACCAGCACGCGCAGGCGCTGCGGGCGGAAGCCGGCGAACAGCAGCGGCCGGGTGCGCTCGACCAGTACTTCGTGGCCGGCGATGTGACGCAGCCACGACTGTACCAGCGAGAACGAGAAGTGGGTGCCCGGATGCAGCGGGTGCTGCACCCAGACCTTCTCGGTAGCGCTCTGCAGCAGCATCGCGCCGGTGAACCAGTGGCGGCTGAGGGTCACCGGCGTGGTGCCGGCCATGAAGCGGATATCCATGCGGGGTCCTTTCGCCTTGGGCAGCGGCACCCTGGATCAGGGCTGGGCAGTCTGCAGGCTGTAGCTGGTGGTGGCGGTGAACACTGCACCATCAGGCTGGGTCGAGCGTACCTCGACCTTGTGGCTGCCCACCGCCAGATCGGTCGGCAGCGCGCCGCGCCACAGGTGCGGCGATGCAGTGGCCTCCGGCGAGCGGTCGTAGCCGCGCAGGCTGTTGGCCAGATCATCGGCCACGTTCTCCGCCATCAGGCGCGGATCGGGCTGGCTCACCTGCTTCATCGGCTGCCAGGCGCCGCCATCGACGCGGTACTCGACCACGCTGGCGTCCTCACCCATGTAGACGTTGGCGTAGACGCCCCAGGCCGGATAGGCGCCCTGGCGCAGCACCTTCGGCGCATGCAGGCCGATCTGCTCGCTGGCCGGCTTGCCGGCCACGCGGTACTGCAGCTTGTAGCTGCCGTTGCCGGCCACATCGAGCAGCGCATAGCCCTTCGGCGTGCCATCGCTCATGGTGCTGTCCGGCACGCCGGCCGCGTTCTTGACGCCCGACCAGAACGCACCGCAGTTGGCACCGACGTTGTATTCGTGCAGCGGCTTGTCGCCGTTCCAGCCTTCGGCCTTGCCGTGGTAGACGTGCTGCTGGGTGTGGCTGTGGCCGCTGAGCACCAGCACGTTGCGGAAGTCCTTCAGCAGATCGAACAGGCGCTGGCGGTCGGCGTGACGGAAAGTCTCGCGTCCCGGCGCGGCGTCGAACAGCGGGATGTGCATGCCCAGCACCAGCAGGCGATCCTTGTGCAGGCCCTTCAGGTAGCTGGAGAGGAAAGCGAACTGGTCTTCGCGCAGGCCGCCGATGTACTTCGGCTTGGCCTTGGGGTCGTACACCACGTCGTCCAGGAACACGAAGCTGGCGCCGCCCTCTTCCACCGCGTAGGTGTCCGGGCCATAGATGTTGCGCCAGCTGTCCAGCGAATGCTCATCGCTGGCCGCATCGAAATCGAGATCGTG
Organism: Stenotrophomonas sp. SMYL11; assembly: GCF_036320005.1. Lineage (NCBI taxonomy): Bacteria > Pseudomonadati > Pseudomonadota > Gammaproteobacteria > Lysobacterales > Lysobacteraceae > Stenotrophomonas > Stenotrophomonas sp. SMYL11. The sequence goes on from NZ_JAWIRS010000008.1 coordinate 14,713, forward strand.
GTTACCCGGCACATGGAACCACGGCACGCCAAGCTCGGTGGTGACCTTGTTGATCGCCGGGTACAGGGTCAGGTCATCGTTGACGATGTCACCCAGGGTGGTGCCCATGCGCGCCCTGGTCTGGCCAACCAGCGGTACCACGATCGACTGCTGGTAGTAGCCGATGTCCTTCAGGCTGGCGGTCTGTGAATCGGTGAACACCAGCATCTGGAAACCACGGCGGCTGTCATGGCGATCCGACTGCAGGGCGAAATCCCAGTTGCGGGTGACATCGCTGGTGGCGGCGATGCCGCCGTACTTCAGCGCCGGCGAGCCGTTCGGGCGGTAGTGGCGCCAGAACGAAGGCAGGCCGTCGGTGGCCTTCGGGAAGGCGTAGGCATCCGGCTTGATCACGAACACGGTCTGGCCGTCGCGCAACGGCAGGCTGTAGCTGCCGTCGGCGGCGGTCTTGACGATGGCCTCGCCGTTGGAGACCTGCACCCCGGCCAGGCCCGGATCGGTCGCACCGCGCCCGGGTTTGCCGTCGCGCTCCAGGTAGACCTTGCCGCTGACCACGGTATCCGCGGCCCAGGCCGGCGAGGTCAGCAACAGGCAGCACAGCCAGGCGGCAGGCAGTTTCATGGGCGGTCCGGGAAAAAAGAAGACCGCCTATTGTAGATTCCGTTGATGACATCGCGCACGCGGTGGCGCATTGCCGGTAGTGCCGGCCGCTGGCCGGCAACCTCATGATCGTCGGGCATCTGGTGGTTGCCGGCCAGCCGCCGGCACTACCGCAGCTCAACGATGGCGCTTTTCCAGCACCGCCCGCGCATCATCCAGCGACAACCCGCGCGCGCGCAGCAGCACCAGCAGGTGGTACAGCAGGTCCGAAGCCTCACCCAGCAGCGCCTTATCATCCTGTGCCACCGCCGCCAGAGCGGTCTCCACGCCCTCCTCGCCAACCTTCTGTGCGATTCGGCGGATGCCGCCCTCGAACAGGCTGGTGGTGTAGCTGCCTGGCGGGCGCTGCGCCTCACGCATCGCCACCAGCTGGCCCAGCCCGCCCAGGAAATCCTTCGGCGCTTGGTCGAAACAACTCTCGGCACCGGTATGGCAGGTCGGCCCGGCCGGGCGCGCCATCACCAGCAGCGTATCGGCATCGCAATCGACGCTGATCGACTGCACCACCAGCACGTTGCCGGACTGCTCGCCCTTGGTCCACAACCGCTGCTTGCTGCGGCTGAAGAAGGTCATGTGGCCGATGGCCAGCGTGGCTGCCAGCGAATCGGCACTGACATAGCCCAGCATCAGCACCTGCAGGGTATTGGCATCCTGCACCACCGCCGGCAGCAGGCCGTCGCCCTTGCCCCAGTCCAGCGCCTGCAGCGCATCCAGCGACGGCCTCACTTCAATAGACATCCCGCACCTCGATCTGCTGTCCGCGCAGGTAGCGCTTCAAATCTGGAATGGCGATGGCGCCGCTGTGGAACACGCTGGCCGCCAACGCGCCGTCGACGTCGGCCTGGTCGAAGGCCTCGGCGAAGTGTTCCATTGCACCGGCACCGCCGGAGGCGATCAGCGGCACCTGGCACAGGGCCCGCGCCTGCTGCAGCTGCACGACATCGTAGCCACGGCGCACACCATCGCTGTCCATGCAGTTCAGCACGATTTCGCCAGCGCCACGCCGTTGTGCTTCGACAATCCAGTCCAGCGTGCGCAGCGGCACCGCCTGGGTCTTGTCCGGATTGCCGCTGAAACGGCGCACCCGCCACTGGCCATCCGACTCGCGAACCGAATCGACACCGACCACCACGCACTGCACGCCGAACTCGTCGGCCAGTTCAGTGATCAGTTCCGGGCGGCCCAGCGCCGGCGAATTGATCGACACCTTGTCGGCACCGGCAAACAGCACGCGGCGCGCGGTTTCCACGCTGTCGATGCCACCGGCCACGCAGAACGGAATATCGATCAGGCGCGCGATGCGCTCGATCCACGCAACGTCAACCGACCGTGCCTCGGGACTGGCGCCGATGTCATAGAACACCAGCTCGTCGGCGCCCTGGTCGCGATAACGCTGGGCCAGCTCGGCGATGTCGCCCATGTCGACGTGGTCGCGGAAGCGCACGCCCTTGACCACACGCCCATCGCGCACGTCCAGGCAGGGAATGATGCGGCGGCTCAACATGCCAATGCCTCGCCCAGGTCCATGCGCTGCTCCAGCAGGGCCTTGCCGAGGATCGCGCCGCCGCAGCCTGCAGCACGCGCTTCGGCCACATCGGCCACGTCACGGATGCCACCGGAGGCCTGCAACGCCACGCCTGGCAGCAGCGCCGACAGGTGCTGGTAGAGGCTGATGTTGGGCCCGGCCAGCATGCCGTCGCGGGCGATGTCGGTGCACAACAGGTGGCGCATGCCGGCACGCGCATAACGCTGGGCCAGGTCATCCAGGGTCACGCCGGCGTTCTCGGTCCAGCCGTGCACCGGCAGCTGCCATTGGCCCTGCGCATCCTGGCGGGCATCCAGCGCGATGGTGATGCGCTCGGCGCCGAACGCCTCCAGCCAGCCGACCACTTCATCCGGACGACGCACCGCCAGTGAGCCGACCACCACGCGGCCAGCGCCGGCATCGAGGATGCGCGCCACATCGTCGCGGCCACGCACGCCACCACCGGTCTGCACCTGCAGCGGCGTCTGCGCGCGAATGGATGCCAACAGCGGCGCCAGTGTGTAGCCACCGGCGCGTGCGGCGTCCAAGTCAACCAGATGCATCCACTGCGCGCCCTGCGCGGCGAAGGCCTGTGCGCGCGGCAGCGGATCGTCACCATAGGAGGTTTCCTGCGCGTAGTCGCCCTGGCGCAGCCGCACCACGCGGCCATCTCGGATATCCAGCGCGGGGTAGACGATGAAACTCATGCAGCAGTGCCCTCGAGGAAATTGCGCAGCATCAACGAACCGGTATCGCCGGAGCGCTCGGGATGGAACTGCGCACCGAAGTAGCGCCCCTGCTCCACCACCGCGGTGAACAGGCCACCGTGGTCGCAGGCAGCGACGGTGTGGGTATTGAGTGGCGCCGCGTAGCTGTGCACGAAATAGGCGCTGGCGCGCTCCGGCACACCCTGCAGCAGCAGCGATTCGCGCAATGGCAACAACCGGTTCCAGCCCATGTGCGGCACGCGGATGCCACAGGCCGGCACCAGCTTGCGCACGACGCCGGGAATCAAGCCCAGTGCCTCGACGCCGGCCTCTTCGGAGCGCTCGAACAACAGCTGCATGCCCAGGCAGATGCCCATCAACGGCACTTCCAGCCGCTGCAATGGTTCCACCAGACCCTGCGCATGCAGGCGCTGCATGCCGGGACCGGCGGCGCCGACGCCGGGCAGGATCACCCTCTGCGCACCGATCAGGCCGTCCGCATCGCGCACCAGCCGCACCGTCGCGCCCAGGCGCTCCAATGCGTAGCGCACCGAGCCCAGGTTGGCACCGCCGGCATCGATCAGCGCGACGTCGCTCACAATGCCCCCTTGGTGGTGGGCAGCGCCGTGCCCTGGCGGGCCAGCGCTGGGCGCAATGCCCGCGCCAGTGCCTTGAAGCAGGCCTCGACCTTGTGGTGGTCGTTGTCGCCGCGCACCTGCAGGTTGAGGTTCAGGCCGCTGGCATCGCACAGCGAACGGAAGAAGTGCGGCACCAGCTCGGTCGGCATGTCGCCCACGCGCTCGCGCTTGAACTCGCCTTCGAACACGAAATACGGCCGGCCGCTGAAATCCAGCGCGGCGCTGGCCAGGGTCTCGTCCATCGGCAGGGTGAAGCCATAGCGGCCGATGCCGCGCTTGTCACCCAGCGCCTCGCGCAGGGCCTGGCCCAAGGCGAGGCCGGTGTCCTCGATGGTGTGGTGCTCGTCGATGTGCAGGTCGCCCTCGGCCTGGATGTCCAGCGCGAACCCGCCGTGCTTGCCGATCTGTTCCAGCATGTGGTCGAAGAACGGCAGTCCGGTGGCGATGCGCGCATCACCGGCACGGTCCAGGTCCAGTTCAACGCGGATCTTCGTTTCCCTGGTGTTGCGCTGGACCACGGCGGTGCGCGGTGCATCGGCCAGCGCATGGGCGATGCCCGGCCAGTCCCATTCGCCACCGAACTGTTCGGTGCGCAGCTGGAAGCCACGGATGTTGAGATTCTCGGCGAACTGCAGGTCGGTGATGCGGTCACCAACCATGCCCGAGCGCGCCCAGTCGATGCTGCGGTCCTGCAGGTAGGCAGTCATCAGGCCGATGCCCGGCTTGCGGGTCGGCGCGTTGTCCTGCGGCCAGCTGCAGTCGATCAGCACGTCACGGAAGGTGATGCCCTGGCTTTCGAAGATCTGCAGCATCAGGTCGTTGGGGCCATCGAAGCTGGCGCGCGGGTAGCTGTCGCTGCCGAGGCCATCCTGATTGGTGACGATCACGAACTGATAGCCGGCGTCGCGCAGCTTCAGCAGCGCCGGGATCACCTGCGGCACGAAGCGCAGCTTTTCGTAGGCGTCGATCTGGAAGTCGGACGGCTCCTCGATGAGGGTGCCATCGCGGTCGATGAACAGGATCGGGGTCATGCTGCGGCCCTCCGCGCCGACAGGGCCGCAAGCACGCGGTCATTCTCTTCGGGGCTGCCGATACTGATGCGCAGTGCATCACCCAGCTGCGGCGCGGCGCGCTGGTCGCGCACCACCACACCGGCATCCAGCAAGGTGTCGAACACTGCCTGCGCATCAGCGAAGCGGACCAGCAGGTAGTTGCCGGCCGAGCGGTACACGCGACGAACGCCGGGCAGGCCGGGCAGTGCCGCGAACAGGCGCTCGCGCTCGGCGATGACCGTCGCCACACGCTCAGCGGTGCGTGCCAGCGCGGCCGGCTGCAGTGCCTGCACGGCCAGGTCCGCGCACGGCGTCGGCACCGGATACGGCGCCTGGCAGCGCCGCAGTACCGCAATCAGTTCCGGCGCGGCAATCAGGCTGCCGATGCGTGCCGCCGCCAAGGCATGCGCCTTCGACAGCGTACGCAGCACCGCCAGATTGGCGTGCGCGGCCAGCAGCGTGGTTGCCGATGGGCGATGCGCATACTCGACATAGGCCTCGTCCACCACCACCAGCGCCTGCCCACGCAGAGCATTGGCCACACGCTCGATCTCGTCCAGGGCGATGTCACTGCCGGCCGGGTTGGACGGTGCGCACAGGAACACCAGCTTGGCGTTGCGCGACTTGGCCGTATCGATCACAGCATCCAGATCGGCACGCAGGCCGTCTTCGGCATCCACCAGGGGCACTTCAATCAGTTCGGCGCCCTGCAGGCGCGCGCAGACCGCGTACATGCCAAACACCGGCGGCGTGACCAGCACACCATCGCGGCCCGGCACGCACAGGGCACGCACCAGCAGATCAATGGCTTCATCGCTGCCACGGCCGATCAGCAGCTGCGGCGGCGTCACGCCGTACAGCGCCGCCAGGCCCTCACGCAACGCCAGCGGCTGCGGTTCCGGATAGCGCCGGCTGTTGCCCGCCGCATCAGCCGGATTGGCCCAGGCCGACTCGTTGGCGTTCAACCAGACCTCGCCCTGCACCGCCGCGCTGCGCGCCGAACTGTAGCCGGCGAAGGCCTGCAGATCGGGGCGCACCAGGGCCAGCACATCATCGGTATCCGCGTTCATGCCGCCGCCTCCATGCGCAGTGCAACCGCACGCTCATGCGCATCCAGGCCTTCGGCGCTGGCGATGATGCGCGCGCAGCCACCAATCGCCGCCAGACCGGCAGCGCTTGCGCTCTGCACGCTGATCAGGTTCTGGAAGCTGGCAACGCTGACGCCGCTGTAGGCGCGCGCGGCACCGGCGGTGGGCAGCACGTGGTTGGTCCCGCTGCAATAGTCGCCCAGTGCCTCGGGCGTGTAGTCGCCGAGGAACACCGAGCCGGCCGCCTGCACCTGGTCCAGCCACGCGCGCGGTTCGCGCAGCGCCAGGATCAGGTGCTCGGGCGCATAGCGGTTGCTGATCGCGAAGGCCTCGTGCAGCGAATCGACCTGGATCAGGCGCGACGCCGACAGCGCCTGGCACGCGATCTGCTGGCGCGGCAGCAGGGCAACCTGGCGCTCGACTTCGGCCTCGACCGCCGCCAGCATCGCGGCATCATCGGTCAACAGCAGCACCTGTGAATCCGGGCCATGCTCGGCCTGCGACAGCAGGTCGGCGGCAACGAACGCCGGATTGGCGCCGGCATCGGCGATCACCAGTACTTCGGAGGGACCGGCCGGCATGTCGATGGCGGCGGCGCCGTCCTGTGCGACCTGCTGCTTGGCTTCGGTGACGAAGCTGTTACCGGGCCCGAACAGCTTGTCGCAGGCCGGAATGCTGGCCGTGCCGTAGGCCATCGCCGCGATGGCCTGGGCACCGCCCAGCTTGAACACGCGCTGCACGCCGGTCAGGCGCGCAGCCACCAGCACCGCCGGATCGGCCGTGCCATCGGCACGCGGCGGCGTGCACAGCACGACCTGCGGGCAACCAGCCAGCTGCGCCGGCACGCCCAGCATCAACGCAGTGGACGGCAGCGGCGCGCTGCCCGCCGGCACATACAGGCCCACCCGGCTGATCGGACGCAACATGCGCTCGCAGACCACGCCCGGCGCGGTTTCAACTGCATAGCCTTTGCCCATGCCGGCGGCGTGGAAGCGCGCGATGCGTTCGGCGGCGTCCACCATCGCCTGGCGCAGTTCGGCGGGCACGGCGGCTTCGGCAGCGGCGAATTCGGCTTCGGAAACTTCAAACGAGGTCAGCCCGACACCGTCGAAACGTGCAGTAATCGCACGCAATGCGTCGTCGCCCTGCGCGCGCACCTGTGCAATCAAGGCCGCCACCGCATCGCGGGTCTGCTGCGCCACGGTCTGCACCGGGCGGGTCAATGCCGCGCTGCGCGCGGCCTCATCAAGTCGGGACCAGATCAGACGGTTCATGCCAGCGACCGCTCCACGCTCAGTACCATCAGGCCCTGCGCACCCGCACGCTCGAGTTCCTCCATGCGCTGCCAGCTCAACGGCCCGGGGCACATCGTCTGCAGGCGCAGCGCGCCGCCATCGGCCGGCAACCGCACCAGCGGCTCGGCATCGGCCAACAGCTGCGCCAGCGCGTCGACGCGATCTTCGCTGGCACGGAACATCAGCAGCTTGCGGTCCTGGCGCTGCACCACGCCGTCGAGGCGGCGCAGCAGCATCGCGCGCAGCGATGCACGTGCATCATCGGGCACGCGCACCGCGCCGGCCAGCACCGCCTCGCTGTCGAGCAGGTTGTGCACCGGGGTGAGCTGATTGGCGCGCAGGGTGGCGCCGCTGGAGACCAGATCGCAGATCAGGTCGGCGGTGCCCAGGCGCGGGGCGATTTCCACCGAACCGGACAGCTCGACCACCTGTGCGTCCACGCCCTGCCCGGCCAGCCACTGCTTGAGGATGGCCGGGTAGCTGGTGGCGATGCGGGTGCCGGCCAGTTGTGCCGGACCCTGCCACTGCCATTCCTCGGGTACCGCCAGCATCATCCGGCACTGGCCGAAGCCCAGCCCGCGCAGCGCCTGGTAGGCGTCAGGCAGGCCGATCTGGCGGCGTGCCGCGGCCTGTTCGTCCAGCTCGTTGCGGCCGACGATGCCGAGGTCGCAGACGCCGTCGGCGATCAGGCCGGGAATGTCGTCGTCGCGCACCAGCAGCAGGTCCACCGGCAGCGATTCGCCATAGCAGAACAGCTTGTCGCGGCTCTCGCGCCAGCTCAGGCCACAGGCGCTGAGCAGATTGCGGGCGGGTTCGGCCAGCCGGCCACTCTTCTGGATGGCGATACGCAGCCGATCTCGTGCCGGCGCTGCCTGGGTTGCACTCATGGGGGAGGTCTCGAAGTTCGGAACGGGGCGCGGATCAGCGCGAAGCAAGGCGGTCGATGGCGGCGGCGTAGCCTCGATGGCCATGCTCGAGCGTGCGTGCCACCCGTCCGGTGGTGGTCACGCTGACGCCGGTGCGCTCATGGATCTCGCGGTACGGCACGCCCTGCTGCAGCAGCGGCACCACTTTCCAGCGGTCGGCCATGGCTTCCAGCTCGGCCGGGGTGCACAGATCACGCAGGAAGGCTTCGACCTGTTCCGGCTCGCGCAGGGCGGCAAAGGCCTGGGCCAGGGCTTCCAGGTCGGCCTTCGGGTCTTTGGCGGCAATCTCGGGGCGGGCTTTCACGGGGTCGTATCCATGCATCAATGTAATAGCGCGCTAGTACATTAGCGCATTCTTGCGCAGTGCGTCAAATCTGGGGGTGTTGTGGGCAGGGCTGCGCCCTGCACCCGCTGTAGAGTCGAGCCATGCTCGACTGAAGCAACAGCAAAAACTGGTTTCCTGGGGTTGGCGGGGTGGGTCCGGTGACAGGGGACGCCGTAAACCCCGCTCCGCGGTCCGGCCCAGCCGCTGGCGGCTGGGCGTTCTGGCGCTTGCGAAGCAGTGCTTCGCAAGCAAAGCGCCCTCACCCATGGGGGCTTGGCCACGGCATCCATGCCGCGGACACCCCTGCCACCGGACCCACCCCGCCTTCGACAGTTTCCTGCGAGCTGTTGGGAGATCCTGGGGTGGGGGGCGGGTTTAGGTATGGAAAGGATAACCGCCCCCGACCGGGGGCCCAAAAAAAAAAA
>NZ_JAWIRS010000008.1:23363-25851 GCF_036320005.1 Stenotrophomonas sp. SMYL11
GGGGGGCGCGGGGGCGCTGTTTCTTTATCCTCCCCCCCCCCCCCCCCCCCCCCCGGAACGCGGCCAAAAAACAAAAACGCCCACCGGGAGGTGGGCGTTTCGTGGGTAGTCGGCGTGCGGCCAACGGCCCTTACATCACCTTCGACTGTTCCAGCTCGACCTGCAGGGTGCTGGCCAGCTCGTCGCGCGAGACTTCGAACTGCTGCTCGCGCACCAGGTCCTTCACCGCCACCACGCCGCGCGCCAGTTCGTCTTCACCGGCCAGCACCACGAAGCGGATGCCCGCCTTGGCCGCGTACTGGAACTGCTTGCCGATCTTCTTCGGCTCCATCTGCACTTCGGTATTGATGCCACCGGCGCGCAGGCGACGCGCGATGTCCAGCGACTGCGGCATGCCCTGCTCGTCCATCAATGCCACCAGCGCCTGCACGCTGCTGGCTTCGATGCCGTCGATCAGACCCGCCTCGCGCAGCTGCCAGAACAGACGCGACAGCCCGATGGAGATGCCCACGCCCGGCAGCTTCGACTTGCTGTAGTGGCTGGCCAGGTCTTCGTAGCGGCCGCCCGAGCAGATCGAGCCGATCTGCGGGTGATCGGTCAGCGTGGTCTCGTAGACGGTGCCGGTGTAGTAATCCAGGCCGCGCGCAATGGAGAAGTTCAGGCAATACGCGGTTTCCGGCACGCCCAGCGCCTGCACCAGCTGCAGCACTTCGCGCAGTTCGGCGACGCCGGTACGCAGGATCTCCGAAGAACCGGCGTCGGCTTCCAGCGTCGCCAGCTGCGCCAGCGCATCGGCATGGCCTTGTGAACGCACGGCGACGAACGCCAGGATCTTCTCGACCTGTTCGGCCGGGATGTTGAAGCCATCGCCCACCAGCGTCTCGCGCACGTAGTCGGCGCCGCGCTTGTCCAGCTTGTCCACTTCGCGCAGCACCGCCAGCTGGCGCTCACCCTCGGCCACGCCCAGGCTCTCGAAGAAGCCGCGCATCAGCTTGCGGTTGTTCAGCTGGATGCTGAAGTCACCGATGCGCAGTTCCGAGAACACCGCATGGATGACCGCCAGTACTTCGGCGTCGTAACGCACGCTCAGGCTGTCCTTGCCGATCACGTCGATGTCGCATTGGTAGAACTCGCGGAAACGACCGCGTTGCGCACGCTCGCCGCGGTATACCCGTTGCATCTGGTAGCGACGGAACGGGAAGGTCAGTTCGTGTTCGTGCTCGGCCACGTAGCGCGCCAGCGGCACGGTCAGGTCGAAGCGCAGCGCCATTTCCGGCAGCGAGCGGTCACCCGATTCGGTCGCGTTCGCCAGCGCACCGGTGGACTGCACGAAGTACACCTGGCGCTCGGTCTCGCCACCGGACTTGGTCAGCAGCACATCGGACAGCTCGAACACCGGCGTCTCCACCGGCAGGAACCCGAAGCGCTCGTAGTTGCGGCGGATGACGTCCAGCATGCGCTGGAACGCAATCTGCTCGCGCGGCAGCAGTTCAAGGGTGCCGGGCGGGGTACGGGGCTTGATCACGGGCGGAACTCCTGCTGGAACGGGACGTGGGAGGGGGCGACATTCTAGCGCCCCCGCCTCGGGCAGGGTCGAACGGCCGCTTGAAGTATCATAAGGCCCTCCCCGCCCGCGATACGCCCCCCGCAACATGTCACGGCCTTCCGGCGCTCCGCCCGCCACCAACGATCCCGCCTCGCCGTCCTGCACCACGCTGGACTGCCTGCACTGCTCGGTTCGCCACCTTGCGGTGTGCTCGGCGCTGTCGCCCGATGAAGTGCAGGCGCTGGAGCAGGTCACCGTCTCGCAGCAGGTCAGCATGGGCAGCACGCTGGCCCGCACCGGCGAAGAGCGCGACCATGTCTATACATTGACCGGCGGCGCACTGCGCCTGGTGCGCACCCTGGCCGACGGCCGCCGCCAGATCAACGGCTTCGTGCTGCCCGGCGACTACCTGGGCCTGAGCGGCAGCGACCACCATCGCTACGACATCGAGGCCATCGCCGACAGCCGCGTATGCCGCGTCGCGCTGCCACAGATGAAGGCACTGCGCAGCCGTTTCCCGCATCTGGAGCGCAAGCTGCTGCAGCGCGCCTGCCAGGAGCTGGATGCCGCACAGGATGCCGCGCTGGCACTGGCGCGCCTGCAGCCGGCCGAGAAGCTGGCTGATTTCCTGCTGCGCCTGGCCGCGCGCGAGGCCAAGCTGGGCGGCGACGGCCTGCGCGTATCGCTGCCGATGGGTCGTGGCGACATCGCCGACCATCTGGGCCTGACCATGGAAACGGTCAGCCGTACCTTCACCAAGCTGCGCCAGCAGGGGCTGATCGCCCTGCCCCACCTGAACGTGGTGGAGATCCTTGACGAGGATGCACTGCGCGCGCTGGCCGGTGAAGGGTTGATCTGACCGTATCGCGGTTCATGGGGTTGGGGGGGGGGGGGGGGGCGGCCGCCCCGAGCGGGCCGGGGGGGGGGGGGCGGGGGGGGGGG
>NZ_JAWIRS010000008.1:25861-145098 GCF_036320005.1 Stenotrophomonas sp. SMYL11
CCCCCGCTGGCCACCCGTCTCCTAGCCCCCTGTGTTGGCCGGCCGGGCCCCCGGCAACCGCGTCCATCTCCGATCAGCGCAGCAACACCTCGCGCAACGCCGCGTAATCGGCCGCCAATGGCTCGGCGCGCGCCGGTCGCTGCAGCAATGCGTCCAATGCCGGCGGCACCGCCACCACCTCGCCGATCAACGGCTCGACCACGGCTTCGAACTTGGCCGGATGCGCAGTCGCCACCACCGCCCAGTCGCCCTTGGCACCGCGCGCGCGCAGGTCCTGCAGCACCTTCACTGCGGTGGCCGTATGCGGGCAGAACAGCTCACCATGGCTGGCATGCGCGGCCGCAATCGTCGCGCGGATGGTTACGTCATCCACCGCGAACGCGCGGAACGCAGCACGCAGTTCCGCGTCATCGCCGTGGTAGAGCCAGCGCAGTCGCTCGAAGTTGCTCGGCGCCCCCACGTCCATTGCATTGGCCACCGTAGCCACACTGGCCTGCGGCTGGTAGTCGCCGCCATTGAAGTACGCCGGAAGCACGGCATTGGCATTGGTGGCCAGCACGACCTGCCCGATCGGCACGCCCAGCGCTCGCGCCAGCACGGCCGCCATCGCGTTGCCAAGATTGCCGGTCGGCACCACCAGGTTGAGCCGGCGACGATGCGCCGCGTAGTGGCTCAACGCCGCATGCGCGTAATAGCTCATCTGCGGTAGCAGTCGGCCCAGGCTGATGCTGTTGGCCGAGCTCAACGGCACCTGCGCCTGCAGTTCGCGGTCAGCCAGCGCCCGCTTGACCATCGCCTGGCAATCGTCGAACGCACCAGCCACACGCAGCGCCTGGATGTTGTCGCCGAAACAACCGAGCTGATGCGCCTGGCGCGGAGATACGCGGCCATCCGGATACAGCACCACCACACGCACGCCCGGCTGGCGATGGAAAGCCGCTGCCACCGCAGCCCCCGTGTCGCCGGAGGTGGCGACGACAATCGTCAGATCGCGGTCCTTGCCGGCCTGCAGCCGCGACAGCGTACCGGCCAGGAAGCGCGCGCCGATGTCCTTGAACGCCGCCGTCGGCCCATGGAACAGCTCCAGCACATGGTCACCGTCGCCCAACGGGCGCAGCGGTACCGGAAAGTCGAACGCCTCGCGGCAGATCGCCGGAAGCGCGGCCTCAAGTGCGTCGCCAGCAAAGAACGGTGCCAGCAGATCGGCGGCGGTATCGGCCAGCGTCGCGCCGGCCTGCAGCTCACGTGGCGCCGGCAGCATCTGCGGAACATACAGCCCGCCATCGGGCGCCAATCCGGCGGCGATCGCCGCGCTGAGGCCAACGGCCGGAGACTGGCCGCGGGTCGAAACAAATTGCATGGGTTCGGTATCCAGTAAAGGGGAAGGATTCAGCACAAGCGGGCTCCCGATGCATCCAGCGGCGACACCCAGGCATCGCTGTCGAAACCTGCGGCTGCAAATGCGGCCTGCACCGGTGTGGCGGCGGCACGCGCCTGGTCGGCATCCTCGAACCAGGCGAACACGCTGGGACCGGCACCGGAAATGCCCGCGCCCATTGCATTGGCCGACAGCGCCGCATCACGGGCGGCTTCGAAGCCGGCAATCAATCCGGCCCGGCGCGGCTCCACCAGCACGTCGCGCAGCCCCGCGCGCACCAGTGCGGCATCGCTGCGATGGCAACCACTGAGCACCAGCGCGAGGTTCGCGCTCTGCGCCACGAACTCACCCAGCGCATAGCTGCCCTGCAGCGCCTGGCGTGCGCGGCGCGTTTCCAGCACCGCGTGCGGATGCACCAGCAGGCTGTGCCAGGTAGCCGGCACCGGAATCGGCAGCAGCCGATCGGCCGTGCACAGCGCAAGACCACCCAGCAGCAGCGGCCCCACGTTGTCACCGTGGCGGCCACCACTGGCCACCGCCTCGCCATCCAGCGCAAACGGATACAGCGCCTCGCGCGACAGCGGCACATCCAGCAGCGCGTTGGCGGCAACCAGTGCAGCGACACACGACGCTGCCGAACCGCCCATGCCGGAACCGAACGGAATGCCCTTGTCGATCTCCACCGCGAAACCGAAGTCCAGGCCCAGCCCTGCGCGCAGCGACATCAACGCTGCACCCGCGGTGTTCCCGGCGGCATCCAGCGGCAACTCGACGGCACTGCCACGGATCGCCTCGATGCGCACCAGAGGCTCATCGATGCGGCGCACGCTCACGGTATCGCCAATGCCCGCAATGGCATGCCCGAGAATGTCGAAGCCCACCGCCACGTTGGCCACCGAAGCAGGCGCGAACGCACGTGCGATCACAGGCGCGCTCCTTCACCGGCCGCGACCCGCAGCAGGTCGGCAAACACACCCGCCGCGGTGACTTCCGGGCCGGCGCCCGGCCCCTGCACCACCAGCGGGTTGTCACAGTAACGGCGGGTGCGGAACTGGACCACGTTGTCGGTCAGCCGCAGGTTGGCGAAGGCATGATCGGCCGGCAGTTCCTGCAGGCCGACCGAGGCGCCGTCGGCACCCAGCCGTGCCACATAGCGCAGCACCGCCCCCCGCGCCCGCGCATCCTGCAGGCGTTGCAGCAAGCTGGCGTCGGACTCGCCCAGCCGCGCCATGAAGTCATCCACGCTGCCCTCGCGCAGCAGTGCCGGCACCAGGCTTTCCACCTGTACCTGTTCCAGGCTGAGCGCATGGCCGGCTTCGCGGGCCAGGATCACCAGCTTGCGCGCCACATCCACGCCTGAAAGATCATCGCGCGGATCCGGCTCGGTGTAGCCCATCGACCGCGCCTGCGCGACCAGCTGCGAGAACGGCTGGCTGCCATCGAAGCGGTTGAACAGCCAGGCCAGCGTGCCGGAGAAGATGCCTTCAATCGCCAGCACCTCGTCACCGGTATCGACCAGATCACGCAGCGTGGTGATCACCGGCAGGCCGGCGCCGACCGTGGCCTCGTAGCGGAAACGCGCCCCACTGGCCGCCGCTGCAGCACGGATGCGCTGGTAACGCGGCAGCGGCCCGGCGCCGGCCTGTTTGTTGGGGGTGACCACGTGGATGCCGGCCGCCAGCCAGCCCTCGTAACGCTCGGCCACCTCGGCACTGCCACTGCAGTCGATCACCACCGCATGCGGCAGGTGCGCGGCCAGCAGGTGTTCGGTGAAGCGATCCAGATCGCTGGACTCGCCCGCTTCGCGCAAGGCCTCCCGCCAGTCGGCGTGCAGGCCATCCACCTCCAGGCGCATGCGCGAACGCGAGGCCAGCGCGCGCAGGCGCAGATCCACATTGGCCTTGGCCAGCAGCTGCGGGCGGGCCGCCAGCAGCTGGTCCAGCAGCGCGGCACCGACATTGCCCGGCCCGATCACACCGACCGCAAACGTCTGCGGAGACAGCCAGAAGCCGGCATGTGCAGCGCGCAGGGCGCGGGTGGCATCGGCACTGTCCACCGCCACCGAAATGTTGCGTTCGGACGAGCCCTGCGCGATCGCCAGGATGTTCACCTGCGCACGGCCCAGTGCCTCGAACAGGCGTGCGGCCACACCCGGCTGGCCGGCCATGCCGTCACCGACAGCGGCCAGCACGCTGACGCCCTCACTGACCTGCACGCGCTGCACCTGGCCCACCGACAGCTCATGCGCGAACGCGTGCAGCAGTGCCTCGCGGCCACGGCCGGCTTCAGCAGCACGCACCACGCAGCAGATCGAATGTTCCGATGAACCCTGCGAGATCATCACCACTGACACCTGCGCCTGGCGCAGGGCGGCGAATACGCGCTCTGCGGTACCCGGCACACCGATCAGACCGGTGCCTTCCAGGTTCAGCAGAGCCAGCCCCGGGCTCAGGGTCAGGCCCTTCACCGGCCCGCGCGGCGAGCGCTCGGCGCTGATGCGCGTCCCCGGATGCGCCGGCTGGAAGGTGTTGCGGATGAAGATCGGCAGGCCGAGGCGGATCGCCGGCGACATCGTCTGCGGGTGCACCACCTTGGCGCCGAAGTAAGCCAGCTCGCAGGCCTCGTCGTAGCTCAGCGACTCCAGCTGCACCGCCTCGGGCACCAGCCGCGGGTCGGCCGACAGCACGCCGTCGACGTCGGTCCAGATGTGCAGTTCATCGGCATTGAACAACGCGGCGAAGATCGCGCCGGAGTAATCGCTGCCGTTGCGGCCAAGCGTGGTGATGCGGTCATCGCGGTCACGCGCGACGAATCCAGTGGCAACCAGGCGCGATTGCGGGTGCTGCAGGCGCCACTTGGCCAGACGGTCGGCACTGGCCTCCCAGTCCACATCCACGCCCAGTTCGCCATGCCCGACCACAAGTACATCGCGTGCGTCGAGCACCGCGCAGTCTTCGCCCAATGCACGCAGGTGCGTGCCAAGCAGCTGCGCGGAGAACACTTCGCCCAGACCCTGCACGCGGTCCAGGACCTCGCGCGGCAGCTCGCCGATCACCGCCAACGCTGCCAGCACTTCGGCCAGTTGATCGAAGCGGGCGTCGATCCATTCGACGGTCTCGCCCACCTGCTCGCCCAGCAGCGCCACAGCGGCGCCACGATGGCGCGCGCGCAGCGCATGCCAAGCCTCACGCCAACTCTCGTCGCCTTTGGCCGCCAGCTGGGCCAGATCGATCAGTGCGTCGGTGACGCCCTTCATCGCCGAGACGACAGTGACCTGCAGCGATTCGGGGCGGGCCTGCAGCAGGCCGGCAACATGGCGGTAGCGTTCGGCATCAGCCACCGAGGTGCCGCCGAACTTGTGCACGACGATGGACGGTGCAGCCAGATCGGCCGGGGCGACGGGATGAGCGGTAGCTTGGGAAGACATGCAGACCTCGGTAGGAGGCCCCGTCGCATGCAGGTGTCGAGTTTCCCCGCCACCTGTATGGTGCGGGGCCGTGGTTTTCGGGAGTTACACGAAGACGACGGGCCGCACCAGGGCAGTGGTGACGGTGGTGGTGGTAATGGTGGTGGTGGCGACCGGCGCAGTCGAACGGCCCGCGGTGGCGGGGGCGATCAGGCTGGCGTGGGCGGCATCAAGAACCATGACGCACAGAAAACACCGTGCGCCGGGCCGCTGTCAAGTGCTGCGATGCAAAAAATCGTTGCCGCGATCATCGGCCAACGTGCCGGCATTTGGTTGCATCTGAGACAAAGCGGCCATCAGTACGCTTGACGGCCGCATTCAGCCGGCATGTTCGGCGATCGCCCGTGGCGTGCGATGGGCATGCGCGCACAGCATCACGCCGGCCACCAGGAACACGATCGCCAGCGCTTCCAGCAGCGAGGGCCAGCGCTGCTGCCAGGCAAAGGCATACAGCAGCGCGAACAGGGTTTCGAATACGATCATCTGCCCGGTCAGGGTCAACGGCAGCAGGCGGCTGGCGCGGTTCCAGAACGCGTTGCCGAGGATCGAGGCCACCACCGCCACGCCAGCGCTGATCGCCCAGAAGCCCCCCACTGTGCCGCCGTGTGGCCGCCGGTGTGGCCGATGAAGGCCATCGGCACCAGCAGCAGGGCCAGGCCACCGGTGGTGACGCCGGTCAGCAGCGACCAGTCGTGGCTGGACAGGTCCGGTCGGCGCGCCAGCCAGCGGCTGTTCCCGATCGAGTACAACGCCCACGAGAACAGCGCGCCGAACGCACACAGCAGGCCGATCAGGCGCTGCCGCCACGGGGTTGCCAGGTGCTCGGACATCAATGCTTCCCAGCCAACCAGTGCCACGCCCAGCACGCACAGCCCCAGTGCCGGCAGCAGCTGCTTCAGGGGTACAGCGCCCTGCTCGCGCACGCCAACCAGGGTCACCACCACCGGAATCAGGCCCACAATCAGGGACACCGCCGCGCCACCGGCCCACTGCACCGCCGTCGCCAGCAGCAGGAAATACACCAGGTTCCCGGCCAGGCTCAGCCACAGCAGGCCGATCCATTCGGCACGGCCCAGCCGCGGTGCCAGCCGCTTCCAGCGCGGCAACAGCAGGGCGACGGCGATCAGGCCGTAGACCAGATAGCGGCCGGCCGACAGTTGCAGGGCATTGAACGACTGCAGCACGGCGGGCGCGAGGAAAACCACGCCCCACAGCGCGCCAGCGGCAACGCCATTGGCGATGCCCAGGGCCATCGGGTTGTTGCGCATTCGGGTTCTTCGGGGGGGAGAACAGGCCGCGCAGTGTAAGCGCTGGCCGCTGGGCGCTCTTGACCGAGGCTATTGCCCTCCCGCCTTTGTAGAGTCGAGCCATGCTCGACTGCTTTTGCACGGCCCCTCGCGAACGGCAGTCGAGCAAGCTCGACTCTACAATCCGGCGGCCCTGCGCCAAGCGGCCGGGGTCTGCCCACACTCACGGCGCAGCGCGCGGGTCAGTGCGCTCTGCTCGGAATAGCCTGCGGCCAGCGCGATATCACTGATCGCCGCCGTGCTGGTGCGCAGCTTGTGCTTGGCCCAACGCAACCGGCTTGCACTGAGCCAGGCCTGCGGGCTGAGCCCGAACTCACGCTGGAACAGCGCGTGCAACCGGCTCTCGCTGACCCCGACGGACGCGGCCATGCGCGCCACCGGCCACGCCTGGCCTGGATCGGCCTGCACCGCTGCACACAGTCCCTGCATGCGCGCGCCGCTGCCGGCAGGTGCAAACACCTGCAGCAACTGCGGCAGCAGCGCCGGCATCGGCTGCCCGTCCTGCACGCCCGCCAGGCGTTGTCGCAGCGCCAGCGGCAGGTGCAGCCAGCGCTGCCGGCAAAGGTGCTCCTGCGTACTGTCATCAAGCACGCCCGGAGGACAATCCACGATCACGAAACCGTTGGGGCCATCGGCCATCTGGTCATGTGCCTCACCGGCAGCCACGAAGGCACCCTGCAGCAGGTCCAAGCGACCGCCGCGGCCTTCCATCTCGAACTGCAGTTCGCCCTGCAGCGGCAGCACCCACTGCGCATAGTCATGGCGGTCCAGGCCGGTGGCCTGGCCGTAGTGCCGCAGATGGAAGATGGCGCCCATCCGGGCAGTGTGCGCGTGTAACAACGGCCGTGCAAACCGCTGCTATAGTCGATCCGTCATCCAACGCAGGGAGTGCAGGAAATGACCCATCGGCAGGTGTCACTGGTGCTCGCCACCAGCCTCGGCCTGGCGCTCGCAGCTTCGGTCTCCGCACAGGAGCGTACGCCCCCGGCCCCGCACTGCATGGACGCGGTCGGCGTGCAGGAAGTGGAGCAGGCATCACCGCGCTCGATCGCACTGCGCGCCGCCTCCGGTCGGGCCTATCGGATCGACTTCAACGAAGATTGTCCCGGCGTCCGCGGTGCCACCTCGCTGAAACTGGAAGCCCCCGCCGGCTGGGCCTGCGGTCGTCCCAGCGAACGCGTCGTGGTCGACGGCCGCCGCTGCGCCGTCACCGCGGTCACCCCACTGCAGGATCGTGACTACGCCAGCGTCGCCCGCGACAGCGACCGCCTGCGCACGGCCACCCTGCCCGCCGTGACCATCCGCGAGCGCAGGGAAATCCGCCGCAGCTTCGGCGGCTCACCGTCATACTGCTTCGCCACCCGCAACGTCCGCGCATGGTCGTCCGACCCACAGGGAATGCTGGTGGAGACCAATCCGCGCCGCAATGGGGGCCACCGCTACTACCGTGTCGAGCTCGGCAGCCACTGCCGCCAGCTCGATCGTGCGCCGCAGCTCAGCTTCCGCTCCGGCATGCAGAACGGCCTGATCTGTGGCAATCCCGGCGATCGGATCATGACTGCCGAGTTCGAGAATGGCGACCTGCGCAACGATGCGCTGGCGCCACTGCCGCAGTACACCCGCGGCAGCTGCGCGATTCAGGCGGTCTACCCGGCCTCCAGCCAGGCGTCGAACTAACCGTCTACGCCGAGGAAGGTGAACGGTGCGCTGGGCACGAACTGGCCCAGTGCATCGCCGGCAAAGGTATTGCGCTGGTCCTTGCCAAGATCGAGCTTGAGCACCTGGCCGCCGAAATCGACCTTGTTCAGATCGACCCAGAAGGTGTTCGGGGTCAACGCCGACTCGAAGAAGTACAGCCGCCGCTTGTGATCAGCCACCGTTCGCCAGCGCGTGGATGAGATGTTCGGCTCACCCGGCGTGGTGATGCCATACGGCACCGACGCGTTGCGGATCACGCTGAACACGCTGGCCAGGGCCTCCACCGGGTCTTCGGCCTTGGGTATGGCGTTGATGTAGAACGAGGCGCGCGCGAAACGATCGGCGGAGCGGTTGGTGCCCGGCAGCATCACCGTGCCGCCGATCTGCTGCCAGTAACTGTTGAGGGCCAGCTGCTGCTCGAAGATCGGCGAGTTGGTCATCACCTGATAGCGCCGGTCATGGTGAATCACCTGGCGACCGCCGATGTACTCGACGATGGCACTGTCGCCGGTGGCATCGGACAGCGACAGGTGCAGCGTCGCCTGGCGGTCTTCGCCCGGCACCTTGTCGGTGACGATCGAGTACGGCTCACGCTTGAGCGCCGTTACCGCCTCGTCCACGGTGGCGAAATTGTCCAGCACATACTGTGCCCACAGCGAGATCGCCAGTCCCGGCTTGTTGCCTCGCTGCTGCGGATACTCCGATTCCACCAGCCACAGCAGGTTGGCCACCAGCCCCTTCTCGTTCATGCCATCGGTGGTCGACACGTCGTAGCCGGTGGCCACCACGCTGCCGTAGCGCGCAGTCCAGGCCAGCGATTTCGGACCGGCCAGGCCGGTGCGTGCGATGCCACGCGGCAACACGTAGAGGTTGGTCGCTACATCGACCTTCCAGTCCATCGAGCGCGCGGTGATCACATCGCCGTTGTCGCCCCGATACACCGCACGCGTGCAGGCCAGTGCCGGCGTGATTGCAGATGCCAGCGCCATGGCCATCATTGCCTTTCCCTTCCACTTCATCCTTGCCATGTCGTTACGCTCCTTTCCCCGTGGTCCGTCGATCTGACCCGATCCATGGTGACACAGGGGTGAAGCCTCAGCGCACGAAGCGATCGTGCAGCCAGAAGCCCACCACCATGGCAGGCACGAACCACAGCGCTTCACGCGATGCGACAGCCAGCCCGGCGATGGCCGGTCCGGGACAGTAACCAGCCCATCCCCAGCCGATACCGAACAGTGCAGCACCCAGCAGCAGGCGAGCATCGACATCACGTGCACTGGGTAGCTGGAAGCGCAGCGCGAACCACGGCTGCGCGCGTCGCAGTACCCAGCGCTGCCCGACGGCACTGACCAGCAGTGCCGAGCCCAGCACCCACATCAACGTCGGATCAAAATCACCGGCCACATCGAGGAAGCCGAGTACGCGACGCGCGTCGGTCATTCCCGAGAGCGCAAGCCCCGCGCCAAACAGCGCACCTGCCAGCGCGGCGGCCACGACCGCGCGGCTCATGCCAGGGCTCCGCCGTGACGGACCAGGAACGTGGTCAGCATCGCGCAGGCCATGAACACCAGCACTGCCAGCAGCGAGCGCTTCGAGCCACGGGCCATGCCACAGACGCCATGACCACTGGTACAACCACTCCCCAGGCGCGTGCCGAAGCCCACCAGCAGGCCAGTGCTGATCAACTGCCAGGCAGGCAAGGCATCGCGCAGCAGCACACGTGGCGAGGCCTCGGGCAGCGACTGCCACCACAGCACCAGCCCCGCTGCTGCGAGCAGCCCCAGCAGGAATGCCCAGCGCCAGCCGCGCTCGCCTTCCGCCGCGCGCAGGCTGCCCGCGGCGATCCCGCTGATACCGGCCACACGCCCGACTGTGGCGAGCAGCAACACCGCGGCAGCGCCGATCAGCGCCCCTCCAGCCACCGCAGTCCATGGCAGGTTCATGCCCTGCCCTCTTTCACGCTGCTCATGGGATTGCCCATTGATTTAGATTTATCTAAATTAGGCACTTCTAAACAAAAAGGTCAACCATGGCCCGCACCCCGCTCGACAGCGCCGCCATCGCCGAACACGCCGCCGAGGCTGCAACGCTGCTTAAAAGCCTGGCCCATCCTGCGCGGCTGCGCGTGCTGTGCCGCCTGGTCGAAGGTGAGGCACCGGTACCGGAACTGCAGGCATTGACCGGCCTCAGCGCATCGGCGCTGTCACAGCATCTGGCGGTGTTGCGCGAACTGGATATCGTCGCGACGCGTCGCGAAGCGCAGGCCATCCACTACCGCGTGATTGAAGGGCCCGCACTGGGCGTGCTGCAGGCGCTGCATGCCGCCTACTGCGGCGGCACTTCGCGTTGACGCTCAGCCGGCGTGCAGGGCGGGCTGCACGACGTTGTCGAGCAGATCCACCGGGGTCGGCGCCGAACGATCACCTTCCAGCGCCCGGCTGAAACCCGACCAGTCGCTGGCCGACAGCTGGCGCAGCAGGGCTGCATCCACCGGCAACGCGCGCATCGACCAGTACGGAAACTGACGCTGGCCCAGGCGGCCGCGCGCCAGCTCGATGATGTCGACATGGCTGCCGGCATGCAGGATGCGCTCGTACACCGAATCGATACCGTCCGGCGGCCCCTCGATGTACTGCAGGAATCGCCCGCCGTCATGCAGCAGCACACCGGTCACGCCCGCCATCTTGTTGAAGCGGGCGGCATCGTCGACCAGCGCCTGCAACCGTTCAGCGGAAAGATCCGGCAACGCCTGGCTGACGTAGGCGATGGCACGCAGTGGCATGGTGCTTCCTTGACAAGATGTACACCCACGGTAGCAGTTGCGGACGAGTCCGTCTCAGTGCCCGTGCATGTTTCCTGAAGAATTCAGTTTGCCGCTGCAGGCAGCCCTTCTGCGCGTCTCGGCAGCAGGGCTTCGAACACCACCTGCCCGGCCTCGTTGCGCGCTGCGATGTGCCCTCCGTGCGCGCGCACGAACTGATCGACGATGTAGAGGCCCAGCCCCAGGCCCTTGCTCTGGTGGAAGCTGGCCTTGAACGGTTCGAACAGCCGCGGCAGCAGCGCGTCGTCGATCCGGCCGGCATTGCTGACCCGCAGCAGCACGCTGCGCGGATCGCGCCCGTCCACCTCCACCCTCGCCTCGCTACCATGGGTGAGCGCGTTGCCGACCAGATTGGCGGCAACCTGGCCGAGACGGTCCAGATCGCCCTGCAGCCGCGTATCGCCATGCATGTCCAGATGGATCCGGTCCGCGCCATGCGCGCTGCCCGCTTCGGCCACCACCGCGCGGGTCACGTCGGCCAGATCGCAGGCACTGGCCTGCAGGCGCAGGCCACCGCTGCGGATCCGTGAGAAGTCCAGCAGCTGTTCGACCATGCGTGCCATGCGCAGGGTGCTGGCCTCCAGGTACTGCAGGGTCTGCTGCGCACCCGCATTGTCCTGCGGGAGCTCCAGCGCCAGCTTGTCACTGCACAGCAGGATCGCCGACAGCGGCGTGCGCAGGTCGTGGGTCAGCACCGCTGCCATTGTTTCGTTGAGCTTGAGCGCGCGTTCCAGCGCCTCGTTGCGCGCCTTCAGCAGCTGCCGCTGCTGGTACAGCTCGATGAAGACGTTGACCTTGCTCAGGATCACCTGTGGCGCCACCGGCTTGTGCAGGAAATCGACCGCACCGCTCTCGTAGCCCTTGAACACGCGCAGGGGATCATCCGGGGAGGCGGTCAGGAAGATGATCGGCACGTCGCGGCTGCGATGCGAACCGCGCATCAGTTCGGCCAGGGTGAAGCCATCGATCTCCGGCATGTGCACGTCCAGCAGCGCCAGTGCCACCTCGTGCTCGAGCAGCAGCTCCAACGCCTGCGCGCCGGAACCGGCCAGCAGCAGATTCACGCCCTCGCGCTGCAGCAGCGCCTGCATGGCCACCAGGTTCTGCGGCACGTCATCGACGATCAGCAGGTTGACCGGGGACTGCGACTGCGCAGGGTCCGGTGGCAGCAGGTTCATGCAAACAACTCCTTCAGGCGACGACACATCAGTTCAAGGGGCAGCACGGCATCGGCACCGGCGTACTGCAGGGCGGAGGCCGGCATCATCGACGCTTCGGCTTCCTCGGGACATTGCAGCCAGGCACGGCCACCGGCACGGCGCACGGCGGCAACGCCCTCGCTTCCATCACTGCTGGCACCGGTCAGCAGCAGGGCCAATACCTGCCCGCCGAACACCGCAGCAGCGGAGTCGAACAGCGGATCGATGGCCGGACGGGAGAACAGCACCGGCGCATCCACCGACAACGCCACCGTCCCCTCGTCCTCCACCAGCAGGTGGTAATCCGGCGGCGCGAACGTCACCGTGCCCAGCTGCAACGGCTGCTTGTCCTCCGCCTCGCGCACGGGCAGCGCGCAGTAAGGCGCCAGCACCTCGGCGATGCGGCTGGTGCGGTCACGCGGCAGGTGCAGCACGGCCAGTACCGGTACCTGCAGCGTCGCCGGCAGCGCGCCGAGCACCGCCTGCAGGGCCCCCACGCCACCGGCAGACGCGCCGATCACCAGCAGTGCAGGACGCGCCGGCAGCGCCATCAGGCCACCTTCCGGTACAGGCGGTGCTCGCGCGAACAGACCTCGAAGGCGTCATGGTGGCATCCGAACTGCAGCGATTCCTTGCTGCCAAGACCGAGGAAGCCCCGGTGCACCAGCGCTTCGCGGAACAGGCCGACCGCGCGGTCCTGCAGGTCGCGGTTGAAATAGATCAGCACATTGCGGCACGACACCAGGTGCACTTCGGAGAACACGGTATCGGTGGCGAGGCTGTGGTCGGCGAACACCACGTTGCGGCGCAGCTGACGGTCGAACACCGCGCCGTCGTAGGCCGTGGCGTAATAGTCGGACAGCGACGCCGTGCCACCGGCAGCCAGGTAGTTGCGGCTGAACTGGGCCATCCGGTCGATGCCATAGGCGCCCGCCTCGGCGGTGGCCAACGCGGCTGGATTGATGTCGGTGGCATAAACGATGCTGCGATCAAGCAGGCCTTCTTCATGCAGCAGGATCGCCAGCGACCACACTTCCTCACCGGTGCTGCAACCGGCCACCCACAGCTTCACCGAGGGATAGGTGCGCAGTACCGGTACCACCTGCTCGCGCAGCTCACGGAAGTACGCAGGGTCACGGAACATCTCCGAGACCTGCACGGTGAAGAACTGCATGGCCTGGGCGAACAGCTCCGGCTCGTGCAGCAGCCGGTACTGCAGGTCGACCAGCCGTTCGCACTCATAGCGCTGCATCGCCTGGCGCATGCGCCGGCGCAGCGACGACACCGCATAGCTGCGGAAATCGTAGTGGTAGCGCTGGTACAGCGCCTCCAGCAGGACCTTCAGCTCCAGGTCGAACAACGCCTGTTCGTTCATTGCCGCGAGCACCAGACCCGGCACAGCGAGACCAGCTTGTCGACGTCGATGGGCTTGGCGATGTAGTCGTTGGCACCGGCCTGCAGGCAGCGCTCGCGGTCATCGGGCATGGCTTTGGCGGTCAGCGCGATGATCGGCAGGTCCTGCAGGTGGCGCTGCGCACGGATCTCGCGCATCGCGGCCAGGCCGTCCTTCTCCGGCATCATGATGTCCATCAGCACCAGGTCGACCTCGCGCTCAGCCAGGCGATCCACCGCTTCCTGGCCGTTGCGCGCGATCTCCAGCGTCACGCCCAGCGGCTCGAGCACGCTGGACAGCGCGAAGATGTTGCGCACATCGTCCTCGGCCAGCAGAACAGTGCGTCCGTCGAGCACGGTGTCGCGACGGCGGGCCTCGCGCAGCAGGCGCTGCTGGTCGGTGGGCAGGCTGGCTTCCACGCTGTGCAGGAACAGGGTGACCTCATCCAGCAGGCGTTCGGGCGAACGCGCGCCCTTGATGATGATGCTCTTCGAATAGCGGCGCAGGCGCTGCTCTTCCTCGCGGCCGAGCGCGCGACCGGTATAGACGATCACCGGCGGGAAGCCGACATCATCATTGCCGGCCATGTGCTCGAGCAGGTCGTAGCCGCTGCCGTCGGGCAGCGACAGGTCCATCACCATGCAGTCGAAAGTGACCGTGCTGAGCTGCTCCAGCGCGCCGGCCAGCGTTCCTACCGCAACGATCTGCAGCTGATCACGGCCCAGCAGCAATTCCAGGTTGTGGCGCAGCTCGCTGTCGTCCTCGACGATCAGCAGGCGCCGTACGTCGCGCTGGCTGGTCTGTTCCAGCTGTTCGATGGCCGTCACCAGCCGCTCGCGCGTGGTCGGCTTGATCGCGAAACCAATCGCACCCAGCTCGCGCGCCACCTGGCTGCGGTCCATCGCCGAGACCACGTGCACCGGGATATGCCGGGTATCGGGGTTGCGCTTGAGGCGCTCCAGCACGCTCAGGCCGGACACGTCCGGCAGGCCGATATCGAGCAGGATGCCGTTCGGGCGCAGTTCGCTGGCCAGGGTCAGTGCCTCTTCGGCGGTCCCGGCCACCACACAGTCGAAGTCCAGTTCATGGGCCAGGGCCACCAGCGCTTCGGCGAAGGTGGCGTCGTCCTCGACGGCCAGGATCAAGCGGCCGGCGCGTTGGCGACGGCCGCGGTCATCGGCCACGCTGGGCACCGTGGTGGTCGGTGCCACCGCAGCCGTTGCAGGCACCGGCATCGCCGGCGCAGCGGCCGCAACTGGCGACGCCACGGGGGCGGCGGAAATGTCAGCGGCGTTCGACGCGGGCGCACCCTGCAACGGCAGCTCCAGGATGAAGCAGCTGCCGCGACCCGGTTCACTGTCGACCTGGATGCTGCCACCCATGCGCTCGGCCAGATCGCGCGAGATCGACAGGCCCAGGCCGGTGCCACCGTAGCGACGGCGGGTGCTGCCATCGGCCTGGCGGAAGGCTTCGAAGATGACATCCAGCTGCTCGCGGGCAATGCCGATGCCGCTGTCGCAGACCTCGAACCGGATGCGCCCCTGGCCGCCCGCACGCACGTGCAGGCTGACCTTGCCATGCTCGGTGAACTTCACCGCATTGGCCAGCAGGTTCTTCAGGATCTGCTGCAGGCGCTGGCTGTCGACCACGAGCTGGCTGGGGGCCAGCGCATCGGCCTCGATCTGCAGGGCCAGGCCCTTCTGCCGCGCCATCGGCTCGAAGGTCTCGCGCAGGCGCTGCAGCACGCTGCCCGTCACCACCACTTCATCGGCCAGCTCAACGTGGCCGGCCTCGATGCGCGACAGGTCCAGGATGTCATTGATCAGCGCCAGCAGATCGTTGTTGGACGACAGGATCGCACGCGCATACTTCACCTGTTCTTCGGTGAGCGTGCCGTCCTTGTTATCGGCCAGCAGCTTGGCCAGGATCAGCGAGCTGTTCAGCGGCGTGCGCAGTTCATGCGACATGTTGGCCAGGAACTCGGACTTGTAGCGCGAAGTGGCAGCCAGTTCGTTGCTGTTGCGCACCAGCTGGCTCTGCGCGACCAGCAGCGCCTGCTTCTGCGCCTCCAGCTCGTGGGTGCGCTCCTCCAGCTGGACGTTGCTCTGTTCCAGCTCCGCCTGCTGTTCTTCCAGATGAGTCTGCGAGTGCTGCAGGCTGCGGCTCTGCTCTTCCAGCTCCTCATTGGCCACGCGCAGCTCTTCCTGCTGGGCCTGCAGTTCCTCACCCTGGCGCTGGGATTCCTCCAGCAGCACCACCAGCTGTGCGCGCAGCAGCGAGGCACGCAGCGCCATGCCGATCGTCTCGCCACAGCGCTCCAGCAGCTCGACATCGAGTCGATCCTGTTCGCCGGCGCGGGTGCGTCCCAGTTCAATGATGCCCACCACCGCACCATCGCTGCTGATCGGCGCCAGGATGCGCTCGCGCACCGGCAACCGCCCCAGGCTGGTCTGCAGCTCAAGCACCGCATCATCACTCCCATGCAGGTGGCGGATGCGTTCGTCGCGCGCCACCTGCCCGGCCACGCCCTCCTGCAATGCCAGCGACGCCGGCATGCCGGACGGCAACGCCAGGCCGCCGGTGAGCTGCAGTCTTCCCCCTTCCAGGCGGTAGACCGCGGCGACGTCCGCCTGCAGCTGGGCCCCCAGGCTGGTTGCCGCCGCCTCGGCGATCTGCTCCGGCCCCAGATCACCGCGCAGGCTCATCGCCACCGCGTTCTCGGCCTCCTGCAGCCACAGCGCCCGCATTGCCTCACGGCGCGCCTGGATGGCACGGGAGACGATCAGCGCGATCATCAGGAACGCACACCCGCCTACGCTGCGGTTGACGAACGAGAACGCCGAGTTCGAGCTGGCCGGGGCGACGTTGTAGCCAATGATCAACAGGATGCAGGCGACGACGGCCACGATGAACGGCGCGCGCGCACTGCGCTGGAACACCGTCACACCCACCGCCAGGAAATACGCCAGCCAGACGGCATAGCCCAGCGGCACCACCAGCTCCAACGCGATGGTCGCTGCCAGCAGTACGGCAGAGGTCATCCAGATCCAGCGGTCACGCGTAGTCGCACCAGGACGCATGCAGGTCGGTTCCAGAAGCAAAGGGTGGGTGATGGTACTCCGTGTCGCATTCAGCCGCACAGGACCAATGGCACGTGTCGCGCCTCCACGCCGCCTTCACACTTGAATGCCTAGCTTCACGTCCCTCACAGGGGGTAACACTTATTTTTACGTGGACGCTGCCGCTTCTACGACGTCCGTGCTGACGGACCCTTCCCGACAACTGCGACTGCTGATCGAGAGCGTGCGCGATCATGCGCTGTACCTGCTTGATCCCGAAGGCATCGTCTGCAGCTGGAATCCGGGCGCGGAGCGCATCAAGGGCTATTCAGCCGATGAAGTGGTTGGCACCCACTTTGGCCGTTTCTATCTACCTGCCGATCGCGAGGCCGGTGAACCGCAACGCCTGCTCCGTCATGCAGCGCAGCATGGCCACGTTGCCAGTGAAGGCTGGCGGGTGCGCCGTGATGGCTCGTCGTTCCGCGCCAGCGTGGTCATCGAGCCGGTGATCGAGGCCGGCGAGCTGCTGGGCTTCGTCAAGATCACCCGTGACATCACCGAGCAATGGCAGGCACAGCGACTGCTGCGCGATGCCCAGCGTGCACTGCGCAACACCCAGCAGTTCGAGACGGTCGGCCGGCTCAGCCGTGGCCTATCGCACGAGTTCAACAACCTGCTGACCACCATCGGCAACGCACTGGACCTGCTGTCGCTGCGCGTCAACGGTGACGATGTCCGCGCCGCCGAGCTGCTGGGCGCTGCGCAGGCGGCCACCGACCGAGGTGCGCTGCTGACCCGCCAGCTGCTGGCCTTCAGCACCGGCCAGACGCTGATCCGCGAACCGGTGGACATCAATGCACTGGTACGGCAATGGCTGCCGGACCTGCAGCGCGCCTGCCCGCCCACGGTGACGCTGGACGCCCGCCTCACGCCGGGCCTGCCGCAGGTGAGCACCGATGCGCTGCAGCTGCAGACGGCGCTGGCCAATCTGGTCGCCAATGCCGCGGATGCTACCCTTGAAGGCGGCCACATCCTGATCGGCACCGCGCTGGAGCATCGCCTCGACCCGGATGCGGACTCCACGTTGCAACGTGGCTATGTCACCCTCAGCGTCTGCGATGAGGGCCACGGGATGGCGGCCGACATCGCCGAACGGGCGACCGAGCCGTTCTTCACCACCAAGGACATCGGCAAAGGCAGCGGCCTGGGCCTGAGCCAGGTGTTCGGATTCACTACCCAGAGCGGCGGCTTCGTCGACGTGTCCACCACGCCCGGTGTCGGCACCACGGTCAGCCTGCTGCTACCCGCAACAGAGGAAGCAACCCATGACCGATGACCCGATCCGCGTATTGATGGTGGAAGACCAGACCGATCTTCGCGAAATGATCGGCCTGGCCCTGCGCGATTTCGGCATCGAGGTGGCCACCACCGCCGATGGCCACGAGGCGGCGGAACTGCTCAAGGGTGAGGCGCGCTTCGATGTGGTGTTCAGCGATATCAGCATGCCCAACGGCATGTCCGGCATCGAACTGAGCGAGCACGTAGCCCGCGAACAACCGCAGGCACGCATGATCCTGTCCTCAGGCTATGCGCGCTCGCAGCTGCCGCCGCTGCCGGAGCAAGTGGAGTTCCTGCCCAAGCCCTATCGCCTGCGCCAGCTGGTCGAGCTGTTGAAGCAGGACTGACGGCTCGCCGGGCATGGCCCGGCATTCCGCTCCTGTAGCGCCGGGCCGTCGCTCGGCTGCTTTCATCAATAACGTCCCACCAGGTTCAGGTACCAGCCGCGGTGGGTGTAGTCGAACTTCGTCAGGTCATCGCTGAAGTCGGTGAAGTTATAGCCCACGCCGACGCGGAAATTACGGCCGATATCGCGGTCGACACCGGCCAACCATCCCTGCTTCGTGCCGCCGTCACGCACATCCAGCAGCCGGTACTCCAGCAGCCCATGCCACTGGTAGTAGAGGTCATAGCGCAGCTGCCCGGAGGCGAAGCTGGTAGCCGAATCGAACCACGGGCCGGTGCCACGCCCATAGCGCACCTCGCCTTCGCGGCGGGCGGCCTTGGCCGCCACTTCCCAGCGCTGATCGATGCGGTACACGCCCTCCAGCGACAGCACCTGGGTGCGCTGGTCATAGTCCACGCCGTTGACCTGGCCCATCGTCGACAGGTCGTACAGGTAGCTGTAGCGACCGAACAGCGCCCAGCGGTCGTTGTCCCACGGGCGGTAGGCGAAGCCCAGGTTGCCCTCGATGAAGCGCGCGCCGGCCACCGGGTTGATCGCATCATCGGTGTCGGCGTAGTTGAAGCGCGCCGCAATGCGCCAGCTGTCATTGAGGCGATGGCTGAGGCGGTTGGTGCTCACCCATTGCGTGCGCCGCTCGGCACCCGTATCGCGACGCCATTCCAGTTTGCTCTGCCACTCGGTGCCCGGCGAGGTGCGACCGCCGGACAGGCTCACCGCCTTGCGATCAACCTCGCCACTGCTGGCATCCAGCTTGCCGTTGCTCAGCGTGAAGCCCGCGTTCCAGCCCACCGCCGGATAGAAATCCATGCCGAAGGTGTGCGCCAGCCCGGACTCCTGCCCGGATTTCAGGAACTGGCTTTCGTTGAATACGTTGACCTGGTCGGACAGCCGCCAGCGCTGGCCCAGGGTCCATCCATCCTGCGCATTGGGGCTGAACAACGGGTCGTACTCGCTGCGGTCGGTCGACTGGGTAAACGCACCGTAGAAGCTGTGCTGAGGGGTCAGCCGGTACTCGGCATTGACCTGTGCGGCGGTCCCGCGATCACCATCACTGACTTCGGCGCCGACCGTGGACAGATTGGCGAACGTCCAGGTACCACCCGCCACCACCGCATCGTTGTCGGCATAACGGCCGTGGTCGTCGTCCACGGTCAACTGGCCCCCACCATATACATCCAGCGAGGTGCCGATGCGATGGGTGTAGCGTGCGGCCGCCAGCAGGCCGGCTACGTTGCCGCCACTGTCCCGGTTCTCCTGCACCCGGCGCAGTTCGGCGGACAGTCGATCGTTGTCGCCGATCCGCCATTCGGCGGTGGCCTGCGCCTGGATCAGCGACTGCGCGCCACGTCGTGCCTCGCTGTAGCGCGCGTACAGGCTGAAATCGTCGGTCACGTAACCGAGCAGTTCGGCGCCCTGCTCGCGCACGCGTTGGCCAGTGTCGAAGCGCCCGACCGAGTAACCTCCGTCCACCTGGCGCCACCAGGCACCGGCGCTCCAGTCGCGCTGGGTCCAACCCAGCTCGCGCAGGTTGATGCGGGCCTCGACCGCCGTCGCCTCACCTTGGCGCGGCCCCTCTGGATTGAGCCGGCTGAAGCTGAGTCCGCCGTTGTCGGAGAAGAACACCGGCGCACTGGTCGCCTCGCTGCGGCTGTGCTCCACCTTCAGGTAGGTACCGCGGCCCGCCTGCAGAGTCAGGTCTGCACCCTTCAGCGAGTAGTCCTGACCGGCGCGCTGTTCGTCCACATAGGTGGCGCCCACTGCTACGTGATCGCCGAACCAGTGCTTGCCGCGTACGCCGGCGGTGATGTCATCGCTGTCGAAGCCGGTCGGCACCCATTCGTAGTCCACGATCAGGCGCTGCTCGTAGCCGTCCAGCGGCACGTCGCGGCTGATCCGGCGCAGGTTCTCGCGGCTGACCTGGGCCAGCGGCCGGGTCAGCAGGATGCGGCCCTGCAGGGCATCGATCTCGTAATCGGCGCCACGCACCATCGGCACCCGCTGCTCGACACGGCCGGTGGTGCGGTCACGGATTTCCAGCACCACCTGGTCCGAACCACTGAGGATGCTGGCATGGCGCAGGTAGTACAAACTGCCGCCGGTACCGATGAACTCGCTGTGGCCCGGCGCCGTCTCCGCCTGCGACCCGAACAGGCGCAACTCGCTGCGTGCGTCACCCCAGGCATTGGCGCCGCGCGAGCGCCACGACAGCGCCGCACCGTACAGCGAGCGCACATACTGCGCGTACTCGGTGCCGGTCAGCCCGGTGTTGTAGTTGCCCCACAACGCCTGGTTCTTGTCCCAGTCCAGGCGTAGGTAGAAGCGGCCCATGCTGTCGACATCGCGCTGGGTCAGCGAATCATCGCCATAGGTCGGGTAATACAGGTCCGGGTCGAGGCTGCGGAACAGGTCGCGCGGATCGGCGGTGGTGAAGCCGGTGAACAGCTCGTCCAGTGGACGGTTCTGGGTGTCGGCCTGCGCGGTCAGCAGGTAGCGGCCACGCGTCTTGGCCTTCAGGTAGAAGGCCAGACGGCCATCGCTGAGCACGTCATCGTTGCGCTCGCCGCGGGCAAGATCCTGCCCTGCCCCGCTGGCCTTGTTCTGGTACACGGTGATGTCGGCCAGGCCGACACCGAACAGGTACCGGCCACTGACATCCACCTCCAGCGTGCGCGCGATGGCCGGCGCATCCGGCCGTTCAACGCGCACGTCGAAGGCATGATGGCCGATCGGCATCAGGTACTCGGCAGCGAACTTGCGGTCCTGGTCCAGCGGATAGCTGCCGCCGTTGATCTTCAGCGCTGCACCGAGCGGCAGGTCACGGCCACGCAGGCGGACCCGCGAGCCGTACACCGGGATGTTCTGCTGGCGCAGGCCGTTGCTGTCGAATACCTGCTGCAGCAGCGACAACGATGCCGCCTGACTGGCATCGACAGCGGTGCCCCGCCGATCCTCCAGTGCGTCACGCAACTGCTGGTTGCCACGCTCGAACTCCGCCGGGGTCACCAGCTGCATCGACTGCGCGGTGGTCTCATCCACATTGCCCTCGGCATCGAAGGCACGCAGCACATAGACCAGGCGGTCGCCTCGACGCAGCGGCGTCGAGGCCGGCAGCGTGCCATCCCAGCTGCCCTGCGCGACGGCGGCCACCGGCAGTTCGAACTGCGCCAGCGGTGCAACACGATCTGTGTCGCTGCCGCGATAGAGGCTAACTTCCAGGCGCTGGATGAAGGCGGTGTAGTTGCCGCGCACATAGAATTCGACCGGTCGCACGATGCGGCCTTCGTCGAAGGCGACCATGCCCGGCGCCGACACCGACAGTTCGGGCTGGCCCATGGCCGGGTCTTCGGTGGCCCAGATCGCGCCCCCTTCCGGCAGGCGGATCATGAACTCACCGCGCACGGTGGCCTTGCCCGGCTCATCGATCGCCACGCTGACCCGGCGATCCGGCTGCAGCGCCTGCGAGCTGGAACG
Organism: Stenotrophomonas sp. SMYL11; assembly: GCF_036320005.1. NCBI lineage: Bacteria > Pseudomonadati > Pseudomonadota > Gammaproteobacteria > Lysobacterales > Lysobacteraceae > Stenotrophomonas > Stenotrophomonas sp. SMYL11. The sequence continues at coordinate 47,398 of NZ_JAWIRS010000008.1, forward strand.
CGTCGAGGTACCCTCGGTGACGGGTTCGTCATAGCTGCGCGAGCGCAGGCTGAACAACAGTTCGCCCTCGGCGTTGCACTGGTTGCCGTCACAACGGATCGGCGCCGGTTCGGCGGCGGGCGGCGCGGCCTGGGCGGCACCGGCCAGGCCGAGGAGCAGGGCCTGGTACAGGGCAGCGCGCGGCAGGCGGGCCGCACGGCGGGCGGCAGAGTGATGCGCGCTCATCGGCGGGCCTCCTGTTGGCGGGCGGCCGCGCGGGTGGCGGCGCTCTCCTCGTTGCGGACGCGCAGGCGCTGCTGCACGGCGGGGCCGAGCTGGCTGCGCAGCGCCTCGAACACGGCACTGGCCCGGCGCAGGCCCAGCGCCTGGTTATAGGCATGGCTGCCGCGCACATCGGTGTGCCCGACCAGGCTGACCTGGCCACCACCCATTTTCTCCAAGCGCGCGGCGATGGCCGCCAGCAGCGGCTTGAACTCCTCGCGCACGACCGCCTTGTCGGTGTCGAACAGTACGTTGCCCAGCAGCGCGCCAGCGGCATCGACACCGGCCAGTAGCGAGTGCGGATCCTGCACATCGGTACGCAGCTGAACGGTCAGGCCTGCGCGCGCACTCTCTGCCACTTCGCCCTGCAGTGCGTCGCGCACCACCGCCGCACGGGCGAAGGCCAGCGCCTGGCTTTCGCCATTGGCCGCGATCACCACGTCCCCGCCCTGGTAGCGGTCCACCACCTCGGCCATCTTCGCCAGTACGGAGCGATAGTTGGCACGCAGTTCGCTGCTACCCGGAGCGAACAGAACCTCGCCGAGGGCAAGCTCCATGCGTTCGGCCGCCGCCCGTGGCGACGGTGGCAGGCGCGCGCCGAAGCTAAAGCGGGTCGGCACGCCCTGGGTGACCCGTCGCAGCAGCGGATTCTCGGTGGTCAGCTCGGCGCCGGCCGGTATCGTGGCCGGGTCCAGCTTGATGATGAAGTTGCGCCCCAAGCGTGCATCACCGCCGTGGACATCGGCCAGGTGGTAGCGCCCGAACGGATCGGTCTCCACCAGCAGGCCTTCCACCGTGGCCAGGCGCACACCGGGGATGCCCTGCTCCTGGATGCCTTCGTTGCCGATCACGTAAGCCACTTCGTAGCCGTCGGCCACGCGTGCGACCTCACGGCGTACGGTCGGCGCGGCAGCGGTCAGGCCCTTGCCGGCGTCGCCACTGAGCTGCACGCTCGTGCCCCCCTGCGCATCCATCCGCAAGCGATGTCCCTGCGCGCTCTCCAGCACGAAGTCATCGCTGAAGGCCAGCTCGCGCAGGCGTTGGCGCAGCACCACCTGATGGGCCTCGACGGTGTCGGAAGTCGACGCGCGTCCGTGCACCACGCCGATCTGCACGCCGTGCAGCAGGGGCGCACTAGCATCGGCCAGCGGCTGCGGGCCGTCGCCCCGATCCAGCGTGGTCGAGCCGGCCACATAGGCCGAGGCCGCAAATCCGCCCTGTACACGCACACCGGTCAGCTCGGCACTGTCCTGCCAACCGTCGCCGTCGCGATCGTCGAACACGGTGCCGAACACCAGGCTGTCTTCCAGCAGCGGGTCGGCATCCATCGCCACCTCGGCGGTGGCCACGTTCGACACGGCGCTTCCGTCTTCCGCCGTCGCCACGGCCTGGTTCACATGGGTGCCGGCACGCACGCCGGCGCCCACCCGCAGCAGGTAGGTGATGGTGGCACTGCGACCGACCGCGATGTCCACCGCGCCGATGCGCAGCGGCGACTGGCTGCTGGCCAGCGCGAACGCACCGTCATCGTCGGCCACGCGCATCGAGCCATCCACGTAGCTGAAGCCCGGCGGCGGCGTGTCCACCACCACGCCATCGCGCCAGTGGCTGCCCCCCACGTTCTCCACCACCAGCTGGTAGCGCACCAGGTCGCCCACCTTCACCCGGCGCGGGCTGGCGGTCTTGGTGATGCGCAGCGAGAAATCAGAGATCACCTTGTGATGCGTTTCGCAGGTCGTGCACTCCGGGGGCGGCGAGCCATCCGGGTACTGCCCGCGTAGACGATTCAGCACCTGGGTCCGCGCTTCCTGGTTGACGATCGCCTGGTAGACATACTCGTGGCGACCAACCGGTGTACCGCTCGGCACCGTGCAGACGATGTCCGCGCCCTGCTGTGCACATCCGGCCGGCAGGCTTTCGATGCTCAACCCTGCATCAGGTGTATCGACCAGTTGCAGCGGCTGGCGCAGGGCAGCGCGCTCAACGGTGGCAACCAGGGTGTAGCGCAGGCGGTCGCCAGGGCGCACGTCGGTGCCGCTGGCCGGACCGGACTGCTTCTCCAGTACCACGCGCGGATCGGCCAACGCATGTTCGGTACTGCAGTCGCCGCTGCAGGTGGGCGTATCACCGCCACTGCCGAGCACCGCATTGCGCACGCTGCCGGCGGCCTGTGCATTGACCCGCGCGCGATAGCCCAACGTATAGGTGCCCGGTGCGGTCCCGCCCGGCAGCGTGCACACCAATGGATTGCTGCTGTTGCAGGTGAACGGACCGGGCTGGGTGACCGACTGCAGGTCCAGGCCGCGGCCCAGGGTATCGGTCAGGGTCACCAGATCCAGCGTCTGCGAATTCGCGACGGTCACCTCGACGCTGTAGTCCACCGCATCACCGATATCGACCGGCGCCACCGTGCTCGATTGCTTGCGGTAGGTCACCACCGCCGACAGCACTGGCGTGGTGGTGCCACAGTTGCTGGTACAGGTATTGGTGCCGGTGCCACTGCCCAGCACCGCGTTGCTGACGCTACCCTTGGCCTGCGCGTTCACCTTTGCGGTGTAATCCACCGTATAGGTCCCCGGCGTGGTACCGGCCGGCAGCGTGCACACCAGCGGATTGCTGGCGTTGCAGCTGAAGCCGTGGCTGGCGGTGACCGCACCGAAATCGAGACCCGGGCCCATGGTGTCGGTCAGGGTGAATACGGACGTGGTACGCGAACGGCTGACCACGGCGGTGAGCGTGTAGGCGATGCTGTCACCCACTTTCACCGCACCTGCAGCGGCCGAGGTCTTGCGGTAATCGATCTCGCTGCCTGCCACCGGCGTGGTGGTATCGCAGTTGGCCGTGCACGACGGATTGTCGCCACCACTGCCCAGCACCGCGTTGGTGACCTGGCCGCTGGCCTGCGTATTCACTACGGCGGTGTAGGACAGGCTGTAGCTCCCCGGCACGGTACCGACCGGCAGCGTGCACACCAGCGGATTGGCGGCATTGCAGCTGTATGCGCCTGTGCTGGTCACGGCACCGAAGTCCAGACCCGTGCCCAGGGTATCGGTCAGGGTCACCACATCGGTGGTGCGCGAGTTGGTCACCACCGTGGTCAGTGTGTAGGTCAGGCGATCACCCACGGCGACCGGGCCGGTGCTGTTCACCGACTTGGCGTAGCTCACGCCCGGCGTTGCCACCGGCGTGGTGGTGTCGCAGTTCACGCTGCACGACGGCGTGTCGGTACCGCTGCCGAGCACGGCATTGCGCACGCTGCCGCTGGCCTGCGCGTTGACGGTCGCGCCGTAGGTGAGGCTGTAGGTACCGGGCACGGTGCCCGCCGGCAGTGTGCAGACCAATGGATTGGCGGCATTGCAGGTGAAGGCTCCCGCACTGCTCACGCCCGCGAAGTCGAGGCCGTTGCCGAGGGTATCGGTGAGGGTGAGCACACCCGTCGTGCGTGCACGGGTCACGGTCACGCTCAGGGTGTAGTCGATGCGGTCACCGACCCGCACCGGGCCACCGGTGGACGCCTGCTTGGCGTACACCACCTGCGGACTGGCCATCGGCGTGGTGGTATCGCAGCTGCCCACGCAGGACGGGTTGTCGGTGCCGCTCGGCACCACCGCGTTGCGCACCTGGCCGCTGGCCTGCGCGTTGACGATGCCGGTATAGGAAAACGCGTAGCTGCCCGGCACGCTGCCGGCCGGCAGCGTGCACACCAGCGGGTTGCCCGGCACGCAGCTGAAACCGCCGGCGTTGGTCAGGCTGCCGAAGTCCAGGCCGGTGCCCAGCGTATCGGTCAGGGTGGTCACCGCCGTGGTACGGGCATCAGCCACCAACACGGTGACGGTGTAGGCGACGCTGTCGCCCACCGCCACCGGACCGGTCGTACTGCTGGCCTTGGAGACCGAGATCTTCGGTGCCGCCACCGGGGTGGTGGTGGTGCAGTTGCTGCTGCAGGTCGGCGTATCGGTGCCGGTGCCGACCACGGTGTTGACCACCTGGCCGCTGGCCTGCGCGTTGACGGTAGCGGTGTAGCTCAGGCTGTAGGTGCCCGGCACCGTACCGGCCGGCAGCGTGCACACCAACGGATTGGCCGCATTGCAGGTGAACGAGCCGGCATTGCTGACACTGCCGAAATCCAGGCCCGTGCCCAGCGTGTCGGTCAGGGTCAACACATCGCGGGTATTGCCATCGGCCACGGTGACGTCGACGGTGTAGCTCACCGTCGCACCCACCGCGACCGGGCCAGCGGTGTTGGAACGCTTGGCATAGCTGACGCGCGTCACCGGCACGGTCACGTCACTGCGCGTGCAGTGGTCGGCGTCGGTGCAGCTGCTGCCCGGCGTTGGCGGCGTACCGTTGTTGAACGGATCGTGGCCACCGCCCACACTGGCGTGGTTGGTCAGTACACCGGTCGCCGCCACAGTGACCGTCACCGGCAGGGTGAACGCCGACGTGGATCCTGCGCTGCCGGCTGCCGCGAGAACCTGGTTGCTGGTGCAGGTGACATCCTGGCCGCTGGCCGTGCAACTCCAGTTGCCGCTCACATGCACGCCCGCCCAGTTCGCGACGATGCCGGCAGGCAGCTGGTCGCGCACGGTGATCACGCCCGCAGGCACGTTCGGCGGATTGCCGGTCGGCACGTCGCTGGTGTTGCTCACCGTCAGCGTGTACTGGGTTCCGGCCTGGCCGTAGTTCCAGATGCCGCCGGTGGCATTGTTGCTCTTCACCACCTTCAGCGATGGCGCGGTGATGGTGATCCGGTGATCTTCCACCTCGCCGTCGTCGGCCACGCCGGTCGGGTTCTGGATCTGTGCCGCGTTGGTGGCATAGCGCAGGCGCACATAGCTGGTGCCAGCACTCACCGTGTTCGGGACACTCCAGCTGAGGTTGGCCTGCCCGCCGCTGCACGCCGCGATAGTGCTGCGCTCATTGGCATCGAAGCTGCCATTGCGGTTGAAGTCGATCCAGCCGGCCACGCTGCCACTGCCCACGCAAGCCACCGCCTGGTTGATCTGCGTGCCGGCCTGCATCACGGTCAAGCGGTAGCTGGTCGGCCATGCATCTTCTTCGCGGCTGCCAGCAACGGGCGAGTTATCGTCACCCAGCGCATCCAGGCTGTAGCTGCTGCGCTGTTCGGTATCCGGACCAAGGCTGCCAAGGAAATCGGTCAACGGCGGTGCCAGGCCACCCGGTGTGTACGCAGCGGTGTTGATGTTGAAGTTGCTGCTGCCCTGCGGAATGCCGTCGGAACGGAACTGCAGATCGTCCACCACATGCATGGCGTCGCCATAACTGGCCGGCGCATCGCCGAAGTCGGCGTACGGCACCAACAGGCCGATGGCGATGGCGGTGGTCCCGCTGCCGCGCATCGAGAAGCCCATGTTCACTGCCAGATCGCCCGGCGCGTGCGCGGCGTTGTCGAAATTGAGGAAGGTGACCGCCGCGGTGTTGTCGTCGTTGCCGGGACCGAAGCGGATGACCTGGTTGGCACCGCTGGTGGACTTGTTGACCAGGTACGGCGTGGAATTGGCCAGGTTCTTGCGGACCTCGACCACGTTCCAGGTGCCCTGCGCACTGGCCTCAACAAACTCGCCACTGTTGTTGATCGACTCGGCGTCGGCCATCACCACGCCACGCAGGCGATAAGGCGCCGCCCCCACGGTCGAGGTGCAGGTGATGCTGAAGCTGGATGTACCACCGGCACGCGCAATGCCGGCAATCAGCTGGTTGCTGCTGCCGGTACCGCCGATGTTGTACAGATCGTCGAGGCTGTCACCGCCAAAATTACCGGGACGATAGCTGCGCAGCACGTTGGTCTCGGCCGTGTTCAACCGACAGTCGACGCGCAGGTTGATGCCCGATGCGATGGGCAGGTCGATCGATGACGTCGCACCATCGTTGAGTACGACGTTGTTCACTCCGTTGGCACCGCCGCCCCAGGTCAACCACAACACCGTGTTGCGATACGGGCTGCTGCCGCCGGTCGCATACGCGGCCGCCCACGCCAGCGAGGGTGCGCCCATCAGGAGCAGCAGCATCAGGCCAAGTACCATCCAGCGGCATGGCTGCGGGCACTGCTGGGTTTTCTTGGGATGAACGCATCCACCGCCCGCGCGAATGCGCGACGTCGTCGACTGCCACATGGTGATTTCCCCGGTCGGCCCGCGTGGGAGCCGCTGTTCAGTGGGTCGCCTGGGACGAGCTCATCAGCCTGGCGACGCGCGTCGCACGTTCTGCCGGCTCCATGGCCACTACAACCGTCCCTGGACCCGTTGGTCAGGTATGAAGTTCAGCGACTACGATACCGCACTGCAGCAAAAGTGTGATGAACATCTCATTTAGGTTTGCCGATCCCGGCGTTATTCGACGAGCACAGTTGTAGCAACCCGGAAGTGCGACACCGTGCACGATTCCGGCAGCGCGAACGCCCTTTCCGGCAAGACGTCACGCGAATTCGGCGCAGGGTGCAGTGCAGGCCCGGATCCGCGCAGAATGCGCTGCGGGCATCGCGATCAGGATTTCATCGCACCGTGCTGAAACGACGCCAGCAGCGTGGAGGCCGCCATGGCCGGGGCCAGCCGACCGCGTGCGAGTGACCAGGTGATGCCGTAGAAGCAGGTCCAGTAGAAATCGGCCAGCCACACCGCGCTGAACTCGACGTTGAACACGCCGGCCTTCTGGCCGCGCAGGAAGAACGCCTCGAAACGCTCGCCGATCGGCGCCCAGCGCTCTGGCAGCAGATGCAGGTCACCCTGGCGCTGCTGCTCTTCCATCATCCGCGCGAACAGCAACGTCACCAGTTCCCAATCCGCCAGCAGTGTGGCGGTGACCTGCTCCAGCACGTGGCGCGCATCACCGCCCTCATCGAACCAGACCGCCGCCGCTTCCACGCGCTCGAAGCCGGCCGCGAACAGTGCCTCGTCGATCGCCTCCCGGGTGGGCGCAAACCGGTACAGAGTCGCGCGGCTGATACCGGCCCCGCGCGCGAGTTCGCTGAGGGTGCAGCGTGGATGGCTGACCAGGGTGGCCGCCAGCGCGTGGGGCAGGTCGCGGCGGGTGCGTGCTGCAGCAGGTCGCATGAAAGCGCTGAGGTGTGGGTTCGCCCCCACGCTAGCATGAATCATCAATTAATAAACTGAATCATGGGTGATTCATCCGAATCACCATTGCGCTAAAACGGGTATGCGTCCGGTGCACCCGGGTCGGTGCGCGACAGGGAACGCGTCACAGGCATCGAAGGAGACAACGCCATGCTGCATCCACTACGCGATATCGCTGTGCTGTTCGACGCCAGCGACATCGGGGACCGCGTTCTCAACATCGCCGCCCATCTGGCGCAGGCACAGCAGGCCCATCTGGTCGCGGTCTCCACCGCCCAGCATCCCACCGACATCGCCAACGGCTTTGCGCGCGGTGCCGGCATCGCCGCCGCACTCGACCACGAGGCGCGCGCGGATGCCGCCTGCACCGCGCAGCTGATGCAGAACCTGCGTGCCGTGTCCGAGCCACTGCAGATCAGCACCGAACTGCGCATCGTCTCGGACTATCTGGGCGGCGCCGACCTGGCCCTGCAGTCGCTGTACTGCGACCTGATCATCGCTGGCTATCCGCGTACTGCCGGCGCCCCTTCTGGCTGGCACCCGCTGGGAACGCTGCGCCAGACCGGCGTGCCGATGCTGCTGGTACCACCACATTGGCAAGGCGACCAGGTCGGCCATCGCATCGTGGTGGCCTGGAATGCCAGCAAGCAGGCACGTCGTGCGGTAGCCGATGCGTTGCCGCTGCTCGCACGTGCGAAAGCGGTGCACCTGCTGATGGTCGACACGCCCAAGGCCGAGGCCACACCTGGCGCCGAGATGGCCCAGCACCTGGCGCGGCACGGCGTCGAAGTAGAGATTCAGGCGATCAGTTCAAGCCAGGGCGGCGTTGCCGCGACCATCCGCCAGCACGTGCTCGATGCCGACGCCGACCTGCTGGTGCTGGGCCCCTACAGCCGCAGCCGGGTGGTCGAGCGTGTGCTCGGCGGGGTCACCGAGGATCTGCTGGCCGAAGTACCGGCGCCTTTGTTCGTGTCGCACTAGTACCGCCCTGCCCTGCCCGGCGATAGCCGGTCAGCGACTGCCCGGTGTGCCGCCGGAAGTAGCGGCACAGGTAGGATGCATCCTCGAAGCACAGTCGCTCGGCGATGCGACCGATCGGCAATTCGCTGTAGGTCAGCAGCGCCTTGATTTCCAGCACCACCTGGCGATCAATCAACGCCTTTGGCGTTTCGTCGAAGCACTCGCGGGTCAGCTGCGAAAGATAGAACGGGGTGATGCACAGCGCGTCGGCATAGGACTGCACGTCGCGCTGGCGCGTGCTGCGCTCACCGACCAGTTCCCAGAAATTCCAGGCCAAGCGCTCGCGTCGGCTGACCTGCGCCACGGCCACACTGCGCGCCGGCAACAGCGTTGCGAATTTGAGGAAGAACGTCTGCAGCAGGTTGCGCAGCATCACGTGACGATAGCGGCCGCCATTGTGCTGCGCATCCATCAACTGCTGCAGCCAGCCCTGCAGCAGCGGCACGTCCAGCGGCGACGGCACGCAGTGGGGCTGATCGTGCAGGAACTTGAACAGTGCATTGGGAAGCACATAGGCCACCTCCGATGCCAGCGCCTTGGGCATCAGGCAGACCACCGCCAGAAAGCCGCGTGAGCGCTGCCGCAGCAGCGCCAGCGTGTCCTCTGCCAGCACCAGCACATCGTGCCGCTGCACCGCTACCTCGCGGAAGTTCAGTGCAAAGCGTGCGCGCCCCGATACGCATACCAGCAGCGCCAGATAAGCGTGGCCGAACGACAACGGGACGCCTTGCCCTTCGGCCAGCGTACTGACCTCCAGGCGCATGGATTCGTCCTGGTCCAGGAGCTGGGGTACGCGGTCCATCGGCCGATCCGGCTGTATTCCGGGCCCCAGCATACCCGGGCTCGACCACCCGTTGTGAAAAGTACCGAAACCATCAAGGTCCCGCTCTGGGCCGATCGCGCCTGGCGACCTAGCCTGTGCACTCTCTTTGTTCCCGTGGAATTGACATGCAGCTGCACACCGAACGCTTGATCCTTCGCCCCTGGCGCGATACCGACGCTGCCGATCTGTACGAGTACGCCCGCGACCCGCGGGTCGGGCCGATCGCTGGCTGGCCGGTGCACACCAGCGTTGAGGAAAGTACCGAAATCATCCGCACCGTCTTCAACCGGCCAGAGGTCTACGCGCTGCAGAGCCGCGAGGACGGCCACGCGATCGGCTGTGTCGGCATCCTGATCGGCACCGACAGCAACTTCGAGATCAGCGATCGAGAGGGTGAGATCGCCTACTGGATCGGCGTCCCGTACTGGGGTCGCGGACTGGTGCCCGAAGCGGTGCGCGAAGTGATGCGACACGCCTTCATGCAGCTGGAACTGGACGCACTGTGGTGCGGCTACTTCGCTGACAACCTGCAATCGCTCAGCGCGCAGAGCAAATGCGGCTTCCAGCATCACCATACCGAAGTGAACAAGTTCAACAGCTTCCTCGGCGACTACCGCACAGAGCACATCAGCCGCATCACCCGCAAGCAATGGTTTGCCCTGCAGGCCACCTTGCCAGCATGAGCGGAGTTCAGGCCGACGTGCGCTGCATGAACAGAAGTTCCGGCGTCGAGAACGCATCAACCTGCTGGAAACCGAGGTCGCGATACAGGGTCACGGCGGCGGTGTTGTCACGATAGACGCGCAACGTGAGGCGCTGCACACCGTCTTCGCGCATGGCCTGTGCACTCAAGGCGTGCATGAGCAGCCGGCCAAAGCCGCGCCCGCGTGCCAGGGGGGAAACAATGATGCGACCCAGGTGCGCGGTGCCGGCGTCGGTCATCCAGTACTGGCCAAAGCCCAGGCACTGGCCCTGCTCGTCCAGCAGCGCCCAGCCCGGCCTCGGCCCGAGTTCGAGCACCTGCGCGAACCGTTCCTGCGACAAGGGAAACGGCACGCCGGGGCCCGCCCAGCGCTGGGTGGCCTCGCCGGAATCAAGCCAATCGGCAATGGTGGCGTAGTGGAAAGGCTGGACGGCGCAAAGGTTTGGTTTCATGACGCTCATGGTGCGCCATTTGCACTGGACAGACACGCTGCAGGACGGCACTTGATTTTTGTCATAGGACAATAAAAATGCCAAGCGTCCAGCCCATTCCCCCTTCGGGAGATCCCATGTTCAAAGGCCTCAGCGCGTTTCCATTGACCCCGCTCTCTGAAGCCGGCATCGACTTTCGTGCGTTTGCCGGACTGGTCGAGCGCCTGGCCGATTCCGGTGTTGATTCGATGGGCGTGCTTGGCTCCACTGGCAGCTATGCCTATCTGGAGAAGCACGAGCGCAAGCGCGCGTTGCGCGAAGCGCTCGCGCACTCCGGGGGTGTTCTGGTGATCGCCGGCATCGGTGCATTGCGTACTCGCGATGTGCTGGAACTGGCCCTGGACGCCGAGGATGCAGGTGCTGCAGGCCTGCTGCTCGCCCCCGTGTCTTACCAGCTCCTGAAGGACCATGAGGTGCAAGCACTGTTTGAGACCATTTGTACGGCGGTGCGTACACCGATCTGCGTCTACGACAATCCAGGCACCACGCACTTCCGCTTCTCCGATGCCTTGCATGGCCGGATCGCCGCGCTGCCCAACATCGCTTCGATCAAGATTCCGCGCCTCGCTGATGATCCGGCCGAGGCGGCCGCCCGCGTTGCTGCACTCCGTGCATGCGTTCCCGCGCATGTGACGCTGGGCGTCAGTGGTGACGCCTCGGCGGTGCGTGGACTGCTGGCGGGGTGCGATGGCTGGTATTCGGTGACCGCCGGACTGTTCCCCGAGGTTGCGCTGCAGATCATGCGGGCCGTGGGTAGTGACGATGAAGAGGGTGCTATTGCCCTGTCTGCGCGGCTGGCGCCGCTGTGGTCCCTGTACGACCGGTTCGGCGGGATTCGCGTGATGGCCTGCGCGGCGGCCCTGCTGGGACTGTGCAGCGAGAACTGCCTGCCGTTGCCGTTGCAGGGGCTGCGGGACGGTGAGCGCGAGGAGGTGGAGGCGGTGCTGGGTGGGCTGGGGTTGTTGTAGAGCCCCGGAGTGCGGCTGCCATGCGCCTGCGGAAGATGGTGACCCCGGCCCGATTCGAACGGGCGACCTTCCCCTTAGGAGGGGGACGCTCTATCCAGCTGAGCTACGGGGCCATTGGCAGCGGGAAAGGATACCTCGTCTGGCTGAATGGACCAAGCGCGGGGCGTTCTGCAGGGCCCTCGGAGTAGATATGCTGGCCCGCCGCGACCCGTTGTGAACTGGATGTCCGACGTCTGGCGAACCCTCTCCGCTCTTGGCGACAGCCGCTGGCTGCTGCCGATGGCCCTGGTGCTGCTGATCACCCTGCCCCGTGCAGACGCACGCCTGAAATGGCGATGGCTGCTGGCCATCGCCGTCACCGCCGGCGTCACGCTTGCCTCAAAGCTGGCCTTCATGGGCTGGGGGATTGGCATCAAGAGCGTGCACTTCACCGGTTTCTCCGGGCACGCGGCAATGTCCAGTGTCGTCTATCCGGTCGTGGGTGTACTGCTTGCCGGCCCCGGCAAGCGCGCACGGGCGATCGGCCTGGTAATCGGCGTGCTGTTGGCCAGCGCTATTGCCTGGTCACGAATCCCGCTGCATGCCCATAGCCTTTCAGAAGTCATTGCCGGACTGGCACTTGGGCTGAGCTGCAGCACATGGGCACTGCACGCCGCATCACCCGTCGGCCGTGCCCGTGTGAAGGCTGTTGTCGCTGCCGTACTCGCGGGGATGGTCCTGCCCCTCGCCTTGCCGGACGTCCACACGCACCAACTCGTCATTGCACTGGCAAAGCTCATCTCCGGCAGGGCTGAGATCTTCCAAAACTTCTAAGAATCGCCAATGCGACTCCACATTTCCTTCACGTTCCTTGACAGGGCAAATGAATAGCAGCCAACATAGCGGTGGAAAAATTTCCCTCACGGAGTAGGAGACCCCGTAGATGAAGAAGATGATTGCCGCCCTGGCCCTGCTGGGCCTGTCCTCGCCGGTGTTCGCTCAGGAAGCTCCTGTCGCCGCCGAAACCAGCGCTGAAGTTGCTGGCGCTGAAGCTGCTGGCGCTGCCGCCACCGGCACCCTGACCACCGTTGCCACCGTGGGCCTGGGCGTTGCCGCTGCTGGCGTGCTGTACAGCGTTGCTGCGGACAGCAGCAAGGACGACGCGGGCAACAACGGCGGCACCGGCACCACCAACCCGCCGACCGGCACCACGGGTACGACCGGCACCACCGGCACCACCGGCACCAACTGATCGGTCAGCCGAAGCGGTACCCCCGCCCTCGCCGGGCGATGTTCGGCGAGGGTTTTTTCATGCCCGTTCGGGCCAGGAACAGATTTCGATGGACTGCAAGCGTTTCGTAGCCACAATGACGGTGGCACTCACCCTGACCGGCTGCATGTGGGCTCCAGGTCAGCATCTTCGCTCGAGCACTTTCGCTCGCGATGATCAGCCCATCGGCAATGACCAGATCGATCTGATTCCGATCACGCCCAAGCTGATTGCCATGGAGCGCGCCACCCGCGATGTCGCGACGATCCCCACTGCCCTGACCCAGTATCAACCGGGCCCGTATCGCATTGGCGCCGGCGACATCCTCTACATCACTGTCTGGGATCATCCGGAACTGACGGTGCCGGCAGGTCCGCAGCAGCAGCTCAACGCCGCGGGTCGCCTGGTGCAGTCCGACGGCACGCTCTTCTACCCTTACATCGGCAAGATCACCGCCACGGGCAAAACGCCCGGCGAACTGCGCGAAGAGATCACGACCAAGCTGGCGCGCTACATCGAAGCGCCGCAGGTGGACGTGTCGATGCTGACCTACGCCAGCCAGCGCGTCTGGGTCACCGGCGCCTCGCGCCAGGCAGCCACCGTTCCACTGACGGTAACCCCGCTGACCATGGGCGATGCCATCAGCCAGGCAGGCCTGGATCCGACACAGGCCGATCTGTCCGGCATTCGCCTGACCCGCGATGGAACAACGTACACCATCGACCTCGACCGACTGGGCCGCAGCGGCGGCGGTGACACCAACGTATTCCTCAAGGCAGGGGACCACATCTACGTGCCCTACCTCGATCACAAAGAAGTCTTCGTGGTCGGCGAAGTCAACCAGCCCGGCGCAATGAACTTCAAGACCGGCGAGATTTCCCTGAGCCAGGCACTTGGCCGCGCGCGCGGCCTGCTGCAGACCACTTCCAACGGCAATGCTGTGTACGTGATCCGCGGTTCGAATGACCTGCAGAGCACCCCCTCGAAGGTGTTCCACCTAGAAGCCAAATCTCCGACTGCGTTCGCTGTGGCCAGCCAGTTCGACCTGCAGCCCGGCGATGTGGTGTTCGTCGGTGCCGCTGGCGTGACCCGTTGGAGCCGGTTCGTGAACCAGCTGCTGCCATTCACCTCCATCATCAGCAACGCCGCCAGCGCGCGTAGCGACCTGGACAAGTAAGGTGGTCCGCACCATGAGCAGGATCGCTCAGGCTGCCACCGGACATGCAACCCGCCAGCGCCCCGTGGCGCTGGCCTTGCTTATTCTCATCACCGCAACCAGTTGCGGTGTCGTGGGCAAGACCAGCGTCAAGTCGGTGCAGATCGCACTGCAGGGCAAGCCCGATGTGGAGCCAACGGCTGCCGAGGTTGCTGCCAATCGATTCCCGCAGATCAAGGTCACCGGGCCCGCGGGTGGCGCGGTCCTGGTGCTTGGCAACGTCGATTCCGGGCGCCAGGCGTGGTACAGCTCCGAGCGAAGCATCGTCTTTCTCAGGGATGGCATCGTCGTCGGCACCCACGGCAGCAACCCGGAACTGCAGGACATGACGCTCGAAGGGGATTCCCCCTTCCACGCACTGCACCGGATAGCAGACGGCACGACCGTGCAGCGTCGCTATGACGTCATGCCTGATTACAGGTATGGAATGAACGTCACCGGCACCCTGGCCACCTTGGGCAAAGAGAAGGTCCAGATCCTGGAGAGCGAGCGCGAGCTGTTGCACGTGCGGGAGCAGCTTAAGGGCAACGGCTGGAAGCGCGACAACCACTACTGGGTCGACCCTGCCAACGGGTTCATCTGGAAGAGCATCCAGGCCATCGCACCCGACACCAGCCTTGAAGTTGTCCAGCTCAAGCCCTACTCGCAGGACCTGCAGAACCGATGACACTGCGACCGATCATTCTTGCGCTGGCACTGGGGCTGGCTCCCCATGCGCACGCCTCATCGCCGATCAACGTCGAAGCGGTCGGCCATGTTCGCAATCCCGGCATGCACACGCTTCCCGCCGAGGCCCGCCTCAGTGCAGCCGCACTCGCTGCAGCGCCGGATGAAGAAGCCTATATGCTGGGCGCCGCCCTTCTTCGGCAACGCTCGCTGCTGTCCCAGACCCGTCTCAAGGCCGGCCTGCTATTCGATCTGGAAACGCTCGCCTCTCAGGAGGATGCCCCGGAGCTCGCCGATGCGGCCGCACAACTTGCGCGCGAACTCGGCGATCTGCCAGTGACCGGGCGCGAACCGCAGCTCCTTGATCCGCGCCGCCTGGAAGCCAGTGCAGCGGAAAATCGACCCGCGCTGGCCGGCGACCGCGTCGTCTATCCCGGCCGACCCGAAACCGTGCAGGTTGTTGGCGCAGTGGCACAGCCTTGCAAGCTGCAGCATCAAGCCATGCTCGATGCGCGAAGCTACCGCAACGCGTGTGCCTTGCTGCCAGCAGCGAGCCTGGATGATCTCTACGTCATCCAGCCCGACGGCAAAGTGCAGCAACTCGGCGTGGCCCTGTGGAACCGCAGCACGCCCGTGTACCTTGCTCCTGGCGCGGTGATCTACGTGCCGCTGGACGCCGCCAGAATCCGCACGATTGCCCCGGATGTCAACGAGGATGCCGTGCGCTTCCTTGCCACCCAGGTGCTGGATGCACCCGGAGTTTCATACTGATGCGCCATCGCTCCATCCCACTGGCACGCGCCAGTGTTGCCCTTCTCAGCCTGAGCGTCAGCGCTATATTGCACGCACAAACCGCCCCTGCCCCCACCGCGAGCGATTGGGGCGGCGTCGGCCTGCTGCAGACCCCCACCGCACGCATGGCCGACGACGGCGAGGTGAGCTTCACCGCAAGCCATACTTCGCCCTACAGTCGCTACAACGTGGTGATGCAGCCCCTGCCATGGGTTGAAGGCGCATTCCGCTATGTATCGGTAGCGAATCGACGCTATGGCCCGGAGTGGCTGAGCGGCAAGCAAAACTACAAGGACAAATCCATCGACCTGAAGGTCCGGCTGTGGCAGGAAAGCCGATGGGCCCCCGAGGTGTCCGCAGGCTTCCGCGATATCGGTGGTACCGGCCTGTTCTCCAGCGAGTACCTGGTTGCAAGCAAGCGGTTCGGACCGGTCGATGCAAGCCTTGGTCTTGCCACTGGCTACATCGGCAATCGAGGAGACTTCTCGAATCCGCTTCGGGTGATCAGCGATCGCTTTGAAGAGCGCCCGCGCGCGCAGGGCACTGGCAACTTCAACAGCAAGGGCATGTTCCGCGGTCCCGTCGGCATCTTCGGCGGCATCGCCTACCAGACACCCTGGGAACCCCTGCAGCTGAAGCTTGAGTATGACGGCAACGACTACAAGCGCGAACCACAGAACAACAATCAAACGCAGAAGAGCCCAATCAACCTGGGCGCAAGCTATGCCGTGAATCGCAACGTGCAACTGCATCTTGGCTGGGAACGCGGCGACACAGCCATGTTCGGCATTACCCTGCGCGGCAATGTGGCACGAGCGAAGTCCACGCCCAAACTGCTGGATCCGCCTCCGGTTGCCCGAGCATCCGCGGCACCCTCGGCGCAGTCAATGGATGACATCGACTGGCCCGCCTTGAGCCGGACCTTGGAAGAGAACGCCGGCCTCCGTGTCACGGGCATCAGCCGACGTGGATCGGAAGTCATCGTCAGCGGTGAACAGCGTCGGTTCTACTACCCCGCGCAGGGTGTTGGCCGTGCGGCGCGCATCCTGGATTCCGAACTGCCATCCGATACCACCTGGTTCACGATCGAGAATACCCGCCTGGGCGTACCCGTCGTGGAAAGCAGCATCGAGCGCAGCACCTTCAACAGCTACCTGGACAATCGTACCCCGCTGAGCGAATTGGCCGGCCACATCGAGCAGGCAGCGCCTGCGCAGCAGCGCCGCGAGAGCCTTTATGCGGCACCACTTCGACGCTACGACGGCGCGTTCAATATTGGATACCAGCAGCAGCTGGGTGGACCGGATGGCTTCTTCCTGTTCCAGGTCGCAGGCACCTACTCGGCCAACTTCCACTTCACGCGGAATACCTGGCTGAGTGGAACGGCCAGCTACAACGCGTACAACAACTACGACCGCTTCCGCTACGACGCGCCAAGCAACCTGCCCCGGGTCCGCACCAACATCCGTAAGTACCTGACAACGGAAGACCTGACTCTGACCAACCTGCAGCTCACCAGCAATCATCAGCTGGGCAAGGACCTGTATGGTTCGGCCTACGCCGGCCTGTTCGAGGCCATGTACGGCGGCGTCGGTGGCGAGATCCTCTATCGCCCCCTCAACGAGCGCTGGGCGGTGGGTGCCGAGCTGAACTGGGTGAAGCAGCGCGATTTCGATCAGCGCTTCAGCTTCCGCGACTACAGCACTACCACCGGCCACGCCAGCTTCTACTATCAGTGGGGCGATGAGCACAAGATCACCAGCATGATCAGCGCTGGCCGCTATCTGGCGAAGGACTGGGGCGCCACGATTTCGGTCGCGCGCGCCTTTGACAATGGCGTCAACATGGGCGCGTACGCCACCAAGACCGACGTTTCGTCCAAGGACTTTGGCGAAGGAAGCTTCGACAAAGGCATCTTCATTTCGATTCCCTTCGACTTCCTGCTGCCTCGCTCGACGCGCGCGCGCGCAACGTTCGCATGGAATCCGCTGTACAGGGACGGCGGCGCACGCCTGAGCCGAAGCTATGCGCTTTACCAGCTGACTTCAGAGCGGGATCCGGACTTCTTCTTCGACAATCTCGACAGAATTGACGACTGACGGCGGGCACCCACCTCATTCGACAGTGACCTAGAAAGGGCCGGTTGCCAGCGCAGCCGGCCCTTCTCGTTTGCCTGTTCTGCTCCAGTATCCCTCAACCAAAAGAAAGGGCCGGCTGCACGTGCAACCGACCCTTTCTGTCTCTCGGAGGGAAAAGCTCCTCAGCTCACCCCATCCGAGCAATCACTTCTCGCTTGAGGCGTACTCGTAGTAGCCGTAGCTGTAGTAGCCCGTGGCACGCTTCTCCACCGCATTGAAGATCGCGCCCTTCACCTTCACGCCATTCTGCTCGAAGCGCTTCATCGAAAGCTCGATCTCCTTCGGCTGGTTCACGCCGAATCGAGTCACCATCAAGGTAGAGCCTGCGTGGTTGGCGACAATGGCGGCGTCAGTGACCGCAAGAATCGGCGGCGTATCGACGATCACCAGGTCGTATTCCTTGGCCAGACCCTCCAGCAGCTGCAGGAATCGCGGATGCATCAGCAGCTCGGACGGGTTCGGCGGAATATCACCGCGGGTGATGTAATGCATGTTCTCCAGGCCCGGGAAAGCATGAATCGCATCCTGCAGGGTCACTTTACCGGCCAGAACATCAGACAAGCCCCCGGAATGCGACACGCCCAGCACCTTGTGCAGGGTACCCTTTCGCATATCAACGTCGACGACGAGAACCTTCTGCCCCGCCTGAGCGACGACAGCCGCCAGGTTCGCCGAAATGAAGGTCTTGCCGACACCGGGCCGCGGGCCCGAAATGGCCAGAATGTTGTTCTTGGCCTCGAGCATTGCAAAGTGCAGGCTTGTGCGCAGGCTACGCAATGCCTCCACTGCCAGGTCGGCAGGCTCGGCGGCGGCCAGAAGGTGGGACCGGCCATCTGCCACCACGCGCTTCTTGCCGCCCTTGCCCTTCTGAACCTTCAGTAGATTCCGCGAGTTGCTCAGCGGAATGGCCGCATACACCGGCAGCCCCAGTTCCTCGATCTGCGCCGGATCCTCCACGCCAGGATTAAGCATGCGGAGCAGGAAAACCGCGGCCGTGGACAGGAATGCGCCCAACAGGAACGCCACAAGAACAATCAGCGGCTTGCGAGGCTTCACCGGCTTGCTGATATCGACGATCGCGTCATCAACGATCCGGACATTACCAACCGTACCGGCCCGCGCAACATCCAACTGCTGCGCCTGGTTCAACAGCGCGGTGTACAGTTCATTGCTGACCTGCAGATCACGGGTATGTCGCAGCAGCTCCTGCTGCGTATCAGGCAGTGCGCTCACTTCACGACGGAAGCCACTCTTGCGAGCCTCAAGCTCGCCGATCTGGTTCAGCATCGCACGGTAGGCCGGATGCTCACGCGTGAAGCTGCGATCCATCTCCGCCTGCTTCAGGCGCAGCTGCTGGATGCTGGCCTCAACGGCGACCTCCTGCTCGAGCAGCCCCTTGGTCTGCATCGTAATGTCGACGGAATTCGAACGGGACTGGTAAGCCGCCATTGCCGCCTGCGCATCCTCAACCTGCTTGCGCACGGTTGGCAGCTGATCCTTCACAAAGGCAAGCTGCGTTGCCGCTTCAGCAGAGCCTCGATCAACATTCTGCCGGACGTACGCTTCGGCAATGTTCTGCACCAGCGCCTGCGCACGATCCGCATCGGTGTCTTCATAGCTGACGCGAAGGATTCCAGAGTCCTTGCCCTGTTCGGATGCACGGATGTTTTCCTGCAGCCCGGCGATGACATCGAGGCGACGCTGCTTGGTCAGCGTGAAGCGCATGCCCGGATTGGCATTCAGGCTCGCGACTTCAATCTTGATTCCCCGCGCCTCGGCGGGCATACCGACCTTGCCGGCAAGAATGGCTTCGCCCTCGTCATCAAGCAGCGAGTACTCCCCAGTCTTGTCGCCGGCGATAAGCGTCATCGGTTCGTCGAGCAACCGGACCGGAACATCCAGGCGGTGAATCTTCAGTTCATCACCGCCCCAGCCATAGCTGGAAAGCCCCAGAACCGGAGCCGCTACTTCGCCCCCGGCCTCACCCGAGAAACGACGTGCAATCAGCCCCCCCACCAATGGGAAACGCCGGGGCTCGATGACCGTCTCGAGCTGCATCTTGTCGACTGCAGTACCGACAATCGTACGCGAGGTCAGCAGCGCAACTTCGGTGGTGGATGCAGTACTACCGCCTCCGCCCAGAGAGGTCAGATCTGCAAGACCCGGAATGGTGGGCATCTTCGACTCAACCTGCACCGTGGCCTCAGCCCGATACACTGGCGGCGTCAGGATCGCGTAGGCGGCGCCAACCAGCGCGAACAGGAAGGTTGTTCCCAGGATCCACCACTTGCGGTCAATGAGAACGCCCAGCAGATCCCGCAGATCAATCTCGTCGTCTTCGCGGGCGGGCCGCGCACTGGTTTCCTTGGTCATAGCTTCCATTTCTTGAAAAAACCGCACCAGTGCGGCAATTACTTGATGTGGCTGGCCCAGCGGGCAACGCCCTGCTCGATCAAACCGTAGACGTGTTCGAACGCAATTCGCTGCTGACGGTAGGGATCAGGGATCTCCGACCTTCCATCCCAATGCCCCAACAGGAACGTCTTGCCACTTACCTGAGGAACCTCGCGGGCGATTCGCGCCACATGGGACTGCTCCATCACCAGCACCAGGTCAGCCGCCGCAAGCACTGATGGCGTCGCCAGACGCCCTCGATGGGCGCTGGGATCATGCCCCTTCTCCCGAAGCAGCTCTCCTGCGGTTTCATCTATCGGCCGACCGACCAATGCCTGAAGCCCTGCAGATGAGACCTCTACCCCCGTGCGGTCCCGAAGCTGGTGCCGCATGAGCACTTCTGCGGTTGGGCTTCTACAGATGTTTCCGATGCAGACCAGCAGCACCTTGTTGAACATAAGCCAATCCTCTGGCGGGCGACGTGGAGCGCGTACGCCAGCAGGCAACGCTACGCATACGAAAGAAAGTTAGCCAAGCAGCATACCTGACATAAGGCTGTAACTGAACCCAGCCCTACCAGGCCACCGAAGCGGCACCCTACCCCGGAAATCCTGACTCGGGTCACGTTTGGGTGAAGGTTCTGTTATCATCGTGTGATCGATTGTAACAGCTAACTGGTTGGACTGACCGCCGGATCGGCGCCGCCAGCCCCCCCGGGCAGCGAGGCGATTGCTGGATGCACGGATCCTCAACAAGGAAGAAATCGACATGTCTTACATGCCCGCACGGCAACAGGCCGGGCTTTGGAACGTCTCGGGAAACAGGTTCACTCCTGCGCTCAGCTTGGCCTTGAGGATCGGGGATCCTGTCGTCCTGGTGGCGGCTGCACTGGCAGCCTATGCAATGAGATTCGGCGATCTGCACATGCCGATGAACTACGCCCGACTGGTCTCCATCACAGTTCTTTTCGCACTTCTGGTCCTTGGATCCTCGTCATTGTACGAGAGCTGGCGCGGGCGCGGCCTGCTCGCGGAACTCGGCAAGGTCGTGATGAAGCTTGCCGTGATCTTCGGAGGCCTTCTCGCCTACTCGACCGCAATCCAAGTCACGGATGAGCTTTCGCGCATCTGGCTTGCTACCTGGTTTGCCTTGAGCCTGACTGGCGCATTCGCCCTCCGAGTTGGCGTTCGCGGCATCGCGGGCTGGATCCGCGCTCGCGGCGCAGACCTCCGCAGCGCTGTCATCGTCGGTGCCACTACCGACTCCGAGCACATTGTCAGCTCCTTGCGATCGGCGACCTGGGCAGGCATCGATGTGCGCGGCTGGTTCGCGACCCCATCTGATCGAGGCAGCGTGCAGCACGCAAGCAGACTGGGCGATCTGGAAGGGCTCGGCGCGTACGTGGAGGCCAATCATATCGACCAGGTGTGGATTGCCCTGCCGATGCGCGACGAAGACAACATCGCAATTGCCCTGAATCAGCTGCAGCATTCCACTGCCGATATCAAGTTCGTGCCTGACATGTTCGGGCTGCACCTGCTGAACCACTCCGTCGAGCAGGTCGCGGGCCTTCCCGTCATCAATCTCCAGCAGACCCCCCTTCAGGGCGGCGCCCGCCTGATCAAGGCTCTGGAAGACCGCATCCTTGCCGGCCTCATCCTGCTCATGATCTCCCCGATCATGCTCACGATTGCGGTGGCGGTGAAGCTGAGCTCCCCAGGCCCGATCTTCTATCGGCAGGAACGGATGAGCTGGAACAACAAGACGTTCTGGATGCTGAAGTTCCGCTCGATGCCGGTCGACGCAGAAGGCGCGTCTGGCGCAGTGTGGGCAAAGGCCGGCGAAAACCGCGCCACCCGCGTGGGCAGTTTCCTTCGGAAGACCAGTCTCGATGAACTGCCACAGTTCATCAACGTCCTACTGGGCGACATGTCGATCGTTGGACCGCGGCCGGAGCGGCCGGTCTTCGTGCACAAGTTCAAGCACGAGATTCCGTCCTACATGAAAAAACACATGGTGAAGGCGGGCATCACCGGCTGGGCACAGGTCAACGGCTGGCGGGGCTCTACCGATCTTCACAAGCGCATTGAATGTGACCTCTTCTATATTGAGAACTGGTCGCTTTCGTTTGATCTGAAGATTGTCGTCATGACTCTGTTCAAGGGATTTGTCAACAAGAACGCATACTAAATCTCGACCGCAAGCCAGTGCAGGTTACAGCCGAGCACGAGGCAATATCGCAACCGATATCCCAGCTTGCGACCGTTCGCAAGACGCAAGAAGAACATTGTGAGCAGCCCACCCCGCACCTCCAAGTCCCCTCGACTTACAGCCGCAATTCAAATCTGCCTCCTGTGGGGCGGCTCACTGGCGGGAGCAGGACTGGCCTTCCTTACCCAGGTCGTGCTCGGCAGACATATGGGGCCAGGCGACTATGGCATCTTCAGCAATGCGCTTGCGCAATGCATGTTGCTTTCACAGGTAGCTGGGCTTGGCCTCCAAACTTTTTGGCTCAGTGTTTATGGCCGAGAAGGGCGTCATGGGGCAAGATGGATTCCCGGCAGCCTGAAACTCCTTGCAGCATCCTCGACACTGGCGGTGCTCACACTGTTCCTCATCGCAGCTCTTGGCCCAGGCTCACATCGCACAGCCGAAACACTCGCTTTAATGGCGCCAAGCATTTTGGGCTTCGCAGCAGTCGAGCTTGTGGCAGCCAAGCTTCAGCTTGAGGAACGATTCGCATCAGTCGCAGCATGGCAGGTGATTCATCACGGGCTGAGATTCGCGCTCATCTTTCCCATTGTGATGACTGCCACTGGCGAAATCCTGCTTGAGACCAGCGCAGCGTACTCGCTAGCAGCAGTGATCATTGTTGCTATCGCAATCCAGCAGCTGCGCCGGATGCTGCGCAATGATTTTGAACCGCTCGGGCACCACGGCAACCGGGCGGGCGAGGACACAGAGGAAGCCCCAGGAGCACTGAGGACGCTCGTACACGTCTGGCCCTATGGCGCCGACACCCTTCTCTACCTTGCCTACTTCCAATGCAGCAATATTCTGCTGCTGTATCTCGCCGGGGATCGCGACGCAGGCATATATTTTGCCGCCTTCACGATAATGAATGCGACGTACCTCTTGCCGACGACGCTTTACACCAAGTTTCTTCTATCGAAGCTTCATCGATGGGCTCATCATGATCAGACCAAGCTGCTCCGCGCGCTCAAAGCCGGAAGCGCCTCGATGCTCGCGGCCGGTACCGCATGCGGACTTGCCATTTGGCTCGCCAGCGACTTCATCATCAACGTCCTGTATGGCTCGAGATTCCAGGACGCCAAGCCCGTCCTTGTGACTCTGGCGATCTGCGCCCCGATTCGATTCGTCAGCACCAGTATCGGTGCGATTCTGACTACCGGCTCTCAAATGCGAATGCGCGTGACAATCAAAGCACTCTGCGCTGCCCTCTGCGTGGCCCTCAACGTGCTACTTATTCCGGGGCACGGAGCTACGGGAGCGGCGGTTGCCACCCTCGGAACCGAAATAGGATTACTACTGCTTTTTTCGATTGCCATCTACGTTAGACGCACCGCTATTTTCAGGAGTGCGCACACTCAGTATGCGCACTAATCTAAATAGAATAACATCCTAACAGGAACTACAGTGGAAACCAGGAATCCAGCCATCTCAGTCATCATGGCTGAATTTAATACGGATCCAAGACATCTTGAGGCATCGGTACGGAGTATCACGACTCAAACGTTTGATGATTTTGAGCTCATCATTGTGGACGATGGCGGAAGAAATGACCTCGAAGAACTGAAGGCACGAATTGGCGACAGCAGGATCAGGGTTATCCACAACGGCGAAAATAGAGGCTTCGTCTATTCGCTAAATCTAGCAATCCAAGCCGCGAGGGCGCCGCTCATCGTGAGAATGGATACTGATGACATAGCAATGAATGATCGCATTGAAAAGCTTTATAAATTCATGTGCGACCACCCAGAATTCACTGTGGCAGCCTCTCTTGCAATAGAGTTTTCCAATGAAACCGGCAATGGCCATATTCTCGGAAAGCCCGGAGAGAAGGGACCAAAGCAGCTCATGCACGGCGACGCCCCAATTCATCCGGCGGTAATTTATCGTCGTAGCGACGTCATTTCGGAAGGAATGTACGACAATTATCACCGCGCGGAAGATTTGGCACTTTGGTGCAAGCTCGTCGTAGCTGGGAAGCGAATCTTCGTTATGGACGAAATCCTGCTCAACTATCGCGTCAACCCGGGCGACTTCAGGAAGCGAACATTGAAGAATCGCAGCGGCGAAATCAAGGCGCGTCTGCACTACTACCCCGCACTGGGCGCCTCTCCATTTGATTACTTTCATATCTGCAGATCAATTGTCGCCGGAATTCTCCCAACCAAGCTGGTGATCAGCCTACGCAATCTGTTTGTACTCGGCCCCAAGAAGGAACCCGGCGCATGACACATGATCAGGCCCTCAATACTTACATGGACGTCAAGTGGAAGATAAAGCGCATCGTGTCCGACGCAAAAATTCCGCTACGCAGTAAGTTCAACCAAACAAGACATGAATTGAAGTCGCTTCGCGAAGTCGGGAAGCCGGATCAGAGTAAGCTCGGCATCAAGGGCCGAATTTATGTATTTCTTC
Source organism: Stenotrophomonas sp. SMYL11 (assembly GCF_036320005.1). Taxonomy (NCBI): domain Bacteria; kingdom Pseudomonadati; phylum Pseudomonadota; class Gammaproteobacteria; order Lysobacterales; family Lysobacteraceae; genus Stenotrophomonas; species Stenotrophomonas sp. SMYL11. The sequence goes on from NZ_JAWIRS010000008.1 coordinate 71,875, forward strand.
TTGGGAACGAACTGGCCGCTGCGCTAATTCTTCTTGAACTCGCAATGCTGAAGGACGCCAAACGGCTAATCCCTTCTCAAATTGTCAATCTGTTTAAGTATCACTTCCTCCCGGCAAAGCTCCCCTCTAGCCACCAGCGAAAGGGCCGTACAGCGTATATTTTCATGGTCCCTGACCTAGGCAATATTGGCGACCTGGCAATTGGCCTTGCACAGAAATCCTTCCTAGAAAAGAATCTCCACGGCTACGACGTGGTTGAAATTACTCACAGCAACACTTACGAGTCGGCCCGAGTGGCCAAGAAGCACTCCACCGTGGATGACATTATATTTCTGACAGGTGGCGGAAATATGGGGACCATCTACAAGGATGCGGAACAGCAACGCCGATTCTTGATACGTCTATTTAAAAGAAACCGCATCTATCAGTTTCCGCAATCAGTATTCTTCGAGCGCTCCTCGGCCGGCGCAGAATTTCTTGCCAAATCCAAACGCATCTACTCGCAGCACACCAGATTGACGTTAATTGCCAGAGATCAGACCAGCTACAACGAGATGAAGTCCAGCTTCCCACAAAATGAGATTGCGCTTCACCCAGATACCGTCATCAGCTTGGCACCAGTTTCCTCCACAGAACCCAGAAGAAACCAGGTAGTACTTTCGATTCGCAGAGATATCGAGTCGGGACTCGATGGAAAAATGATTAATTCAGTGGAGCATGAGCTGCTGAAGGCCGGAATTCGAGTCATACACCGTGACACCAACGTTGACAACATGCATCATCAGCTGAACGAGCGCGAAGGCTCGATATCAGCAATTTGGGACGCCTATCTTTCGTCCCGACTGGTAATCACTGATCGACTGCATGGTGTCATATTCTGCGCAATTACGGGCACACCCTGCGTTGCAATGGATAACCTCAACGGGAAAGTCCGAAATCTCATTGAGACATGGCTGCAACAGGCCAGTTACATCACGGCGGTCGACTGCCCCAGTACGGAAGAGATCCTGGAGAAAGCGTCAGCGATGCTGTCGAAATTCCCCCAAGGTGCAGCACCGATCACTCTGGATGCCGACTTCGAGCGCATGGCCGAGCTTTTCAAGCGCACAGGAAGGCATTGACCATGAGCAGAGTTGTTCACGTCGTCGAAGCGACCGCTACTGGCACTCTCACCATGGTATGTGCCGCAGCGAATCTTTCGGCAGCTAGAGGCTTAAATGTTCATGTTATCTACTCCAGACGACCTGAAACTCCACACAATGTCGCCACTCTGTTTCATCAAGATATCAAGCTCCACGAGCTTCCGATGGGAGGCTCGAATGCATTCAGAGCGATTTGGCCATTGCGCAAGAAGATAGTTCAGCTAGGACCGGATATCGTCCACCTGCACTCCTCTTTTGCGGGCTTCATCGGACGCCTCGCCACATTTGGCATTTTGCGGAAAGCAAAGATTTTTTATAGCCCTCACTGCATCTCTGTCATGCGCCAGGATATCGGCGCCAAGCGATTCATATTCGCAGGTCTGGAACGCCTGGCCAGCATTAGGCGATGCACATACCTCGCGTGCTCAATGAGTGAGAAGAATGAAATTCTTCGCTGGACCGGCGCCAACGCCAAGCTTCTAGAGAATGCCGTAGAGTCCGTTTCGACAGTTGAATCAATTGACGCCACGCCACGCAACGGCCCGATAAAGGTCGTGACAGCAGGGGGCGTGCGCTTACAGAAGGGACCCGAGGAATTTGCGACCATTGCAAGAACGTGCCTGGATGAAGGCATCGACGTAGAATTCAAATGGATTGGCCACGGGGAGCTTGAAGCAGTTGATAAGCTAGCCGACAGTGGCGTTTCAATTACTGGATGGTTACCCAAGACTGGCGTCTACGCCGAGCTGAACGCCGCAGACATTTACCTCTCAACCGCACGATGGGAGGGCCTTCCTGTATCCATCATCGAGGCAATGACCAGCAATACCTTGGTAATTGCCAACAAATGTGCAGGGAATGTCGATGTCATCGATCATGGGAGAACTGGGCTACTCTACTCCAATCCGCGCGAAGCGAAGGAGTTTATTCAGAGCATCGTCAATGACAGCCTTGATTTCAATCGAATCAAGCGCGCGGCAAATATTGAAGCGAAGACCCGTTTCTCGCTGTCCGCCTTTGACAAACGCCTACACGAACTTTACGGCATCCCTCTGAAATCCGACAAGACAGCCTATTACAATGAGCACTGAAGTCTTGCTCTCACTATTCCTTCCGATTTTCTTTGGCGCTGCAATTATTTGCCTCACCATTCGCAACACGCCAGCGTATGCAGCGACCACAAGCGCCAGCGCGAGGGCGCTGAAACTGATGCTTCTGGCAGCACCGGTATTTGTATACGGGTTCTATTTAGTCGCACTAAGACCCCTTGACGCCGGTAATGACACATTTCGCTACGTCCTCACCTACTCCAATCTGAATGGGCCAACTAGCGCAATCGCGATCGGGACCCTTTACTACGGCAATACGGAATTTCTCTGGTGGCCGCTTCAGAGCATTCTGGCAACTTTTCTTAATGCCTCGAACTGGCTGATCGCCAATTTCGTATTGGTGTTCGTCGCAACATGGCTCTTTTATCGTAGCGCGGCCCGCTCGTTAGGGCTGTCAAGCGCGATATTCGCCCTGGTTTTTCTTACGTTCTTCCTCGTGTACTCAGGGAACATCATGCGACAGGCGCTTGCGGCTCCGCTGGGCGCGCTTGGATTCTTCCTGTTCTTCCAGAGGCGCCGCATCTCTGCGTCCCTCCTCATTGCCGTAGCGATTGGCTTGCACTGGTCCAGCGTGGCGTTCCTCGCAGCTCCATTGTTCAACCTACGCGTTCTTGATCGAGACAGGGCCTACCTGATCGTTGCTCTCAGCGCACTTATCTTCTCCACGCTGGCCTCCAAGATCATAGGAGACCTAGTCGCCGCTATTGGCATATCCAGCTTGACTGACAAGTTCAATCTGTATTTCTCAGGGACACATGAATCGCATGTAGGAGCGGTATGGAAGACGGCAAACTTCTGGATATGCACCCTATTGTCAGCAACATTCCTTTCCTTCATTAACCCAAGATCTCTAAGTAACAGCTTCCTACACAAGTACACCTGCCTTTTTCTATCGCTAATTCTATTTGGCGTAAACACAGCAGACTTTGCCGAACGGTACATGCCATTCTTGTTGCTGGCGGCCCCCCTCCAGGCAGCGCTATTGGTTGACAGGTTAAGAGCACCCTCCCCTCTTAAGAGCGCCCTGTACCTCTACTCATTCATCGTCCTTTCTGCGCTCGTATTACTCGCCGAAAGTTCCCAGCACACGCTTGGCTACAAATTGTAGGGAAATTGAAATGACCTATAGAGTCATGAGGCTAGTGGAGTTGGTACTAGCCGCCTTGAAGATCATATTGCTGAGTATGTGCTACGGCCCTAGCACACTGGCGGCACATCCCATCGGATTCGGCCCTCGCCTGAATATAAAAATAAGATCGGGAGGAAGCGTATCCATTGGAAAAATAATTTCTAGAAGCGATCTTTCGATATTCTGTGACGGAGGAAAGGTCATCATTTCGTCGGGCGTATTCTTTAATAATGGATGCTCTCTCAACTGCATGAGCAGGGTAGACATTGGAGAGAACACGCTCTTTGGCGAAGGGGTTCGCATTTACGATCACGATCACGCCATTTCAGAAACGGGCATACCGCTGAAGGATAGCTTCCTGACCGCCCCCATAGTGATCGGCAGTAACTGCTGGGTTGGATCCAACGTATTAATCCTCAAGGGCGTGCGAATTTGTGATGGCGTAACCATCGGAGCGGGAGCAGTTGTCCGCAAGTCGATCTCCGAGCCTGGCGTCTACGTCGCAAAGCAGCTCACGAACCTTTCAAAGGTAGGCTAAATCCCTCGCCTGAAGTAAACCGACACCCTCTCGTGAATTAGTAACATCAAGGACGGAAACCTCATGACGCATATCCTCATCTGCGGCGGCGCCGGCTACATCGGCAGCCACATGGCCCAGTACCTGGCCGAGGCCGGCCACTCCGTAACCGTGCTCGACAACCTGTCCACGGGCCACCGCGACGCGGTCCGTTGGGGCGAACTGCTGGAAGCCGACCTGCTGGATCCCGAAGCGCTCGAACGCGCTCTCCATGGTCGCCAGTTCGATGCCGTGATGCACTTCGCTGCCCGCTCGCTGGTCGGTGAGTCCGTTACTGATCCTTATGCCTACTACGCCAACAACGTCACTGGCACACTGAACCTGCTGGCCGCCATGCGCCGCCACAACATCGATCGCATCGTGTTCTCCTCCACCGCTGCGGTGTTCGGCAATCCACAGTCGGACGTGATCGATGAGGACCACCCCAAGGCGCCCATCAACCCCTATGGCGCCAGCAAGCTTATGGCAGAGCGGATCCTCGCTGACGCAGCCACAGCCTACGGCCTGCGTTCAACCTGCCTGCGCTACTTCAATGCCGCAGGCGCCCTGCCCGACCAGGGCATCGGCGAGGCCCATGCCTGCGAAACCCACCTGATTCCCAATGTCCTGCGTGCCGCATTGGGCATCGGCAACGCCATGAAGGTGTTCGGCGATGACTACACAACGCCCGATGGCACCTGCGTGCGCGACTATGTACACGTGCAGGACCTGGCCCAGGCACACGCACTGGCTCTTGAGTACATGGAGCACACGCCCGGCGCGCACGCCTTCAACCTGGGCAATGGTCAGGGCTTCTCTGTCCGCGAGGTCATCGCCGCTGCCGCAGAGGTGAGTGGGCGAAGCATTCCATTCGAGTTGGCGGACCGCCGGCCGGGCGATCCAGCCAGCCTGGTCGCCTCCTCCACCCGCGCTCGGCAAGTGCTGGGTTGGCGACCCATATGGACCGAGTTGGCGCCAATCATCGCCAGTGCCTGGCAGTGGCATCGCAATCCTCCCGCATGGTCGCCGCAGCCGGCCATTCCTGACACCGCGCGCAGCTTGGACGAAGCCCTGCCTGCCTGAACAGGCACCCGTATGGGGACGGCCTATCGGTGCGGTTTCACCCCGCACCGCACCAAAGCCCAGCAACCTCCCTCTGCTACCATCGGCGGTTCTGTTCATCGCGTCCCCCACCTGCCCGCGATGGCGCCAAACAACGTAACGAAACACAGGAGTCTGCATGTCTTCCGAGCTGCTCAAGTCCCTTGGCCTGGACGCGATCAACGCTGGCACGTACCTGGGCAACGGGGAGTGGTCGAGCGCGACCAGCGGTGAGCTGATCACCCCGGTCAACCCGACCACCGGCGAGCCGATCGCGCAGGTCCGCGCGACCACCGAGGCCGAGTACGAGACCGTCGTCGCCCGCGCCCAGGAAGCCTTCAAGGTCTGGCGCACCACGCCTGCCCCGCGCCGCGGTGAGGCCGTGCGCCTGTGCGGCGAAGCGCTGCGCAAGCACAAGGATGCGCTGGGTTCGCTGGTCGCCCTGGAAATGGGCAAGAGCAAGCCGGAAGGCGACGGCGAAGTGCAGGAGATGATCGACATCGCCGATTTCGCCGTGGGCCAGAGCCGCATGCTGTACGGCTACACCATGCATTCCGAGCGCCCCGGCCACCGCATGTACGAGCAGTACCACCCGCTGGGCCTGGTCGGCATCATCTCGGCCTTCAACTTCCCGGTCGCGGTGTGGAGCTGGAATTCGTTCCTGGCCGCCATCTGTGGCGACGTGTGCATCTGGAAGCCGTCCAACAAGACGCCGCTGACCGCCATCGCCTCGCTGAAGATCTGCAACGACGCCCTGCGTGAAGCCGGCTTCCCGGACATCTTCTTCCTGATCAACGATGCCGGCACCGCGCTGTCGGAAAAGATGGTCGATGACCGCCGCGTGCCGCTGATCAGCTTCACCGGCTCGACCCAGGTTGGCCGCACCGTCAACGAAAAGGTTGCGCGCCGCCTCGGCCGCTGCCTGCTGGAGCTGGGTGGCAACAACGCCATCATCCTGGACGAAACCGCCGACCTGAAGCTGGCCGTGCCGGGCATCGTGTTCGGCGCGGTCGGTACCGCCGGCCAGCGCTGCACCACCACCCGCCGCCTGATCGTGCACCGCTCGATCTATGCCGACGTGCTGGCCACGCTGGTCAAGGCCTACAAGCAGGTGGAAGGCAAGATCGGCGACCCGACCGATGCCGCCAACCGGATGGGCCCGCTGAACAGCGATGGCGCCGTGCAGCAGTTCCTCGATGCCATCGCCCAGGCCAAGGCGGCCGGCGGCACCATCGAAACCGGCGGCACCCGCATCGACCGCGCAGGCAACTTCGTGCTGCCGGCGATCGTCTCGGGCCTGAAGAACAGCGACGCCGTGGTCCAGCACGAGACCTTCGCGCCGATCCTGTACGTGATGCCGTACGACAGCATCGACGAAGCCATCGACATGCAGAACGGCGTGCCGCAGGGCCTGTCGTCCTCGATCTTCACCCAGAACCTGAAGACCGCCGAGAAGTTCCTGTCGGCGGCCGGCAGCGACTGCGGCATCGCCAACATCAACATCGGCACGTCCGGTGCGGAGATCGGTGGCGCCTTCGGTGGCGAGAAGGACACCGGCGGTGGCCGCGAGTCCGGCTCGGATGCGTGGAAGGTCTACATGCGCCGCCAGACCAACACCATCAACTATTCGGATTCGCTGCCGCTGGCCCAGGGCATCAAGTTCGACCTGTAACGCTTTCTGTAATGCCGAGCCATGCTCGGCAGGATGCATCATGAACACCGCAGGAAATGCAGCCGAGCATGGCTCGGCTCTACAGGGTGGCAGGCCGGTGATTGATTTCACCGGCCGCCGCGTGCTGATTGCCGGCGGCAGCAAGGGCATTGGCCGTGAAATGGCGCTGGCGTTTGCCGGCGCTGGTGCGCAGGTCTCGGTCTGCGCGCGCGGCCAGGCCGGTCTGGATGCCCTGCGCACCGATGCACAGGCGCAGGGCTTCGAACTGCACGCGTTTTCTACCGATCTGGCCGACCCCGGCCAGATCCAGGCCTGGCTGCAGGCCGCCGCCGACGCGCTCGGCGGCATCGATGTGCTGGTCAACAACGCCACCGGCTACGGCATGGCCGACGACGAGGACGGCTGGGCCGCCAGCCTGCAGATCGACCTGATGGCGGCGGTTCGGGCCTCTCGCCTGGCCCTGCCCTGGCTGCGCAAATCCAGCGACGCCTGCATCCTCAATCTGTCTTCGATCGCCGCGCAGCAGCCGCGTCCCGGTGGTGCGCCCTACGCCGCCGCCAAGGCCGCGCTGTCGCACTACACCACCTCGCAGGCCCTCGCGCTGGCCAAGGACCGGATCCGCGTCAACGCGATCGCACCGGGCTCGATCGAGTTCGATGACGGCCTCTGGGACCGCCGCCGCATCGAAGATCCCGCCCTGTACCACGGTACGCTGGCGAAGATTCCGTTCGGTCGCTTCGGCCACCCGCGTGAGATCGCCGATGCCGCCCTGTTCCTGTGCTCGCCGCTGGCGCGCTGGATCACCGGCCATGTGCTCAACGTGGATGGTGGCCAGGTGTTGATGGGCTGACACCGGCACTCCGGTAGTTGCCAACCTTGGTTGGCATGCCTTTCGTCGACCAAGGTCGACGCCTACCATGGCCGGAATGCCTTTCGTCGCCCAAGGTCGACGCCTACCATGGCTGGAATGCCTTTCGTCGACCAAGGTCGACGCCTACCATGGCTGGAATGCCTTTCGTCGACCAAGGTCGACGTCTACCACGGCTGAAATGCCTTTCGTCGACCAAGGTCGACGCCTACCTCGGCTGGAATGCCCTTCGTCGACCAAGGTCGACGCCCACCATCGCATCCGCCGGGCATGGGATTGCCCGGGCAGAGGCACTATCATGTGCACACTGCCAAGGAGGACCCCGATGAGCGTGGCACCCCGACAGACAAGCGCCCTGGCCGTGGTCAGCCTGGTCATGGGCATCGCCAGCTGGACCGTCCTGCCCTTCGTGGCCAGCATCGTGGCCATCATCACCGGCCACATGGCCCGCGCCGAGATCCGCCGCCGCCCGCATGAACTGGAAGGCGATGGCCTGGCCGTCACCGGTCTGGTACTGGGCTGGGTGATGGTCGGCGCGGTGATCGCCGCCATCCTGGTCTTCATCCTGTTCTTCGGCGGCCTGGCCTGGCTCGCTGCGATGTCGAACTGACTGCCATGACCGCCTCCGACAGCACTGAACGCTTCAGCAGCCGCGTCGCCGATTACGTCCGCTACCGGCCCGATTACCCACCCGCGCTGCTGGAGTGGCTGCACGGCCCGATGGGCGTCAGCCGCGAGGCGCTGGTCGCCGACATCGGCGCCGGGACCGGTATTTCCAGTCGCCTGTTCCTGGCCAGCGGCCATCCGGTAGTCGCGGTTGAACCCAACGCCGCCATGCGCGCTGCCGCAGAACAGTGGCTGGCACCGCAGTACCCGCAGTTCCGCGCGGTCGACGGCCGCGCCGAGGCCACCACACTGGACGACGCCAGCGTCGATCTGGTCAGCGTCGCGCAGGCCTTCCACTGGTTCGACACCGTAGCGGTACGCGCCGAGTGGCAGCGCATCCTGCGCCCGGGTGGCCTGGCACTGATCTACTGGAATTCGCGCCTGCTCGATGCCAGTCCGTTCCTGGTCTGCTACGAACAGTTGCTGCTGGATTACGGCACCGACTACTCCGCCGTGGCCGAGCGCTACCAGGACGATGCCACCATGCAGGCCTGGTTCGGCCCCGGCCTGCGCGGCATGGTCGAGCTGCCGAACGTGCAGCACCTGGACTTCGACGCCCTGCGCGGGCGCCTGCTGTCCTCCTCCTATGCCCCGCAAGCCGGTCATCCGCGCCACGCGCCGATGATCGACGCTCTGCAGGACCTGTTCGCCGCCCACGCGGTCGACGGCCAGGTTGCTTTTGAATATCGAACCCGAGCCTTCCTCGGCACGCTGGACTGAACCGACGCATGTATTCGCTTGCCCGCCCCTTCCTGTTCTCGCTCGACGCCGAGCGCGCCCACGGCCTTGGCCTGTCCGCATTGGACCTGGCCTACCGCACCGGCACCACGCCGCTGCTGGCCGCACGCATCGCGCCGATGCCCAGCACGGTGTTCGGGTTGACCTTCCCCAATCCGGTCGGCCTGGCCGCCGGCCTGGACAAGAATGGCGAGCACATTGATGCGCTGTTCGCGCTGGGTTTCGGCTTCGTCGAAATCGGCACCATCACCCCGCGCCCGCAGGCCGGCAATCCGCAGCCGCGCCTGTTCCGCCTGCCGGAACACAACGCGATCATCAACCGCATGGGCTTCAACAATGCGGGCGTGGACGCGCTGGTGCGCAACGTCGAGCGCGCGCGCAACCGCCGCGGCCTGCTCGGCATCAACATCGGCAAGAACAAGGACACCCCGAACGAACAGGCCGTGGACGATTACATCGCCTGCCTGGACAAGGTGTACCCGCTGGCCGACTACATCACTGTCAACATTTCCTCGCCCAACACCGCCGGCCTGCGTGAGCTGCAGGAAGAAACCGCGCTGCGCCAGCTGGTCAGCCAGTTGCGCGACCGCCAGGAAGATCTCGCGGCCCGCCACGGCCGCCGCGTACCGATGCTGGTCAAGGTGGCACCCGACCTGAGCGAGCGCGACATCGATGCCGCTGCCCGCGTACTGGGCGAACTGCAGGTGGACGGCGTGATCGCCACCAACACCACCATCGACCACAGCAAGGTAGCCGGCGACCCGCTGGCCAACGAGGCCGGTGGCCTGTCCGGTGCGCCGGTGCTGGAGCAGTCCACCCTGGTACTGCGCCGCCTGCGTTCGCGCCTGCCCGAGTCGGTGCCACTGATCGGGGTCGGCGGCATCCTGTCCGGTGCCGACGCGGTGGCCAAGATGGCTGCTGGTGCGGCCCTGGTGCAGTGCTACAGCGGCCTGATCTTCCGTGGCCCGGCCCTCGTCTCCGAATGCGTGGAGGCGATCCGTCGCCGCCGCGAAGCGCCGAGCCGCGGCGCGGTGGCCCCACTGTGAGCGCGCCCATGGATACCGTCGACGGCAACGCCCCGCTGCGCTGGACGCTCACCCGCAATGCGCCGCTGCAGGCCCTGAACACCTTCCATGTGCAGGCCAGCGCCGCTCAGCTGCTTGAACTGCACGATGCCGCGCTGCTGCCGGAGGTATTGGCACTGCCCGAGGTGGCCAACGGCCCGCTGCTGGTACTGGGTGCCGGCAGCAACGTGCTGATCGCCGAGGATCTGCCGGGCACCGTGCTGGTGTTCGGCAACCGTGACATCAGTTTCCTTGAGCACCGCGCCGACCATGCGGTGATCCGCGCCGGGGCCGGCGTGCCCTGGCATGGCCTGGTGATGTGGTCGCTGCAGGAAGGCCTGTCCGGCCTGGAAAATCTGGCCCTGATTCCCGGCACCGCCGGTGCCGCGCCGATCCAGAACATCGGCGCCTACGGCGCGCAGGTCGGCGAGTTCATCCAGGCCGTTGAAGCCTGGGACTGCCAGGAACAGGCCTGGGTGCGGCTGGACAACGAACAGTGTGGCTTCGCCTACCGCGACAGCGTGTTCAAGCAACAGCCTGATCGCTACCTGATCACCGCCATCGAACTCAAGCTGCCGCTGCTGCACGACCTGCGCATGGACTACGCCGGCATCCGCGAGGAACTACAGGCACAGGGTGTGGAGCTGCCCAGCGCGGTGGACGTGGCCAATGCGGTGATCGCGATCCGCCGCCGCAAGCTGCCCGACCCGGATGTACTGGGCAACGCCGGCAGCTTCTTCAAGAACCCGGTGCTGCCGCTGGAACAGGTCGACGTGCTGCTGCAGCACTTCCCCGAGCTGCCGGTGTTCCCGTCCGACCAGGACGGCAAGCGCAAGGTCTCGGCGGCATGGATGATCGAGTCCTGCGGCTGGAAGGGCTTCCGCGAAGGCGATGCTGGCGTGGCGCCGAGCCACGCACTGGTGCTGGTCAACCACGGCAACGCCACCGGCGCTGAACTGCTGGCGCTGGCGCGACGCATCTCTGCTTCCGTGCTGGAGAAGTTCGGCGTGCCGATCGAACCGGAGCCCCGCCTGCTCGGCGCACAGTGGTGAACATCCCCGCCCTCTCCCCCAGCGCCACCCCGATGCGGGCGGCGCTGCTGATGCTCGGCAGCACGATGGCCTTCGGCCTGATGGCGGTGGCGATCCGCTATGCCACGCGCTACGTGCCCACCCAGGAAGTGGCGTTCTTCCGCAATGCCTTCGGCCTGCTGGCGTTGCTGCCGATGCTGCTGCGGCCAGGCCACGCGCCGCTGAAGACCCAACAGCTGCCGCGCTACTTCGTGCGCAGTGCGATCGGCCTGGGTTCGATGCTGTGCGCATTCTGGGCACTGGGCCACCTGCCACTAGCGCAGGCGGTGTCGCTCTCCTACTCCACGCCTCTGTTCGTCACCATCGCCGCCGTGCTGTGGCTGGGCGAGACCGTGCGCGTGCGTCGCTGGGCGGCGGTGGTTGTCGGCTTCATCGGCGTGCTGGTGATCGTGCGTCCCGGCACCGCCGGCTTCACCGCCGGCAGTCTGGTCGCGGTGGCCGCCGCCGTGCTGAGTTCGCTGGTGGCGATCCAGATCAAGCAGCTCACCCGCATCGACAGTGCCGATACCGTAGTGCTCTACACCTACGTGTTCTGGGTGCCATTGTCGTTGGTGCCGGCCGTGTTCGTGTGGGTCTGGCCCACCGGCATGGCGTGGCTGTGGCTGCTGGCCACCGGCGTGCTGGGCACCGTCGGCCAGCTGCTGTGGACGCGTGCGCTGCGCCTGGGTGAAGTCTCGGCACTGACCCCGATCAGCTTCCTGCAACTGCCACTGGTGACGCTGTTCGGCTGGCTGCTGTTCAACGAAACGGTGGACCGCTGGACGATCATCGGTGCCGGCATCATCCTCGCCGCCAACGCCTACATCGCCCATCGCGAGGCCGTGCTGTCGCGCCGCGCCGCAAGCGCAGCGGCCTCGGCGGCAGCCAAGCCCGCCGAATGACAACCGCCTCGATGGACAAGCCCTTGGTAGAGTCGACTGTTAGTCGGCTATCGCGCGCAGCGCGGGCTTTGCCTGTTCCAATCGAAGAGCAGTCGACTAACAGTCGACTCTACCCGGCGCGATCCTGGCAACGGCCCATAACCTAATCCAGCGCCCGATACACCCGCTCCGCCGCATCGAACACATTGCCCGGCGCGAACTGCTCGCCCAGGTAATGCAGCGACTGCCGGCGCAGTTGCGGCGAGCGCTCCTCACCATCGCTGCCCAGCAGCACCTGCTGGAACTCGATCAGATCCTGCAGGATGCGCCAGTGCCGGTACCAGGCGATCCAGCGCGGATCGCCGCGGTCGCTGCCGTAGCCGTCCTCGAAGCCCAGCGGATTCTCGCGCCCCCAGCGCCCGCCAACCGCCGCACCGATGAACATCAGGTCGCGCTCGCGCGGTGCCAGCGACAGGCCATCCCAATCGATCAGGTGCAGCCCACCGTCATTGCCCATCAGCAGGTTGCCGGCATGCAGATCGGTGTGGCACAGATGCAGGTCTACCGGCACGTCCTGCAAGGCCGCGAGCAGTTCCCGTGCCTGTACATGCAGCGCTGTGATGCGCGCGTGCTGCTGGTCCCATACCGAAACGAATGCGCGGCCCAGCCCGTCCTTCGCGGCCGCCAGGCCCTCGCCGGCCAGCCATTGCCCAACGGTCTCCAGCGCCGCGATTTCCAGCCGGACGATCGGCAGCGCCTGCTGCAGTTCCGCCGGCAGCTGCGCGCCGTGCAGGCGCCGCAGCACCTCACCCAGCCGTTTCCACTGGGTGCGGCTCAACGCTGCCTCGAACCCGGACTGGCCTTCCACGTAAGGGAACAGGGTGAACTGCAATCCCCAGCGCTGTACCGACGCACCACCGGTCAGTGCCGGCCACGGCGCGACGATCTCATCGATACCCAACGTGCCGCGCATCCAGTGCAGGCTGTCCCACACCGATGGGTCGACCTGGTAGGTGCGGCATTTCAACCACCACTGCCCGTGCCGCGCATCGACGCGATACACGCTGGCATTGGCGTCGGCGCCCACCGGGCGTGGCACCACGGCGGTCGGGGTGATGCCATAGGATTGTTGCAGGACTTCGCCGAGATGCTGCGCCGAAGCGAATGACATGGATGCAAGCGGAAAGTGTTACCTGCCGCCACTATCGCAGATGCGCTCGCCACGACACAGACATGTCCGTCACAACATCGCGTCGGCACGACCAGAGAACTAGCCTGCAATACGGCGCATCACCGCCTCCAGTGGACCGCGCGCGAACTGCCATGACCACAGCCACGCCGCAGCGGTCGCCAGCATCAGGAACAGCAGCGCCCACAACAGCACCGACGCGAGCGAGGCACTGCCATCAAGCAGGCCCAGGCTTTCCAGCGTGCCCATGCCCAGCAGAATGTGACCCACATACAGGGTCAGGGTCATGCGCCCGGCCGCGGTGAACGGCTCCAGCCAGTCGCCCGGTCGCACGCGCGTCAGCCACAGGCAGGCGGCGATGACACTGCAGGCCGCGCCCGCACCGGTAAGCACGTAGGCGGGTCCTGGCGGCATCGGCTGCGTACCCAGCCACGCCTGCCACGGCGTTCCCTGCGCAATATGCTGCACGCCCTGGCCGGCGCCGATCAGCAACAGCCCCAGCACCAGCAATGCATGCTGCACCCGCGGCTGCGACAACGGAAGGCGCGCCAGCAGCATGCCCAGCAGGAAGAAGCACAGCCACGGCATCAACGGGTGGAAGCCATTGAACAGCAGGTTGCGGGCCGCGCCCGGCCATTGCCACAGACCGGCGTATTCCAGCGTCTGCCAGTTCCATCCCTGGCTGTAATCCCAATGCAGCAACGCCCAGAACGAACAGGCCGCCAGGCCCACGATGCTGGCCAGCAACACCCGCGGCGAGGCACGCAGCCACAGTACTGCCAACGCGAAATACACCGCGTAGTAGTGCAGGATATCGGCCGGGAACAGGGTCAGGTTGAGCAGGCCCAGCACCATCAGGAACAGCGCGCGCCTCCAGGTCTGCACGCTGGCCGGCCACCACCCTTGCCGCTGCGTGGCCAACACCAGGCCCAAGCCAGCCAGCGTAACGAACGTCGCCGAAGCCTTGCCTTCCAGCAGATGGAAGAACCCTGCCAGCCAACCCTCACCCTCTGCCGGCACGGCCATCGCCAGACGGAAATTCACCAGCACCATGCCGGCCAGTGCCAGGTAACGCGCCAGGTCCAGACCGTGCAACCGCCGGTCAGCAGCATTCATGCGCGTGCCCCGAGCAGCAGCGCGAGCAGGCCAAGATCCAGCGATGCCTCATTGGTGCCATCGGCTTCGCCCAGCCCCCGACGCAGTGCGTCGCTTTCGATGGCATCCAGCAGCACCTGCGCCTGCAGTGCCGGCGCCAGTACGGGACGCCGACGTTCGCGCTGTGCCATCTGCTGCAGGGCTTCGGCCAGCGTCGCCTGCAATTGCCTGCGATTGGCCGCGAAGGCCTCGGCGACGGCCGGATTGCGTGCACTCTCGGCCAGCACCTCCACTGCAAGTGTTGCCCACTCCGGCTGCCGGCACAGCGCATGGAAGTCCTGCAGGAAGGCCATCACCTGTGTGCGTTCGCCATCGGACGCGGCCAGTCGCTGCAGCAACGGTGCCAGCTCTTCGCTCTCGGCCACCGCCACCGCAAGGATGATCGCTTCCTTGCCCGGGAAGTGGTTGTAGAGATTGCCCAGGCTGACGCCGGCCGCCTGCGCGATGTCACGCATGCTGGTCTGGTGGAATCCCTTCACGAGGAAGCACTGCAGGGCGGCCTGCAGGATCTGCGCGATGCGTTGCTCGTTGCGGTCGGCTCGGTTCATGGCGCAAATAGTGAACGAACGTTCGTCCAATTAGAAGCTGGCAATCCGGCCAACGCCGGGCTCCGTTCAGCCAGCCTTGACCTCAACTGCGGTTGAGGCCCGATGCTGCGCGGCCTGTCCCACGCTCAAGCCGGAGTTCCTGCATGCCACGGATGATCATCACCCTGCTCGACAGCCGCGTGCTGTGGTTCCTCGCGCGGCTGTTGCTGGCCGTGGTGTTCCTGTCCTCGGGCCTGGCCAAGCTGCTGGCGTGGGACAACAGCGTGGCCGAAATACAGGCGGCCGGGCTGCAACCGCCTGTGCTGTTCAACATCGCCAGCGCCGTGGTGCTGCTGGGCGGCGCACTGTGCCTGCTGCTTGATCGCCTGCTCTGGCTGGGCAGCGGCGCGCTGGCGGTGTTCATGCTGCTGACCATCGTCATCGTGCATACCTTCTGGAACAAGCACGGCGCCGAACAGCAGCTGGCCCTGTTCTTCGCGTTGGAGCACCTGAGCGTGGTCGGTGGCCTGATCTGCGCGGCCATCGCCAGCCATGCGCGGGCTCAGAAGAACTCGTCGAGCAACCGGTAGAACGCCAGCCGGCGCTCGTCGGCCACCGCGCCGTAGCGTTGGAACAACGGCGCGACCCAACGCGTGTCGCCGAAGTTGTGGACCAGGCTGCGCGCGGCCAGCGCCAGGTCCTGGTAGCGGTCGGCCACACCCAGCCGGCCACAGTCGATGAAACCACTGAAGCGACCCTGGACCGCCATCAGGTTCGGCAGGCAGGCGTCTCCATGGCTGACCACCAGGTCTTCATGGTCGGGCCGGGTACTGCACAGTTCGGCGAAGACCTGCTGTGGACTCTGCCCCAGGCGTTCGTCATCGAAATCATCGGCATCCACCAGGCCCGCTTCAACGCGGGCCTGCGCGACCTGCACGCGCGACGCCAGTCGCTGGTCGAACGGACAGGCTGCCACCGGCAACGCATGCAGCCCGCGTAGCGCGTCGGCCAGCAGCTCCACCAGCTGCTGCGGCGCGAGCTCCGGCGACGAGGCCAGGTCGCGGCCAGGCAGCGCGCTCATCAGCAACCAGCGCCGGCCCGCCTCTTCGGCAGTGGCAATCACCGTTGGCACCGGTTGTCGCTGTGCCTGCAGCCAACGCAGGCGTGCGATCTCATCGCCCAGCTCACTGAAGGCGTCGATCACTTCCGACTTCAGGAAGGCATCGGCCTGGCCCGGCCGATGCACGCGGGCAACATCCGCACGCGACACACCGATCGATTGCCGCTCGATGCGCGCATCGGCCAACGCCTCTTGCCAAGCCCACGGCAGCGGCATGTCATCAGTGATGGATTCGGGTGCTTCCATGCCGAGGTGTTCCTGTTGCCGGTGACCCCACGGATTCTCGCTCATCCTGCATGGACCGCAGCCAACAACAACGCGGAAAGGTACATGCCCAGGCCGAACACACTGTGCGCCACCAGGCTGCGCAGGCGCGCCTTGCCCGGCGCCGGGGTCTTTGAAGCGGCAATGCCCGCGCCCATGCCCGGCTGCAGGATGAGGAACGGTGCGGCGACGCTGAGGATGCCGAAGGCCAGCGCCGGCCACAGTGTCGGCGCCTGCACCCAACCGTTCCCCACCACGGCCAGCAGCAACGCGGCGAAGACCACACCGATCACGTAATGCGCGGTCCAACCCAGCGCGCGCTCGCCACTGACCGCTGCCGAGCGGCCGATGCCATCGTGGCGGAAGCGACCGCGCGGCAGATGCCCCAGCCAGCGGCCCACCATCGCGAAATCCAGCGAGGGAATGCCGAGCAACCGCCGCTGCAGCAGGGCCCACAGATCCATCACCGCAGTCGCTCCCACGCCGACTACCACCGCATCCATCACGAATGTCGCCAGGCCAGCCATATCGCTCACCTTCAATTATTTGCTTGAATGATAGAGCGATGCTAGCGTGCGCCGCATGAACGCTGCAACAGAGCCACCGCTCTCACCGCTGGAAGCCTTGGCCGAAATCGCCCGCACGCTCGGCCATGCCCATCGCCTGGCCCTGCTGGAGCACATCGCCCAGGGCGAGCGCGCAGTGGAGCGCCTGGCCGAACTGACCGGGCTGTCGGTGGCCAATACCTCCCAGCATCTGCAGCAGCTGCGCCGTGCCGGCCTGGTTCAGACCCGACGCGATGGCAAGCGCATCCTCTACCGCAGTGGTGAGGGTCCGCTGGGCAACCTGCTGGCCGCGCTGCGCGACTATGCCGACCACCAGCGCAGCGAGATGCACGGCGTGATCCACGACAGCCTGCAGCGCCGCGATGCTCTGGAAGGCCTGACTGTCGAGCAGTTGCTGGAACAACGCAGCAGCGTGGTGCTGCTGGATGTGCGGCCGCGTGAGGAATTCGATCTGGGACACCTGCCCGGCGCGCTGAACATTCCCGTTACGGAACTGCGTGCACGGATGGACGAACTGCCGCGTGCCGTCCACATTGTCGCGTACTGCCGCGGTCCCTACTGCGTGCTGTCCAACGATGCGGTGGCGATGCTGCGCGAGGCCGGACTGACCGCGCAGCGGCTTGCCGCCGGTTACCCCGAATGGAAGGCCGCCGGCCTGCAGGTGGACCTGCCCCGGCACTGAGCGAGACACCGGTCATGGATGATGTGTTTGCCCCGTTGATCGATGCGACCTGGCGCAGCGTGTTCTCCGGGCAGCGCATGCTGCAGGATGATCCACTGCTGCAGTTGGCGTGCAGCGATGATTTCGATGAGGGCGAGGACGGCATGCTGCTGCAGCCGGTCGCGGGCCCCGCGCGCGCACTGCTGCGCCCGGCCCTGGCCGCTCGCCTGCAACTGCACGCGCAGCCGCACTGGACGCTCCCGCAGCTGCAACTGCGCCTGCAACAGCTCGGCCAGCGCACGCATGGCGCGGATCGCGTCTTCTACTTCCCCGCCGCAGAACTTGCGGCCCTGGCCGAGCGCCCTGCACCGCCACATATCCGCCGTCTTGGCCCGGCCGACGCAGCCGCGTTCGACGGGTTCCAGGCCAGCGCGAGCGAGGAGGATCTGGATGCCGCCTGGATCGAGCTGGACCACTGGCAGGTGTTCGGCGCCTTCGATGGCGAGCGGCTGGTTGCCGCGGGAAGCATGTACCCGTGGAGCCTGGATCCGGCCCTGGCCGACATGGGCGTGCTGACCCTGCCCGAGGCCCGCGGTCGCGGGCACGCGCGCCAGCTGGTACACGTCATGGCCGTGTCCGCACGGGCGGCCGGGCTGCAGCCGCAGTACCGTTGCCAGCTCGACAACACCGCCTCGATCATTACCGCCGAACGCAGCGGCCTGCGTGCGTTCGCCGATTGGGACACCGTTCTGGCGGTCGACTGAGGCCGCCGCAGTACAACAAGGAAGCAACATGAAATTGATGGTCATCGGCGCCAGCAGGGGCCTCGGTCGGGCGTTCGTGGAAGGCCTGTGCAGTGCAGGCGACACCGTCATCGGCGTTTCACGCAACCGACCGCGCGATATTGAATGCCCCGAGGGCGTCACCCTGCAGTGGATCGAAGCCGATCTGTCCCAGCCGACCCTGGCTGCGAATCACATCGCAGCGCAGGCACCGGCCGATCTGGATGTGCTGATCCACAACTTGGGCATCTGGGAACAGACCGCCTTCAGCGACGAGTACGCCTTCCTCGACGAAACCGATGCCGCGCTCACCCAACTGGTCGACGTCAACATCACCGCGACCCTGGTGCTGCTGCAGCGCCTGCTGCCGCGGGTGCTGGGCGCGCCACGCCCGCAGCTGGTGCTGACCGGCTCGACCTCGGCACTGCCACGCAGCGGCCGCCCGGAAGTGGCGTTCGGCGCATCCAAGTTCGCGCTCAACGGTATCGCCGATGCACTGCGCGAGGGCTTCCGCGATCGCCGCCTGGCGGTGACCAGCCTGCAGCTGGGCTACCTCAACACCGACGATGCACTGTCGGTGCCGGTGGCAGAGGCCGCAGCGCGCGGCGACGGCGAGCTGGTGCCGGTGCACGACGTCGTTGCGGTGGTGCGCGCGTTGCTGCAGCTGTCACCGTCCGGCTTCGTGCGCGAACTGGTGCTGCCGGCCATCGCCAACCCGCGCTACTGACCGACTCTGCGCAGGCCAGGCTCGACCTCTTCGCGCAACAGGTACCCGAGCACGATGGCGGTCAGCACGGTCGCCATCGCCAGGACAAACAGCTGGCCACGGACGGACTCCATGTATGCCTGGGCCAGCGCCGTTCTCGAAACGCCGGGCAATGCCTCCACCGCTCCGCCAAGGTCGCCCGTGGACAGCCGGTGCACAGCTGCACGGGCCACGACGCCGGCTTCCAGCGCTACGCTCCCGCCAATCCGGGCAGAAAGCATGATGCCGACAAGCGCGAGGGCAATGGAATCACCTGCCAGTCGCATCGCATTGAAAATGCCAGCGGCCATGCCCGCCTGCTCTTTGCCGACCACACTGACCGCCAGTCCATCCATGATCCCCCAGGGAAGGCCGATGCCGATCCCGATGACCAGCATCGGCATCCAGCGCACCGAAGGTAGCTGGAACACCTGCGCCAGCCATGCCAGCCCAAGCGCGCCGATCAACAGGCCCGCACAACACAGCGCCCGCGCCGGAATCCAGCGCAGCAGGTAACCGGCAACCAGGGGAACAACCAGCAATGGCGCAGACAGTGCTGCCATCGCCAGTCCGGCTTCGGTGGGCCGCAGCCCTTCAACACCGATGAACCCCGCCGGCAGCACCACCAGAAGGACGACGTACGAGAACGCAGGCGCAGCGGCGAGAATCTGCACGCCGACAAAGCGCCGGTTGCGGAACAGCCCGAGATCCAGCAGCGGTGTTCGATGGGAGCGCTCGACGGCAATGAACGCGGCCAGCAACACCATCGAGAGCGCCAGCAGTACCAGCGTCTGCGGATGCAACAGGCCGCGTTCCGGCAGCACGATCATGGCGTAGGTGAGTGACCCCAGCGCCAGCATGAAGGTGACGGCGCCAAGCCAGTCCAGGCGAGGCGAACCGGCGCTCTTCGATTCGACGGATGACAGGGCGACCAACGGTACGGTCAGGGCGGCCAGCAACGCAGGCAGGAAGAACACCCATTCCCAGCCCAGCGCATCAATCAACCCGCCTGCCAGCAGCGGACCGCCTGCGGCTCCTGCACCAAAGGTAGTGCCGATCAGGCTGAACACCCTTGCCCGCGCCTGGCCGTCGAACACCTGCGCCAGCGACGCCATCGCACCGGCAAACGCAGCCGACGCCGCCATTCCCTGAAGCAGTCGCAGAGCATTGATCCACGCCACACCGGGCATCAAGGGGATCAGGCCGGTGACGAGCGCAAACGACGCGCCGCCCAGAATCCAGATCCGGCGCCTGCCATGCAGATCGGCCAGCCCACCGGCCACCAGCGTGGTGCAGCCGTAGGTCAACAGATAAGCGTTGATGATCCAGGACAACGCCGCAGGCGAACCACCGAGCGCGTCCCGGATGGCGGGAATGCCAACGGCGGGACTGGCAATGCTCAACGGAATGGTGAGCGCCGTCAGGCAGCCCGCCAGCACCACTCCAAAGCGTGATGATCCGGCCGTCTCAACAGAAGCAACTGACATGTCGATGAAGCTCCAGCGTGGCCAGGCGCCACCCCATTGATGCTATCGACGACGCTATCGCCTAAGAATCCATCGTTGTGTCCGTGCTTTAATGACATTAACGTCATCAATTGCCATGTCATGGACAGCTTTGCCGGTCTCAGCCTCTTCGTTCTGGTCGCCGAGGCACGCAGCTTCGCGGCCGCAGCACGACAGCGTGGCATCACCCCTTCGGCGGCAAGCAAGACCATCGCCCGGCTGGAAGAGCGCCTGGGCGCTCGCCTGCTGAATCGCAATACCCGCAGCGTCAGCCTGACTGCCGAAGGCGAGCAGTTCCTTGAACGCTGCCGTCGCATCATGACCGAGGTCGCCGCAGCGGAGCGCGAGCTGACCGACGCCCAGGCCGCGCCCAGCGGTCGCCTGAAGGTCAGTCTTCCACTCGCCAGCGGACTGATGCTGCCGGTGCTATCGGCCTTTGCGCACCGCTTCCCGGCCATCGAACTCGACCTGCACTTCAGCGACCGTCTTGTCGATGTCATCGAGGAGGGCTTCGACGCCGTTGTCCGCACGGGCAACCCCGCCGACTCCAGGCTGCACGGCCGCAACCTCGGCAGTGCCCGCCTGCTCTGCGTGGGCGCCCCTGCGTACTTCGCCAAGCGCGGCACGCCACAGCACCCGGATGATCTGAGCGGCCACGCATGCCTCCTCCATCGCTTTCCCGGCACCGGCCTGATCGAACGTTGGCCGCTGCCCACGCATGAGGGAGGCACTGAGCCGCGGCTGACTGCCGCAATGACTGCCAATCATCTTGAGACAATCCTGCACATGGCCATTGACGGCCATGGCATTGCGTGCCTGCCCGACTTCGCCACGCGTGATGCGCTGGACCGCGGTGAACTCGTCAGCGTCCTGGACCCATGGAGCACCGAGCGCAGCACCTTCTGGGCCCTCTGGCCAAGCCATCGCCATCAGCAGCCGCGTGTACGGGCGTTTGTCGATTTCATGGCCGACCACCTCCTGCCCGAACCCCGCCAGTGCAATTGAACCTGCGCCCTGCTGCGACTACGCTGCTCGTCACTGGCCGTCGGTCACAGGCGGGAACCTGCTATGGATGCGCTTTCACGGGTCTCGGCCCAGGTCCTGGACAGCGCCCTGCCCAGCCTGCCGCTGTACCTGCTGCAGGCCACGGCGGTCATCGGCATGATCGGCGTGCTGCTGATCGCCACCCGCCGCGCCGGGCACGCCATTGAAGGCCGTCGCCTGTATGTCGGCGTGGCGCTGGGCCTGATCTACCTGTTCAATTCCTGGTTCGTGGCCCGTTACACCCAGGGTGTGGTCAAGCTGCACCTCGGCTTCGACATCCTGCTGGTCAGTGGCCTGCTGGGCGGTTGGCGCGGCGGCCTTACCTGCCTGGCCGCCAGCCTGCTGGCGCGCTACCAGTTTGCCGGCACCCAGTATTTCCTGCCGGCCGGCCTCGAGGCCACGCTTCAGATGCTGGCCGGCGTCTGGCTGCGCAGGCGCCTGCACCCGCGCATGCTCAATGAGCTCTCGCTGCGCGTGATCCTGCAGGCCTGGGGCGTGCGTATCGCCGTCACTGCGTTGGGCCTGGCACTGGGCGTCGCAATCATCGGCGCCAATCAGCTGCCCGTGGAGGAGTTGGCAATCCAGCGGCTGCTGGCACTGCCACTATCGCTGCTGATGCTCGGCGCGGTGTTCGCGCTGGTCTACAACGATGCGCAGATCGATGCACAACGTCAGCGCGAACAGGCCTGGCTGCGCATCGATCCGATCAGTGGCCTGCCCAACATGCGTGCACTTGGCGAACGCCTGCAACATTACTGGCGCGACAACGACGGCATCGGCAAGGCCTGCCTGATCGTGGCCGAGATGGGCAACCTGCGCGATCTGCGCCTGCGCTATGGTCCGCTGCAGGACAACGGCCTGTGGCAGCGCGACAGCACCGACGAGGTGCATCGGCTGCTGCCCTCGCTGCCAGCCGGGCAGCTGGAGATCTACCAGTTCGGCGATGCCGCGCTGGCGATCCTGGTGCGCGACCTGACCTTGTTCGAACTGCGCACGCAGCCGCAGATCACCGAGCTGGCCAGCAACCTGGCCGATCGGGTCGGCCGCGATTGGCCCGGCTTCCGGCCGCTGTTCCGCTGTGCGGTGGTCGAATTGAAGCCCCCCGCCGATGCCGACGAAGGACATCTTCCGTTCCGCGCGATCACCGTGGCGCTGAGTGCGATCGAATCCGGCGTCGTGTTCTTCGACGACCCGATCCAGCGCGACAGCGAGATCGACGCCCTGATCGAAGTCGCCCTCGAACGCTGGCTGCAGCAGGGAGATGCCCCCTTGTGCTACCAGCCCAAGCATCGTCTGCAGGATCGCCAGTTGGTCGGCGCCGAAGCACTGCTGCGCATGCGCGACGGCGAGGGCCGGCTGATCGCGCCGATGCGGGTCATCTCGCTGCTGCGCCGGCAGGGGCGGTTGGCTGAACTGGAATGGGCCACGCTGCAGTCGGCCATCCACTTCCTGCAGCAGTGCCGACGCGATGGCTCGCAGCTGAAGATCGCCGTGAACGTTTCGGCCGAGTCACTGCGCCTGCCCGACTTCGGCCTGCGCCTGCAGGAATTGCTGGCACTGCACGATGTGCCCGGCGTGATGCTGCGACTGGAGATCGTCGAATGGACCGAGATCGTCGAGCGCGACGTGGTCGATGCCAACATCGCACAGCTGCTGGCGGCGGAGGTCACGCTGTCACTGGATGATTTCGGTGCCGGCTATTCAACCCTGATCCTGCTCTCGCAGCTGGCCATTGCCGAGGTCAAGATCGAGCAGGCGTTGATTGCCACCCTGTCCGATGCCAAGTCGCAGTCGATCGTGCGTTTCATCGTCGAAGTCGCGCACCGCTGCGGCGCGATCGTGGTGGCCGAGGGTACCGAAACCCTGGCACAGGAACAGCAACTGCGCGCACTGGGCGTGGATGTCGGCCAGGGTTATCTGTACTCGGCCGCGTTGCCGGCCGACGAGTTCCGCCGCTTCGCCGCCAGCTAGACCGCGTAGTAACCCAGGAACATCGCCACCGCCGATTCGGCCACGCGTGCGCGCTCCTGTTCGTTCAACGGCGCCTGACCCATCGTCACCTGCGGCCAGAACGCAAAGCTCTTCACCAGGCCGTGCAGCTGGTGACCGGCGAACTCCGGATCCACCTTGCGCAGCCGGCCGTCGGCGATCGCCGCGCGGATCCAAGCACTCTCGCCACTTTCCTTCTCGCCCATGCGGCAGACGATGGCCTGCGCACGTTCCGGCGAATGGATGATCTCGGCCATCGCCACCCGCGCCAGGTCGATGAAGTTGGCATCACTGAGCAGCTCCAGCTTCTGCCCCAGCAGCTGCATCAGCTGCGCCTGCAGCGGCTGGTCGGCGCGGTACGGCAGTGCGTCGCTGGCCACGCTGCGCTCCCACAGCTCCTCCAGGATCATCGAGAACAACGCTTCCTTGCTCGGGAAGTGGTTGTAGACGGTGCGCTTGGAGACCCCGGCCACCTCGGCGATGCGGTCCATGCTGGTCGCCTCGTAGCCCGATGCACGGAACTCCTCCACCGCCGCACGCACGATGGCTTCGCGTTTGCGGTCGGTCAGGCGTTGCGGGGCACGGGACATGGCGGAAACCGGATAGCTGAACGGACGCCACCATTTTACACCCGGCAGTGTACTTTTGAAAAACACGAAACTACACTGTGCAGTGTACCCAGCGGACGTCACCCATGAAGCGCCTGCTCCTTGTCCTTTTGCTTGGAATCCTCGCCGTGACCGCCTACACCTTCTGCAAGTCCTGGTCCCTCCCCGACTTCCCCGATTCGCCGCAGTACCGCGACGGCAAGTTCCGCAATCCCCTGCCGCGTCCGGCGATGGGCCTGCGCGATGGCGCGGAGATCTGGTGGACGTTCCTGTTCAACAAGCCCAAGGGCACCGTGCCCGCCCACCCCATTCCGGTGCTGCCGCTGGACCGTGCAACCCTGGACGCCGCGCCTGATCGCAGCCTGTTCCGGCTCGGGCATTCCACGATCCTGCTGAAGCTGCGTGGCCAATACTGGCTGACCGATCCGGTGTTCTCCGAGCGCGCTTCGCCGGTACAGTGGCTGGGCCCGGCGCGCTTCCACGCACCGCCGATCAGCATCGACGAACTGCCGCCGATCGCCGGCGTGATCCTCTCGCACAACCATTACGACCACCTGGACCATGCCGCAGTGATGCAGCTGGCCGGCAAGACCGCGCGCTTCATCGCACCGCTGGGTGTGGGCGACCAGCTGATTGCGTGGGGCGTGGACGCCAGCAAGGTCGAACAGCTGGACTGGTGGCAATCGACCGAAGCCAGCGGCCTGCGCCTGACCGCCACCCCGGGCCAGCATTTCTCCGGCCGCGGTCTGGGCGACAGCGATCGCAGCCTGTGGGCGTCATGGGTGATCCAGGACGATGACTTCCGCATCTTCTTCAGCGGCGACACCGGCTACTTCGACGGCTTCAAGGCCATCGGTGAGAAGTACGGCCCGTTCGACCTGACCATGATCGAAACCGGTGCCTACGACCCGCGCTGGGCCTTCGTGCACATGCAGCCCGAGCAGACCCTGCAGGCGCACCTGGACCTGCGCGGCAAGTGGCTGCTGCCGATCCACAACGGCACCTTCGATCTGGCGCTGCACACATGGCAACAGCCGTTCGAGCGCATCACTGCATTGGCTGGCGCAAAGAACGTGCCGGTGGCCACGCCGATGATGGGCGAAGCACTGGACATGCAGGCACCGCAGGCGGGTACACGCTGGTGGGAGA
Source organism: Stenotrophomonas sp. SMYL11 (assembly GCF_036320005.1). Taxonomy (NCBI): domain Bacteria; kingdom Pseudomonadati; phylum Pseudomonadota; class Gammaproteobacteria; order Lysobacterales; family Lysobacteraceae; genus Stenotrophomonas; species Stenotrophomonas sp. SMYL11. Next base: position 97,175 of record NZ_JAWIRS010000008.1, read on the forward strand.
CGGTGGAGCTGTAATGGGGGATGCCGCTTGACCTGCCGGAAACCATGTAGAGCCGAGCCATGCTCGGCTGCTTCTGAGAAGTGCGCCGTGGACGTCAAACAGGCTCAGCTTTGGAGGCACCGCAATTGGAGACGCCGGCAGCATTGCTGACATCGACATGCACGGTTATCAATTCGGCTTCCGGTAGCGCACTCTGAACCTGCACGCATGCGGCACGCGCGACATCGTCTGCGGCTGTGCCTTCTCGCTGGAATCGCAACGCCAACACGCCCGGCGAACCACTGCCCAGCAGCGCATCGTCGCACCCCACCTTTGCAAGAGCTCGCTCAAATGCACTGAGATCTTTTCCGGTATCAGGTACTCGGTACATCAGCGTGAAACTGAATTCCATCATCAATCCATTTCAGATCGGTGGTCGTTGCCAATCAGCATAGGGGCAGGCCGGCAGCCGTCCAGAGCCACATCCGTCAGCGCTCCCGCGATGGCAGCGCCAGCGCCCGGCGGCGCTGCAGTGCGTCATGTAACCGATTACATCCCTTGCTAGCGTAGCGCTCGCCCGATTCCGGTCGAACCTGCGAGGCTGTCCGTAATGACGTTGCGCGCCGAACGCTCCAAGGTCTCCCGCCCACCTGCCCCATGGCGACCCGCCGCCACTCTGATGCTCGCCGTCCTGGCATCCTCCGCGCAGGCACAGACATTGCCACCACGCAGCCAATGGCAGGCCAGCGCGTCCTCGCAGCAGGTACCGGCGATGGCGATCAGCCACCTGATCGACGGCGACCCCAGGACCGTCACCGGCGGCGCCTTCAGTCCGGGCCACTGGTTCCAGATCGATCTGGGTGCACCGACGATGCTGGCGGGCGCACGGATCACCTGGGATGTCTCCAATCCAGAGGGCTATTCACTGCAGACCTCGCTGGACGGCACACAGTGGCAGACCGCGTACACCATGGCCGATTCGCTGGGCGACGTGGAAACGCTGTACTTCGCGCCACGCCAGGCGCGCTACCTGCGGTTGGCCAGCCCACAGCGCACCTCCGATTGGGGCGTGTCGATCTTCGAGATGGAGCCGCTGGACAGCACGCTCAGCGCACGCATCAGCGGTGTCGATGCAGCGCAGGCGGCGGCGCTCTGGCAAGGCGGTGGCACCGTCGCGGTTCCAGCCGGAAAAGGTGGATCCCATACGCTCGAGATCATGCTGCCTCGCACCCAGTCCACGGCCGGTCTCGCGGTCGACTGGGCCGATGGCGGGCGCGGCGCCGCCCGCTTGCAGGCGCAGGACGCACAGGGCCGATGGCAGGACCTCGCACACGATGCACAGGCGGCCAGCCATCGGCAGAGTTGGCTGGCTGCTGACACGGCACAACCTCTACATACATTCCGCCTGAGCGTGGACGGCGCTGCCCCGCAGATCGCGCGCCTGCGCCTGCTCGGCCCGAAAGCGGTGATGACGCCGATGAAGCGCTACCAGATCGCCGCCAGCGGTGCGCAACGTGCCTTGTTCCCCGCCTCGCTGCAGATGCAGCAGACCTACTGGACCGCCGTGGGTGTGCACGCGGGTCGGCAGAAATCGATCTTCGACGAATACGGCAACCTGGAAGCGTTCAAGGGTGCGCCGCTGGTGCAGCCGCTCTGGCGAAGCGCCGACGGGCGTGCTGCAGGTGCCGCCGGTCAGCCCGTACAGCACGCCCTGCGCGATGGCTGGAAGCCTATGCCTTCGGCCACCTGGTCACCGCAACCCGGACTGGAACTGCGCAGTGAGGTGTTCGCCATCGAGCGCGATGGCCAGCCGGTGACCTTTCTCCGCCATCGCCTGCGCAACTCCGGCACCACGGCGATCGACGGCACGCTGACCCTGGCGGTACGACCGATGCAGATGAACCCGCCGTGGCAGAACGGCGGACTGTCGCCGATCCGCGAGGTGCGCATCGACGGACAGGCGGTGCGCATCAATGGCCGCTCGCTGCTGCACTCGCTCACGCCGGTGGCTGCGTCCGGCGTGGCGCCGTTCGGGAAGGACGGCACAACGGAGATCACCGCGGACATCGCTGCCGGCGAACTGCCTTCCTCGCAGCAGGCACGTGACGAGCAAGGACTGGCCGCAGGCGCATTGAGCTACCGGATCCGCCTCGCCCCCGGTGCCAGCGATGCGGTGGTCGTGGCGTTCCCACTCGGCACCGCCGCTGCCGATGCCAATGGCGTGCTGCCCGAAGCGCCTGCGCTTGACCTGGCCACGCTGCCCCTTGATGCCAATGCGGCGTTCGATACGCTGGCCACGCAGGCGTCCGCAGATTGGCAGGCGCGGCTGGGCCAGGTCGGCCTGCGCCTGCCCGATCCCTCGCTGGTCGACATGCTGCGCGCGCAGGCTGCCTACATGCTGATCAACCAGACCGGCCCGGCGATGCAACCGGGCCCGCGCAACTACAACCGCTCCTTCATCCGCGATGGCATGGCCACCTCGGCAGTGCTGCTGCGCATGGGCGAGGCCAAGGTCGCACGCGACTATCTGGCCTGGTACAGCGAACATGGCGTGCACGGCAACGGCCTGGTCTCGCCCATCCTCAACGACGATGGCAGCGTCAACACCGGCTTCGGTTCGGATATCGAGTACGACAGCCAGGGCCAGTATGTGGCGCTGGTCGCCGACGTCGCCCGCCTTGATGGTGGTCCGAAGTCGGTGCGCGCGTACCTGCCGAAAGTGAAGGCCGCACTACGCTTCCTGCAGGAACTGCGCGAGCGCACGCTGGTGCCCGGTTACAAGGCCGACCAGCCGGCGCCGGAGCGATTCGCGGGCATTCTTGCGCCGTCGATCAGCCACGAGGGCTACCCTTCGCCCACCCACAGCTATTGGGATGACTACTGGGGACTGAAGGGCTGGCACGACGGTGCATGGCTGGCCGAATCGCTGGGTGACCACGAGACCGCACGCTGGGCGCGTGAGCAGTACAAGGCGCTGTACGACGCCCTGCATGCGTCGATCCGCGCAACGATGGCGTGGAAAGGCATCGACTTCATTCCTTCCTCCGCGGATCTGGGCGATGGTGATCCCACCGGCGTATCGATCGCGCTGGATCCCACCGGCGCGCAGAGCGTGCTACCGGCAGAGGCGCTGCGAACCACCTTCGCCCGCTATCTGGACGATGTGCGCAAGCGCAACCAGCCAGGCGCGCTATACGCCTATACGCCCTACGAAATCCGCAACGTGCTGAGCTATGTGCATCTTGGTCAGCCCGAAGCAGCCGATGAACTGCTGCAGGGACTGCTGCATGATCGGCGCCCGCTTGAGTGGCAGGTGCTGGCCGAAGTGGTGCATTCGCGGTTGCGCTTCCCGCGCTACCTCGGCGACATGCCGCATACCTGGATCGGTGCCGAATACGGCCGCACGCTGTTCGGCATGTTGATGCGCGAAGACGATGATGCGTTGTCATTGCTGCCGGGCACGCCGCCGTCTTGGGTGGTCGGGGATGGGTTGGCGGTGGAGCGCCTGCCGACCGCGTATGGCACGTTGCAGATGCAGGCGCGGCAGCGCGACGGGCTGCTGACAGTGGTGATTGGCGAGGGGCTGCGCAAGGACACCGCCGTGCGCATGTGGTGGCCGAACCGGACCGCGCCGAAGTCTGTGCGCGTGGATGGACGCAGCGTTTCCGACTTCGATGCCGAGGGCGTGCGCCTGGCGAAACCGTTCCGGACGTTGGAAGCGGTCTGGTAATGCAGCCGAGCATGGCTCGGCTCTACAGAAATCAGACTCTGCGAGTAGATCCACGCCATGCGTGGATGCTCTTGTAGAGTCGAGCCATGCTCGACGCATCGCACACCACGCGAACTGCAGCCGAGCATGGCTCGGCTCTACAAAAGCAGCGGTAGCTGCCGGGCCATGCCCGGCGTCAGAGCGTCGGCAGCCCCGGCGGGTTGGTCTGCGACTGCGGCACGGCCTCCTCGGCCACATTCCATCGCTTCAGCGCCTGCGCATAGGTGCCGCTGCCGATCTGGGTGTTCAGCGCCTGCGTCACCGCATCAGCCAGGCCGCTGCCCTTGCGCGTGGTCACCGAGATCGCTGCGGCGTTCGGCCAGCCCCCCGGGAACAGGCCCACACGCCGCACCTTGCCATCGCGCGCCGAATAGGCGCCGGTGGCGTTGGGCTCGAACGAGACATCGGCGCGCCCGGTGATCACTGCCAGCCGCCCAACCACGGCGTCATCGAAGTACTGGTACTCCACCGGCTTCAAGCCAGCGGCGATGTTCTGCTGGTCCCACTGCCGCAGGATCTGGTCCTGGTTGGTGCTGGCACCGACCACCACCTTCAGCCCGGCAACGTCGGCCGGCTTTTCGATCTTCTGGATCGGCCCATCAGTGCGCGTGTAAATTCCCAGCAGATCGTAACGGTAGCTGGAGAAATCGAACTTCTTCTTGCGCTCTTCGGTCACCGTCACGTTCGACAGCACCGCATCGTACTTGCCTGATTCCAGACCCAGCGGCCAGTCGGCCCACGCCACCGGCACGATCACCAGCTTCAGGCCCAGCCCATCGGCAATCAGCCGTGCGATGTCCGGCTCGATGCCCACGACGTCCTTGCTGTCGGCGCCGTAGTCGGCCAGCGGCAGCTGCCCCGGATGGGTGGCCACGGTGAACGTACCGGGCGTGACAAAGCGATAGTCGGCCGGGATCAACGCCTGCGCCTTCGGATCAAGCGTGCCCTTCAGGATGGCGGTGTTCGCACCCGCCAGGCTGGCTGCGGCCACGGTGCCGGCATCCGGTGCCTGACGCACGCGCGAATAGACGATGCCGGCAATGCCAATGACCAGCACACCCACGACCAACAGGGTGCTGCGCGAGGGGCGACGCGGTGCTACAGGGCTCATGGTCTTCCTTCCGGGTTTACAGGGTCTTGGCCAGGAAATCGGCGGTGCGTTGCTGGCGCGGGCGCTCGAACAGCGCCTCGGGCGTGCCCTGCTCGATCACCCGGCCCTGGTCCATCATCACCACGTGGTCAGCCACCCGACGGGCGAAGCTCAGCTCATGGGTGACGATCACCAGCGTGGTGCCGGAACGGGCCAGCTCCTCGATCACGCTAAGCACTTCGGCCACCAGCTCCGGGTCCAGTGCCGAGGTCGGTTCGTCGAACAGCAGCACCTTCGGTTGCAGGGCCAGCGCACGAGCAATCGCGATGCGCTGCTGCTGGCCGCCGGACAGCTGGCGCGGGAAGGCATCGGCCTTGTCGGCCAGGCCGACCCGTTCCAGCAGCGTGCGCGCCTGCTGCTCGGCCTGCGCACGCGGCACGCCGCGCACCGCGATCGGCGCCTCGATGATGTTCTCCAGCGCGGTCAGGTGCGGGAACAGGTTGAAGCCCTGGAACACCATGCCCACTTCCGCACGACGGCGGCGGATCTCACGTTCGGGCAGCTCGTACAGGGTGTCGCCATCGCGGCGGTAGCCGATCAGCTGCCCGCCGACGGTCACGTAACCGCTGTCGGCACGTTCCAGGTGGTTGATCAGCCGCAGCAACGTGGACTTGCCGGCGCCGGACGGGCCGATCAGCACTGTCACGCTGCCAGCACGCAGGTCCAGGTTCACCTCTTCCAGCACCGGCAGGTCGCCGAACGCCTTGCCTACGCCATGCAGCGACACCGATGCGCCCTCGCCCGCTTCAACCTGCGCGGCGATGCGCGGGCGGTTGGCCACGCGCGGTGCAGCCTTGCCTGTGGCGCGCGGCGGCGACGATACGCGCGATACCGGACGCTCGCGCTGCAGCTGGCCGCGTGCGAAGCGCTGCTCCACCCGCCGCTGCAGCAGCGACAGCACGGTCAGGATCACCAGGTACCAGACCGTGGCCACCATCAGCAGCGGCACCACCTCCAGGTTGCGCCGGTAGATCACCTGCACGGTGTAGAACAGCTCCGGCAGCGCCAGCACGTAGACCACCGAGGTGCTCTTGGCCAGGCCGATCACATCGTTGAACGCCGCCGGCAGGATCGAACGCATCGCCTGCGGCAGGATGATGCGGCGCACCTGGCGGCCGCGCGGCAGGCCAAGCGCGGCCGCAGCCTCGTACTGGCCGTGGTCGACCGAAAGAATGCCGCCACGGATCACCTCGGCCGAGAACGCGGCCTGGTTCAGGATCAGGCCCAGCACCGCGGCAGTGAACACACCGATCAACTGCGTGGTCGGGTACGAGAACAGGCTGATGGCGGTGAACGGCACGCCCAGCTCGATGGTGCTGTACAGGTAGCCCAGGTTGTTCAGCAGCAGCAACAGCACCAGCAGCGGGATCGAGCGGAACAGCCACACATAGCCCCACGACACCGCCGACAGCAGTGGCGAGCCGGACACGCGGGCCAGCGCAAGCAGCGTGCCCAGCGCAAACCCCAGCCCGGTGCCAAGTGCGGTCAGCAACAACGTACGGCCCAGGCCTTCCAGCACCGGGCGCGCGAAGAACCACTCGGCGAACGTGCCCCAGCCCCAGCGTGGATTGCCCAGCACGGATTGCAGCCCGATCAGGATCAGCGCCAGGGCCAGCACCGTGCCGAACACCTGCAGCGGATGCCGCGCCGGCACGATCTTCAACGCCGGTGCTGGCGCCGGGCGTGCGGCAATGCCATCCAGCGCGGTCGAAGGCGTGCTCATGCGTGGGCTCCGTGCAGCACGGTCTGTGATGGCACAACAACCGGCGTCGATACGCTCAGGTGCTTCTCGAACGGCAGATGCGAGATGGTTTCCGGGTCGGCCTCCAGATCGAACAGCGCGGTGTAGCCGTGGCTGAGATACAGGCCGACGGCTTCAGGCTGGCGGAAGCCGGTGGTCAGGAATACCCGCCGGTATCCTTGGCGCGCCGCCTGATCTTCCAGCTCCTGCAGCACGCGCCGCGCGATGCCCTGGCGGCGCAGCCCGGGCAGGGTCCAGATGCGCTTGAACTCGGCGGTATCCGGATCGCGGTGCGGCATGAAGGCACCGCCGGAGATCGCCACACCATCGCGCAGCAGCAGCACGAACGCGCCTACCGGCGCAGCAAAGGCCTGCGCCGGGTAGCGTTGCAGCTCCTCGCGGGCGCTGCCGCCGATGCGGCGGCGCACGTCGGCGTAGCGGCTGTCGTACTCCTGCTCCAGGCCATCGAACAGTGGCCGTGCCAGCGGATCATCCACCGAGGTATAGAGGAAGCGTTCGTTGCTGCTCATGTCGCGTCCTTCACCAGATAGTCTTCGGCCAGCCGTGCCCACAGGCTGGCGGCGGGTGCGATGGCTGCGTCGTTGAACACATAGCGCGGGCTGTGCAGCGGGGCGCTGTCACCGTTACCCACGAACACGAAGCTGCCGGGCCGCGCCTGCAGCAGGAAGGCGAAATCCTCGCTGGCCGTGCGCGGCGCAAACTCGGGAACGACCTGTTCGGCACCGAAGCCCTGCACCGCCACCTCGCGGATGTAGGCGGTCTGCTGCGGGTGATTGATCACGCTGGGGAAGCCGCGCGGGAATTCGATCTCGGCGCGCGCCCCAAACGCGGCGGCGGTCTGCTCGGCGATCTCGGTGACCCGGCGCCGCAACGTGTCGCGCACTTCCGGCAGGTAGGCGCGCACGGTCAGCTTCAGCTCCACCACGTCTGGAATCACATTGGCGGCCTGCCCGCCGTGGATCGAACCGACGGTGACCACGCCCATCTGCCGTGGATCCACATTGCGCGAAACAACGCTCTGCAGCGCCGTGACGATATGCGCCGCCGCCAGGATCGGATCCACGCTGCCCTGCGGCTCGGCGCCGTGACCGCCCTTGCCGATCACCTTCAGCCGCGCCCAGTCCACCGACGCCATCGCCGGCCCGTCGACGAAGCCGAAGTGCCCCACCGGCACGCCCGGCCAGTTGTGCAGGCCATAGATCGCATCCACCGGAAAGCGTTCGAACAGGCCGTCGGCGATCATCTTCGAAGCACCCGAACCGGTTTCCTCGGCCGGCTGGAACACCAGCTGCAGGGTGCCGTCGATACGACCGTGATGGGCCAGGTAGTACGCGGCAGCCAGCAGGATGGCGGTATGCCCATCGTGGCCGCAGGCATGCATCAACCCTTCGTTCTGGCTGGCGTAGGCCAGGCCGGAGTCCTCATGGATCGGCAGTGCATCAATGTCGGCACGCAGCCCAAGGCGACGGCTGCCCTGCCCGCGCTGCAGCGTACCAACCACGCCGGTACCGCCGAGGCCGGTGGTGACCTCATAGCCCCACTGCTGCAGCAGCTCGGCCACGCGTGCGCTGGTGCGGTGTTCCTCGAAGGCCAGCTCCGGGTGGCGATGCAGGTCGTGGCGGATCGCGATGGCCGCCTCTTCGCGTGCCGCGATCTCGGGCAATATGCCCGTCGTTTGGAAATTCCGCTGGGCATGCCCCGGCGCTACCGCGTTTTCTCCGCTCATCGCCTTATCCTGCCTTCCGCGCCGGTTCGGCATCGGTCGAATGACGGCTGGCCTTGTACGGCAGGCCCAGATGCTCGCGCAGGGTCTGCCCTTCCAGCTCGCGCTGGTGGTAACCACGCGCCTGCAGGATCGGCAGCACCTGGGTCACGAAATCGTCCAGGCCTTCGCGCTGTGCCGCGAAACCAAGGATGAAGCCGTCGCTGGCACCGGCATCGAACCAACGGATCAGCTCATCGGCCACGTGCTCCGGCGTGCCGATGAAATTCGGTCGCGGGCTCACCGCTTCCAGCGCCACCTGGCGCAGGCTCAGGCCCTTCTCACGCGCATCCTGCTTGATGCGGTCGGTGGTGGAACGGAACGCGTTGCTGCCGATGTCACCCAGCTCCGGGAACGGTGCGTCCGGATCGTACTGGCTGAAATCGTGGTGGTCGAAGAAGCGCCCCAGATACGCCAGTGCATCCTCCAGCGTGGCCAGTGCGGCAATCGCCTGGTACTTGGCCTCGGCTTCTTCGGCGGTGCGCCCGACAATCGGACCGATGCCGGGGAAGATCTTCACGTCGTTGCCGCTGCGGCCATGGGCAATCGCCGAGTGCTTCACCTTCTGGGTGAACGCACGGGTCTCTTCCAGCGACGGCGAATGGGTGAACACCGCATCGGCGTACTTGCCGGCCAGCGCAATGCCATCGTCGGACGACCCGGCCTGGAAGATCACCGGCTGGCCTTGTGGGGATCGCTGGATGTTGAGCGGCCCTTCCACCTGGAAGAAGCGGCCCTTGTGGTCGAGGCGGCGGAACTTGTCCGGCGCGAAGAACGTGCCGCTGTCGCGCTCACGCACGAAGGCATCGTCGTCCCAGGAATCCCACAGCCCTTGCACTACGTCCAGGTACTCGTCGGCGATCTGGTAGCGCAGCGCGTGCTCCGGGTGCGGGCGACCGTAGTTGCGCCCCGAACCCTCCAGCGGCGACGTCACCACGTTCCACCCCGCACGACCGCCGCTGAGCAGGTCCAGCGAAGCGAACTGCCGGGCCACGGTAAACGGGTCGCTGTAGGAGGTCGACAGCGTGCCCGCCAGGCCGAACTTCTTCGTCGCCGTGGCCAGCGCCGACAGCAGCGAGATCGGCTCGAAGCGGTTAAGGAAGTGCGGGATCGACTTCTCGTTGATGTAAAGGCCGTCGGCTACGAAGCCGAAGGCGATGCCGTTGTCCTCGGCGGTACGCGCGATGTCGATGTAGAACTGCAGGTTGACGCTGGCATCGGCCGGATTGGAGGGATGCTTCCAGGCATGCATGTGGCTGCCAGGACCCTGCAGCATGATGCCGAACGGAATGTGGCGCGGGGTCGTGCTCATGGGAATCGCTCCTGCAGGTCAGGCCACCGCCGCGCGCGGCGCGGGCGACAGCAGTTCAAGGGATGTAAGACGTGCGTCGAGGTCGGCCACCGGCGCATCGAGAACGAACTCGCCCACACCGAAACGCCGGTGCAGTGCGTCCAGTTCGTCACGCACGTGCTGCGCATCACCGGACAACACGCTTGGGCGCGTTTCCTCGATGCGGAAGTCGGCCACGCCCACCTGCCGCGCATACTCGGCAGCTGCTTCGGGGCTGGGCAGGTTCACCGTCTGCCCGGGACCGAGGTGCAGCTTGTAGACGCGCAGCGCACCGATATGACGAGCTGCGGCTTCGGCAGTTGGGGCGGCGAACGCCACCGTGGCCAGCAGCGGCGGCTGCTTTGAAACGCTGCGGTAGGCATCGAACGCGGCCTCGATATGCTTCGGGTCACCATCGAAGTGCGCGGCGTAGACGAAGCGCCAGCCCAGCTCGGCCGCCTGCTGCGCGCTCTGCGGGCTGGCCCCGAGCAGGAAGCGCTCCGGTGCCTGCTGCGGAACCGGTCGGGCCAGCGCCTCGGTTTCGGCGCCGGACAGATAGCCTTCCAGGTCACGCAGTTGCTGGTCGAAGTCGGCGAACGCCGGACGCCCTGCTGCCAGCGCCGCGGTCGAGGCCGGCAGGCCACCGGGGGCTTTGCCCACGCCCAGGTCCACGCGCCCTGGCGCCAGCGCCGCCAGCAGGTTGAAGTTCTCCGCCACCTTGTACGGCGCGTAGTGGCGCAGCATCACCCCGCCACTGCCGATGCGGATGCGCCGGGTCTGCGCCAGCACCCACGCAGCCAGCACTTCCGGTGCAGGGCTGGCCAGCGTCGGCGCAGCGTGGTGCTCGGCAAACCAGTACCGGTGATAACCCAACTGCTCGGCGCGCTGCGCCAGCAGGAGGCTGTTGCGCAGCGCCTGCTCCGGCGAAGCGCCCTCGGCCACCGGGCTCTTGTCCAACACGCTGATCAGATAGCTCATGGTCGTGTCCTCGCTCAGGGGTGGGCCACGGGAATGCCGAGCAAACCATTCAGCGCGGCCAGGATCGGTTCGGCACCGGAGATGTATTGGCGGTCCTCGTGTGCGCCACTGGCCAGTTCGCTACGCACGCCCTGCGGCAGCACCAGCTTCGGCAGCGACTGGTCCTGCTCGCCGATCTCGGCAATTACCTCACGGCGCGGCCGCGCGAAGCCGATGCGGCGCACGTCCAGCTGTGCGTCCAGGCCGTCGATGCTCGACAGCGCGCCTTCCAGCAACAGGCTGTGCCGGCAGAAGAAGCGCTGGCCGGGAATCTGGCCGTCCTCGAACTCACGGTCGAGCAGGAACAGGATGGGTTTGCTTGCTGCGTCGAAAGTCACTGGAGTCGTCCTTATCGGGGCCGGCAATGCGATGCCGCTTCGATATCGATGCTAGAGATGCCGACGGCCGCGACAGCGATGCCTGGCGACAATTGGCGGTCAGATCCGGCCATGCAGATGCGGCGTAGCCATAAGCAAAGCGCCGCCGGTTATGGCGTCAGGCAATACGTCGCAGCGGCGCAGCTACCGCCAGCGCCTGCGTGGCCAAGTGCCCGGCCGCACGCTCGGTCGCCAGCGCGATGCGCGCCTGCAGGGCCGCACTACTGATGTGCTCACCCTCGAAATCGGCGGGCGTGGCATACACCCCGATCGGCAGCGTGTGCGCCTGCAGGAAGCTGAACAGTGGCCGCAGCTGATGGTCGATCACCAGCGCGTGGCGCTCGCTGCCACCGGTTGCCGCCAGCAGTACCGGCGTATCCACCAGCGCCTCCAGCCCGATGAAATCGACCAGATGCTTGAACAGGCCAGGATAGGAGCCGCGATACACGGGCGCCGCCACCACCAGCAGTTCGGCCGCCTCGATCGTCCGCAACGCCTGCTCCACCTCAGGTTCCGCCTCCTCGCGCGACAGCGACTGCCCCAGCGAACGCGCGATCGGCGCCAGCTCCACCAGGTCCACACGCGCATGCACCCGCTGTTGCAGCGCCTCCAGCAGATGTCGCACCAGCAACAGCGTGCGCGAGGTCGCCGAACTTGTCGGCGACCCCACCAATGCAACCACCTTCAATGCAGAAGACATGACCCACTCCTCGGTAGCGCCGGGCCATGCCCGGCGACGTTTCGCCTGAACCTCAAAACCGGTAACTGACGCGCCCGTACCAATACGTACCGACGTTGCTCAATACATCGCCGCTATCCCACGTCGTCTCGATGCTGGCCACATCGGTGGCACTGCGCGCGTACTCGGGCACCTTGCGGGTGCGCTTGTCGAACACGTTGTTGATGCCCACCGCCGCACCCCAACCCTCGCCCAGTTCCACGCCACCGGACAGGTTGGTCACCAGCACCGGCGGCTGCTTGTACTCCACGCCGTTGTTCAGGCGCTTGATGGGGCCGTAGTAGGTGAAGTCCACATTCGAGCGCCAACGCCCGTTCTGCCAGCCAAGCCCTGCCACCTGCGTATAGCTGGGCGTGCGGAAGCGCAGCGCGTACTCGCTGGATTTGGTCAGCAGGTTGATGTTCGGCAACCCCTGCAGTGCCGCCGGAATGTCGCTGACCTTCTGGATGGTGGTACGGCCGACGTTGGCCGCGTAGTTCCAGCGCAGCTTGCCCCACGCGGTGTCCTGGTTCGCCTCCAGGGTCAGCTCCACACCACGCGTGCGGGTGTTGCCCACGTTGGTGAAGTAGCTGGCATAGAACGCATCACCCGGCAGGATGCTGATGCCGGCTGAACCCAGCAGTGCATCGATGGTGTTCTTCTGCGCCGCACTCAGCACCGTGCCGCTGTTGTCGGTGACGCGCGCCGGATCCTGCGCGTTGTAGCCGATCTGGCTGGACTGGCCGAGCTGGCCGCGGATGTCGATCTGATAGGCATCCACCGCCAGATGGAACGCCGGGCTCGGGTCCCAGGTCACGCCCAGGCTGTAGTTGGTGGCCTTTTCCGGTTTCAGCGGTGTGGCACCCAACGCAATCGCTGCCGGCGAAGACACCTGCGCCACCAGCGTGGTGCCGCACGGGCAGCTGCCGGTGGCCTGGTAGTACTGCGCGCCCAGACTGGGCGCATGGAAGCCATTGCTGACCGTGGCGCGCACGCCCAGCGCATCGGTGAAATCGAAGCGGGTGGTCAGGCGACCGGTGGAAACGCTGCCGAAATCGGAATGGTCTTCCCAGCGCGCGGCCGCATCCAGGTACCAGCGCGAGGTGATGTTGGTGGCCGCACCCGCGTACACCGCCTTGCTGTTGCGGGTCGCCTTCACCGCGTCCGCAGTGGAATAGCCGACGAAGGCCGCCGCACCGAAGCCGGTGTAGGACTCCCACTGTCCTGCCCCGCGCTCGTACTGCTCGTGCTGGTACTCGGCGCCGGCGCTGACTTCCAGCGGCGAAGCGAATGCCGCCACCTCGAAGCCGCGGCGCAGGTCCAGGTTGGCGATGCCCTGCTGGTAGTCCAGCTTTCCATCATAGAAGTCGGTGGGCGAACCGGGATACGGCAGCGAGTAGTTCACCGAGTTGCGGGTATATGTGCGCACCGTGCTGCGGTTGCCGGTCAGGCTGACGTCATAGTCCCAACCCGCGATCTGGCCTTTTACCCCGGCCGTACCGGTGTACTGCTTTTCCTTGGTTTCCAGTACCGGCAGGAATCCGTCAGGAAACACGCTCAGAACGCCGGGAGCCCTGTAAGTGGTGAAGATGGTCGCCGGCAGACGGAAATTCTGGATCGCCTGCGCGGTGCGATCACTGGCCGTAGCATTGGCGTAGAACTGCGCGCTCTCGCCCAGGCCATGGCCCACGTTCACCGCGAAGGCCTTCAGCGCATACGAAGGCGAGCTGAGGATGGTGTTGGCCTCGGCATCGCGGTTGGCCTCGGCCGGATTCGGCGACGCGCCGGCCGGCAGTCGATTGTTCGGCCGCAGCGCCACCAGATTGCCGCTGCCATCCACTGCCGGATAACTCAGGTAGCCATCGATGTAGTGGCGGGTACGGATCGCATGATGCTGGCGGGTGGTCTCGCCAGACAGGTTGACGAAGCCATCCTGGCCCCACGGCAGGCCGACGTTGGCGCGCACGCTGGTTCGCGAACCATCACCATCGGTGCTCTGCCCGCTCTCCACCGACACATCACCACCGTGCGCCTGCGACTTCAGGATCACGTTGACCACGCCGGTGATCGCGTCCGAGCCGTAGATGGCGGAGGCACCATCACGCAGCACTTCCACATGGTCGATGGCCGAGACCGGAATCAACGCCAGGTCCGCCCACGCATGGCCGGGGAAGCCGCCCCCATTGGCACCGCTCACATAGGCACTGGCATTGCGGCGCTTGCCGTTGACCAGCACCAGGGTGTAACCCGGCGACAGATTGCGTAGCTGATAGCCGCGGATCAGGCTCTCCTGATCGCTCTGGTAACCGCCGATCTGGCTCAGCGACGGCAGGCTGCGCTGCAGCGCTTCCAGCAGGTTGCCCTGCCCGGTAGCAGCGAGGTCTTCTGCGGAGATCACATCGATGGGCGTGGAGCTGTTCTTCACCGTACGCGTGCTGGTGCGTGAACCGGTGACCACCACCGCATCCAGCGTGGAGGCTGCCACATTGGCAGTGGCTGCAGTGGTGGCAGGGTCTGCATCGGCTTCCGCCGCATGGCAGGGCGATGCAGAGAGGGCGGCCGCGATCAGGACGGCAAGAGTGCTCAGGACTGGGGCGTAGGCGGCAGGCATGGGGGCTCGTGGGGGTGGGCCGGAAACACGCTTCCATTCAAGGGCCTGTTCACCCACCGCGACAGGCGGGATCGCGTCACCCAACCGTCATATCCGGCCACCCACATGACCGCTGGTAATGACGTTAGGCAGGCCTGCGTACACGGGGTCAGAGCCCTTCCTCCGGAAGGGATCCGCCCCCGGTCTCCATATGCCCCGCAGGCATCACCTCATGCCCGCGCGCCACGCAGCGCCACGCACCTTCACCCGTAGCATCAGGCCATGCCCAGCCCACCCGCCGATCCCGCCGCGCCGCTCGTCGCCATCGTCGCCTGCCACGGCCAGGGGCTGTTCGAGTTCGGCTGTGCGGTCGGCCTGTTCGCACCGATACGGCCTGAACTGGGCGTGGCCTGGTACCGCACCCAGCTGTGCGCGGGCGAACCCGGAGCACTGCGCATGCTCGGCAACACCCAGGTGCAGCTGCCCTACGATCTCGGCAGCGTCGATGACGCCGACATCATCGTCATCCCCGGTTGGCGCGAACCCAGCGAACGTCCGCCGCAGGGCCTGCTCGATGCACTGATCCGCGCCCATGCACGCGGCGCACGCATCGCGTCGATCTGCTCCGGTGCGTTCGTGCTGGCCTGGGCCGGGCTGCTCGATGGCCGCGAGGCCACCACTCACTGGCGCCTCACCGAAGCGCTGGCACGCGACTTCCCACGCATCGACGTGCGCGAGGATGTGCTGTACGTGGACACCGGCAGCATCATCACCTCGGCCGGCTCGGCCACCGGCATGGACATGATGCTGCACATGGTGCGCAAGGATTACGGCGCGCGCGTGGCTAATCTGGTGGCCGAGCGATTGGTGCTGGCACCTTGGCGTGATGCCGGGCGCAGCCAGCGCGTCAGCCGGGCCATCCCCAACGGCGAGCCCACACGGTTGGCGAAGCTGATGGAGTGGATGCGCCGTAACCTGCGCGAGCCACATTCGCTAGGCAGCCTCGCAGAGCAGGCCGCACTCAGCCAGCGCACTCTGCAACGGCAGTTCCTGGAAGCCACCGGCCTGTCGCCCATCGATTGGCTGATCCGCGAGCGCGTGACCTTCGCGCGTGAGCTGCTGGAAACCACCGACCGGCCACTGCAGTGGATTGCCGAGCAGGCCGGCTTTGGTTCGCAGGAGTCGTTCCGCCGCCATTTCCGTGGTCAGGTCGATGCCAGCCCTACCGAGTACCGCAGCCAGCATCGCAACGGCATCAGTGCGGACCGCCTGGTCGGCTGCTGAGCCCCGGGTAATGCCGGCCTCTGGCCGGCAGGCAAGGCCCCCCGCCCTCTTCGTCGACGACTTTCCACGCCATCACCACCACTGCACTATAGGGGCATGCCCCGCACTGCCGACGGACCGGTGATGACCGACAGCCCCTACAGGACCTACCGCGTTGGAATCGGCGTATCGCTGCTGTTGGCGGCACTGATCGCCACGCTCTCGTTGATTGCCGTGGCCAGCCCCAACCTGGGTTGGGGCGTTGTGGCGCTGGCCACCATCGCGATCTGGGTCGGCCTCCCGCTGCTGCTGGTCCTGCTGCTGGTGTGGCTGCGCTACATGGTGCGACAGCGCGGGCAGGTGCCGGGCCGCATACACGTGCTGATGTTCGTGCCAACCGCCGCCGCCATGCTCATCATTCCACTGTGGCACTTCCTGCAAGGCAGTGTGGACAGCCTGGCCGGCGGCTCACGCGCATCCATCGCCGAGCTGCACGTCAACCTCAGCGGGCAACCCCTTTGGCTGGACACCTCGCCGTATGCATCCACCGGTTCTGGCGCTGGCCCGGACCTGCCCATGCAGGGCGAAACGCCCCAGCGCTTCCTGGCCTTCCACCGCTACCCCAACCCGCAGTCCGATGCAGACAGGGCCTTCCCGTATGAACAAGCGCGCCTGAAGCGCTCCGTCGACCACTACCGTTACGCCACACCGTCTGGAGATCGCGCCGTCACCGATGTGCCGCTGGTCCGTCGGCCGTATCCCGATCTTGCACCGTTCAATGCGGCCTGGCGACGCGCGGGTACACCCGAGCTCGTGCATATCTACTACCACTACAGCGATCACGTAGAGGTCGCGCCCGCGCTCGCACGCCTCAGTGGCTTCACCACCGATGATCTGGAGCGCAGCCGCTTCGAAGGCCTGACGCTGTTCAAGATCCACAACTACGGCAGTGCGCCCATCCTTCGGGTGGAAATCAATGGCCTCACACTGGACATCGGCGACGGGGCCATCGCGAACATCCCGGAAGCGCCCCGGGATTGCACAGCCTACGGCCACCCGGTCAGCCCCGCGCTATTGCCGCTCAACCTGCCCCTGCAGGTGCGCTGGCAGACTGCAGACGCGCCGACGCGGTGGCACAGCGCGCGCGTGCAGGTGCCCGCGTTCCGGCAGCCGCAGCCACTGCACGGGCAGTCCACATTGCAGCGCGTCCTGCTGTACATGCTGCCCGATGACGCGCTGGCCGCCGAACGCTACGCCGAGGTCTTTGACGGCGATTCGCGGCGCGGCATCAAGGCCACTGGCCTGCCAGCCAGCGCTGCCACCTACGCGGTGTGTGGCAGCGCCAGGGCGACCTATGGCGAAGGAGCGGGAACCGTGCTGGCCGACTGATCCGCGGCCTTGCCGGCGCGCTCCCCTCCACACTGACGCGCGCTCAGTCCTCCTGCACCAGCTTGAACTCGCGCAGCAGACCACCGATCTGGGTCTTGTCCAGCTTGTTCATCAGCAGGTTGCGCAGGAACGCAGGCCCGGGAATATCCAGTTCCTTGCCATCGCGCAGGCGACCGGTCGCCGCCAGCAACGAGCGCACGTCATAGGTGGAATTGAACACCTCCGGCACGCCGCGCTCGATGCCCAGCAGGGTATACACCGCTTCCATCGGTGTGCGCACCGAATACTCGGTGGTGAAGATGCAGTCGCGCTGCTTCGATTCGGCAAACTGGCCGATGAAGGCGAAGTTCACCGCACCCTCCGGCACCACGTCCGGGCGATCACCGGCCTGGCGTGGCATGAAGAACGCGGTGATGTACGGCATCATCACCGGCACCGTTTTCGCGCCGGTCGCGGCCAATTCGTCGATTTCTTCCACCGGCACGCCCAGGTGGTACAGCCACTCACGGGTGATCTCCTCGCCGGTGCAATCCTGCATCGGCTTCTTCACGTAGTCTCCGGGCGTATCCACGAACAGCGAATACACCCAAACCACGATCTGGTCCTTGGGCTGGTTCTTGAAATGCGGCTGGCGGTTCACGGTCCAGCTCATCAACCAGCGCGAATCGCGCACGCTGACGATGCCCCCGGTCACCACCTTGCCACTGAACGGGTCGCGCTTGGCGATCTTCTGGATGTAGGCCGGGATGCGTGCGTCCAGCGTCGTCACCGTCGCCGATTCCCACTTGGTCTGCGGGATATGCGCGCCGAACACATCCGGGCGCCCGAACGCAGGATCCCTGGCGGCAATGCGTCGCCACAGGTCCCAGGCAGGCGCCGGCCCCTCATTCAATCGCGCAGCCGTGCGGTGGTCGCCGTTGTCCGAGTTCTCGGTCAACGAACCGATCGTCATGAACACAAGGTCATCCGCGCTCAGATCCACGCCACCGGCCACGCCCTCGCGCGTCCAGTGGATGCGCGTGGCCTGCTTGCGGCCGGCCGCCAGATCGAAGTCGACGTCGGTCACCTCGGTGCCGTACTGGAACACCACGCCGTGGTCCTGCAGCCACTTCACCAGCGGCAGCACCAGCGATTCGTACTGGTTGTACTTGGTGAACTTCAGCGCCGAGAAATCTGGCAGGCCGCCGATATGGTGGATGAAGCGGTGCAGGTACAGCTTCATCTCCAGCGCCGAATGCCATTCCTCGAAGGCGAACATGGTGCGCCAGTACAGCCAGAAGTTGCTGTCCAGGAAGTCGCGACCCAGCACCTCGTCGATGCGCTTGTTCTCCATCTCCTGCCGGGTGGCCAGGAACAGCGCGATGATGTCCTTCTGCGCCTGCTCGGTCAGGGTGAACAGGCCGTCGGTGTGCGCATCCTCACCGCGATTGATCGTGGCACGCTGCAGCGAATAGTTGGGGTCGTCCTTATTCAGCCAGTAGAACTCGTCCAGCACGCTGGCATCTTCAATCTCCAGCGACGGAATCGAGCGGAACAGATCCCACAGGCACTCGAAGTGGTCTTCCATCTCGCGGCCGCCGCGGATCACGAAGCCCTTCTCCCGCACCTTCAGGCCATCCAGCGCGCCGCCGGGAATCTGCTGCTGCTCGAGAATGGTGATGCGCTCACCGGCCATGCGGCCGTCGCGCACCAGGAACGCGGCGCCGGCCAGCGAGGCCAGGCCCGAACCGACGAACCATGCCCGCTTGTCATCGACACCGGCGGGCTTGCGCGGGCGCGCAAAGGCTTCGTAGTTGCCACTGCTGTAGTACATGCGTTGCTCCTTCCTGGAGGGGGTCATCAGGAACCCGCAGTGGAATGACACAGCCATTCCATGCAGGTCATGCCCCTACTCTAGCGCCGAACCGATGTACCGTTTCCTGCACGCACGCTGCGACCGAATGACGCAGCCACGTCAGAGCTGTCGCCCCAGCAACATCCCCGGCCAGCCATCCACATTGAATGGCGCGATGCGCGCATAGCCGCAGGATTCATAGAAGCGCACCAGATCACCGTTACCACCGCCGTAGCAGTCCACGCGCAGATGGTCGAGCCCGGCAGCGCGCGCCTGCTCATCGGCAAACGCCATCAGGCGGCGACCGATGCCACGCACACGGGCGTCACGCGATGCCACCAGCACCCGCACATACAACTCCGGTCCGTCCGGCGTCTGCACGTAGGGCATCGACTCGCCCAGTGCCAGGAACGCGCGCACGTTGCCCAGCTCGTTCTGCGCCACCCATGCACCCGGCAGCGCGCACGCATCGGTCACCTGGGTGATCCGGCGCGGCATCGTGGACCATGGCTCACTGCCCCATTGCTGCAGGTTGCCGATCGATACGAACCATTCGATGACTTCGTCGAAGAGCGTCAGCACCGCAGGGGCATCGGCCTCGCTGGCGCGGCGGATGTTCAAGATTTCCTTTCCAGCTTCAGTCATGCCTGCACTCCTTGACGTCCCGTAGATCCAGTAGTGCCAGGCCATGCCTGGCAGGTGCCCAGTGTATTGATCCAGCCCCCCGTCCACCGGATTTGACATGCAGGCATTTACCTGCCTATAGTCCACCCAAGGACGGCGCCTGTCCGCCCACGCGAGGAACCTGCAATGGTCGATATCGCACACAGGGTCGGCATCAAGGCCCCTGCAAGCCAGGTGTACCAAGCTCTGGCAACCCCCGAAGGCGTCGCCGCCTGGTGGGCCGAAGACACCCATGGTGACCGCGTGGCCGGCGGCTCGGTCAAGGTTCGCTTCACGAACAACGGCCAGGAAATCGGCGCCATGGAAATGAAACTTGAGCAGCTTGTTCCAGGCGAGCTCGTGCTTTGGCGGTTCCTCGCCGGCCCAGCCGAATGGATCGGCACCCACGCGCGCTTCGTGCTGAAACAGGAAGGTAACTACTGCATCGTCCTGTTCACCCATGAAGGCTGGAAAGAGCGCGTCGAGTTCACATCCCACTGCAGTACCAAGTGGGCGGTGTTCCTGATGAGCCTGAAGGCGCTGCTGGAAACCGGCAAGGGCCAGCCCAACCCACACGACATCAGGATCGACAACTGGAACTGAAGACGCCCCGCATGAATGCAGACAAGGTGTTCAAGGCACTGGCCGACCCCACGCGCAGGACGCTGCTGGATCTGCTCTGCGAAGACAACGGGCAGACGCTCAGCCAGTTGTGCGAGCACCTGGACATGGCCCGACAATCGGTCACCCAGCACCTGGGCCTGCTGGAAGACGCCAACCTGATCAGCACCGTGCGCCGTGGCCGCGAGAAGCTGCACTTCATCAACCCGGTGCCGCTGCACGAGGTGTACGAACGCTGGGTACGCAAGTTCGAGCAGCAGCGCCTGAGCCTGCTGCATGACCTGAAACGCGAACTGGAAGGAGAATGACGATGTCCGCAGAGTCCACCTGCTTCATCCACGTGATCTACATCGCATCCACCCCGCAGAAGGTGTTCGAGGCCATCACCCGCCCCGAGATCGCCAGCCGCTACTGGGGCCACGAAAACGTCTCGGACTGGAAACCCGGCTCGCGCTGGCAGCATGTACGTGCCAACGAAACGCGCTCGGTCGAACTGGTTGGCGAAGTGGTGGAAAGCACCCCACCCTCGCGACTGGTCATCACCTGGGCCGCCGCCTCGCAGGCCGAAAACCCGGATGCCTACAGCCGCGTCACCTTCGACATCGTGCCCTACCAGGACATGGTGCGGCTGACGGTTACCCACGACGAGCTTGAACCCGGCAGTGGCATGGATACCGGCATCCGCCAAGGCTGGCCGATCGTGCTGTCGAGCCTGAAGTCGCTGTTGGAGACCGGCAGGGGATTGGATGTGTTCGCGAAGCCGAGTGTGGCCGGCTAGCTGAATCGCGGCAATCGGTTGACACAGAACGAAGGCCGCTTCGACCGCGTTCCGACGCGCGCACCGACACGATCGCCCACAGACTCCCCAGGCGACGTTCGATGATTGCTTCAGACGCAGACTCCCTGCACAGCAAAGTGGCGGCGGTCACCCTCGGCTTCTGGGTGATGAAGATCGCCGCCACTACCCTCGGCGAGACGGCCGGCGACCTGCTGTCGATGACGCTCAACCTGGGCTACGTGGCCAGCTCGGCCATCCTGCTGGCGATCTTCGCCGTCCTGTTGGCCGTGCAGCTGTCGGCGCGGCGCTTCCACCCGGTGCTGTTCTGGTCGGTGGTGCTGGCTACCAGCACCGCCGGCACTACCACGTCGGACCTGATCGATCGCACACTGGGGCTGGGCTACGCCACCGGCGCCAGCCTGCTGGCCGGCTGCCTGGCGCTGGTGCTGGTGGCCTGGCGGGTATCGGAGAAGTCGATCTCGGTCAGCAACATCGAATCGCGTCGCGCCGAAGGCTTCTACTGGACCGCCGTGCTGTTCTCCAACACGCTCGGCACCGCCCTTGGCGACTTCCTCGCCGACGACTCCGGGCTGGGCTTCACTGGCGGCGCACTGCTCATCGGAAGCCTCATCGCGCTTACCGCGCTGGCCACCCGCATCAAGGGCATCAACCGGGTCATCCTGTTCTGGATCGCCTTCGTGCTCACCCGCCCGTTCGGTGCCACCTTCGGCGACCTGCTCACCAAGCCGCTGGAAAAGGGCGGCCTGGGCTTCGGCACGGTGGGTTCATCGCTGGTGCTGTTCACCATCCTGGCCACGCTGGTAGCGCTGCCGATGCTGCAGCGGCGGGCACAGCCCGCCAGTTAGCGCGCGGTCCAGCCCCCGTCCACCGGAAGCGCCGTGCCGGTGATCTGCGCCGCAGCGTCCGAGGCCAGGAACACCACCATTTCCCCCAGCTGCTCGGGCGTCACGAACTGCAACGAGGGCTGTTTCTCGGCCAGCAGCGCGCGCGCGGCGGCCTCCTGATCCGTGCCTTCACGCTCGGCCAACGCAGTGATCTGCTGCTCGACCAGCGCCGTCCGCACCCAGCCCGGGCAGATGGCATTGGCGGTGATGCCGGTGCCCGCATTCTCCAGCGCGGTCACCTTGGTAAACCCCACCACGCCATGCTTGGCCGCCACATAGGCCGATTTGTTCACCGAGCCCACCAACCCGTGCACGGATGCGATGTTGACGATGCAGCCGGCGCCCTGCTGCTTCATGTGGGGCAAGGCCGCCGCCGTGGCATGAAACACCGCCGAGAGATTCAGCGCCAGGATCGCATCCCACTTCTCGACCGGAAACTCCTCGATCGACGCGGTGTGCTGGATGCCGGCATTGTTCACCAGGATGTCGATGCGGCCCATCGTCGCGACGGCGCGATCGATCAGTCCGCGCACCGCCTCGCCACGGGACAGGTCGGCACCGTCATGCGCCACGCGAACACCGAACTCGGTTTCCAGGTTGGTACGGATGCGTTCAATCTCCGCTGCATCGCCGAAGCCATTCAGCACGATGTCCGCGCCTTGTCGCGCCAGCGCCGTGGCGATACCAAGACCGATACCGCTGGTGGAGCCGGTGACCACCGCAACCTTTCCACTGAACATGGGCGTGACTCCATCGGATGCAGGCAGTGAGTGTAGCCGCTGTCGGTTCCACGCCATTGCAAGACAGCTCCGCCGCCATTAGACCGGACTCACTGACTTTGCATCTTTGCTCAACGACGACAGGGAGCTAACATCGAGAAAAGACAAGGGGATAGCGCGGTGCCAAGAAGGAAAAAGATCGCATCCACCGAGTACGGCGGCTTTATCTTAACATTCGAGCCTGGCCGCACCCAATGGCTGCAAGAACGCCTGCATCCAGAGGTGGACTTTTCAGACTCGTTCTCCGCTCTAGACTGGGATATTCAGTCGCGCGAGCTGGTCGCGCTCGTGCTGCAGCAGGACCCGCTTCAAATCCATGCGTTTGCCATGATGGAACACATGCATGGTAGCGGCGGCTCGGGCAAGCGCAAGATGCGCATGGCCAAGCCGCTCCTTGTCTTCGATCAGCCCATTACCTCAAGAATGCTGGCGTCACTGGGACTGGAATCACTCGTCAGTACGCCGGAGCGTCTGAAACGGCTGGATGGGCGAACCTGGAACGAATTCATACAACTTCTGCGAACACTGCGCCCCGCGGACTCAAGGCGCATCAGTGACGTCATCGCCCTGCGTACCTCACAGCATCGTTTACCGGAAGATAGTCAGCGCGAGCTTCGTCTGAACGAACAGCGAGATGGACTTGGCTTAGCTTTGGACATTGGAGGCCTGGACCGAGCAGAAGTCCTTAAATCGATGAACATCGAGCGTGCTGCGAATGCCACGTCCGTCCTGGATCTGCTAGACGACCTGCCTGTGCATGAGCGCACCCTACTCGAACACGATCGTAGGATCTTCAGTTCTCTTTGGGGAGAACAATCCGTCAATGTCGCCACGTTCGGCGACAGCAACGAGCGTTCAGTCCGGGTAATCGTGACCGACCAGACCGATCTAGAAACCGTTCTTGGTATCGATCTTCTCATCTACAACTGCTGCCACGAGAACTACATCCTTCTTCAGTACAAGCGCATGCATAGGAAGCCAAAAAGTTGGAGCTACCCAATCCCACCATCATCAAATTTGCTCACACAACTACAGAGGGCCAAGGACTTCAAGGCCGCAGCAGGGCGGCAAAACGTCTTGTCGTCACCTTCACTTTGGAGTTACAGGCTTAGCGACGATCCCTTCTTTTTCAAGTTCTGTGAGCAATTCCGCCCTGGCGCGCGCGACGAAAGCCTGATTCCAGGCATCACAATGTCAGCCGATCACCTAGACGAATTTCTTCAGTTGCCCGAATCAATCAACAGCGGCGGGGGCAGAGCGATTGGTTATCAAAATTGCCCGCGCTACTTCAACAACTCGGAGTTCATCCAACTGGCAAAGTCTGGCTGGATCGGCACAAGCGCCCGATCGGCAAAATTACTGAGCGAGGTATTGAAAGCGAACAAGAAGGGAGGCAGGCAGGCCATGCTCGCCATCATCGATCCGCCAAAGGAAAAATCCGCAGCAAGTCGTGGCCGAAAGTGAACTCGTGCATCAGAACGACGCTGCTCGTTTCATGAATTCTAAACGACGAACTAATGAAGCCTGCTGATGCCAAAGGTCTCAAGAACTTTGAGGCATAATGCAGCCCATCAGCCCCAGCAATAGCATCCACGAAAAGACGGCACAGTCAGCATCCAGGGTGACGCGACTCGGGCTGTATCGGCCGATGAAGGCACTGAGAACCTCCACCGTTCGGACAACAGCCAGCGTCACTCGCTAGAGCTGAAATGCGGATGCTTCGCTGCTGACCTGCTCTCGCAGATCAGTTTGATTACATCAGCACGCCAGCACAGCCCAAGCGCAGCGCCCTCCTCAACCTTTCCAATTCGTCCGCTATAGCAACCAACGAATTCCATTGCGGACGCACCCATTGCGACATCATTCCGATCCCAGAAGCCTTCTGACTCTGGATCAACTTCCCGATACGGATCGGTCATGTTCCATGTCCCAACATAGCTCGCGAACACCGGGGCCCCAGACATGCCTTGTCGAGTTTGGGTATCCAAAAAAAATGCCGGCAACTTTGCTCCTCCGCGGGAACCTCCAATCGAAGCAGTCTGACCGCCAATGCATATATCGTAGTACGGCTCAGAAGCTATGAAACCAGACTTCCAGATAGGCAGACCGAATCCGATACTGAGCGAATATGGGAAACCAATCACAAAGCAGGTCACACCAGGCTTTACTGGGATCCTTGTCCGGCTTACACAGTTAGCAGCGTTATGCATGAATTCCGGGCAAGCGGATGGCCGCTCGAATGGAATTGCCACAACATCACAGGACGAGCCCAGAACAGGATGTTCGTACCAAACCGGCTGATAATTTCGGTATATATCAACCCGTCGCGAGACAGTCGTAAAATGCCCAGGCGGAATTTGATGTCCAGGCACTTCGTAAGACGACAGATTCGCTTCAATGAATGTTGGAAAGCGAACCGACAGTGGCTCTTTGGTCAAAAAATTCCGACCCGACAAATTATGCCAGTTAGTAATAATGAACCAACTTCTGTCATGCTGATAGAAGAAGGCTGTACCCGTCGATATCAACCCATCCTCGTCATGCATCCGAATTTCAAACGGACACTGAGAGTACGTACTCCTAATTCCGCACTCCACCACACCTCACCCCCATGCCTTTGCATCCATTATGTTCAAGACTGCCCCCCCCCTGATCAACGCTTGCCACAAACACAACCACACCTCTCCGACCATATTCAATCACAGAGATGTTCCGGAAAGGCTAGCAGAATTTTCAAGTGCGACCACATCTAAATGAAAGGCCCACAGGTCTTCTGCCCATATACGGGGGACGGCAGCCGTAATGATAGAGGCTCACCGGCCCACCCCATGCGCACCATCCGAATGGCGTCATTCTGGTCCCATCACTTCCAATGATCCGGCCCCAGGAACGGCAGGCTCAACACAAACACCGGAACCGCCACAGGAATCAACGCCGCGCCCAGCACCTTCCCGGCCGCTGTCCCAACACCCGGCTTGTCCTCCCGCTCCGGCAGGATCCGCTGCGCCCGCGCACTGATCGGCTGCGCCAGCTTCCCCTTCTCCGCCAACGCTGCAGCGTCCGGCAACTTCACCCGCTCGCCGTCGCCCTCGAACAGCGCGCTGTAATAGCTGCCGCCCTTCTTTGAAAGATTGCAGGCCCGATCAAACGCCAGCGCATAACGGCTCCGATCCTGCGGCAGGTAGTAGCGCGCCCGCTCATCCACATACTTCGCCTCGCGCGGGAGCACCTCAATCCGCTCAAGCTTGAACTGCGTGGCCTGTTCCGGCGTCACCTGCTCCGGCCGCAGCAGCAGCGCATAGCTGCCGTGCACCTTGGCCTTGTTGGCCGGGTCGCGCCAGTCCTCATGGAAGTACATCTGCGCGCAGGCCACCGCCTCGCGCAGCGGGCTGTCCATCAGCGCCCGGTACTCGCGGAACGGCGCGGCATTGAAACGCATCGGCTCCTCAAAGCGCGGCAGCAGGTACAGCTGGCCATCGTCGGCCACGAACGCACCGGTGATCTCGCGGCTTGAGGCGTGCTCCTCCGGGCCACTGGCACAGCCAGACAGCAGGCCAAGGCACAGGGCGGAGAGAATGAAGAAGGACGTTCGCATGTCGTGTTCGAGGGCTTCCCTGGGAAAACGCCCCCGCCCGGAAGGACGAGGCCAGTCCACCATGGTGCCACGGCACCGCATGCGATGCAGAGCCCGCCCTACTTCAACCGCTCCACCAACCGCTGCCCCACCTCCAGCGCCGAAGCCGGGTTCTGCCCGGTAATCAGCTCGCGGTCCACCACCACATGCCCGGTCCACGGCGTGGCATTGCTGCTGAACTTCGCACCTGCCCGCTGCAACGCCGTCTGCGGGTAGAACTTCATCTCACCGCCACCCAGCAGCGGCTTGGCCTGCTCTTCTTCCTGGTTGCTGATCACCGTCATCTGGTAGCCGCTGTAGATCCACTTCGGCGTGGCCGGCATCCCACCCGCCTCCAGCTTTGCCACGAAACCCGCAGCATCCGGCAGCGTGGACAGCAGCGCGATCGGCCCGTGGCAGACCAACGCGGTGGTCTTGTTGCGCTGGTGGAAGTCGGCCAGCAGCCGGCCCAGCGCCGGGCTCTTCAGCAGATCCTGCATCGGCGCGTGGCCACCGGGAATGTAGACCGCATCGAAACGCGCGTAGCCCTGCTGCTCGATGCGCGCCAGGCTGACCACCGGCGAGGCCGTCGGCGAGGTCAGCGCCAGCTTCTCCAACAGGTCCTTGTGCAGCGTCAGCTGCGCGGCATCGTTGCCGAAGTATGCCGGCGTCACCGAGGACGCATCCACCGTCGGCGCCCGCCCCTGCGGCGTGGCGAACGTCACCGCGTGGCCCGCGTCCAGCAGCAGCTTGACCGGCTGCATCAGCTCGTTGAGATAGAAGCCGGTGGACAGCACCTTGCCGTCCTTCAGGTCCAGGTGGTTCTCGTCGGACAGCACCACCAGCACGTTGGCGGCATGCGCGCCGGCCGCGGCCAGGGTCAGGGCCAGCGCTGCGGCCAGACGGGTCATCAGGTTCATGGGGAGCTCCTATCGGGGAATGGCGGCCACTTTATTCATCGCCGCAGCGGCGATAAATTGCCCCCATCGCAAAACATCTGTTCCCCGGAGAGCCAAATGAGCCGCAAGTTCGACTACCTGGGCGATGTGGAGGTGTTCCTGGCGGTGGTCGAGCACGGCTCGTTCACGGCCGGCGCGGTGGCGCTGTCCACCACGCCCTCGGTGCTGAGCCGCGCGGTCACACGCCTGGAAGCGCGGCTGGGCCGGCAGCTGCTGCAGCGGACCACCCGCCGCGTGGGCCTGACCGACGCCGGGCGGCTCTATCTGGACCAGGTGCGCACCGCCTTCGGTCTGCTGGACGACGCCGAGCGCGACGTACTGGCCCAGGACGGTGCGCTGGCCGGCCGCGTGCGCCTGAGCGTGCCCACCACCTATGGCCACTACCGGCTGCCGCCCGTGCTGGCGCGCTTTGCGCAGCAGTACCCGCAGGTGCAGGTGGAACTGAACATCACCAACCGCAACGTGGACCTGGTGGCCGAAGGCTTCGACCTGGCCATCCGCCTGGGCCAGCTGCCGGACAGCGGGCTGGTGGGGCGGAAGCTGGAGGATGCGCCTTTGGTGCTGGTGGCCGCGCCGGACTACCTGCAGCGCCGCGGCACGCCGCAGACGCTGGACGACCTGCAGCAGCACCTGTGCCTGCCCTTCGTGATGCCACGCACCGGACGGCTGGCGCCGTGGGCGTTCCGCGACGACGGGCGCGACGTGGACTGGCTGCCGCGTTCGTCCATCGAGACCTCCGACGATGTACTGGGCGTGGTGTCGCTGGCCGAACAGGGCATCGGCATCTGCCAGAGCTATGCGTTCATTGTGCGCGAGCGGTTGCAGCGTGGGCAGCTGGTGGAAGTGCTGCCGCAGCTGCGAGGGCGGTCAAGGCCGTTCTCGGTGATCTATGCGCCGCATCGACGGCAGTCGGCTGCTGCGCGGGCGATGATTGAGTTGCTGGTGGGGAATGCGGCTGAGGATCGCACTTGTTGAGGCCGCGAGGCGCGCTGGCGATGTCGGGATTGAACCGATTTTGTGGGTGTGCGGCCTGTCGGGAGCCGCTGCCTGCCGAAGCAAACTAAGAACTGTTGCAAAGAAGGCCGTCGCGCTATTCGCTTGCGGCGTGGGCAATTGCGCCAGTTTGATTCGCCATCAGCAGAGCAGCTGCGCGAATGCGTCTGCTGGCGTCGCGTGCTGCACGAGTGGTGCGTGCAACAATAGTTCTTCGCTCTCGGATTCCGCGATTCCTTCGCGAATTTCTATTGGCATTCGAAGCGGCGGCGTAAACACCATGACGTGCCACCGACAACGGGTGGCTCCGGGTCTGCAAACCCGCGATGAGCAACGACTGTTGTTTACGCTTGCCCGTCGGCACCGTCCTTAACCGGTGCCGGCGGGCAATCCGTCGGCCTATCTGGCGGGCGGTGCGTGGGGGTCTTCGGACCCACCGGTCATTCGTTGCTTCGTCCCGGTTTGCAGCCACGCATCGTCCGCCACCTCTTCACGGTGGCGCTGTTAAGCACAGCCACGGAAGCCGACGCCATGAACGAATCCGATACCTTTTCCTCGTACACCGTTGTTGAGCCCATCAACGACGACACTCCCCTGCCCGACCTGAACTCCCTGCTCGGCATCCTCAAGCGCATGCGCGGCTGCGAGGGGGCTGATGGGCATCCTTGGCCGGAAACCGATGTGTCGCCCGGCCGACGCGTGAGCCTGGCGAGGACCGAGCGCGCGATGGTGGGAGCGCTGACGGTGCTGGAGCTGTTGCACGCGGCAGACCGCTGCCGGGTCGCAGCGGACCCGGAGCGGCATTTGGATGAGGGGGTTGTGGATGGGCTGTTTCTGGCCTGCCGGGGCTTGGTTGAGTGGGCTTGTCGGGAGGTTAGACCGGAGTGATCACCAGTAGTCATCCGTAGCCATCTACATACCGGAATTGAGCTCGTCGCCTTCTCCGACTTACTCTTCAGCTTGCTGCAACATCATCCCCTCACCCTGCACTGCGTCCCGCCCTACATAGGATGCAGAGCCCTCCTTGCGCTCGATCTACTGATTCATCAACAGACTGTATGCAACTGGCGCTCACATCGGACTACTCTCGCGCTCGGCGACTTAGAGATCGATGTTGCTCTGCGGCATCTAGATGGCAAGTACTAAATCGCGGAGCGCAGGGAGACCTGCCTGATCAAGCATCGGCGCGCGGGATGTCGCTGAGCATGCATGGAGACTCCATCCGCTTTCCCTTGGATTTGGGTCAGGCCCCGCCGGGAAAGTGCTCATGGCAATCGGATCCGATTCACGACAACGCTTTGACTGCACAGAAATAGTGAGCTTGCCGCCCAATATTGGCTATAGTTCGGTCATGTGCTAAACGGTAATCAAGCCACCCTGCCCTATGCCTGCACCCACGCACCTTATCGAACAGCAGCTGATCGCATCCTTTGTCGACGCCCGAGGGAAACTGCCGGACGACGAGGCAGTGCTGGAACCGTGTGCGCTGTTGGTCCACCTAAGGAAGACAGTCACGGGGGGAGGGCACGGTGCCAGCGAATCGTTCGCGCTCATACTCCCCACCGAGCCAAGCTATGCGCGATGCGCTCTGCAAGCAATCTTACATTTCCAGTCTGTAACTCACGCCGGCCCGACCAGCCAAGCCTGCGAACCGCTGGAGCTTGTGGCTGCTGAATTTCCCGCTCTCCCGGTGCAAGGGAAATACTCCAATGCGCGCGAATCGGCTTCGACAGCAATGGCGTCAGCCCGTATCTCTTCGCCCATGGGACCTACCTGAACGGCAGCAGGGGCTTCTAATGGCCAATCCTACAAATTTCCTAGACTGTAGCTTTCTGATTAATTTCGCCTGCGATCGGCCAGTCGCCAGCAGGCGCAGGCACGATCCAATCCATTGCGGCGAACGCAGTCATACGGGCATAACTTGCGTAACCGCGCCGTTCATGCTGGCGCGGACCGGCAAGCGGTGGGTAGCTATCCAGGTCTTCCTATTCAGCCGGCGAAGCCTATTCACCCTTGGCAAGATGAAGAAGCGCTTGAGCAAGGATGGCGCTAAGTCGATTGTTGCCTTCGCACTGGTCGAGCGCCAAAACATCGATCAAGGAGCAACATTCGCGCTCAGCCAAGGACACGTCGATAAAACGGTACAGCAGCGGCATATCCAATCGACGGAGGGGAGTTGCGCATGAGTTTCCCGGCCGGTATCCAAGGGTGTATGAAGGATTGCATCCAGTCCTTGTTCTGGCCTCGCAAGGACATCCTCGGTTTCTTTGAAAAGCATGGTTGTACGAAAGCAGAACTGGCTAGCGTGTCGATCGATGGCGAAGACGCGATCAAGCGGCATGAGATCATCGACACGATGTTCGCGGCGTTGAACCAGCGCGCAGACAGCGGCATAGGGCCCTTTCGAGCAATGCTTCAATCGCTATTAAACTGGTCTCATTTCGACACCTACTACTTCGACAGACTCCGCAAGCTTGATCGGAGCACCGCCTACCGAAATTTGGAGCACTTGCGCCAACTACAGGAAATTCGCGAAGCTAGGATCAGGCAGCAGCGCGAACTCCGGGCAGCACAAGAGGCACAGCGTCAGCGTCCCACCGCCTCGCTACATCAGCTGCGTACGAAGTACCTTGGCCTGCTTGCCAATACCACGTCACGGCGGCAACGATACGCCTTGGAAGGGATTCTGTCGGAGCTGTCGCGCCTGTCCGGGTTGAACGCAACAGAAGCCTTTCGGGTGAACGGGGAGCAGATTGATGGTGTCGTTAAGTTCGATGGTGAGCACTACCTCATCGAAGCCAAGTGACAGGAGCGAAGTGCCAGCAACGAGCCCGTGTATCAATTTGCGGGCAAGGTATCCGCGAAATTATATGGTCGGGGCTTATTCATCTCGCTCAATGGATTCAGTCCAGACGTTATCAGGAGTCTAGTCATCGGCAAAGAGATCCAAACGCTATTCATTGACGGCGAAGACCTAATACTGGCGCCAGAGGGCCACCTGACGTTGGGCGACATAATTGATCGCAAGGTGAAGGCAGCGCAGACCAAGGGACTCATTTACGTGCACCCAATTTCAGGGGCAGAAAAGAAGCCGCAGGCACATTACTGATAAAGAAGCGAGAGGGCGTTGTTATGGATCGTGAAGCTATAGGAAGGCGAGCCCAGGACGTGCAGTCCGGTCTGCGTGACGTTTCGGATTTCCGCGTATCCGCGACGATACCGATCACGCGCCAGATCGGCATGGCAGCACAACTGGCTGTCCATATTCGGGGACTTGAAACTATTGAGAATATCGTAGGATTCCACGGATTTTGTAGAAACTTGGGTATCTCCTCAGATTCGCTGCCCACGGTGCTGGGTACACTCGAGCAAATTGGTTGGATCCGCGTAGTGCCTAATGCTTACGCCCCCAAGCGTATTGAAGAGACCATCCCCTACTTCCAAGAAGTCTACGGAGCGCTTGGCGAGCAATGGTCCGCGCGCAGGCCAGGCGAACTTGAGCAGGCGACCATGGCCATCATCGACCGGCTTACTGTGGCCCCCGTGCCGCTTGAAACGCTAGTCTCCGAACTCGGATTGAAGACTGCAGACATTCAAACGGTGGTGGACATCGGTGATCTGGGGGGCTACCTGCGTCAGTACGACTCGCCAAAGGACCGCGTCCCGATTCTCTACGCGCCGTTGTTCTCTGACGAGAATCC
This sequence comes from Stenotrophomonas sp. SMYL11, assembly GCF_036320005.1. Classification (NCBI taxonomy): domain Bacteria; kingdom Pseudomonadati; phylum Pseudomonadota; class Gammaproteobacteria; order Lysobacterales; family Lysobacteraceae; genus Stenotrophomonas; species Stenotrophomonas sp. SMYL11. The sequence continues at coordinate 129,127 of NZ_JAWIRS010000008.1, forward strand.
CGAGACTCTGCTGAACTTCATTGCCAGCAACCCCGGCACCCATACAGAGATCGAAGCAGTGTTTCGCGCGGCCAAGTCACATCCTGGCGCCCCGATCAGTATGCTGGAGCAGAGCACGCCACTGGTCGTCGAGTTGGTCAATGAAAACATACTGCGTGCGCCCGCCATCATCTCTTCCGGCGGGACTCAGTCATTTGCATTTGCTCCCTTTAAGACAACCCAGCCCCGTGCCATCGTCGAGAAGGCTCGCATAATTTTGGCATGTGTACGTTATGGCGAGGGCTACTCTTCGATTACCAAAATTGCCGATCCCAGTGCCATTCTGAAAGGGCTCAGGGACCGCAAGATGATTGGGCGCACACCGCATTCCAATATCCATTCCCAATATGCGGCTGCGGCGAACATGGGCGTGGGCTGGATCGAACCGGACGGCGGGCGTTTCCGCTTCCGCCTTTACGACACCGAGGACAACCTCGCGGCGGTGGATCTGGCGATTGCCATGTGCTCCGGACAAAGCGAAGACGCTGCTTCGTCCCTGCTATTGCCCGAAGAGGTCAAAGGCTATTTCACTAGAAGCGAGCCTGGCGGTTTGCTCCTGCCAGAAGCAAACCGCAAGCACGCACGCGACCTCATCGCCGCGCGCACGCTGGACCCGAACACGCGCACCGCCGCCCGTTTGGGCCGTGCCTTACTGGACGACCTGCGAGGGATTCACCGTGTCATCAAATGATCAAGACCATTCGTACAAGTTGCTGGGCAAGCGGATGGCGTGGGCTCTTGGATATGTGCCACTGCTCAACGTCCCCGTCTCCCTGCCAGCCAACACCCGATGGCGCGCAGCTACAGATCTGACGGACGCGGACGTGTATGGCTTTCGCTTCAGCCCCAGTGGCGGTGTCTCGCGGCTGCTGATTGATTGCAAAACCACCTCAGGCAGGGCTGTTGATCGGGTGTTGTGGGTCAGAGGCCTGCAAGACGTCCTACATCTCGACGAACTCTATCTGTTCAAGAAGAAGCTCCCAGAGAATGCGCGCTGGCTGGCTCACGAACTCAAGGTCAACTGTCTTGATGAGAGCCAACTGCACGAGCTTGACAGTCGTCTTGGACTAAACCGTCTCAAAGGTCCTTATTTTGATGGCTGCGGGTACGAAGGGATCGAAGCATTGCTGACCTTCCCAAAGGGAAGCGAATATCGCACCCTTCTGCAGTTCCTGCGCACGACACTGTGGACACTTCAACCGGCGCATCGGGTGCTGACCTTGCTCAATCTTGGAAGACAGAATGGCTTGCATAGAAAGCTGCGCGCGGACAATAGGGCGCACGTGTGTCTCGTCCTGTTCGCAACGCGCGCCTTGGCTATCAGCCTAGGCCTGCTGATCAGCGAGTTGAATGTTGTGGATGTGCTGAACGTCGAAGCGCGTCTACGCGAGGAGCTCCATGGAGGTCCCGAGTCTCTGGCGCAGAAGGTCAGATTTGCCGATGCCATCCGTCGCTTGACGGGGGAAGCCGATTCGCAGCTAGCCATCGATCATGAGGATTTTCCGCTATTGCTTGAAGAAGTGAATCGCTTATTGATCAGGCGCTATGCTCTGAATGATGCGGTGCGCATCACAGATCTGGCATTGCACTACTTTGCGGCAGGTGCAGGCGCTCTGCCACGCCACCTGGGCGGTAATGATTCAAACCTCTCGGCGAAGATGGCCTCTGACATTCTTGCACTCTTTGTAAAGAGTAACTCCCTTGATCCTAGCTTTTCGCTTGCGATCATCGGCCTGTTCGCCGGCGCTACCGAGACCAGCTCCGATGAGAGCGGACACCGCCGCCAAGATGAACAAGGCAACATCGAGCAATTTTCGCTGCTTTCCCCGCTGCCGCCACTGGAGGAACCCTAGCCGTAGACCTGTTGTTGACCCAATCGCCCCTGCACCGCCGAAACAAGGCGAGGGTGGGACGAAAGCGGCAAGGAATTCACAGTCGGGCCGAATGCCGATGGTTGCGATGATTGAGACGTTAGTGCTGGCAAGAACAATGTCACTTTGCTCACCCTTAGGACATCTTGGCAGAAGAGCTAAAACCAATTGCGCGAGAATTACATCGATTTCCACCTGCGAGCGGCCCTCCATTGACAGCACGCTTTCTAAGTGGAGAGAAATTCACCATATATAGCAATGACGTATACCCACCCATCGCACCCGCCGATCAACCAGAGCACATTTTATTACGCTGAACACAGCGCAGACCAAACAAACTTATGGCTCCTCCTATAATCTTGGCACTGGCTTTCAAACGAAGGCAAGGAAAGGCACCAGCAGTCCTTTCACTTACAGACGACTATGAATTCACTGTAGATGGCAGCAACCATAAATCCAGTTCAACAACGGCAATTAAAGTTCGCAAAATCCCTCACATACATAGCCGCACATCCGATTTACCAGTAGATTCGATCACTGTAGTTTATGGAGAGAACGGAGAAGGCAAGACTGCACTCCTTCTGGATGCGTGCCAATCAGTAGTTAAGAAATTTTACGACCAAAGACAGCTTTCAATAATCTGGAGAGATGAATCCGGAATAATCCACCTTGATGACGAGGGCGTGCGAAAAGCCTTTCGACTTGAAGGTCCGGAAACTTCACAGAAGAAGAAGCAATTTAGCCATAAATTTGGGGCAATTTTTTATACAACATCTCCATTTGAATCGAACCGGCGCCTACGCCTTCAGTCGAGCGGAACCATAGACTCAACCCCAAAATCTGGCACGGCATCTTACAGTGGTGCAGCCTTGTGCCTAGCGGCTGGGTCGTTGCCAAAAAACATTCCTTTCATTCGTCGCGCGAAAATTGGTATTGACATTGAAACCTCAGTTGATATACAGACTGAAATAGAAAGTGTCAGTACATTCTTGTCGTCCAACCACCCGAAAGGAAGAAGGTCAAGTAAAGTCTCAAGTCTGGGAATGGCGCTGGATAGACTTAGAAAAGATGCCTTCGAATTGAGTCCTCGATCCAGGACATTACTAGCAATTGAACTCCGACGCGCCAGGCTGGATGGCGCAAAGGCCTTGGATATGCTCCTTTACGAGCTTTCTGATCGAAAAGAAAAGCCCATGGCCGACAATCGCTCGATCAGCCGCTTCCTTCGCTACCATGCAAGCGCCTACGAGAAACGCCCAACGGCAAATCAAATCCTCAGCATACTAATCAAGCTTAGGCGATCAATTTCCGCCACTGCGCCAAAGGGATTGTCGGAGTACGCACGCACGCTTCGTTCTGTATCACCCAACATTTCTCCAATACTTCAGGAAGCAGAGCGACTGGGGCTGATCAACTGGAAATTCATTGAGCTTAGCAGCGGCCAAGTTGCGCTTCTACTCTTATTTGCCTCATTGAGCAGCGCACTTAACAATTTTGCAGATAGGAATATCCGCTCAGCTCTGATAGCCATTGATGAGGGGGAGATGTTTATGCACCCTAGTTGGCAGCGCCAGTATCTCCGTGACATTCTTAACTTCATTTCAAGATATCGTAGAGACTTCGATCATATTCATCTTATTCTGGCAACGCATTCCTTGATCGTTGCGGGCGACACGCCTCCAAATAGATTATTTGATGTCAAATCCGGAAGTATGCAGAACGGGTTTGCCCTTGGCCCCAAGGAGCTTCTCGACAGGGTCTATGGAGTAAAAGACTTTTCAGGTAGCATGGCTGAAAATCTATACAAGATAATAACCAATTTCCTCAGCCAACCTCGATCCAACGACTCCGCAGAAGCCGAGATAGAAATAAGAAGCTTGATCGACCAGATCGCCTCACGGGAGCTAAGGGAATACCTTCTCACAGAACTACATATGAGGACTGCAAGATAGTGATTAAGATACCACCGCTAAAATCCACAGAGAAGGAGCGGCACTACAAGGCTCTCAAATCTAGATTCGACGAGAAAATTCTCAAATCTACCAAAGGGCTAAAGGAAAAAGATTATGAATCTAAGCTAATTGAAAAAATCAAAGAATCAATTCAGACAATTCTTATCGGAGATTATATAGAAATAGCAAACTTTGCAAGGAATACAGTAACTAATTTCCCCGAGTTCTCAGCATACGCCGCACTCAAAAGAAAGCCCAATGACAAAAACCATATCAAGCATAAGAACACGCTGAATATAATTAACGAGTGTTTCGACTACGAATGGTTTTCGACCCAGGTCGATTGGGGAGCGTACGCACTGGTTCAGGCGTACAACCTAAGAACGTGCCCATACTGTCAGGCGAATCATGTAAATCTGCATATTGAGAAGAATCGTCCTCGCAAAGGCTCACCCAGTTTTAAGTTACGACCACCACTGGATCACTATCTACCAAGGTCGTTGTATCCATATCTTTCAGTATCCGTCAGCAACCTAATACCTTGCTGTACTCAATGCAATTCCGGAGTAAAGACAGCGGATGACCCCCTCGACAAAGGGATTCCGCATCCACTAGATTCGACGAAATTACTAGTGAAATTCTCCATTCAGGGAACAATTCGAAAAAGCATTAACGGACCAATTGAATCCAGCGACATCGTGCTCTCCTTAACTGGCTTGGATCAACCCTCGTCCAATCACCTAAACGCATTCCGATTGCAAGATCGATACAAATGGTATCGCCACGAAATCAAGGACTTAATTGATAGAAACGATAGCCACAAGGAGCTTGATAGAAACATTCGCTCCATCGTTTGCCGAGAGAGATTTGTGCTCGGATTTCTGGAAAGAAGCGCGGAAGAGCGCTCCTTAGGATTGTGCCTTCGCGACATATTTAGAGAGCTCGACTCTTAACTTCCTGTGATAGCGGACAACGGATGCCCCTCCACGGGACTCCGAATTGCGAAGAGCCGATCGCGATAAGTCCTATTTGAATCGTTTGCCAAGCTCGCCAAGACTTGCGGGTACTAAAAGAATTACCGTGGTCAAAGAAAGGGCGCCTCTCGGCGCCCTAGTTCTCTCAACTCACTCCCACTCAATAGTAGCCGGCGGCTTCCCTGAGATGTCATAGACCACCCTCGACACCCCCCGCAACTCATTGATGATCCGGTTGCTCACCGTACCGAGGAACTCATACGGCAGATGCGCCCAATGCGCCGTCATGAAGTCAATCGTCTCGACAGCCCGCAGCGCAATCACCCACTCATAAGCGCGCGCATCGCCCACCACGCCCACCGACTTCACCGGCAGGAACACGGCAAACGCCTGGCTGGTCTTGTCGTACAGGTCGGCCTTGCGCAGCTCATCAATGAAGATGGCATCGGCCTTGGCCAGCAGCTCGGCGTACTCCGGCTTCACTTCGCCCAGGATACGCACGCCCAGGCCCGGGCCCGGGAACGGGTGGCGGTAGACCATGGTGCGCGGCAGGCCCAGCTCAACGCCGAGGCGGCGCACTTCGTCCTTGAACAGCTCGCGCAGCGGCTCCACCAGGCCCAGTTTCATGTGCTCCGGCAGGCCGCCCACGTTGTGGTGGCTCTTGATCACGTGCGCCTTGCCGGTCTTGCTGCCGGCCGACTCGATCACGTCCGGGTAGATGGTGCCCTGCGCCAGCCACTTGGCGTTCTTCAGCTTGTTCGACTCTTCGTCGAAGATCTCAACGAACAGGTTGCCGATGATTTTGCGCTTGGCTTCCGGGTCGCTCACGCCTTCCAGCGCGGCGAAGTAACGGTCGGCGGCGTTGACGCGTACGACCTTTACGCCCATGTGCTCGGCGAACATCGCCATCACCTGGTCGCCTTCCTGCCAGCGCAGCAGGCCGGTATCCACGAACACGCAGGTCAGCTTTTCGCCGATGGCCTTGTGCAGCAGCGCAGCCACCACGGACGAATCGACGCCGCCGGACAGGCCCAGGATCACCTCGTCATCGCCCACCTGTTCGCGCACGCGGGCGATCTGGTCGTCAATGATGTTGGCGGCGGTCCACAGGGTCTGGCAACCGCACACATCCACCACGAAGCGGCGCAGCAGCGCCTGGCCCTGCAGGGTGTGCGTCACTTCCGGGTGGAACTGCACGCCGTACCAGCGCTTTTCTTCGTTGGCCATGGCGGCCACCGGAATGCGGTCGGTGGTGGCGGTGATGGTGAAGCCCGGCGGCGCAACGGAGACGTGGTCGCCGTGGCTCATCCAGACATTCAGCTTCGGCTCGCCGCCGTGGTCGCTCAGGCCCTTGAACAGTGCATCCGGGTTGATCACGTTCACTTCGGCGTGGCCGAACTCGCGCTGGTCAGCGGCTTCGGTAGCACCGCCCAGCTGCGCGGCCAGGGTCTGCATGCCGTAGCAGATACCGAAGATCGGCAGGCCGCTGTCGAACACTTCCTGCGGCGCGGCCGGCGCACCCGGCAGCGTGGTCGATTCCGGGCCACCGGACAGGATGATGCCCTTGGCGCCAAACGCCGCGATCTCGGCCGGGTTGTGGTCCCACGCCCAGATTTCGCAGTAGACGCCCAGCTCGCGGATGCGGCGGGCGATCAGCTGCGTGTACTGCGCGCCGAAATCGAGGATGAGGATCTTGTCGTTATGGATGTTGGTCATGGTGCCGTTCCAGTGGTGTTTTTCGCAGCGCCCGGCGCTTCAAGGCTCTGCGTCAGCGTGGCGATGAACGCCTCGCGTTGTTGAATATGTGAGGTGTCTTCCTCGTCCCAGCGCAGCATCAGCAGGCCGTGTGGTGCATTGGGGTTGGCGCGGTCGGCGCGCGGCAGCTCGGCGATTTCCTGCACTTCGGTGCCGGGCACGATGCGCCGTTGCAGCGCCGCCATCGAGACGCCCGAATCCGCAGCACCCCAGGATGCCCAGCGCACACTCATCCGTGCGGGCTCCAGCGCGCCCAACACCGGCGTCAGCACCGGATCATCCGGCCCGTGCAGCAGCTCGGAAATGCATTGCAGGGTGACCTGCAGCGGGCGCTCGCCAGTACCTTTCAGCAGCCAGCGCTGCTCGCCGGCGGCTTGCACCTGCCAGCCCTTCGGCAGCGAGAATGCGTTCTGGCACGCCGGCACGTCCTGCAATTGCGAAACCGCCGCGCCCGGAGACCCGGAGCGCGGCGGCGGTTCGGACAACGAACAGCCTGCCATCAGCAGGCTGCCCGTAATCGCAAGAGCAGTTCGCAAGCGCATCAGGCGCGGTAGTTCGGCGGCTCTTTGGTGATCGTCACGTCGTGGACGTGGCTCTCACGCTGGCCGGCGCCGCTGATCTTCACGAACTTGGGCTTGCTGCGCATGTCTTCGATGGTGGCGCAGCCCACGTAGCCCATGGTGGCGCGCAGGCCGCCCATCAGCTGGTGGATGATGCCGCCCACCGGGCCGCGGTACGGCACGCGGCCTTCGATGCCTTCCGGCACCAGCTTGTCGGCGGTAGCGGCGTCCTGGAAGTAGCGGTCCTTCGACCCCTTCTCCATGGCGGCCAGCGAACCCATGCCGCGGTAGCTCTTGTACGAACGGCCCTGGTACAGCTCGGTCTCGCCCGGTGATTCCTCGGTACCGGCCAGCAGGCCGCCGACCATGATGGTCGAGGCACCGGCGGCCAGCGCCTTGCCGATGTCGCCCGAGTAGCGGATGCCACCGTCGGCGATCAGCGGGATGCGGTCCTGCAGCGCTTCGGCCACCAGGTCAATGGCGGTGACCTGCGGCACGCCGACGCCGGCGACGACGCGGGTGGTGCAGATCGAGCCCGGGCCGATGCCGACCTTCACGGCGTCCGCGCCGCTGTCCAGCAGCGCCAGTGCGGCTTCGCCGGTGCAGATGTTGCCACCGATGACCTGCACGTTCGGGAAGTTCTTCTTGACCCAGCTGACGCGGTCCAGCACGCCCTGCGAGTGGCCGTGCGCGGTATCGACCACGATCACGTCCACGCCGGCGGCGACCAGCGCTTCCACGCGGCGATCGGTATCGCCACCCACGCCGACGGCAGCGCCGACCAGCAGGCGGGTCGACAGATCCTTGGCAGCGTTCGGGAAGTCGGTGTTCTTCTGGATGTCCTTGACGGTGATCAGGCCACGCAGTTCGAACGAATCATTGACCACCAGCACCTTTTCGATGCGGTTGCGGTGCAGCAGCTGCAGCACTTCGTCAGACGCGGCGCCTTCCTTGACCGTGATCAGGCGATCCTTCTTGGTCATGATGTGGCGGACCGGATCGTCCAGCTCGGTCTCGAAGCGCATGTCGCGATGGGTCACGATGCCGGCCAGCAGGCCGTCGCTGCCCACCACCGGCACGCCGGAGATGTTGTGCGCCTGGGTCAGGGCCAGTACGTCGCGGATGGTGGTTTCCGGGCCGACGGTGATCGGGTCGCGGATGACACCGGCCTCGAACTTCTTGACCTTGGCCACTTCCGCGGCCTGCTGTTCCAGGCTGAGATTCTTGTGGATGATGCCCATGCCGCCGAGCTGGGCCATGGCGATGGCCAGGCGGGCTTCGGTGACGGTATCCATGGCTGCGGACAGGATCGGAAGCTTGAGCTTCAGGTCGCGAGTCAACCGCGTTTCGAGGTTGACGTCCTTGGGCAGGATGGTCGAATGGGCGGGGACGAGCGAGACGTCGTCGTAAGTGAGTGCTTCAGCCTGGATGCGCAGCATCGGCATACCCGAGATGTGGGGAAGCGCGACATTTTACCCTGTTTTCGCGCCGTGTGGCAGGGGGTAGATGCGACGCAGTGTCGCGCGGGCGGTGATTGGTTCAGGGGGCCTGGGTGGGTGCCAACCTTGGTTGGTACCCACGGAACCGCCATGGACATGGAACCGCCTCGGAACCGCCTTTGGTAGGTGCCAACCTTGGTTGGCACAAACAGGAAGAGGCCGTCATCCCATCTGGGGTCCAGATGCCGGACGGATCGTGCCAACCAAGGTTGGCACCCACGGAACCGCCACGGACATGGAACCGCCTCGGAACCGCCTTTGGTAGGTGCCAACCTTGGTTGGCACAAACAGGGAGCGGCCTTCACCCCATCTGGGGCACAGGCGCCGGACGGATCGTGCCAACCAAGGTTGGCACCTACCAGAAGCGGGTCATCGGCCTGCCGGCATTGTGCCGACCAACGGTCGGCACCCACCAGGAGCCGGTCGTCAGCTCAGCGCTTCCGCCGCTTCCAGGGTGTTCTGCATCAACGTGGCCACGGTCATCGGGCCGACGCCCCCCGGCACCGGGGTGATCCAGCTCGCCCGCTGGGCGGCGGCCTCAAAGCCCACATCGCCCACCAGCCGGCCGTCATCCAGGCGGTTGATGCCGACGTCAATCACCACCGCGCCCGGCTTCACCCACTCGCCCGGCACGATGCCCGGGCGGCCCACCGCCACCACCAGGATGTCGGCGTTGCGCACGGCCTGTTCCAGCACGTCCTTGGGGGTGAACTTGTGGCAGCTGGTCACGGTGCAGCCGGCAATCAGCAGCTCCAGGCCCATCGGGCGGCCGACGTGGTTGCTGACGCCCACGATGGTGGCGTTGCGGCCGCGCACCGGCTGGTCGGTGTGGCCCAGCAGCGTGGTGATGCCGCGCGGGGTGCACGGACGCAGGCCGAACTCGCGCAGGGCCAGGTGGCCGACGTTTTCCGGGTGGAACCCGTCCACGTCCTTGCGCGGGTCGATGCGCTGGATCAGCCGGCGCGCGTCGGGGATGCCCGGCAGCGGCAGCTGGATCAGGATGCCGTTGATCTTCGGGTCGGCGTTGAGCTGGTCGATCAGGTCGAGCAGCTCGGCTTCGGTGGTACCGGCCGGCAGGTCGTAGTCATGTGCCTCGATGCCGACCTTCTCGGCGGCGCGGCGCTTGTTGCGCACGTACACGGTCGAGGCCGGGTCGCCACCCACCAGCACCACGGCCAGGCCCGGACGGCTGCCACCGGCGGCCACGCGGGCGTCGACGCGCACCTTCAGGCTGTCGAGCAGGTCCTCGGCGATACGGCGGCCATCAAGGATGCGGGCAGGAAGCTGGGGGGCGGAATCGGTCATCGGGAGCGGGCGTGGGGCGGCGGGGACGCTATTGTCCCCGATTCAGGCCCCCTCGCCCACCGCTACGGTTTGGGTAATTCCCCACCTGGTAATGCCGGCCGCTGGCCGGCAACCTCATGACGTCGGGACGTTTCCGTATTTGCCGGCCAGCGGCCGGCACTACCGACGGATGGTGCGCTGAGGTTGCCGGCCAGCGGCCGGCACTACCGGGCTTTATTCTTCCTCTTCCGGCACATCCTGCGGGTTCAGCGTCTTGCTCTCCCGCTTGGGCGCGGTGAACGGCGTCGGCGTCGGCACGCCCTGCGGGCTGTTGCCATAGATCATCCGCGCACCGGCATTCAAGCCACCACCGGCAATTTCCAGCTCGAAGCGCTCGGCATCGCGACGGCGGATCTGCTCGGCAATCTCCACCGCATCGTCTTCGTCCGCACCCAGTTCCACCAGCGCGGCCTGGCCGAACAAAACCGCCGATTCGAAGGTCTCGCGAATCTGGAAATCGACACCGGCATGGATCAGCCGCAGCGAATGCTCGCGGTCGAACGAACGCACCATCAGCTTGGCCTGCGGGAACTCATGCGCCACCAGTTCAACGATGCGGTCGGCGGCCTCGGCCTTGTCCACGCACACCGCAATCGCACGTGCGGTGGCAGCGCCGGAGGCATGCAGCACATCCAGTCGCGTGCCGTCCCCGTAATAGATCTTGAAGCCGAACCGCGCAGCGCTCTGGATCATCTCCACATCGTTGTCGATGATGGTCACGTCCACGTCGCGCGCCAGCAGCGACTGGCTGGCGACCTGGCCGAAGCGGCCGAAGCCGATCAGCAGCACGCTGCCGGACAGGCCATCGGCCTCGTCCACGCCGTCCATGTTCACCGTCGGCTTCGGCGCGATGCGCTTGTAGACCAGCACCACCAGCGGGGTCAGCGCCATCGACAGCACCACCACGGCGGTGAAGTTGGCATTGATCTCCAGGTTGATCACGCCGGCCGATGCCGCGGCCGAGAACAGCACGAAGGCGAACTCGCCACCCTGCGCCATCAGCACGCCGCGATCCAGCGCCTGCGCGTGGTCGCTACCCATGATGCGTGCGACCACGTAGATGCACAGCGCCTTGGCCGCCATCAACGCCAGCACCAGGCCAAGGATCAGCTGCCAGTTCGCGGCCACCACGCTCAGGTCCAGCGCCATGCCCACGCTGAGGAAGAACAGGCCGAGCAGGATGCCGCGGAACGGCTCGATGTCCGCTTCAATCTGGTGGCGGAAAGTCGACTCGCTCAGCAGCACGCCGGCCAGGAACGCGCCCATCGCCATCGACAGGCCGGACAGCTGCATCAGCAGCGCCGCTCCCAGCACCACCAGCAACGCGGCGGCGGTCATCACTTCGCGCGCCTTCGATTCGGCCAGCACGCGGAACAGCGGGTTGAGCAGGAAGCGGCCGACCAGCACCAGGCCGACGATGGCACCGACACCGATCGCCACCGACAGCCAGCGAGAACCCTCGCCGTCGGCACTGCCCGCGCTCGGGCCCATCCACGCCACCAGCGCCAGCAACGGTACGATCAGCAGGTCTTCAAACAGCAGAATGGAGACGATCTTCTGCCCCGACGGCAGCGCGATGTCGCCGCGTTCGGCCAGCAGCTGCATCACCACCGCGGTGGAGGTCAGCACGAAACCGGTAGCGCCGATGAAGGCCACCTGCCACGGCAGGCCGAACAGCTTGGCGATGCTGGTCAGCACCACCGCGCAGGTGACGATCTGCAGCGTGCCCAGCCCGAAGATTTCCTTGCGCAGGCTCCACAGGTGCGACGGCCGCATTTCCAGGCCGATCACGAACAGGAACATCACCACGCCGAGCTCGGCGGTATGCAGGATCGCCTGCGGGTCGGAGAACCAGCCCAGACCGAACGGTCCGATCGCCAGGCCGGCAGCGAAGTAGCCCAGTACCGAGCCCAGGCCGGCCCGGCGGAACAGGGGCACCATCACCACCGCCGCGCCCAACAGGGCCACGACCTTGACCAGCTCGCTGGTCGCTGCTTCTACCGCCATGCGGTGTTTTCCCCAAGATCCAGAATCGGGCTCAACAATAGAGCAATGCCGATGACGGCAATAGCACGCATGTTGCGCCGGATTGTCTTGAAGGTGGAACGACGTGGGGAGCGACCCCCAGCATCATCCCGAAACCATGCACATGCTTCGGTGGGTGTCAACCATGCCCCTCTTCGGTAGGTGCCAACCTTGGTTGGCACGAAAGCGCCGACCAAGGTCGGCATCTACCAATGCATTCCCCGGCCGATCTCACCCACCCCGGCAAAACGCGGCGTAATCGATATACCCGGGGAACGGCACGCCCGGCGCGCACACGGGGCAATGCGGGTCCGGCCGGATGCCGGTCTCGCGGAAGCGCATGCCCAGCGCATCGAAGCGCAGCAGGCGCCCCACCAGCGGCTCGCCGATGCCCAGCAGCAGCTTCAGCACCTCGGTGGCCTGCAGCACGCCGGCCAGGCCGGGCAGCACGCCCAACACGCCAGCCTCGGAACAGTTCGGCGCGAACTCCGGCGGCGGTGGCTCGGGGAACAGGCAGCGGTAGCACGGCGCCACGCCGCGCTGGCGGCCGGCATCAAACACGCTTACCTGGCCGTCAAAGCGCTCGATGGCGGCATACACCAGCGGCTTGGCGTGCTTGATGCAGGCGTCGTTGAGCAGGTAGCGCAGCGGGAAGTTGTCCGAGCCATCCAGCACCACGTCCACGCCCTCCAGCAGCGCATCCACGTTCTCGGAGGTGACCCGCTCCGGCACCGCCTCGACCTCGATCGACGGGTTCAGCGCCAGCAGCCGCGCGCGCGCGGAATCGACCTTGAGCTGGCCGACGCTGGCCTCGGTATGCACGATCTGCCGGTGCAGGTTGCTGCGCTCCACGCGGTCGTGGTCGGCAAAGCGCAGGTGCCCTACCCCGGCCGCAGCCAGGTAGAACCCGGCCGGGGCGCCCAGGCCGCCGGCACCCAGCACCAGCACACGCGACTGCTGCAACCGGCGTTGGCCGGCCTCGCCCACCTGCGGCAGCAGCAGGTGGCGTGAGTAGCGGTCGTAGAAGTCGCGGTCGGCGGCGCTGGCCAGGGGCTGCACCAGCGGCAGCGATTGCTCGCGCCAGGCCACGGTACCGCCGGTCACGGACGCGACGTGGATGTAGCCGGCCTCCAGCAGGAACTGCGCGGCATCTGCCGAGCGCTTGCCGCTCTGGCAGATCAGCAGGATCTCCTGGTCGCGCTTTGGCAGATGCGCCGCCGGGTCGGCCTGCAGCTCGCCCTTGGCCACGCCACGCGCGCCTTCTGCCATGCCACCGGCCCGCTCGTGCGCCTCGCGCACATCGATCAGCACCGCGCCATGGGCCAGGCGTTCACGCGCCTGCGCGGGGGAAAGCTCTTGGATGCTCATGGCCGCATTATCGCGCAGACACCCTCGACGCGCCTTGCCCCGAACATGGCACCATGCGGGCGTTGCTCCCTGCATCCCGGAACCGCTGCATGCGCTCTGCCACCGAATTCTGGCGTGACCCGCGCACGCCCTTCGTCGAAAGCCGACGGGCGTGCGACAGCCGCGCCTGCCATCGCCCGCACAGCCACGACACCTTCTCGATCGGCGCCGTGGACGCTGGCAACAGCGTGTTCACCGGCGCGGCAGAAGGACCGCGCCTGCTGCAACCCGGCAATCTGGTCGGCGTACCCGCAGGCCGCGTGCATGCCTGCAACCCCCTGCCCGGCCAGGTCTGGAGCTACCAGATGCTGCACCTGGATGCGCGCTGGATGGCCGAGGTCCGCGCCGAGCATGACGGCCTGCCCGGACCCGACTGGCTGCAGGAACCCATCCGGATTTCCCACCATCGCCCGCGCTACCAGCAGTACTGCCAGCTCAACGAGACGCTGTTCTCCGACGATCCGGTCAGCGTCAAGGAAGCGGCCCTGATCGCGTTCGTCGGCGATCTGGATGAACACGATGGGGTAGCCGTCGCCGGCCCGCCTGAAGATGCCGCATTGCAGCAGCGAGTGCAGCCGGTGATGGACGTTCTGCGCCAGCGGCTCGAACACACCCCGGCCCTGCAGGAGCTCGCATCGCTGGCAGGCATGAGCCGCTACCAGCTGATCCGCGCCTTCCGACGTGCCACGGGCCTGACCCCACACGCCTGGCAGATCGACCAGCGCATTCAGGAGGCCCGCCGACGGTTGTGCGAAGGCCAGTCACTGGCCGTGGTCGCGCATGCACTGGGCTTTGCCGACCAGAGTCATTTCCAGCGGGTCTTCAAGGCCCACGCCGGTGCGACCCCAGGCCAGTACCGGCGCTGAGCCTGCAATAACGTTCAATACCACCGCGCGGCACATCCCCAGACTGGCGCCCCAGCCAGCCGCCGCCGGACCCGATGGAACAGTTCCTGATCATCGCCACCGTACATTTTCTCGCCCTGCTCTCACCCGGTCCCGATTTCTTCCTCGTTGCACGCACCGCGATCACCTCTGGCTGGCGCACCGCCAGCGGCGCCTGCGCAGGCATCGCCGTTGGCAACGGCGTCTTCATCGTGGCGGCTTTCACTGGAATGGCCATGCTGCGCGCGGGCAGCGCAGGGTTCATTGCGGTGCAGTTGGCGGGCTGCGGATTCCTGCTGTACCTCGGCACGCTGTTCCTGCGCCATGCGGGCTCGACGACGCTGCAGGCACCTGCCGCGGAATCGCGCGCAGGCGATACGCACGGGTGGTGGAAGGCGGCAGGGCTGGGCGCCCTGTCTGCGCTGCTGAACCCAAAGAATGCGCTGTTCTATGCAACGTTGGCGGCAATGCTCAACGGCCCGCAGGCCAACGCCGCAACGAAATTCTTCTATGGCGCGTGGATGTTCGGCATCGTCCTGCTTTGGGATCTGCTGGTCGCCGCGCTGGTCGGCCACCCGTGGGTGCTGCGTCGGTTCGCACGCGCCCTGCCCTGGCTGGAGCGGGCCGCAGGGCTTCTGATGATCGCACTGGCGCTATGGATCGTCGTGTCGCTGTGGGCCGGCTGATGCCGGCGATTCGCGCCTGTCGCAATGGCGTTCAATACCGCGCGTTCACACCCGCCCACACTCTGCACTTTCTGTAGGTCAGTGGCAGGTTTACGTGCAGCAGTTCTTCATCGTCGCGGTGCTGTACGGCTTCGCCATGCTCCTGCCTGCTTCGCATCACGCGAAGATCCTGCGCACCGCGATGGGCGCGGGCGGGCACGCCGCCATGGCCGCGTCGTTCGGTATCGCCATCGGTACGGGCGTCATCTGTGCGACGGCTTTCGTTGCAGCGGGCATGCTGGGAAACCGCGGCCTGTGGACGCTGGCGATGCAGTGCGCGGGCTGCCTCCTGCTGCTGCGCCTGGCGGGCATGTGCCTGCGCGACGCCGGCTTGACCCCGTTCTCTCCGCTTTCCCTGCAGATGCCCTTGGGCCTGCGCGCCCGCTCCCGTTGGCCGCACGCCGAAGCAGGATGCCTGCTGGCGCTCGCCAGCAGCAGCAACTGGATGCTGCAGTTCGCGATTGCAGCCCTGGTTACCGGCCTCGTTGCCGACACGGGCACCCAGGCCGCTTACGTGGCCTGCCTGAGTGGCGTCGCGCTGTCGCTCGGCCTGCTGATGGCGTGGCTCGGCAGCCATCCGCGCTGGGCGCAGGGGTGTTGCCGATTGCTTCCATGGCTGGAGCATGCCGCGGGCCTGCTGATCGGGGCGGTGTCGGTGGCGTACCTGGCAGGTGCACTGGGTACGACCCTGGTATGGGCAAGCATCACGGGGCAGGTGCAGCTGCCGGAATCGATCCCCGCCACAAGCCAGGTGCAACCGGCTTCAACATCGCGGCGCGGCCGAGGCATCCCATGCGCGTTGCCGCATTGCCGCGCACGTCGCAGCAGTCCGCCCTGATCGGGATCTGTAGATACACGGTAGTGGGGGGGGGGGGGGGGGGGGGCGCGGGGGCCCCCAGCCCCGCACGGGCGGGGGGCGGGGCGCGGGGGCGCGCGC
>NZ_JAWIRS010000008.1:145108-186544 GCF_036320005.1 Stenotrophomonas sp. SMYL11
GATACACGCTCTGGCCGGCCGGGGGCCGCCAACCTCGCTCACACGCCAGGCATCATCGGGTTGCCGGCCAGCGGCCGGCACTACCACAAACGAAAAAGGCGGCCCTACGGCCGCCTTTCTCTGCATCACTTGCCCTTGACGTGCTTCATCAAGCGCCGCTTGGCCTTGACCTGCCGCTCGGTGAGGACGTTCTTCTTGCCCTCGTACGGGTTGGTACCCTCGCGGAAGATGAAGCTCACCGGCGTGCCGATCAGCTTGAAGCGCTTGCGGAAAAAGTTCTCCAGGTAGCGCTTGTACGATTCCTGCAGCTCCTTCAGCCGCGTGCCATGCACGATGAAGGTCGGCGGGTTTGCCCCGGCCGGGTGCACGTAACGCAGCTTGGAGACATGGCCGCGGATGGTCGGCGGCGGGTTGGTCTCGTACGCCACTTCCAGCGCCTTGTTCACTTCGCTGGTGGTGAAGGTCTTGTTCGCCGATTCGTGCGCGCGGTGCACCGCACGGAACAGCTCACGCAGGCCCGAGCCATGCTTGGCCGAGATGCGCACGGACTCGGCCCACGGCACGAAGCCCAGCTTCAGCGACAGCATGGTTTCGGCCTGCTCGCGCTGGTACTCGGTGAGGCCATCCCACTTGTTGATGGCAATGACCAGCGCGCGGCCGGCGTCAAGCACGGCACCGAGCACGGTGGCGTCCTGGTCGGTCACGCCTTCGGTGGCGTCGAGCATCAGCACGGCCACCTGGCACTGCTCGATCGACTGCATGGTCTTGACCACCGAGAACTTCTCGACGACCTCGTCCACGCGCGAACGACGGCGCAGGCCGGCGGTGTCGATCAGGCGGTATTCGCGGCCATCACGCTCCAGGTCCACTGCGATCGAGTCGCGGGTGGTGCCCGGCACGTCGGAGGCGATCATGCGCTCCTCGCCGAGGATGCGGTTGACCAGGGTGGACTTGCCCACGTTCGGGCGGCCGACGAAGGCGATGCGGATGCGGTTCGGATCGTTGTCCAGCTCTTCGCCACTGCCTTCTTCCGGCAGGCGCTGGACCATTTCGTCCAGCAGGTCGTCCAGACCCTGGCGGTGCGCGGCCGACACGGTCAGCATCTCGCCGAAGCCGTAACGGGCAAATTCCGAACGCACGGTGTCCTCGTCGGTGCCGTCGATCTTGTTGATCAGCAGCAGCGTCGGGCGCGACAGCTTGCGCAGCCAGGCCAGGATCTCGTCGTCCATCGCCGAGGTACCCTCACGGGCATCGACCACGAACAGGATCAGGTCGGCTTCCGCCGCAGCGGCACGGGCCTGGCGGGTGGTAGCCCCTGCCAGACCCTCTTCCTCTTCCGCGATACCGCCGGTGTCGACGACGAGGAAATGATTGTCCTCGTCCAGACGGCAGACACCGTAGTTGCGGTCGCGGGTGACGCCGGGCTGGTCATGGACCAGCGCGTCACGGGTGCGCGTAAGCGCATTGAAAATAGTCGACTTGCCGACATTCGGCCGTCCAACCAGGGCGACCAAAGGCAGCATCGCGATTACTCCAATTTTTAATTTGCCAACCGGAAGGCGGTCAGCTTGCCATCAACGTTCTGCACCAGCAGCACCCCGTCTACGACGATTGGCTGGGCCAGCAGGGCGTCACCGCCGCTCTTTGCCCGTGCCGCCATCGCACCATCGGAGGTCTGCAGCCAGTGCACGTATCCCTTGTAGTCGCCGACCACGACGTAGTCGCCGTGCAGTGCCGGGCCGGTCAGCGAGCGACGGGCCAGTGCGGTCTGCGACCACATCGCCGCACCGCTGGCCTTGTCCAGGCCGAACACGCCGCCCTTGTTGTCGGTGACGAACACATTGCCAGACGAGACCGCCACGCCACCGGCACCGCCATGGTCGCGCGCCCACAGCGGGCGACCGGTCGGGCCTTCGATGGCCATCGTCTGGTTCTTGAAGCTGCTCACGAACAGGGTGTTGCCATCCAGCACCGGCGCACCGTCGACATCGGCCATGCGCTCCAGCTCGGTACGGCCTTCACCGTTGCCCACATTCTGTTCCCACAGGGTGCGGCCATCCTGCTGGGCCAGGGCGGCAACCGCGCCCTCGTCCTTGCCGATGAACAGCACGCCCGGGCCGGTCACCACCGGCGCGTTGCCACGCACGGTCAGCGCCGGCAGCTCGCTCGGGTTGAACCACTTCTGGGTGCCGTTGCCTGCATCGAACGCGGTGATGCGGCCGTCATTGCTGCGCACGTAGACCGCGCCCTGGGCGATGGCCGGCGCGGCGATGACTTCACCCGGAACACGGGCGCGCCACTTCTCGCTGCCATCGTTGATGTCCAGGGCGATGACCTGGCCATCAAGCGTGCCGATCACGACCAGGTTCTCACCGACCCCCGGGCCGCCGGACAGGCGCAGCTTGGCCTTCTTCTTTTCCTTCTTCGGCTCCCAGGTCCAGACCTTCTTGCCGGTCTGCAGGTCGATGGCGTGCACGCCACCGGTGAGTGCCGCAGCGAACACGTGGCCGTTGGCAACGGCCGGGCCCTGGCGCACGCCGATGCGGCGCTCGCCCTTGCCGAGGTTGACCGACCAGGCCTTGTTGACCTTCAGGGTCGGCTCGAACTTGACCAGCTCAGCCGGTTCCTGTGCCTTCTTCGCGGCCGCGTCCTTGCCGGCGAACCAGCCCTTCACGGTGCTGCAGCCGGTCAGGGCCATGCCCATCAGGAGCACGGTGGCGACGCGGGTGATCATGACCTTCTGACTCATCAAACCGACTCCGCAGGGGCGGCAACGGTGCCGCCGGCGTCCATAACCTTGGTTTCCAGCAGGCGCCGCTGCGGCGCTGCCACGTCCAGCGACTTCAGCGCTTTCTCGTACTGGCCCCGGGCGTCATCACGCTTGCCCTGCGCCATCAGCGCGTCGCCATGGATTTCCAGGCTGCTGCTGTCGGTGGCGCTGCCCAGCAGCTTGATCGCCTCGTCACTCTTGCCGGTGGCCACCAGCAGGCGGGCCACACGCTGGTCGACCACGCGCTGCAGGTCACCTTCGACCTTCACGCCGCGCAGGGTGGCCAGGGCTTCTTCGTTCTTGCCGGCGTCGACCTGGGCCTTGGCCAGCTGCAGCGCCGCAAGGTCGCCGTAGATGCTGGACGGGCCGGCTTCGAGCGCCTTGACCGCCTTGGAGGCGTCGTCGAGCTTGTTCTGCTGCAGGCCAACGAGCACCTTCTGGTACTCGACATTGGCCGAGGCCAGCTTGCCGCCCTGATCCTTCTGGTACCACTGCCAGCCGGCAATGGCACCGATGGCGATGACTACGCCACCGAGGATGCTGGCGCCATTCTTCCGCAGCCAGCTGCGGACGCGTTCACTTTGTTCGTGCTCGTCGAGCAGATCGTCGATCGCCATGCGTACTCTCGCCCCGCCCATCGGGAGGGACCATTGGGATTAATCGAAGGTGGTGAAACCGCGCCTCAGTGCGAAACCGGGACTACGGAGCCTTCAGAGGATACCTGAAAGCGTGCCACGTTGGCTCGCTGGTAGGGGGTCAGATCGACGATAGCGCCGTTCTGCTGAACCTGGACCGCCGAGGCGTTGCCCAGGGTCACCCGGGCCACCTGGCCCGGCGTGAAGCTGCGGCTCTCGCCGGACTTGATCAGCGCCTTCTCGACGGTAGCGCCGTCCGGGCCGCCGATATCGACCCAGCTGTCGCCACTGAACTGCATGTCCAGGGTGTTGGCGGCAGCCGCTGGTGCCGGGGCTGAACGCGGCACCGGGGCCAGCGAGGCTACGTACGGGGTGGCGGCCGGCTTGCTGGCCGGGGCGCTCGCCACGTCAGCCACGGCGGCCGGCTCGACGCCGGCGGCAGACGGGGTCACCGGCACAGCGGCCGGGATCGCGTCCAGCGAAGCGGTGTTCGGCGACGGCGTCGCACTGCCATCAAAATGACCACGGGTGGCGAACCACACCGGCACCGCCAGCACCGCGGTGATACCGACATACAGCACGCGACGGCCGAAATTCTCGGCAATGCGGCGCGCACGCGGGGTATGGGTATGGCTGACCAGGGTGGGCGGCACCACCGGGCCGACCTGGGCCTGCTCCAGCAGCTGGCTCACATCCACGTCCAGCAGGCGCGCGTAGCTGCGCAGCTGGCCGCGCACGAACACCGGCGCGCCGAGCTTCTGCCATTGTTCCTCTTCCAGCGACTTGACCACCTGGACCGGCATGCGCAGGCGCGAGCCGACATCTTCGAGGGTCAGTCCGGCCGCCTCGCGGGCCTGGCGCAGGCGGCTGCCGCAGCCGGCCGCAGTCTCGAGAGCGCTCACAGTCTGGTCATCAATCACAATGCATCAACCCTGGAGTTAGGAGCCCGCTTCCTGCGGAAATTCCTGTCGAATGCGCTGAAGATAGCGGTCAGATGCCGCCCGATCACCCAGCCGCGCTTCGATTTGAGACGCAAGTTGTAACACGGAACGCGTTGCGGGTGCAGCCGCAATCCTACGTTCGGCGAAGGCCCGGGCCTCCATGAAGCGGCCCTGGCGGAAGCTGAGCTGGGCCATCGCCTCCAGCGCGACCGGGTTTCCCGGCAGCGTTGCCAGCGCCGCACGCAGGTCGCGCTCGGCACGTTCGAACTGGCCCGCATCCAGCGCACAGCCGCCGGCATTGGCCTGTGCTTCGGCCGCCGTGGCGTAGCCCGGCGCCTGCAGCGCACGATCGAACCAGACCAGCGACTCGGCCGGCCGGCCCTGCTGGCACAGCCACGCGCCGTAATTGTTGAGAATGTCCCCGCGCTGCGGCGCCTGTTCGGCAGCCCTGCGGAAGCTCTCGCCAGCCTGCTGGGTCCGGCCACGGCGCTCGTCGATGCCGGCCAGCAGCACCAGCGCATCGGGCGACTCGGGGGCCAGCTTCAGCGCCTCGCGAGCCTTGCGTTCGGCCGCATCGAGGTTGCCCACCTGCATGTCGCGGGCGGCCAGGGCCAGCAGGTCCTGCAGGCGCACCTGGCGCCGCACGCTGTCCGGATCACGGACCGAGTAGAACGGCGCCTCGCTGGGGCCCAGCTTGGCCTTGGGATGGGATTTGCAGCCGCCGACCGCAACGGCCAGCACGCCTGCGAGCAGAACCAGCCAAAGGCGGTCAGGCCGCGGCATCGCTCCCCTTCCCCGCCTGCAGCGTCTTGTTGAACTCCGCCTGGCGGCGGGTGCGGTCCATCACCTGGCCCTTGAGCTGGCCACAGGCGGCGTCGATGTCGTCGCCACGGGTGCGGCGGACCATCGTCAGCACGTTGCTGTCGAGCAGGATCTTCTGGAAGGCGCGGATGTGCGCCTCTTCCGAACGCTCGTAGCGGGTGCCCGGGAACGGATTGAAGGGGATCAGGTTGACCTTGCCCGAATCCTTGGCCTGCACCGCGTTGTCGAACTGCCGCATCAGGCGGGCCAATTCGCGTGCATGCTCGGGCTTGTCGTTGATGCCCTTCATCAGGGTGTATTCGAAGGTGACCGATTCGCGGCGCTTGTTGGCGCGCAGGTAGCGTGCGCACGAGGCCATCAGCTCGGCGATCGGGTACTTCTTGTTGAGCGGCACCAGGGTCTCGCGCAGCGCGTCGTTCGGCGCATGCAGCGACACCGCCAGCGACACGTCGCTTTCGGCAGACAGGCGATCAATCTGCGGTACCAGGCCGGAAGTGGACAGGGTCACGCGCTTGTTGGCCAGGCCGTAGCCCAGGTCGTCGCGCATCACGCTCATGGCGCGCACGACGTTGTCGAAATTCATCAGCGGCTCGCCCATGCCCATCATCACCACGTTGGTGAGGCGGCGCATCTGGTGCGGCACGTTGCCCAGGTGGCGTGCGGCAACCCACACCTGGCCGATGATCTCGGCGGTGGTCAGGTTGCGGTTGAAGCCCTGGGTGGCAGTGGAGCAGAACGTGCAGTTCAGGCCGCAACCGACCTGCGAGGACACGCACAGCGTGCCGCGGGTCTTGTCCGGGATGTACACGGTCTCGATGGCGTTCTTGCCATCCACGCCCATCGCCAGCAGCCACTTGTGGGTGCCGTCGGCGGAGGGCTTGTCGAACACGATGTTGGGAACCAGCACCTCGGCATGGGCCTGCAGCTTGGCGCGCAGGACCTTGCCGAGGTCGGTCATTTCATCGAAATCGGTGACGTAGCGATGGTGGATCCACTTCATCACCTGATGGGCACGGAACTTCTTCTCGCCGAGAACCTCGACGAAGAACTTCTCCAGGCCCGCGCGATCGAGGTCGAGCAGGTTCTGCTTGCCAGCCGTGGGTGCCGACTTCGGCAGCGGCTGGATGGCGGGGGACTGTACGACCTCGTTCACGGCATTACTCTCAGCGCGAAACGACTTCGGTGGCGGCGAAGAAGTAGGCGATTTCAATCGCGGCATTCTCGACCGAGTCCGAGCCGTGGGCGGCGTTGGCATCGATGGATTCGGCGAAGTCGGCGCGGATGGTGCCCGCAGCGGCTTCCTTCGGGTTGGTGGCGCCCAGCAGGTCGCGGTGGGCCAGGACGGCGTTCTCGCCTTCCAGGGCCTGGATCATCACCGGGCCGGAAATCATGAACTCGACCAGCGCGTTGAAGAACGGACGCTCGCGGTGCACGGCGTAGAAGCCTTCGGCTTCACGGCGCGACAGCTGCTTGTACTTGGCGGCCACGACCTTCAGGCCGGCCTTCTCGAAGCGGGCGTAGATTTCGCCGATGACGTTCTTGGCAACGGCGTCCGGCTTGATGATCGAAAGGGTGCGCTCCAGCGCCATGGGATGTCTCCAATGGAATCGGGCCGCTGATGGCCCGAAGGGTAACATGAAAAAAACCCGCGTCGGGACGCGGGCTTAGCCTGATAAACGTAGGCGAATTGTAAAAGATAAAGCGGCAGGGTGGTAGTGGGGGGGGGGGGGGGGGGGGGGGGCGGCGCCGCGGGGGGGAGGGGGGGGGGGGGGAGCGGCCCGGGCGCCGCAGGCCGCCGCCGGGGGGGGGGGGGGGGGGGCCCCCCCCCCCCCCCGGCACTACCCTTTGCGCCCATTCACCCACCTGAGTGAAATCTGACCGGTCCGGGCATTTTTGCTGCACTGCAAAATGCCATACGCTAGCGTCTGGTCCTAGTATCAAACAATCGTTTGATTAAGGTCCGCCCGCCGATGGCCAAACCCGCCCACTTCTCGACCAAGGACCGGATCCTCGGCGCGGCCGAGGAGCTGTTCGCACAGCACGGCTTCGCCGGCACCTCGCTGCGCCAGGTGACCAGCCAGGCCGACGTCAACATCGCCGCGGTCAACTACCACTTCGGCTCCAAGGAAAACCTGGTCAACGAGGTGTTCCGCCGCCGCATGGACGAGATGACCGGCGCGCGCCTGGCGCAGCTTGAGCGCGCGCGCAGCGAACACCCCGGGCAGCTGCGCCCGGTGCTGGCCGCCTTCGTCGAACCGGCGCTGGCACTGGCCCAGGACCGCCAGAACGGCGGCGCCTTCGTGCGCGTGATCGCCCGCGCCTACGCCGAGAAGAACGACAACCTGCGCAAGTTCCTGTCCGACCACTACGGCCACGTGCTGCGTGCGTTCGGCAAGGCGATTGCCGAATGCGCACCCGACCTGAGCAAGGAAGAGCTGTACTGGCGCTTGGATTTCCTGGCCGGCTCGCTCACCTATGCCATGGCCGACTTCGGGCTGATCAAGCGTCCCGCCGGTGTCACCGAAGCGGCGCATCGTGCCCATGCCGCCCACGAACTGATCCATTTCGCCGAAGCCGGGTTCCGCGCCGCCGCACGCGCCAGCGCCCTGCCCGCTTCCCCTTGATTCCACCCAGTAACTGCTGACCAACAAAGGCCCTACACCATGTCCAATTCCCTGCTAGTCCGCCGCGCCGCCGTGCTGGGTGCCGGCGTCATGGGTGCCCAGATCGCCGCCCACCTCACCAACGCTGGCGTCGACACCGTGCTGTTCGACCTGCCCGCCAAGGAAGGCCCGGCCGACGGCATCGTGCTGAAGGCGATCGCCAACCTGGGCAAGCTGAGCCCGGCGCCGCTGGCCAGCAAGTCGCTGGCCGAAGCCATCACCCCGGCCAACTACGAGTCCGGCCTGGAGCAGCTGAAGGACTGCGACCTGATCATCGAGGCCATCGCCGAACGCATGGACTGGAAGCAGGACCTGTACAAGAAGATCGCGCCGTTCGTGGCCGACCACGCCGTGCTGGCCTCCAATACCTCGGGCCTGGGCATCAACAAGCTGGCCGACGTGCTGCCCGAGCAGCTGCGCCACCGCTTCTGCGGCGTGCACTTCTTCAACCCGCCGCGCTACATGCACCTGGCCGAGCTGATCCCGGCCACCACCACCGACGCCGCCGTGCTGGAAGGCCTGGAAGAATTCCTGGTCACCACCCTGGGCAAGGGCGTGGTTTACGCCAAGGACACCCCGAACTTCATCGGCAACCGCATCGGCGTGTTCTCGATCCTGTCCACCATCCACCACACCCAGCAGTTCGGCCTGGGCTTCGATGAAGTGGACGGCCTGACCGGCCCGCTGGTTGGCCGCCCGAAGTCGGCCACCTACCGCACCTCCGACGTGGTCGGCCTGGACACCATGGCCCACGTCATCAAGACCATGGGCGACACCCTGCCGAATGACCCGTGGCACGAATTCTTCAAGTCGCCGAAGTGGCTGGACGCGCTGATTTCCAAGGGCGCACTGGGCCAGAAGACCGGCGCCGGCATCTTCCGCAAGGTCGGCAAGGACATCGTGGTGCTGGACCTGGAAAAGCAGGACTACCGCCCGGCCGACCGCACCGCCGCGCCGGAAGTGGTCGAGATCCTGAAGATCAAGAACCCGGCCGAGAAGTTCGCCAAGCTGCGCGAGAGCCAGCACCCGCAGGCGCAATTCCTGTGGGCGACCTTCCGCGACCTGTTCCACTACAGCGCCTACCACCTGGCCGACATCGCCGAGACCGCGCGCGACGTCGACCTGGCCATCCGCTGGGGCTACGGCTGGTCGCTGGGCCCGTTCGAAACCTGGCAGGCCGCCGGCTGGAAGCAGGTGGCGCAGTGGATCGCCGATGACATCGTCGCCGGCAAGAGCATGAGCAACGCCCCGCTGCCGGACTGGGTGTTCGATGGCCGCGACGGCGTGCACGCCGCCGAGGGCAGCTACAGCCCGTCGCGCAACGCCAAGCTGCCGCGCTCGTCGCTGCCGGTGTATCAGCGCCAGCGCTTCCCCGATCCGCTGCTGGGCGAGAAGTTTGCCCCGGGCGAGACCGTGTTCGAGAACGACGGCCTGCGCATGTGGCACGACGGCGACGGCATCGCCGTGGTCAGCTTCAAGACCAAGATGAACACCGTGTCCGACCACGTGCTCGACGGCCTGCAGGAATGCGTGTCACTTGCCGAAAAGAACTTCCAGGGCCTGGTGATCTGGCAGCAGAAGGAACCCTTCTCCGCCGGCGCCGACCTGGCCGGTGCGCTGGGCCTGCTGCAGGCCGGCAAGGTCGACCAGTTCGAAGAGATGGTCGCCAACTTCCAGCGCACCAGCCAGCGCATCAAGTACTCGCTGGTGCCGGTGGTGGCTGCCGTGCGCGGCCTGGCGCTGGGTGGTGGCTGCGAGTTCCAGATGCACAGCGCCAAGACCGTGGCCTTCCTGGAAAGCTACATCGGCCTGGTCGAGGCCGGAGTGGGCCTGCTGCCGGCCGGTGGCGGCCTGAAGGAACTGGCCGTGCGCGCCTCGCAGGCCGCTGGCCCGGGCGGTGACGTGTTCGCCGAACTGAAGAAGACCTTCGAGACCGTGGCGATGGCCAAGGTCTCCAACTCGGCGGTCAACGCCAAGGAGCTGGGCCTGCTGCGCAGCACCGACAAGGTGGTGTTCAACAGCTACGAGGCGCTGCACATCGCCAAGGCCGAAGCACGCGCGCTGGCCGAAGCGGGCTACCGTCCGCCGCTGCCGGCACGCCGCATCCAGGTTGCTGGTGACGTCGGCATCGCCACCTTCAAGATGATGCTGGTCAACATGCTGGAAGGCCGTTTCATCAGCCCGTACGACTACGAGATCGCCGAGCGCATCGCCACCGTGCTGTGCGGCGGCAAGGTCGACCGCGGCACCCTGGTCGACGAAGAGTGGCTGCTGACCCTGGAGCGCAAGCACTTCGTTGAACTGGCCCAGCAGGAAAAGACCCAGGCCCGCATCGCGCACATGCTGAAGACCGGCAAGCCGCTGCGCAACTGATTGATGGCGGGTGCCGGCTGCGGCCGGCACCACCTGCTGTGGCAGTCGAGCATGGCTCGACTCTACAAACCCCATTCGAGAGATCACTGCAATGACCAAGCAAATCCAGGACGCCTACATCGTCGCCGCCACCCGCACCCCGGTTGGCAAGGCGCCCAAGGGCATGTTCCGCAATACCCGCCCCGACGACATGCTTGCGCACGTGCTGCGCAGCGTCGTCTCCCAGGCCCCGGGCGTGGACGTCAACCGCATCGATGACGCAATCATCGGCTGTGCCATGCCGGAAGCCGAGCAGGGCATGAACGTGGCGCGCATCGGCGTGCTGCTGGCCGGCCTGCCGAACACCATCGCCGCGCAGACCGTGAACCGCTTCTGCTCCTCCGGCCTGCAGGCCGTGGCGCAGGCCGCCGACGCGATCCGCCTGGGCAACGCCGACCTGATGCTGGCCGGCGGCACCGAGTCGATGTCGATGGTGCCGATGATGGGCAACAAGATTGCCATGGCGCCGAGCGTGTTCGACAACGACCACGTCGCCATCGCCTACGGCATGGGCATCACGGCCGAGAAGGTCGCCGAAGAGTGGAAGGTCTCGCGCGAAGACCAGGACGCCTTCGCCCTGGCCTCGCACCAGAAGGCCATGGCCGCGATCCAGAACGGCGAGTTCAAGGACGAGATCAGCCCGTACGAGATCGTCTCGCACCTGCCGGACCTGGCCGATGGCCAGCGCATCATCACCCGCAACAAGATCGCCGACACCGACGAAGGCCCGCGCCCGGACTCCTCGGCCGAAGGCCTGGCCAAGCTGCGCCCGGTGTTCCGCAACGGCCAGTTCGGCGGCACCGTCACTGCTGGCAACTCGTCGCAGATGAGCGATGGCGCCGGCGCCGTGCTGCTGGCCTCGGAACAGGCGATCAAGGATTACGGCCTGACCCCGCTGGCCCGTTTCGTCAGCTTCTCGGTAGCCGGCGTGCGCCCGGAAGTGATGGGCATCGGCCCGATCGCCGCGATCCCGAAGGCACTGAAGCAGGCGGGCCTGAGCCAGGACCAGCTGGACTGGATTGAACTGAACGAAGCGTTCGCCGCGCAGTCGCTGGCGGTGATCCGCGATTGCGGCCTGGACCCGAACAAGGTCAACCCGCTGGGTGGCGCGATTGCCCTGGGCCACCCGCTGGGTGCGACCGGCGCGATCCGCACTGCAACCCTGCTGCACGGCCTGCGTCGTCGCCAGCAGAAGTACGGCATGGTGACGATGTGCATCGGCACCGGCATGGGCGCAGCGGGTATTTTCGAGGCGCTGTAAGGTTCAAAGCGTTGCCGGCTGATTGCTGGTTGGCTGTGGCGCCCGGGTGGGTGAGGCTGCCCGGGACACGCCGTGAACCCGTCCCTGGGGGCTTGGCAGCGGCATCCATGCCGCTGACAGTCCCGGTCAGCCTCACCCACCCGCGCCACCCATCATTCCGCGCGGCGGAGGGGTGAGCAAAGGCAAGGTCAAAGGCCAGGGCCAGAACGCTTAGCTGCGCAAAGAGATCCACTCAGATCCACACCAGTGCGTGGATGTTCTGGAAACAAAAAGGCAGCCTATGGCTGCCTTCTTGTTTTTGCTTTTGCTCTTGCCCTTGATTCCGCCCTTCCCGTCCGCGCCGCACGGAAACTGTCGAGAGGGGGCGGATGGCCCTCTCCAAAACCGTTGGCGCCATGGGCCCAAGGCATGCCTTGGGCGGGTTGGGCAGGACGCCCAACCCCGGTCTTGCCGTGTGCGCAGGACAGCGCACACGAGCAAGGCGCCATCGAGCACCATGGAAGGGCTTTGGCGTGTTTTGGAGAGGGCCATCCGCCCCCTCCCCCACGTATCAATCAAGGCGCAGCACGGAGCGCTTGATAAAACCCTTATTCCGCCAACATCGCCGCCAGCTTCTCCCGCGCCGGGCCAGCCAGCTTCGGGTTGTCCAGCGCGAAGCGGATCGTCGCCTCCACCAGCCCCAGGTGCGTGCCGCAGTCGAAGCGGGTGCCCTCGAAGCGGTAGGCATCGACCTCTTCGGTCTTCAGCAGCTGCGCGATCGCATCCGTCAGCTGGATCTCGCCACCGGCACCACTGCCGGTCTGCTCCAGCAGCTCGAAGATCTTCGGGCTCAGCACGTAGCGGCCCACCACGGCCAGGTCGCTCGGCGCGTCCTCCGGCTTCGGCTTCTCCACGATCTGCGAGATACGGCCCTTGCGGCCATCGAACGCGTCGGTGGCCACGATGCCGTAGCTGGCGGTCTTGTCATGCGGCACGTCTTCCACCGCGATCACGCTGGCGCCACTGGCTTCGTTGAGGTCGGCCATCTGCTTCAGCGCGCCATCGCCGCGGTTCCAGATCAGGTCGTCCGGCAGCAGCACCGCGAACGGCTCGTCACCGATCACGGCCTTGGCGCAAAGCACCGCATGGCCCAGGCCCAGTGCTTCGGCCTGGGTCACGAAGATCGCGCGCACGCCATTGGGCAGCACATGGCGGATCATCTCCAGCTGCTCCTGCTTGCCGGCGCGCTCGAGCTTCTGCTCCAGTTCGTAGGCCTTGTCGAAGTAGTCGGCCACCGCATGCTTGTAGCGGTTGGTGATGAACACCAGCGTGTCGCAGCCTGCTTCGATCGCTTCATCGACCGCGTACTGGATCAGCGGACGATCAATGATCGGCAACATTTCCTTCGGAACCGTCTTGGTTGCCGGCAAAAAGCGCGTCCCGAGCCCTGCCACTGGAAAAACTGCCTTGCGAATTCGCTTGCTCATTGGTGCCTGTTGGCCTCACGTGCCGGAAAGGGCACGACTTTAGCGGATGAAATGTAAGCATCCTGTTCGATCGGCGAGAACTCCGGCATCGTCGCGAACAGGATCTCCTGGATGCTGGTCGTGTCGTAACCAGCCACGGCATCGCGCAGGCGCGGGACATTGCCCAGCACCAGGTCACGCGAGAACGTACGTACACCGGCCTCGAGAATCTTCGGGTGCGCGGTGGAACGGTAGTCCTCGTCCGAATAGAACAGCGTCTCGTGCAGCTTCTCGCCCGGACGCAGCCCGGTGTAGATGATCGGAATGTCCTTGTACGGCTGCTTGCCGGCCAGGCGGATCATCTGCTCGGCCAGCACGCGGATCGGCACCGGCTCGCCCATGTCGAGCGTATAGATCGCACCATGCGATGCCGAAGCGGCCGCCTGCAGGATCAGCTGGCAGGCCTCCGGGATGGTCATGAAGTAGCGACTGACTTCCGGGTCGGTGACGGTCACCGGACCGCCACGCAGGATCTGTTCGCGGAACAGCGGCACCACGCTGCCGGCCGAAGCCAGCACGTTGCCAAAGCGCACCGTAACGAAACGGGTATGCGTGGACTTCTGGTCCAGGCTCTGGCAGATCATCTCCGCATAGCGCTTGCTGGCGCCCAGTGCATTGACCGGGTCGACCGCCTTGTCGGTGGAGATGAACACGAAATGTTCAACGCGCGCTTCCAGGCAGGCGCGGGCCACGTTCTCGGTGGCCAGGATGTTGTTGCGCACCGCTTCGCGCAGCTGCCGCTCCAGCACCGGAACGTGCTTGTAGGCAGCCGCATGGAAGGCGGTGTCGACCGGATGCAGCGACAGGGCGTGGCGGATCACCGCCGGGTCACCGCAGTCACCCAGCACCGCCTCGATCTCGACATCGGGGAAGCTGCGCCGCAGCTCGCCTTCGATGGTCAGCAGCAGCAGTTCGCTGATCTCGAGCAGGATGATGCGGCCGGCACCATGCCGTGCGCACTGGCGGCAGAGCTCGGAGCCGATCGAACCGCCGGCACCGGTGACCATCACCGTACGCCCGCCCAGCCAGCCACGGATCAGGTTCCAGTCCGGCATGATCGGCTTGCGGCCCAGCAGATCCTCGATCGCCACTTCCTTCAGCTGCCCCGGCAGCGACTGGCCCTGCAGGATGTCGCTGAGCTTGGGCACGGTACGGAACGGCACACCGGTGCTTTCGCAGATGGCGACGATCCGCTGCATGCCCGCCGCGTCCAGCGACGGAATGGCGATCACCAGCAGCTTGGCCGCCGTCTCCCGGACCACTGTCGGCGCATCGTCCAGGGTGCCGAGGATCGGCAGGCCCTGCAGCTTGGCGCCGCGCAGGTGTGGCGCGTCGTCCAGCAGGCCGACCGGCTCGAAATTACCGGAACGGCGCAGGTCACGGACCAGGGTCTCGGCGGCCTGGCCGGCACCCAGGATCAGCACGCGGCGCGCGGACGAGTCCGACTGCAGTGCCTGATAGTCCTTCCAGGCCCGGTACAGCAGGCGCGGCGCGCCCAGCAGCGCCGACAGCGCGAACGGATAGATCACCAGCACCGACATCGGCACGCCGTCGAAGCGCTTCCACATCAGCACCAGCACGATGGCGACCATGCCGATGAAGCTGGCCTTGAAGATGTTCAGCAGGTCGCTGACGCTGGCGAACCGCCACAGGCCCCGATAGAGGCCCACGCGCCAGAACACCATGCCCTGCAGCAGCAGCACCAGCGTGGTGTCGACGTTCCAGAGAGGGAGCTCGGGGGCGTTGGCCAGGATCGAATACCGCCCCGCGTGGAGCAGCTGCCAGCATGCCCAGACCATGAACAGGTCGTGGCAGACGATGGCCGAACGCGGCATCAGGCCGAGGATTCTGTCCCGCCAGGGTGAAGCCATAAGTCAGGTATTTCCTTTTGGGTGGCGCAATCCATTGCGCAGGAGGAGCCAGAGGACGCTCAGCGCAATGAACCACGCGATCGCCACGGCAGCCTCCCACCTCGGCTGCAAATTGGAGCAGACATTAAGCACTGTAATACTGAACAGGCCCAAAGCAAAGTACATCCCTGTCACCTGGGCGTGACTGGCTCCTGCCTGCACCGCGCGCTGGTAGACATGCTGGGTATGGGGTTCCATCCAGCGTTGCCCGGAAATGATGCGCGCCAGCAGTGTGAAGCCCGCGTCCACAAGGAACGGCGATGCCGACACCAGCAGCAGGATCCAGTGGATGTCGGTCTTGACGCTGGCCAGTGCCAGCACTGCCGCCACCGCGTAGCCCAGCGCGCCACTTCCGACATCGCCCATGAAGATCCGGGCCCGCGGAAAGTTGAACGGCAGGAAGCCCAGGCAGGCCAGGCCCAACGCGACCGCCGCCAGCGAGTACGGCCAGGGCAGCAGCGGTGCCAGCCCCAGCGCGACCACGATGGCCTGGCTGGCCGCGATGCCGTTGATCCCATCCATGAAATTCCAGATGTTGATCAGCGAGGCGGTGAACAGCAGGACCAGTACGGCCAGTAGCCAGCTGCCTCCGTGGACCTTGACCAGCGCGGCCAGCAGCGCGGCGGCGATGAAGTGCACCATCAGGCGGCGCATGGCCGGCAGCGGCCGGTGGTCGTCCCACCAGCCGATACCCGCCACCAGCGCCAGGCCAAGGCTGGCGACCAGCAGGCCCGGACGCGCTTCGGGCCAGGCCCACATGGCAACACCGGCGGTCACCAGCAGGCTGATGACAATGGCGATGCCGCCGCCGCGGGGGGTCGCCACGCTGTGACTGCGGCGCTCGCCCGGCTGGTCAAACAGTTGCCGGCGCAGCGCGTAGCCCCGCGCTGCCCAGGTCAGTGCCGCACTCAGCAGGGCCAGGCCCAGCAGCGCGCCCATCACGAGCCACGGCATGGATCAGAGCACCGCGTAGTTCAGCAGCGGCTTGACCGTACCCCACTCCTTGCAGCTCGGGCACTGCCAGTGGTGGGTGCGCGCACCGAAACCACAACGGGTGCAGCGATAGGCCGGATTGCGCACCAGCAACTGGTCGGTGATGTGCTTGAGGTCGTGCAGGGTCGCCGTGGAATCGGCGCCTTCAGCCAGAGTCAGGTCGATCAGCGCGGACTCGCCACGCACCGACGGGCGATCCTTGAGCTGGCGGCCCAGGTAGGCACGGGCCGGGGCCACGCCCTCCTGCTCTTCCATCAGTCGGGTCAGCGCCAGCACCGGGGCGATACCACGGTAATGCTCGGTCATCTCCGACAGGAAGGCGCGCGCGCCGGCCAGATCGCCCACCTTGCGGTAGTTCTGCATCAGCGCCGGCAGCAGCTCCGGCAGGTACTCCGGATCGTTGCGCGCAGCGCGCTCGAAGGCGCGCACGGCCGCTTCCGGATTGCCGGCATCGGTTTCCAGGCGTCCTTCGATGATGCCGGCACGCACCGACATCGCATCGGCCTGGTAGGCCCGGGCAATCGCTGCCCTCGCCTCTTCCAGCTTGCCGGCACCGCGGAAGCGTTCGGCCAGTTCGCACTCGAACTGCCCGATCAGCTTGCCCATCGGCTCGCCGGTGACGTCCTCGAAACGGGTCGCGTTGTCGATCGCCTTTTCCCAGTCGCGCTCGGCCTGGTAGATACCGATCAGGTGCTTGAGTGCCTGCGGCGCACGCTGGTCCAGCTGGGCCAGTTCGGTGAACACAGTCTCGGCGCGGTCCAGCAGGCCGGACTTCATGTAGTCCTCGCCCAGCGCCAGCAGCGCCTGCACGCGTTGCGCATCGCTGAGGTCGTGGCGGTTGACCAGGCCCTGGTGCAGGCGGATGGCGCGGTCGACTTCGCCGCGGCGGCGGAACAGGTGGCCCAGCGCGACCTGGGTCTCGAAGGTTTCCTTGTCCAGCTCGGCGATGTGCAGGAACAGTTCGATGGCCTTGTCCGGCTGCTCGTTGAGCAGGTAGTTCAGGCCGCGGAAGTAGGTGCTGGACAGGCGGCTGACCTGGCTGTCACCGTGGCGTTGACCACCACGCCGTCCGATCACCCACCCGGCCAGTGCGGCCAGCGGAACGAACAGGAAGAACCAGAACCACTCGGTGACGAAATCCATCTTCGATCAGCGTCCATCAAAAGATTGGGGGGAAGCAACCGGTGCCGACGTGGCGACAGCGGACTTGTTGGCGCGGCGCAACTGGCTGTAGAGCGGAATGACCACGCTCACCAGCACCAGGCCGGCACCGACGATGACACCCACCAGCAGCGCGGCGATCAGGGCCACGCCCACCGAGGTATGCAGTTGGGTAAACAGCAGGTTGATCGACATCGCGGTCATGTTGACCGCACCGATGATCAATCCAAGGATCAGAACCGCCAGCAGGACCAGCAGACGAAAAACCTTCATGCGACAGCTCCAGTGGCAGGAGTCCGTAGCTTATCCGACTCGCGGCTGGATTCGCACGCGGTGGCGCGACGGGATACTCAGGCCGGATCGGCGTCCAGCGGCAGCACACTGCTGACCCGCTCGCGCAGTTCCTTGCCCGGCTTGAAATGAGGGACGTGCTTGCCCGGCAGGGCAACCGATTCGCCGGTCTTCGGGTTGCGACCCAGGCGCGGCGGACGATAGTGCAGCGAGAAGCTGCCAAAACCACGGATTTCGATGCGATCCCCGGCGGACAGCGATCCGCCCATCATTTCCAGCAACGACTTCACCGCCAGATCGACATCATCGGCCTTCAGGTGCGCCTGGCGGCGCGCAAGGATTTCGATCAGTTCGGATTTGGTCATTACCGGCTCACATCAGGGGTATCTCAGCCTGAAACGGCCCGGGCAATGCCCGGGCCGTCCAGGAAACAACGAACAGCGTAAGGCCGATTACTCGGACTTGTTGCCGTTCAGCTGTGCACGCAGCAGCGCGCCCAGCTGGGTGGTGCCGCTGGAAGCCGAAGAGGACTGGTATTCCTCCAGCACTTCGCGCATTTCAGCGTCGTCCTTGGCCTTGATCGACAGCTGCAGGGTACGGCCCTTGCGGTCCATGCCCACGAACTTGGCTTCGACCTTGTCGCCGACCTTCAGGTGCTGGGTGGCGTCGTCAACGCGCTCGTTGGCGATGTCGCGCGCCGAGACGTAACCTTCGATGCCGTCAGCCAGCTCGATGATCGCGCCCTTGGCGTCAACTTCCTTCACCACGCCTTCGACCTTGGAGCCCTTCGGATTGGCAGCCATGTACTGGCCGAACGGATCCTGCTCCAGCTGCTTAACGCCCAGGGAGATGCGCTCGCGCTCCGGATCGACAGCCAGGACGACGGCGTCCAGGGTATCGCCCTTCTTGAAGTTGCGAACGACGTCTTCGCCGGTGGTGTTCCAGCTGATGTCGGACAGGTGGACCAGGCCGTCGATGCCGCCGTCCAGGCCGATGAAGATGCCGAAGTCGGTGATCGACTTGATCTGGCCCGACACCTTGTCACCCTTCTTGTGGGTGGCAGCGAAGGTTTCCCACGGATTGGCGGCAACCTGCTTCATGCCCAGCGAGATACGGCGACGCTCTTCATCGACGTCCAGCACCATCACTTCGACTTCATCACCAACCTGGACAACCTTGGACGGGTTGACGTTCTTGTTGGTCCAATCCATCTCGGAGACGTGCACCAGGCCTTCGACGCCCGGCTCGATCTCAACGAACGCACCGTAATCGGTGACGTTGGAGACCTTGCCGAAGACGCGGCTGTTGGCCGGGTAACGACGGCCGATGTTGTCCCACGGATCCTCGCCCAGCTGCTTCAGGCCCAGCGAAACGCGGTTGCGCTCGCGGTCGAACTTCAGCACGCGGACGTCCAGCTCGTCGCCGACGTTCACGACTTCCGACGGATGACGCACGCGCTTCCACGCCATGTCGGTGATGTGCAGCAGGCCGTCGATACCGCCCAGGTCCACGAACGCGCCGTAATCGGTCAGGTTCTTGACGACACCCTTCAGGATCGCGCCTTCCTGCAGCTTGTCCATCAGCTGCTCGCGCTCTTCCGAGTGCTCGCTTTCGACGACAGCGCGGCGCGAGACCACGACGTTGTTACGCTTGCGGTCCAGCTTGATGAGCTTGAACTCGAGTTCCTTGCCTTCCAGGTAGGCCGGATCGCGCACCGGGCGCACATCGACCAGGGAACCCGGCAGGAAGGCGCGGACATCCTTGATGTCCACGGTGAAACCACCCTTGACCTTGCCGCTGATGCGGCCGGTGATGGTTTCGTTCTTTTCCAACGCTTCTTCCAGCTCGTCCCACACCATCGCGCGCTTGGCCTTCTCGCGCGACAGGACGGTTTCGCCGAAGCCGTTCTCGATCGAGTCGAGGGCGACCTTGACGATGTCGCCTTCGGCGACGTCGATTTCGCCAGCGTCGTTACGGAACTGTTCGATCGGCACGATGCCTTCGGACTTCAGGCCAGCGTTGATCACCACGACGTCGCCGCGGACTTCAACAACGGTACCGCTGACGATGGCGCCCGGCTTCAGCTTGGCCAGATTGGCCTGGCTGGCTTCAAACAGTTCGGCAAATGATTCGGTCATTAGATTTACTCTGTTGGACACATGGGTCGGTGGCGTCCCCTTCAGGGGAATGGCGACCGCCCGCCTGTTGGTCGACCCCGGAAACGCAGGTCGTGTGTAGTAGGAAAACCGCCACGCATCATTGCGCGACGGAGCTGGTACAGCACTGCTATGCGCGACCACCACCGATGCTGCTGGCAGTGCTCCCGCGCGAACGGATCAGGCAGCCGGAACCGGAAGCAGATCCATCACTCTGGCAACGACATCTGCGATGCCGATGCCTGTGGTGTCGATGAGGACAGCATCGTCTGCCGGCTTCAGGGGCGCCACGGTACGCTGAGCATCACGGGCGTCGCGGGCCATGATCTCGCGCAGGAGGTCATCAAAGTTAACAGAAACCCCCTTGTCTTTCAACTGCTTATGCCGGCGCTCGGCGCGCTCCTCGGCACTGGCGGTCAGGAAGACCTTGTAGGAGGCGTCCGGGAAGATCACCGTGCCCATGTCGCGGCCGTCGGCGACCAGGCCGGGCAGCTCCCTGAATGCGCGCTGGCGCTCCTTCAGGGCAGCCCGGACCTCGGGAATGGCGGCGATGGCCGAGGCCAGCGCGCCGGTGGTCTCCAGGCGCAACTCGTCGGTGGCATCGGTCCCGTTCACCATGACCCGCATGGCTTCACCCTGCTCGACAAACTGTACGTGGGTATCAAAGGTGCAGCGGACCAGCGCCGAGGCGTCGGAGGTATCGATGTCGGCCCAGCTCGCGGCCACGCCCACTGCCCGGTACAGCGCGCCCGAATCCAGGTAATGCCAGCCCATCCGGCGCGCGATGATGCGGCTGATGGTACCCTTGCCAGCCCCTGAAGGGCCGTCGATGGTCAGGACGGGAGCGAGTGGATTCATGGGGTTCCCAGAGCGTGTGAAGGGGTCATTCTAGCCCCTGTCAGACGCCCCCAATGGGATCTTTTGTGCAACCACTTGAAACCACGAGGAAAAGCCCGGTAGAATGGCGGGCTTGAACGAGCGTCAACTGCCGATTGTCTTTCGCATATCGCGGCCACGCTCCACCCGAACAACTACTGTTTACGCCGAGGTATGCCATGAAAGTCCTGTCCTCCCTGAAGTCGGCGAAGGCCCGTCACCGTGACTGCAAGGTCGTGCGTCGTCGTGGCAAGATCTTCGTCATCTGCAAGTCGAACCCGCGTTTCAAGGCGCGTCAGCGCTAAGCCCAACAGCCTTCGCGGCTGCGGCTGGCCCTACGCGGGGCCGACCCGATGCAAAAAGCCGCCTTCGGGCGGTTTTTTGTTTATGCGGCTTTTTCCTGCCGTTTTTGCTGTAATCGCCTTTCTTGACCACTGGGGAGTAGATCGAGATGAAGCGTTACCTGTCCGCCCTGTCCGCCCTGGCCGTGATGGCCACGCTGGCCGCCGCCACGCCGGCGATGGCCGATACCCTGCTTGTCGACCGTGCCCGCGAGAAGCCGGCCGGCGCCCTGCCCGTGCGCGGCCAGAGCATGCAGCAGGTGCAGGCGCAGTTCGGCGCGCCGAGCGAGCAGCTGCAGCCGCGTGGCGGGCAGAAGCGGCAATGGCCGACCATCAACCGCTGGGTGTACCCGCAGTTCACCGTCTACTTCGAGAAGCAGAAGGTGATCGACGTGGTGGCCAACCAGGCGGACCCGAACGAAATCGGCCCGAAACCGCCGATCCGTTGATCCCTTTACCCGCCGTGGGCGGGCCTGTGTAGCGAGACCATGAACCAGACCCTTCGTTTTCCTGCCGAGTGGGAAGCCCAGAGCGGCGTCCTGATTGCCTGGCCCACCGCCGACACCGACTGGGCCGACCGCCTGGGCCAGGTGGAAGAGACCTACATCGCCCTGGTCGCGGCCATCACCCGCTTCCAGCCGGTGCTGGTCTGCGTGGCCGACGATGACGTGGAGACCTATGCCGAGATGCGGCTGCGCTCCAACCGCATCGACATGGACAAGGTCCACTTCACCACGGCGGCCTACGACGATACCTGGTTGCGCGACTCCGGCCCGATCACCCTGCGGCGTGCCGACGGCGGCTTCCAGCTGCTGGATTTCCGCTTCACCGGCTGGGGCGGCAAGTTCGACGCCACCCTGGATGACCAGCTGGTAGGCGTGCTCGACCAGGCCGGTGTGTTCAACGACGCGCCGGTGCGCAGCATTCCGTTCGCGCTGGAAGGCGGCGGTATCGAGACCGACGGCGAAGGCACCCTGCTGACCACCTGGAAGTGCCTGCACGAGCGCCACCCGGACCGCGACCGCGCCAGCCTGAGCGCGGACCTGGCCGACTGGCTGCAGCAGGACCGCGTGCTATGGCTGGACCACGGCTACCTGGAAGGCGACGATACCGACGCCCACATCGATACCCTCGCCCGCTTCGCCTCGGCTGACAGCATCGTCTACCAGGCCTGCGACGACGAGAGCGACTCGCACTACGCCGAACTGCAGGCGATGGGCAATGAGCTGGCCGCGCTGCGTACCAAGGACGGCCAGCCGTATCGCCTGTTCCCGCTGCCGTGGGCACAGCCGGTGATCGACGAAGGTCGCCGCCTGGCTGCGTCGTACGCCAACTACCTGATCGTCAACGGCGCGGTGCTGATGCCGGCCTATGGCGATCCGGCCGACGACCTGGCCCGCGACGTGCTGGCCCAGGCGCACCCGGGCCGCGAGATCGTGCAGGTGCCCTGCCGCTCGCTGATCTGGCAGAACGGCAGCCTGCACTGCATCACCATGCAGCTGCCGGAAGGGCTGTTGAAGGCCTGAGGGCCTGGCGCCGGGCTCCGCCCGGCACCGCCTTGAATGCAACATCGCCGGGCCCCGCGCCCGGCCCAGGCTTGGTAGAGTCGAGCTTGCTCGACTGGCTTTTGACGCAGCCCGCACGAAGAGCCAGTCGAGCGAGCTCGACTCTACGGCTTCGGCGCCTTTGGTAGCGTCGAGCTTGCTCGACGGCCGCTCGCAAGGCGGACGGATCGGGCCCATTCAGTGCGCGACACGCCGTCGCCGCCCATCCGCGCTAACATGCAGGTTTTCCCCCGCAGGAACGCCCCGCATGAACTCGCGCAGCCCCCTTACCGTCGCCCTGATCCAGGAGCGCAACCACGGTGATGCCGCCGCCAACCTGGCGGTGATCGAAGCACGCGTGGCCGAGGCGGCTGCCCAGGGTGCCAAGCTGGTGCTGCTGCAGGAACTGCACAACGGCCCGTATTTCTGCCAGCACGAATCGGTGGACGAGTTCGACCTGGCCGAGCCGATTCCGGGCCCGAGCACCGAGCGCCTGGGCGCGCTGGCGAAGAAGCATGGCGTGGTGCTGGTCGGCTCGCTGTTCGAGCGCCGTGCTGCCGGCCTGTACCACAACACCGCCGTGGTGTTCGAGAAGGACGGTACGCTGCTGGGCAAGTACCGCAAGATGCATATCCCGGACGATCCGGGCTTCTATGAGAAGTTCTACTTCACCCCGGGCGACATCGGTTTCAAGCCGATCGATACCTCGGTGGGCCGCCTTGGCGTGCTGGTGTGCTGGGACCAGTGGTACCCGGAAGCGGCGCGCCTGATGGCGCTGGCCGGCGCCGAGCTGCTGCTGTACCCGACCGCGATCGGCTGGGACCCGGACGACGTGCAGGACGAAAAGACCCGCCAGCGCGACGCCTGGGTGCTGAGCCACCGCGGCCACGCCGTGGCCAACGGCCTGCCGGTGCTGAGCTGCAACCGCGTCGGCCACGAGGCCTCGCCGCTGGGCGCCTCCGGCATCCAGTTCTGGGGCAACAGCCACGTGCTGGGCCCGCAGGGCGAATTCCTGGCCGAAGCCGGCACCGACGCCACCGTGCTGCTGTGCGATGTCGACCTGCAGCGCAGCGAGCACGTGCGCCGCATCTGGCCGTTCCTGCGCGACCGCCGCATCGATGCCTACGGCGACCTGCTCAAGCGCTACATCGACTGAGCCGGAGCCCTCGCATGGCCGTCCTCATCCGTGATGCCGGCCCGGCCGACATCGCCGCGATCACCGCGATCTACGCGGTGGAAGTGACCGACTTCGTCAACACTTACGAGTACGACATCCCGGACGCGTCCGAGATGCTGCGCCGCATGCGCGACATCATCGACCGCGGCTTCCCCTACCTGGTCGCCGAGATCGACGGCCAGGTGGCCGGCTATGCCTACGCCAACACCTACCGCACCCGCGTTGCCTACCAGTGGACCGTGGAAAACTCGGTCTACGTCGATGCCGCGTTCCAGGGCAAGGGCGTTGGCACCGGCCTGCTGCAGGCGTTGATCGACGCCTGCGTGGCGCGTGGCTACCGGCAGATGGTGGCGGTGATCGGCGAACCGACCAATACCGCTTCAATCAAGCTGCACGAACGCTTCGGCTTCGAGCTGGTGGGCGTGTTCCGTGGCCTCGGCCGCAAGCACGGCCGCTGGCTGGATACCGTGCAGATGCAGCGCGCGCTCG
Organism: Stenotrophomonas sp. SMYL11; assembly: GCF_036320005.1. Lineage (NCBI taxonomy): Bacteria > Pseudomonadati > Pseudomonadota > Gammaproteobacteria > Lysobacterales > Lysobacteraceae > Stenotrophomonas > Stenotrophomonas sp. SMYL11. The sequence continues at coordinate 169,056 of NZ_JAWIRS010000008.1, forward strand.
GCGATGGCGCCGACACCGCACCTTCCAATGAATGAACCCATGACCGAAACCCTTCCCGAGACCGGCGACGACCTGTTCGCCGGCCAGCCGGTACGCGTCGTCGAACGCGACGGCGTGCGCTACACCCTGCTTGGCACTGCCCACGTCTCCCGCGCCAGCGTCGAGGCGGTTGAAAAAGCCATCGACAGCGGCCGCTTCGATGCCGTTGCCGTTGAATTGGACCCGCAGCGCCTGCAGGCGCTGAGCGATCCGGACACGCTGGCCAAGCTCGATCTGGTCGAGGTGATCCGCAAGGGCCGCGTGGCCCTGTTCGCGGCCAACCTGGCCCTGTCCGCGTACCAGCGCCGCCTGGCCGAACAGCTGGACATCGAGCCGGGTGCCGAACTGAAGCGCGCGGTGGAACTGGCGCGCGAGCGCAACCTGCCGGTACACCTGATCGACCGTGAAGTCGGCCTGACCTTCCGCCGTGCCTCGCAGCGGCTGGGCTTCTTCGGCAAGCTGAAGCTGGTTGCCGGGCTTGGCGCCGGCCTGTTCTCGTCCGAGGAAGTGGGCGAGAACGAGATCGAGAAGCTCAAGCAGGGCGACATGCTGGAGTCGAGCTTCGGCGAGTTCGCCAGCGAGAGCCCGGCGCTTTACGAGACCATCATCGGCGAGCGCGACCGCTACATGGCCACCCGCCTGCGCGAGGAACACGACCCGCAGCAGCGTGAAGTGCTGGCGGTGGTGGGTGCCGGCCACCTGGCTGGTCTGGCACGCTATCTGGAAACCGACACCGAAGCACCGGCACCGCTGCGCACCGAGCTGGAAGCGGTGCCGAAGAAGCGCAACATTCCGTGGTTCACGCTGGGCATCCTGGCCATCGTGGCGACCGGCATCGGCGTAGGCTTCTACCGCGGCGGTCTGGGCGTGGGCACCGAACTGCTGGCCACCTGGGCGATGTACACCGGCGGCCTGGCGGGCCTGGGCTGCCTGCTGGCCGGCGGCCATCCGCTGAGCATCCTCACCGCGATCGCAGTGGCCCCGTTCAAGCCGTTCCGCCTGAGCATCCCGACCGGCGCATTCTCGGCGCTGGTGGAAGCGCGCCTGCGCAAGCCGGCATATGAGGACTTCCTCAAGCTGCGCGACGATGCGCAGAGCCTGAAGGGCTGGTACCGCAACCGCGTCACCCGCGTGGTGCTGACCTTCATGCTGACCAACCTCGGCAGCATGCTCGGCCTGTGGCTGACCACGTTCAAGGTCTGGGGCAAGGTGGCGGGCTGATGGTCCCGCCGGGCATGGCCCGGCGCTACCGGCCGCACGGCGTCTGCGCGCGCGACCGGTAGGTGCCAACCTTGGTTGGCACGCTTTACGCCGACCGCAAAGATCGGCCGAGCATGCTCTGCGCAGAACATCAAAAAAAAGGGGGAGGCCGCCCCACTACGACCGGCCTCCCCCACACCACAACACTTTGTCGCGCATTACAGCCGGGCAGCGCCCGGCTCTACCATATCCAGACCGCGGGCGCGGCGGATCAACCGCGTGGCCGCACTGCGCAGGTCATCCAGCACTGCATAGATCGTCGGCAGGAACAGCAGGCTGACCACGGTCGAGAACGCCAGGCCGCCGGCAATCGCGCGCGCCATCGGCGCGTACTCCGGGCCATTGCCGAACATCTGCGTGTTGGTCAGCGAGATCGGCACCATCGCCAGGATCGCCGTGCCCATGGTCATCATGATTGGCCGCAATCGCTCGCGTGAGCCCTCCACCAGCGCCTGGGTGCGTCCCATGCCGCTGCGCCGCAGGTTGTTGATGTGCTCGATCATCACGATGCCGTTGTTCACCACCACGCCCATCAGCACCAGGATGCCGATGAAGGACATGATCCCGAACGAGGTACCGGTGATCCAGAACAGCCAGAACACGCCGAAGATCGAGAACAGCACGCCACTCATGATCGCCGCCGGGAACAGCAGCGACTCGAACACCGCCGCCATCACCACGTAGATCATCACCAGCGCGATCAGCAGGTTGAACACCATCTGCTGCATCGCTTCGTCGTCGTTGCCATAGTCACCGCCATCGAAGGTGAAGCCATAGCCGGCCGGGAAGTTCATCGGCTTGAGCACCGACTCCATCGCCTTGCGGCCATCCGGCGCGGTGACCTTCTCGGCCAGGTTGGCCTTGATGGTCAGCGTGGTCTGGCGGTTGGTGCGACCGATCTGGGTGGCTGACGAACCGACATCGACGGTGACCAGGCTCAGCAGGGGCACGCTGCGGCCATCGCCGGTACGCACGCTGAAGCCGGCCAGGTCTTCCGGGCTGCTCTGCTCGGCGCCAGCGAAGCGCACCCATACCGGCACCTCGTTTTCGCCGCGGCGGAACTCGCGCATCGGTGCACCGCGCAGCGCCAGGCCGACGAAGCTGGCCACCTGCTCGGCGTTGAAGCCGAACGCCGCCGCACGCTCGCGGTCGACACGCACCTTCAGTTCGCCACCCTTCTCGCCGTTGTCGATGCGCACATCGCGCAGCTCGGCGCGCTGGGCCAGCAGCGGCACCACTTCCTGGCCGATCTCCTGCAGCATCGAACTGGAGTCGCCCACCAGCTGCACCTGCACGCCCTGGTTGCCGCCACCGCCGCCATCACCGCCCTGGTTGCCGACGAAGTAGTCGGTGCGGGCCGACTTCGGCAGGCCCTTGCGCAGCTCTTCCTGCAGCGCCTTGATGTCCTTGGCGTACTTTTCGTCCAGGGTGACCACGGTGGAGCTGCCTTCCTGCTCGCTGTACCAGGAGTACACCTGCTTCACGTGCAGGCGCTCGCGGTTGGCGTCGATCCAGTTCTCCACACGCGCCACTTCCTCGGACATCTGCCGGTAGGTGTAGGCGCCCTTCCACATGTAGCCGATGAAGATGTCCTTGCCGCCGTCACCACCGAACATGTCGACCTTGGTCAGCTTCATCGGCACCAGGCTGACCAGCACCACCAGCACGATGCCGAGCAGGCTCCAGCCGCGATGGTGCAGCGACCAGTCCAGCAGTGTCGCGTAGCGCCGTTGGAGGCGCGCGATCACGCCGGTCTGCGAGTGCACCAGCTTCGGCGTGGCCATGCGCGCGGACAGCATCGGGATCAGGCTGACCGCAACCAGCCACGAGGCCAGCAGCGAGACCGAGATGGTGATCGCGATCTGCGCCATGAAGATGCTGATGTTGTTGGTCTCGCCGAACAGGTTCGGCACGAACACGATGCAGTGGCACAGCGTGCCCGCGCTGAGCGCAATGGCCACGTTGCGGGTGCCGATGATGGAGGCCAGGCGCGGCTGCCCCGGCATGCGCTCACGTTCCTGGTAGATGCTCTCCACCACCACCACGGCGTTGTCGACCAGCATGCCCACGGCCAGCAGCAGGCCCATCATGGTCAGGATGTTCAGCGTCACCCCGACGAAGTACATGAAGCCCAGGGTGATGGTGAAGCAGATCGGAATGGCCAGGGTCACCATCAGCGTGGACGGCCAATGGCGCAGGAAGAAGAACAGCACCGTGATCGACAGGATCAGGCCGACCGCACCGGCCTCGGCCAGTTCCAGCAGCGAGGAGGTCACCGCCTTGCCTTGGTTGTCGATCACCTTGATCTGCACGTCGCGCATCGACGCTTCGGCACGGATCGATTCAACCTCGGCCAGTGCGGCGCGCGACACCTCCACCAGATTGGCACTGCGCTCCTTGAAGATATCCAGGCCAACGGCCGGGTTGCCATCGAGACGGCGCCCGTAGTTCATCCGCGCCGGCTTCAGGCGCACATCGGCGATGTCCCCCAGGCGCAGCCCCTTGGCATTGATCACCAGATCGCGCATTTCCTGCAGGTCGGTGATCTCACCCACTGGCTGCACGCGCACGCGCTGGCCGTTGTCGTCGATCTGCCCGGCCGAGATCGAGAAATTCAGCGTGCGCAGGCGGTCGCTCAGTTCATTGATGCTCAGGCCATGTGCGTTGAGGCGGTTCGGATCGATGGCGATCTCCACCTCGTTCGGCGGCGCACCGGTGATGTCGACACGGGCCACGCCGGGAATACGCTCGATGCGTCGCTTGAACTCGCGGTCGAGCATGTCGTACGCGGTGGTCAGGTCGGTTGTGCTGGCCAGGCGCACCTTCAACACCGGCTGGTCGCTACTGGACCACTTGAACACGTTGTAGCGCTGCAGATCGTCGGGCAGGTCGCTGCGGATCGCATCGATGCGCTCGCGCGCATCGGAAGCGGCAATCGCAATGTCACGATCCCAGTCACTGAACTCGATGTAGACCAGCGCCGCCTCGGAGGTGGCCGACGAGCGCATGCGCTTGATGCCGGTCATCGTCGCCAGCGATTCCTCGACCGGACGGATGATGGTCCGTTCCACTTCCTCCGGGGTCGAGCCGGTGTACGGAATCTGCACGAACAGGAACGGCGCGGAGATGTCCGGCAGCGCTTCCAGCGGCAGCCGGAACGAGGCGATCAGGCCGATCACCACCAGCGACACGAAACACATGATGGTGGTGACCGGGCGGCGGATGGAGAACTCAGCCACACTCATGCCGGTTCCTCCGTACCCGCCGCACTGCCCGCTGCACCCGGCTCGATCTCACCGGCATGCTTGCGGCCACGTTCGCGGTAATACGCATCGCCGCGACGGTCCATCAGGTCGTACACCACCGGGATCACCAGCAGGGTGAGCAGGGTCGACACCAGCAGGCCGCCGATCACGGTGATCGCCATCGGCGCGCGCACTTCAGCGCCCTCGCCCATCGCCACCGCCAGCGGCAGGAAGCCGAACAGCGTGCACAGCGTGGTCATGATGATCGGCCGCAGGCGCGAGCGCGCCCCTTCCACCAGTGCCTCGTGCTTGGCCACACCGGCCTCGCGCAGCTGGTTGACCTTGTCGATCAGGATGATCGCGTTCTTGGTCACCAGGCCGACCAGCAGGATCAGGCCGATGAACACCACCACCGAGATGGGCTTGCCGGTCAGCATCAGCGCCAGGATCGCACCGACCAGCGCCAGCGGGATGGTGAACAGGATCACGAACGGGTGCAGCAGCGATTCGAACTGCGAGGCCATCACCAGGTAGACCAGGAAGATCGCCAGGCCAAAGGCGAAGATCAACGACTTCGCCGCCTGCGCCAGCTCCTCACCCTGGCCACCGATGTGCAGGCCGACGCCTGCGCCCAGCGGCTGCTCGGCAACCATCTGCTGCACTTCGCGCATGGCCGCGCCGAGGTCGATGTCGCGCAGGTTGGCCGACACCACCGCAACCCGGGTCTGGTCGGCGCGGTGGATTTCGCTGGGGCCAGTGGTGGCGACCACTTCGGCCACCGCGTCCAGCGTGACCGGACGGGTGCTGCCCGGGTTGACGATCAGCCTGCGGATGCTCTCCACGCTGGCGCGGTCGCCTTCCTGTGCACGCACCAGCACGTCGATCTTGCGGTCACGGAAGCTGTAACGGGTAGCGACATCGCCACGCACCTTCTTCACCACCACGTCGGCGATCTGGCGCGTGGTCAGGCCCAGTGCACCGGCGCGTTCCTGGTCGAAGCGGATCTGGATTTCCGGGAAGCCCTCTTCCACTGTCGACTTCACGTCGGCGTAGTGCGCGTTGCCGCGCAGCAGCGCCGCCAGGCGCTGGCCGGCCACTTCCAGGGTTGCCATGTCCTGTCCGCGCAGCTCGATTTCCAGCGGCGTGGAGAAGCTGAACAACGCCGGCCGCGCGAAATCGACCTGCGCACCCGGGTGCTGGCCCATGGTGTCACGCAGGCGCTCGGTGATCTCGGCCTCGGTGCGTGCATTGCCACCGCCTTCCATCACCACGGTCAGCTTGCCGATGTTCTCGCCGCTCTCGGTCGGGCTGGCATCCAGGCGGGTGCCACTGCCACTGACACCGTACAGCGAGGCCACGCCTTCGCCCTTGCCGTGTGCCAGCTGCAGTTCGCGCACCAGCGCATCGGTCTGCTTCAGCGGCGTGCCGGCCGGCAGCTTCACCGTCATCTCGAAACGGTCCTGCGCCAGCTGCGGGATCAGGTCGGCACCGAGCATCGGCACCAGCGCCATGGTCGCCACGAAGATGATCGAGGCCACGCCCAGCACCTTGCCCGGATGCGCCAGTGCGCTCGGCAGCAGGCGCAGGTAGCCACGCTCGGCACCGGCGTAGGGCTTCATCGCCAGATCGCTGGCCTTGCGCATCACCGGGCCCACCACCGCCACCACGCCGCGCCACAGCCGCACCACCAGCCAAGCCAGCGCGTAGAAGCTCCAGCGCGCAGTCGCCACGGCACCACGACGGCCCAGCGCCACCGGCTTCTGCCAGCGGTTCTGCGGCTGCCACGGTTCGTTCGGCGCTTCTTCCGGGAACGCCAGCGGCGGCCGTCCCTTCAGCGAGCTCAGCATCGGGATCAGGGTCATCGACACCAGCAGCGAGATCGCGATGGCGATCGCCACGGTCAACGCCTGGTCGCGGAACAGCTGGCCGGCGATGCCATCGACGAACACCAGCGGCAGGAACACCGCGATGGTGGTCAGGGTCGAGGCGACCACCGCCATGCTCACTTCGCGGGTACCGGCGATGGCCGCCTGCAGGATGCCCAGGCCACGCTCGCGGGCCTTGGCGATGCTCTCCAGCACCACGATCGAGTCATCCACCACCAGGCCGGTGGCCAGTGCCAGGCCGCCCAGAGACATCACGTTCAAGCTCAGGCCGAGCTGGCCCATGAAGAAGAACGTGGCGATGATCGAGACCGGCAGCGACAGGCTGATCACGAACGTGCTCCAGCCATCACGCAGGAACAGGAAGATGATCAGGATCGCCAGCAGGCCGCCGATCACTGCATCCTTCTTGACGTCGGCGATGGCGTGCTCGATGAAGCGCGACTGGTCCTCGATGGTGGTCATTTCGACATCGGACGGGAACGTGCCCTTGATCTGCTCCAGGCGCTTGCGCAGCGCTTCGGCGGTGGACACGGTGTTGGCGTCACCCTCCTTGTAGATCGCCAGCTCCACCGATTCCTTGCCGCCCAGGCGGATCACCGCTTCGCGCTCCTTGTACCCCTGGCGCACGGTGGCCACGTCCTTCAGGCGCACCGGCACACCGTTGGCGACCACGCTGGAGCCACCGCCGGATGATGCGCTCTGCGCCGCCGACGCCGCCGCGATGGCTGCCGCCGAACCGGTCGATGCGGCGATGTTGAACATCTGCTGCAACGCCGAATCAGCGGCACTGCCGTTCGACGCCTGGGTGGTGACCAGCAGGTTGCGGATCTCCTCCAGGTCGGCGAACTGGTTTACGGTGCGCACCAGGAAGCGCTGCGAACCCTCCTCCAGGCGGCCGCCGGAGATGTTGATGTTCTCGTCCTTCAGGCGCTTGATGACGGTGTCGATCGGCAGGTTCAACTGGGCCAGCTTCTGCTGGTCGATGTCGACCTGGATCTCGTCCTCGAGGCCGCCACCGACCTTGACCGCCGCCACGCCGGTGACCGGCTCCAGCTTCTTCTTCAGGTCTTCATCGGCATAGCGGCGCAGGCCGGTCAGCTCGCGGACCGCATCGGCATCGCTGGTCGGCGCCACCTTGTTCGACAGCACCAGGCGCATGATCGGCTCGGTGGACGGATTGAAGCGCAGCAGCACCGGGGCCTTGGCCTCCAGCGGCAGGTTCAGCGCTTCCATCTTGTCGCGCACTTCCAGGCTGGCCTGGTCCATGTTGGTGCCCCAGGCGAACTCCAGCACCACATCGCTCTGGCCCGTGCGCGAGACCGACTTCAGCTTGCGCAGGTTCTTGACCACGCCGACCGCCTCTTCGACCGGCTGGGTGATCAGGGTTTCGATTTCGGTCGGCGCCGAACCGGTGTACTCGGTGCGCACGGTCAGCGTCGGGTAGCTCAGGTCGGGCAGCAGGTTGACCTTGAGGTTGCCCAGCGCGATCAGGCCGAACAGCAGCAGCGTGACCGTGCACATGGCGATGGTCACGCGACGGCGGGTGGCGAATTCCACCAGGCCGCCGCGCATGCTGGCGGCGGCGCCGTCGCTCGCCGGCGAGGCACCGTGGTCGTGGCCCGCGGCGGTCATTGCTTGCTCCCGGCCTTGTCTGCCGGCTTGGCCGACGCTGCGACCGTCTTCGTCTTTGCCTTCGGATCGGCAATCACCTGCACTGCGGTGCCGTCGCGCAGGGCGACCTTGCCGGCGGTGACCACCTGATCACCGGCCGCCAAGCCATCACGGATCTCCACCCACGGGCCCTCGGCGTAACCCAGCTTGACCGGAACGCGTGCGACCTTGCCTTCGCGCACCCGGAACACCGCCGGCTCACCATCGTCGAGCAGCGCCAGGCGCGGCACCACCAGCGCATCGGCACGCTGGTCGTAATCGATGCGGATGCGACCGAACATGCCGGGCTGCAACGCGTGCGCGGCGCCATCGAAGGCACTGACCACGCGAAACGTGCCACTGCCCGAATCCACCACCGGTGCGATGCGGTCGACGGTGCCGGTGAAGCTCTGTCCCGGCAGCGCATCAGCCGACAGGGTCACCGGCTGGCCCGCCCGCAGCGTGGCCAGCTCGCGTTCGGGCACGTTGAGCGTGGCCTCTAGGCGCGAGTTGTCGACGATGCGGAAGATCGGCGTGTTGATCTGCACGAAATTGCCGGTCTTGATCGAACGCGAGGCGATCACCCCGGAGATCGGTGCGACCACCGTGGTGTAGGACAGCTCCAGCGTCGCCAGGCGGTACTGTGCGCGCATGTTCTCCAGGTCGTAACGCAGCTGGTCGACATCGGCGGCGCTGACCATCTGCTGGCCCACCAGCTTCTGCGCACGCTGGTAGTTGTTCTCCAGCTTGCGCATCTGCGCTTCGCTCTGCGCCACAGCCAGCCGGGCGCGGTCCGGGTCCAGACGTACCAGCGGTTGGCCGGCAGTGACCCGCTGGCCTTCTTCGACCAGCACCGCCAACGCCACGCCGGAGGTCTTGGCGACCACCTGCGACTCGGCGCGCGGCTCCAGCGCAGCGGTGCCGGTGTAGCTGGCGGCGACGGCACGGTGGCTGGCCACGGCCACTTCGACCGGGACCGCGTCGACCTTCTTCTCCTCCTTGGTCTCGGCGGCCTTGGCTTCGGAATTGGGCCCTGCGGCGCAACCGCCCAGCAGCAGGGAGGTGGAGATCAGCAGTGCGGCAGCGCAGATTCCGCTGCGACGGCCGGACAGGAAGGTTGGGTGCGACATCGTCAGGTCCCTGGAGGATGCGTGGACAGGTGTGGTAGCAAAGTAATGCACCACTTCACGGCAACACCATATCCCAAAGGTCATGGTGCCTTCACGCCACTGGTCGGCCCGCCCCCCATTTCAGCTAGATGAAACCTGGGGCTATACTCGGGTCGTTCCGTACCCCACGCCGGAACGACCAGACCCGAATCCCCGGAAACGACACCATGCGCCCGCAGCCGCTCGCCGCTTGTCTCGCTCTGGCCGTCCTCCTGCCCCTTGGGGCCGCCGCACAGCCCGCTCCTGCTCCTGCCACACCTGCCCCGGCCCCGGCTCCCGCCGCTGCCCCGGCGCCTGCCGCCCCCACCGGCAACTTCGACAATGGCCGTGTCCTGGCCTATACCTGCCAGGGGTGCCATGGCATCACCGGCTACAAGAACGCCTACCCGAGTTACCGGGTGCCGAAGATCGGCGGCCAGACCCAGCAGTACCTGGCCCAGGCCCTGACCGAGTACCGCCAGGGCAAGCGCAGGCATCCGACGATGCAGGCGCAGTCGATGAGTTTCAGCGAACAGGAGATCGCCGATCTCTCTGTTTACCTGTCCACCGTCAAGTAAGGCCCGCCCATGTCGAAAGCCGCGCATCCGATGCGTCACGCCATCGCCCTGTCCGTTGCCCTGCTGCTGGCCGCCTGTTCACAGTCGCAGGTGGAAAACAGCGAGACATCCGCCGCCGACCCGGGCCATGCCAGCGGCGAACACGGTTCTTCATCCTCTGCCGGCCTGCCGCCGGGCCGCGAGGCCGCCGGTGAAGCCCGCGCCAAGGTGAAGAGCAAGGCCACCAACCAGAGCTGCATCGACTGCCACGGCGCCGACGGCAATGCGCCGATCGACCCGACCTATCCGAAGCTGGGTGGGCAGTACGGTGATTACCTGGCGCATGCGCTGCAGGCCTACCGGGCAGGCGACCGCCAGCATGCGTTGATGACACCGCAGGCGACGGACCTGAGCGACCAGGACATCGCCGATCTGGCCGCGTACTTCGGCAGCCGGCCGAGCCAGCTGCGGGATCTGCACGGGGTTAAATGACCCCCTGCCCCCCGGTGGGTGCGGAATCCGCTTTGGTGGGTGCGGACCTTGGTCCGCACTGATGCCGCCATCCACGCATAGCGTGGATCCATCAGCCGGGCGTGGGCTCGGCTCTACAGCGTCTGCTGGCATGCCTCGGTAGTGCCGAGCCTACGCTCGGCTGCTCTCCGGCCAGATCGCGATGAGCCGAGCGTGGACTCGGCTCTACATCAATCGGCGCGCCGCTGGCGCCGACCGTCGCTCAGCCTTCCAGCTCTTCCCAGCGCGCGTAGGCCGCATCCAGCTCGGCCTGCACCTTGGCCAGCTGCTGGGTGTGCGCGGTCACTTCCGCGCTGCTGCGGGTGTAGAACGACGGGTCGTTCATCGCAGAGGTCAGTCCTTCGACATCGCCTTCCAGCTTCTCGATGGTCTTCGGCAGCTGCTCCAGTTCGCGTGCTTCCTTGTAGGCCAGCTTGCGCTTGGGTGCGGCCGGAGCAGCGGCAGTCGGGGTGGCCGGTGCGGCGGCCGCCGGCTTGGCGGCGGGGGCTGCGGCAGGCGCCGCGATGCTGGCCGCATAACGCTGCCAGTCGCTGTAACCGCCCACGTACTCGCCGATCACGCCGTCGCCTTCCATCACCAGCGTGGACGTCACCACGTTGTCGATGAAATCACGATCATGGCTGACCAGCAGCAGCGTGCCGGTGTACTCGCCCAGCAGCTCTTCCAGCAGCTCCAGGGTTTCCACGTCCAGGTCGTTGGTCGGTTCGTCCATCACCAGCAGGTTGGACGGCTGTGCGAACAGCTTGGCCAGCAACAGGCGGTTGCGCTCGCCACCGGACAGGCGGGTGATCGGCGCACGCGCACGTTCCGGGGTGAACATGAAGTCCTGCAGGTAGGCATGCACATGCTTGCGCTTGCCGTTGAACTCGAGGAAATCGCGGCCTTCGGCCACGTTCTCGATCGCGCTCCAGTCTTCGCGCAGCACCGCACGGTACTGGTCGAAATAGGCGATCTGCAGATTGGTGCCCGCGTTGACCTCGCCCTTGGCCGGCTGCAGTTCGCCCAGCAGCAGCTTCAGCAGCGTGGTCTTGCCGCTGCCGTTGGGACCGATCAGGCCGATGCGGTCGCCACGCAGGATTGTGGTGGTGAAATCGCGGACCATGGTGCGCTCGCCGAAGGCGAACGAAATGTCCTTGACGTCGATGACCTTCTTGCCCGAGCTGACGCCCTGCGCGGCTTCCATCTTGACGTTGCCACTGAGGTCGCGGCGCTGCGAGCGTTCGGTACGCATCGCCTTCAGGCGACGTACGCGGCCTTCGTCGCGGGTACGGCGCGCCTTGATGCCCTGGCGGATCCAGACTTCTTCCTGCGCCAGCAGTTTGTCGAAGCGTGCGTTTTCCTGCGCCTGCGCGTTGAGGCGCTCTTCGCGACGACGCTCGTAGTTGGCCCAGTCGCCCGGCCAGCTGGTGACCTGGCCGCGGTCGATCTCGACGATGCGGGTGGCCAAGGCACGCAGGAAGCGGCGGTCATGGGTGACGAACACCACGCTGCCGCTCCAGCCCTTCAGGAACGCTTCAAGCCAGTCGATGGCTTCGATGTCCAGGTGGTTGGTCGGTTCGTCCAGCAGCAATACATCCGGGCTGGACACCAGCGCACGGGCCAGCAGCACGCGGCGCTTCATGCCGCCGGACAGGCGGCCGAACTCGGCCTCGCCATCCAGGTCGAGCTTGGTCAGGGTTTCGCTGACACGCTGGTCCAGGCCCCAGCCGTTGGCGGCGTCGATCTTGGCCTGTACGTTGCCAAGGGCTTCGCCATCGAATACTTCGGCATGGCTGAGGTGGTGGAACTCGGCCAGCCACTGGCCCAGTTCGCCGAGGCCATCGGCGACGACGTCGAACACCGAGCCGGCAGCGCCGTGCGGCACTTCCTGCTCCAGGCGGGTGACACGCACGCCCTGCTGCACGCGGACTTCGCCGTCATCGGGCTTGTGGTCGCCGGACAGCAGCTTGAGCAGGGTGGATTTGCCGGCGCCGTTGCGGCCGATCAGGGCGATGCGTTCGCCCGGCTCGATCGACAGTTCGGCCTTTTCCAGCAACAACGGGCCGCCGACGCTGAAGTCGACGTTCTGTAGGGTAATCAGAGGCATCCGGATATTGTACGGGTTGGGGGCGTCGGCCGGGTTGCACCCGGCACCCGCAGAGGCAACGGCCGCAGCCAAAGCAGCGTCAAAAGCTGGTTTCCTGTGGGATGGCGGGATGGGTCCGGTCGCGGGGGACGCTGCAAGTACCCCTCCGGGGCCCGGCCCAGCCGCTGGCGGCTGTGCGTTCGGGCGCTTGCGAAGCAGTGCTTCGCAAGCAAAGCGCCCTCACCCATGTAAGCTCGGTCGCCGCTTGCTCGTGTGCGCAGTCCTGCGCACACGGCAAGACCGGGGTCGGGCGTCCTGCCCAACCCGCCCGAGGCATGCCTCGAGCCCATGCGGCTCACGCCCCCGCAACCGGACCCACCCCGCCTTCGACAATTTCCTGCGATCTGCCGTGACGGCATTCTGCTCTGGTGGATGTCGACCTTGATCGACACATGGGAATCTGATGAATTACCCCACCTCCCCCAGCAACGCGTGCAGCCCCGGCAGCCATTGCTTGCCCGGGTGGCGTACCAGCCAGAGGGTGCGCTGCAGGGGTGGCAGCGGGGTCTCGAGCACGCGCAGGCGGCCGAGGGCCAAGGGTTCTTCCAGGGCATAGCGGGAGAGGCAGGCCAGGCCGAGGCCGGCGATGGCGGCCTGCTTGATCGCTTCGGTATTGCCCAGCTGCAGGGTCTGGGCGAAGCCGCGCAGGTGCGGCAACAAGGCCTGTTCCACCGCTTCGCGGGTGCCGGAGCCGGGTTCGCGCAGCAGCCAGCGTGCGCGGCGCAGTTCGTCCAGCGACCAGCGCGCGGGGGCGTCGGCGGCCGCCACAATCACCAGCGGGTCCTGCTGCCAGGCCGTGACCTGCAGGCCGCGCTCGTGGCACGGGCCTTCGATCAGGCCGGCGTCCACGTCCAGCCGCTGCACGGCGGCGACCACGCCGGCACTGTTGTCGATGCGCAGGTCGACTTCGGCCTGCGGTGCCTGCCGCAGCAGTTCGGCAATGCGCGGCGGTAGCAGGTAATTGCCGATGGTGGTACTGGCGGCCAGCACCAGCCGCAGTGGTGCGCCCTGCGCGGGGTCACCGCCGGCGGCGAGCTGCCGCTCGAGGTCGGCGGCGTTGACCAGCAGCGTGCGCGCCGGTTCCAACAGGGCGCGGCCGTGGCCGTTCAGCGCCAGGCGGCGGCCGATGCGGTCGAACAACGGTGTGCCGAAGTGCGCTTCCAGCTCCTGCAGGGCGGCGCTGCTGGCCGACTGCGAAAGCGCGATGGCCTGGCCGGCAGCAGTGGTGCTGCCGTAATCGGCGATGGCGACGAAGACCTGAAGCTGGCGCAGGGTCAGGCGCATGTCATTTACCCGCTTGATAGGTTGCTTTCACTCATATTATTCGTTTTACAGGTCATCGTCTGGAGCGCACGCTTGCCACGTCACCCCAGCCCTGCCCCTGCCATGAACGCCCCCGCTCTCTCCCCCTGGTCCCTGCCCGCCCTGCGCCAGCGCTGGCAGCCGCGCCTGGCCGGCCTGCTGCTGGTCGGCCTGCTCGCGGCGGCGTCGCTGTACCTGGCCGAGCTGCCCTGGCTGCAGGCGCACGGCCTGAGCGCGCTGACCGTGGCCATCGTGGCCGGCATCGTGGTCGGCAACACGTTCTATCCGCGGCTGGCGCCGAGCAGTGCGGCCGGTGTCGGCTTCTCCAAGCACTGGCTGCTGCGCGCCGGCATCGTGCTGTACGGCCTGCGCCTGACCTTCCAGGACATCGGCCATGTCGGTATCACCGGCGTACTGATGGACGTCCTGGTGGTCGCCAGCACTTTCGGCCTGGCCTGCTGGCTGGGTGTGCGCGTGTTCAAGATGCAACGCGAGGCGGCGATGCTTATCGGTGCCGGCAGCGCGATCTGCGGCGCGGCGGCGGTGATGGCCGCCGAACCGGTGGTGCGCGGCCGTGCTGCGCAGGTCACGGTGGCGGTGTCGACGGTGGTGGTGTTCGGCACGCTGGCGATGTTCCTGTATCCCGCCCTGTATGCGCTGGTGCAGTCGCACGGCTGGCTGGCGATGGACGCGCAGCAGTACGGTCTGTTCACCGGTGCGACGGTGCATGAAGTGGCACAGGTAGTTGCGGCTGGCCGCGCGGTCAACGAAGCGGCGGCCGATACCGCAGTGATCACCAAGATGGTGCGGGTGATGCTGCTGGCGCCGTTCCTGGTCGCGCTGTCGCTGTGGCTGGCGCGTGGCGGCAAGGCCAGCGCCGATGGCAGCAAGGCGCGCATCGTGGTGCCGTGGTTCGCTTTTGGTTTCGTGGCGGTGGCCGGGTTCAACTCGCTGCATCTGCTGCCGGCCGGCCTTCAGGCGGGGCTGGTGCAGCTGGATACCGTGCTGCTGGCGATGGCGATGGCCGCGCTGGGCCTGACCACCCACGTTTCGGCGCTGCGCCAGGCCGGCCTGAAGCCGCTGCTGCTGGCGCTGATCCTGTTCGGCTGGCTGCTGTTCGGTGGCTTGGCGATACACCAGGGCGTGCTGGCGGTGCTGGGCTGAGCAGGAGCGTGCCGACCAAGGTCGGCACCCACATGGATGAAGGCCGCAGGACGGGAGCTGCCGCGCGGACGGGTACAATGCGCCATGACTGACTTCTCGACCCTGCCGCTGAGCCCGGCCCTGCAGCCCGGCCTGGATGCCCTCGGCTACACCACCCTCACCCCCGTGCAGGCGCAGAGCCTGCCGGCCATCCTCGATGGCCGCGATGTGATCGCACAGGCGCCGACCGGCAGCGGCAAGACCGCCGCCTTCGGCCTGGGCCTGCTGCAGTCCATCGACCCCAGCGTGATCCGCGTGCAGGCGCTGGTGCTGTGCCCGACCCGCGAACTGGCCGACCAGGTCGGCAAGCAGATCCGCAAGCTGGCCACCGGCATCCCCAACCTGAAGCTGCTGCTGTTGGTCGGCGGTGTGCCGCTGGGCCCGCAGCTGGCGTCGCTGGAAGGCCACGACCCGCACGTGGTGGTCGGTACGCCCGGCCGCGTGCAGGAGCTGGCACGCAAGCGCGCGCTGAACCTGGGCGCGGTGCGCACGCTGGTGCTGGATGAGGCCGATCGCATGCTCGACATGGGCTTCGAGGAGCCGATCCGCGAAATCGCCGGTCGCACCCACAGGGACCGGCAGAGCCTGCTGTTCTCCGCTACCTTCCCGGACAGCATCCGCGCGATGGCGCGTGACCTGCTGCGCGAGGCAGTGGAAGTAACTGTGGAAGGCGCCGACCAGGCACCGGCCATCCGCCACCTGTTCTGCGAGGTGGAACCGGCGCATCGCCAGAAGGCGCTGGCCGGCCTGCTGCTGAAGTACACGCCGGAATCGGCGGTGGTGTTCTGCAACACCCGCAAGGACGTGGACGAAGTGGCCAACTCGCTGCAGCAGTTCGGCTTCTCCGCACTGGCCCTGCACGGCGACATGGAGCAGCGCGACCGCGAGGAAGTCTTGCTGTTGCTGGCCAACCGCAGCTGCAACGTGCTGGTAGCCAGCGACGTGGCTGCGCGCGGGCTGGACGTGGAAGAGCTGGCGGCGGTGATCAACTACGAGCTACCGACCGACGTGGAGAGCTATCAGCACCGCGTGGGCCGTACTGGCCGTGCCGGTGCCAGCGGCCTGGCGATCAGCCTGGTGGCCGGCCGCGAGAAGACCCGCGCCGAAGCCATCGAAGCGCAGATGGGTCAGCCGCTGGACTGGCAGAAGACGCCGCTGGCGACTTCGCGCCCGGCCGAGCTGCCGCAGGCCGCGATGCGCACGCTGCGGATCGACGGCGGCAAGACCGACAAGCTGCGCCCGGGCGACATCCTCGGTGCACTGACCGGCGACGCCGGCCTGTCGAGCAAGTTCATCGGCAAGATCGCGATCTTCCCGACCCGCTCCTATGTGGCGATCGCGCGTGAGCAGGCCAACAAGGCCGTGGCCAAGCTGGAAGCCGGCAAGATCAAGGGCCGTCGGTTCCGCGTGCGGATGATGTGATTGAAGCAACGTTGCCAACCACGGTTGGCAACGATCTGACCTGGTGGCGGCCAACCTTGGTTGGCCCCTCCGTGGCGCCAGTCGCGAAAGGCGCTGCCAACCAAGGTTGGCAACTACCGGTTCGCAGCTACCCTTCGATCAGAACACCAGTTCGGTGTGCAACGGCAGATGCGCTTCCCAGCGCGCACGACCGCCGAGGCCATCGAGCTCGACCAGTACACCGGCGCCGACCACGTCAACGCCCAGGCGGCGCACCAGCGACAGCGCGGCGACCAGGGTGCCGCCAGTGGCCAGCACGTCATCGATGATCGCTACGCGGGCACCGGCCGACAGCGCATCGGCGTGCACTTCGATGCAGTCGCTGCGGTATTCCAGCGTGTATTCCTCGCGCAGCACCTGGCCCGGCAGCTTGCCAGGCTTGCGCACCGGCACGAAGCCCACGCCCAGTTCCAGCGCCATCGCGGCGCCGAGGATGAAGCCACGCGATTCGATACCGATCACCGCGTCCAGCTTCTGGTCGCGCCAGCGGTCGGCCATCGCGGTGATGGCACCTCGGAAGTCCTCGCCGTGGGCGAGCAGCGGCATGATGTCCTTGAAGAGGATGCCGGGCTTGGGGAAGTCGGCGATGTCGCGCAGGCGGGAGGCCCACTGCGGAGCGACGATGGCGTCGGTCATGTCACGTTGGCTATCTGATGGCGGCATAGGGTACCTGTTCCGGGCGCCGCCTGCCTGTTGGGGGTGTTCGGCCGGGCTGCGCCCGGCACCTGCGGTAGTGCCGGCCGCTGGCCGGCAACCTCAACAGCAACAGCAACAGCGTGCATTCCGTGGGATGGCGGGGTGGGTCCGGCTGCGGGGGGCGCCGTAGATACGTCCGTGTAGGCTCGGTCGCGCCATCCATGGCGCTCACGCCCCCCGCAACCGGACCCACCCCGCCTTCGACAGATTTCTGCGATCTGTCGGGCATTGCTTTCTGTAGATCCACGCCATGCGTGGATGAATCTTCATCGAAATCTATTATTTCGAAGATTGAACGAAGAGCATCCACGCATGGCGTGGATCTATCGTGTCGACCAAGGTCGACACCTACCCACAGCAGCGGGAATCTGTCGGAGGTGGGGCGG